>JAUNHC010000067.1 GCA_030524175.1 Eubacteriales bacterium
CTTTAAGAATTGTCATATAAGACATATAAATATGAAAAACAAACTACAACAGAGACATCCTGCAGGACCACCGTTGTCTGCTGGAACTACTATAACATTTCTCAAATTTCATGTAAAGTATATTCCAGGAAAAAGCAGCAGCTAAGACCAATGTGCCTCAACTGCTGCCTGGAGCGTGTCTGAAAATTGCGCCTTCCTTTTCTCTAAACCACCCTATACATACTATAAAGCCTTTTCTTATTATACCCCGGAACTTTTGCCGTCCATTTACTGCCCACCTGCTTTTTCAAATAAGAATTTGTATACGTCAAGGTTTTTGACGAATCCATGTTCACAAAAACCTTGAATGCCTTCTTTCCTTTAATCCCCATGGCAAGACCCTGTGCCACTTCATGGCTTTCATCCTGGTAGCTGCGGATGATAAAAGCATCTATCATAGGGTTGCATGCAGCTATATAATATCCGAGCGCAAGAGCAGCAGCCTGTGTGTCCTGTCCCTTCGTGGAGGTAAAGCCCTGTTCGGAAAGGATCACCCTTGTCTTAGACCCATAATTTTTCTTAACATAATTTGTGAGCACACTCAGGTTGTTGAGACTGATCACAGTTGAGTTTGAATTATTTGTAAGATAGTTGCTGTTATTGCCGGACCAGAACCTTGGATCTGTCAAAGGAAACGGATAAGCATGATACGCCAGGTTCCAGTTCACTCCCGGCTGGAGGGAATTAACCTTCTTGGCAAAAGAATCCATCATGTCCCTGGCCGCATAGCCTTGTCCTGTGTGATTCCAGTAATGATCCAGACAAATAAATACTTTGGAGCTGGCCTTTTTACCGCGCACTGCATTGTAAAGACAGCGGAAGGTCTCACTGTAGTTGGCTACGTACTGGGTCTTTGACATGTTTCCGGGATAATTCCACACGCTGTATGTATTTACCTCATTACCCAGGATCCAGTTGCTAACATAGCAGTCCGAAGAGCCGAAAAGTTCCGATATAAAAGAAAAAAGTGCTTCCATCTTCTGCCTTGAAGCAGCATTGGCAGTATTCCAGGCATAGTAAGACGACCTTGGCCCTTGGGAACCTGAAGCAGTAAGACTCTTTGTACTGGAAGACCAGTCAAGCAAAATCTGCATCGTCACCTGTATTCCCTTTTGGTTGCACTGTCGTACAAGCTGGGTATATCCGCCGATTTTATTGAAATTGTAAGTCTTTCCATTATAGGTATAAGTAACTCTCTCCGCATTATCTGTCATAAGAATGGATACCGGGAGATTGATAAATGCAGTCTTACTCTTGGTCTCTGTCAGCTGGCTGATATTGGTGGTCTGCAGTCCTTTTTTGCTCGCCGGAACTGCATATGCACTTGTATCGGCTGCTGCCTTTTCAGGACTGCTGACATAACTGGTTCCGCTGATCCGTGTATAGGAGGAAAGGCTGCTGCCGGATTTTGTCTTTGCTGCCAGAGCATATTTAGACATCACATATTCAGGATGTCCGGAGGTGTTAAGCTTGAAGGTTACAGAGGCATTGTCTCCCTCCGGCTTTCTCACCTTAGTCACTTTTTTGCTCAGTTTATTGGTATTTGGATTAACCTGGAAGAGATAATAGTATTTATCCTTACTTTTCACAAGAGTAGGAATTTTTACTGTAACACGTACCTGACCTGCACTGTAACCTTTGCAGGAAGTGATTCCTGCCGCTGATGCATTGGCTGCCGCCCCGCTGGAAAATAACTCAAGCTCCTCGGCATCGCTGAATTCCTCCACCCCTTCTGTAAAAAGCTCCTCTTCCTCTCCTGAGGTAAGCAGCTCATCACTTTCTTCTGATTCTCCGTAAAAAGTTTCTGTCTCATCCGGACCGTACATACCTGATTCACTGCCAGTGCCTTCCTGCCCCGGCACAAAAACATCCCCGGACTGCTGATCCCCTTCGTTCTCTCCAGCCTGATTTCCCTCTTCCTGGTCAATTTCTCCGTCCGCCTGTCCGCTATCCCCGGCCGGCTCCTGCAGGAAACTCTGTTCATTATCAACAACCCTGTCTGTATCCGCACCATCACCAGGCATGTCTGCACTGCCGAAGTCCATACCTGTATCTGCACCGGAAACCACGGATACTCCCGGCATAACTGCAAGTACCAAAACCAATAAACATGCTGCCAATTTCTTTTTCACTGCCCGCCCTCCTCATAACTGCTTAAAAATAAAATATCCCTAGACATCAGGGGGCAAAATACCTTTTGCCCTCTATACATCATAGTATAATACAATTTAATATCATATTCTATGGCTGAAAATAAAATAATAGCCGAAGGAAAACTCCCCGGCTACTATTTTCTGTTAATATCCCGCGTCTACTGTCCGCAGTTAATGTACCCCAGCTATTTCATCCGGTACCTACCCCTTCTCAGGATGGCCCGCCCTGCTTGCCAGCCAAGCCTGACGCCGTCTTAAGGTTCGGATCTTCCGTGCTTTTATTGTCAAGACTTGCTGTATCTCTGCTTTCTTCTGTATCCAGAGTAGCGGCAAGCTCCTCAATAGCCTTACGCCTTCTGTGCATCTCATACTTCCACTCATCACTGTCGTACTCATCTTCCAGACCCTCGTCCTGAATCTTCTTCTCCTTCTTAAACAAGATAAAGGATAGTAAATTCAAAACGCCGCTGTACAGCCAGTCTATGGGCGGACTTCCCAGCACAAGCATCATGACCAGCGATACTCCAAGCAAAGCCCATACATTCAAAAGCGCCGGAATCTTAAGGATCAAAAGTCCATTCATGATTATCATAATCGGATAGTGGAAAAAGTAAATCCCCATGGTATTCCTGCCTATAAAGGTAAGAGGCAGCTTCCTGTCAGGCAGCAGTGCCAGAAAAGCCAGGATCAGCACATAGGAGATCAAATACATCAGCAGCCTGATAACAATACCATTCTCATCAGTAAGCCCGCTGAGCAGATATGTGTGATTACCTCGGAAAATATCAACAGGCATCTCATTGGTGATCATATAATTTGGAACAGCGTACAGCAGAAAACCTGCTATGGGGATAAGGATCCACTTCCCTTTGAAATTACGTACCGCACGGGTGTACTCACTTTTCCAAAGATATCCTGCTACAAAGAACGGGAAAAACAC
Source organism: Eubacteriales bacterium (assembly GCA_030524175.1). GTDB lineage: Bacteria > Bacillota > Clostridia > Lachnospirales > Lachnospiraceae > Blautia_A. The sequence continues at coordinate 3,133 of JAUNHC010000067.1, forward strand.
CACAATTCTGGATGTGGAAAGATACGTGGTAAATTCCGGCCTTGTCCCTGCCCAGAGGGCAAATATAATACTTACAGGGATAATAAACCGCACCTTTCCCAAAGCTTCAATAGTGACACGGTATACAAATAATGCCAGTACATACCACATCACAGTCCCTGATGGGCGGAGAAGCTCGTAATCCACGGATTTTCCCAGCCAAATCTGAGCATACCAAGTCAGGCTATAACCCAATATGTAAGGAATCAGCAGATTCTTCACATTTTTAACCGCACTCTGGGGCTTCTTGGAAAGATATCCGGAAATAAAAATAAAGGCTGGCATATGGAAAATCGTAATCGCATACCAGATATACCGCACCACTATGTCCACCTTTACAAGCTGAAAGGCGATGAGGTGATTAAACACCACAAGAAAAATCAATAAAACTTTTACATTATCAACCAGGCAAGAATAAGGTATCGTCTGCCTTTTTTCATTCTGCTTCATTCATACTCACCTTGTAATAAATTTATGACTAAAGCATAACATACTTTTAGGTATTTTGGAATAAAAAATTAAAATAATAGTATATATTCCGGCTGAAATTTATGGAAATCCCCTACAAATGCAGGTTTTGCAGCCTTTGCTTCTGGAAAGTTATTACAATTGTTAACAATTCTCGTCTGATTAATAATGTATAATGATACTATCTAGATTATGGTTAAGAACGTATTATCGACACATATAAAAATATCCGGAAAATCTTTACGAATAAAGAATAACCGGATATTTTTATTTAACTATTTATATTTAATCCAAACATCTTATTTAACGACAACTTTTTTACTCTCTGACCATATGCCAAACTGCTTAATACCATTTATCTTCGTATAAGCATGCGCACTCAGATAATATATCCCTGGCTCCACATTCTTAAATGTAACTGTATTTCTCTTTTGGTTTTTTAATATGATTTTCTCTCCCGAATCTGAATTTTTGAGTACACAATCAAAACCATCACTGTATTTCAATTTACTAAACTGTGCTGTTACTTTTTTCGTTCCCCCAGTAGCTCTTATCAATTTTATGTTGTCTAATTTTATGGTAGGGAAGACCAATCGCATATCGTTAGACCATTTACTGTAAATTTTTTTACCGTTCTGGACATTGTAGGAACGCACTCTAGCAAATAACAAATCACATGGTACTTTCTTAAATGTATAGGAGGTTTCAGTGGAGTTTTTGCTAAGGAAAACCTTAACACCATTGTAAATCTGGTATTGATATCCATCTGCGTTCTTTATTTTTCCGTTTAAAGCAATCGTACTATAAACCTGTTTGTTTACCAACTTACAACTCACAGATTTTATATATGGACGGTCTGTTGCCGGTTTTGATGCAGTACCTTCACTTACAAAGGGAATACCATTCATTTTACAATAATAATACGCATATGAATTCTTCTTGCCATGAACTGTCAAAGAATCACAGTTTTTGAATGCCTCAAAGTCAATTTGGGTGACTGTTTCAGGTACATATAGAGTTTTTAAATTTTCACAGTGGGCAAATGCGAATTGCCCTATACTTTGAAGGTTATTGGGAAGGACAACACTAGCCAAAGCACTATTAAATGAAAATGCACTCGCACCAATTTTTTTTACATTATTAGAAATTGTTACCTTCCTAAGCTTTGGGCACATGCTAAAAGCGAAAGACGGAACAGAATCTACCGAAGCCATCCATCTAATCTCTTCTACATACAACTTATTGGCAAAACAGTCAGATTCTACCTGTGTAACAGAAGGAAGAAGTGTTACCTTCTTGTACTCGCCAATTGGATAATCTCTGTATACGCGGCTCGCTGAAATTTCCAAATGTTGATAATCATTATCATTTTCAGCAGTGAACTGAATATCCGTCATTGCCGCGGCCGATACAGGTACGGAAATCATAATACACGATAATGTAACTAACAGTAACCTTTTTAATTTTTTTACAAGCATATAAAACTCCTCTCTTCTGTCAGACAGAGATAACCGATACAAGCCAGTCTTTCAGTATACCAGGTATTTATCACGAAACGGACCCCTTGTTATATAGAAGCCCGTTTCAATAGGAATATGAGACATATTGTATTTCGTCCGCGAAAATCGCTTATGAAGAAAACACCATTAGTTCATAAAAAATACCTGTTTTAAATTATTATACAACCAATAACATATTAAATCAATTACTTGATAATAAAATCTAGCGTATTGTACTGGAAAAATCCATCTGTGGATGCCAATCCGGTTGAGCTACTGGTCTTGACATTTCCATTAAATACGGCGGTCATTTTATTATTTCCATCCAATGCTACTGATTCCAATTCAAAACTATTATAAGTTCGCCCCTGTGCGTCTTTATCGGGTATATCTGTAACAAATCCAAAATCCGGATGTAAAGCGGTGGTTGTAGTGAGCTTATTCAGATTATAATGCAATAAGGTATTTTTTGTTGTGATTTTTTCATCATGTCCGCTGACGTTATGAGGATTACTAGTCGCAACAAAAAGTCCTAAGCTCTTATGATAAAAAATGTCCTGGGACGTTGGCTGTCCAGCATTAACTAACGTACCGAGATAAGTAGCATTTACATTTGCACTTCCCCCAAATGCACACTTATAAAGTTCCAGTTTTTCATTAACAACGGACAGTAATAAAGCAGTATTTGCTTCGTAAAAATAGTTAATTGCTTTAAGCTGCAGTTTTTTACTTGTATCACTAGGGGATACTGTATATGTCATTACCTCTGTACCCGAGTTGTTAAGGGCAACAACCTTGGTGTCTCCTGCTACAATATAGAAGGTCGAATTAAAGTAACTCATACCATTGGCATGACCTAATTTATTGCCGGTAAAAGTTTTAACGTGAGTCACTTTTGCGCTTGTATCCATGTAATTCGCGCAATGACCAAGGACAGCAATTGAGGTATTGTCTTGCTTTACAAAGTACGGTACATTTTCGTTATTAAAGCTTATGCACCCAAGGTTTGATGTTGAATAGTTAGGGTCTACTTTAGTAGGTACCTTAGCTCCGAACTTGAAACCACAGGCAAAAGTATATGTTTTTCCGGCATATGTAATGCCCTCCAATACAGAAAACTTATCTTCTGCAACTCCTGCACTGGTTACAACGTTAGATGCAAGGACAAGATGGTTGGCTTTCATACATATTGATTCTAAATTATACTGGTTGAAAGCACCCGTTTTATTCACATTAATAACCGCGCTTGGAACATATTTCTTTCCAGAACTGTCAGTATTCTGATAGTCAACCACCAGTATACGGTTCTGCAGTGTTGAAAAGGTGTTATTTGTCAGGATAAATAAACCGAAGGAAGTGTGATAGTATATATCCTGTAACTGCGTAGTATAACCATACCCTGAGTTAGTGACTGTGAATTTTTTTTCTGCACTGGATTTTCCCCAGCTTACAACACTGAAGGTCAATGTACCAGCAGAACTACCGGTTGCATAATGCATAATAATAAACTTCTCGCTTGTCCCATCTGCGGCAGTAATCCCTAGTGCACCATTTGGACAAATGCTTTTGATACTATGTGTTCCGAGCTGATTACCAGCAGTATCAAGTTTCACAATAGTTGTGGAACCACCGTATCCTTTGTGATCCTCCGCAAGCATATACAGGTAATTACCAATCTTGGTCAGACCCAGAGCAAACCAATTCAAACCTTGTTTTACTGTGGCTGCGGTTGCTGAACTTGAAGCATAGTTCGCTGTTTTGTACAAAGTGGATTTAAGGCCTGTCGTTTTTACACAATACATATCCGATCCTACAATTGCAATTCCCGCTACATTTGTTGCATTATTGTCGGGAATTTTGGCACCGTCCACTGGTGTAGCTGAAATTGTTAAAGTTGTTCCATTAAATGTTCCTGGCATAATTTTTGCCTCCTTTAATTTTTTTGAATTTGCAAATTCAATATATAAGGTTCCTATTTTAAGGAGTTTTGTAAACTAAAATTTAAAAATTTTAAAAATTTCTATGCCTGTTTTTTCGTAATAATATTTCCATTATCATCAAACACGGAAAACCCCTTATATTTCATAGCGCAGTTGAGAGCATTCTCTAATGAATTAAATGCACCTGCTTGATTTTCGGCACTATATCCTTTTGAAAATTCTTTGCGGACATAATACTTGACCTTTTTGTCCCCCAGTTCATTTACTAATACTGATGCGATACAAGCGGCTACAGTCTCTTTATGCCCATTATACCAACGCATATCATCACCATCGTCAATAAATGCGGTTTCCAAAAGAAAATACTTGGCATTTTGTCGTTGAGCATTGTTTAAATTGAGCAAACCGGTGCTTGTGTCTTTTAACCATATTTTGAAATCTAAAGCAGCTATGCCATCCACAATCTTATCAGCGATATCTCTACCGGGATTTTGCGGATGATAATAACCACCGACACCAGTATAATAACCGTCCCCTGCTAAATCGGGTTTTGTCTTTGCATTAAAATGTACTTCTAGAGTAAACTTGTGCTTTGAGTAATTCGGTACGTTTCCTTTTTTGGACTGTTCATAACAATTTTTATCGGTATCATAAACCGTTACTGAAAGTCTATCTCCTATTTTATCTTTTATTAAATTAACAAGTTCTCTTGTATAGTCTGCTTCTTTTCCCCATATACTACATGCACCCGGATCCCCTTCACCGTGTCCTGCAATCAAAAATAAATCACTCATACTATCCTCTCCATTTCAATATATTTTTTTAAAAGCATTATCCTGATTCTATGTACATACTGTCTTGTGAAATTAAGTTTACGGCCTATTTCTTGATCTGATATCCCTTCAAATATTGACAGTTTCAATATTTCCGCATATTTAGGATTGGTTTTCCTAACATGCTTCAGATAATTTGAAAAATCCACCTTAAAAATCAAACTATCCAATTCACAATTGCATGTGGATGTTTCCAATTGAACCTTATCAATATTTATTTTGTTGTCACTATTGGGACCATATTTATAGGCAAGTTTGCTTAAATGTTTTGTCAGGGATTTCCAAATAAATACAACGCTCTCTCCTTCACTTCTTTCTTCGTCCAATTTACTTATTAATTGGATAAGCTTTAGCGACAGTTCCTGTACTGCATCATCCTGTTCCATAAAGTGTGTATTACGAGCTAATTTATATATTAGCGGACACATCTTTAAATAAATGGATTCTACAGCCTTCTCATCTCCGTTTTTAAGGCGTTTAACCGCCTCTTGTATCTCACCCATAATAATACCTCCTTAACATTGAAGTAGGCATCTGTATGGACTTTTTGTAACCAAAACTTTTAATTGAGATAAGATATTAGTAAATGCTTATCCGTAATTGGGTTAATTTTAACGATTAGAATTTTTATTATTTAAAAATTTTTTAAACGCACCGCATAATCTTTCACTCAGCAGTCCTGATATCATACCTCCCAGTAATATAGAAAACGTTAAATCCTTATGATACAGTACATTAATAGCGGTTCCCAAAACCATACATCCCAAAGGAAGCCATTTTTTATTAACTATAATTTTAGCCTCTTTTAGTGCATAAATTGTGCAAATGCAGATACCGAAAGGGTATTACATCAACAAATTCCAATAATTTTGTCAGATCCATATCACTCCCTCCTTTCTACTGTCGCATAATATAGGGAGGTTAAATATTAATATTTTGTAAACTATAAAATTAAGAACAAAGAAAAGTTTATAAGCATTTGGGGAATAATTCTGTGAACAATAAATGGGGCAATTGACATTTATAATTGTAAATATTACGTTAGCAGACATATCCATAAAATATATCGAAATGTACACTGATTAAAAATAATAGTTCAGACAAATTTGTATATTTACTGCACAGACTGTACGAAAACATCCATCCCTTTATCGCTGGCGAATTTCAGTGCATTAGATTCATAACCGTTCAAACTTCTCCGAGCTGTTACAATTTAGAAGTGAAGTGGAAGTGAAAATTCCTGGCATTTTTATTAATTTCTGTCACAATTACGTAAAATATGCTATAATCAAGATTAACGGCGAGCCGTAGAGCGAGGCGTTAATTGCCGCCGCTTGAGCTTTAGATCAAGCAGTTTCTTCAGGAACTACGAGAAAGGATTTCCTATTTATGAAACGAGTGATAACTTACGGTACTTTTGACCTGCTGCATTACGGTCATATAAATCTTTTGCAGCGTGCTAAGAAAAACGGAGATTACCTGATAGTGGCATTGTCCACAGATGAATTCAACTGGAATCAAAAGCATAAAAAATGTTATTTTTCCTATGAAGAGCGGAAGCATCTTCTGGAGTCCATCCGATATGTGGATCTTGTGATCCCTGAGGAGAGCTGGGAACAGAAAATTTCAGATGTGAAGGAATATCACGTGGACACCTTCGTGATGGGGGATGACTGGGCCGGGAAATTTGATTTTCTCAAGGACTACTGCGAGGTGATCTATCTCCCGCGCACTCCTGAAATCTCCACAACCCAGATCAAGGAAGATCTGCACAAATAAAAGAATCCTGCTGATCTGTTCCCGGAATACTGTTGACGGTCTGCGTGCCGCGCAGAGTAAGGGTATTCCCGCAGTATCAATAAATGGAACAGATTTTTTCCCTTGTCAATCTCTGACGCTTAGTGTATTATGGTAAGGATTCTTTAACGTAACAGTTCAGGCCTGCCTGAGCTGTTACTCTTTGATACAAAAGTATAGGAGCGGATAATATCATGTTCAAGAAATTTAAAGGGGATATGAAGAAATATTGGAAATACGCCATATATTCTTCCAAAGCCCAGTTGAAATCTGAAGTGGCCAATTCCTACCTGAACTGGCTCTGGTGGATTCTCGAGCCTCTATGTTTCATGCTGATCTATTCATTTATTTTCGGTGAAGTCTTCAAACAGAAGGAACAGTATTTTCCTGTTTTTATCTTCATCGGCATTACCATGTGGGACTTTTTTAACAAAACCATGCTTCAGAGCGTACGTATTGTGAAGCAGAATAAGCCCATCGTTTCAAAAGTTTACCTGCCGAAATACATCCTTTTGCTTGTGAAAATGGGGGTAAACGGCTTTAAAATGTTTATCTCTATTCTAATTATTGTGGGAATGCTGTTTATATGGAAAGTACCGTTAACCATTAATGTAATTTACTCCATTCCCATTTTAATGACTTTAGTTCTTATTGTTTTTGGTTTTGGCTGCTTTTTGCTCCACTACGGAGTCTTTGTGGAAGACCTGACAAATGTAGTTAACATAGCCCTGCGTCTTGTTTTTTATATGACAGGTATTTTCTGGAATATCATGACCCGTCTGGATGCACCGTATAACGCCATTATATGCAAATGTAACCCCATAGCGTTCTTACTCTCATCCATGCGTGACTGCCTGCTATACGGCAAAATACCTCATCGGAAGCTTTTGCTCCTGTGGTTTTTCGTAGGCCTTGCTATCTCGGCCCTGGGTATCCGCAAGATTTACAAGAATGAAAACAGTTACGTGAAGGTGATTTAATATGGAAGAAAAACATGCAATTGAGGTCACTGACCTGGTGATCAGTTATAAAAACCTGAAAAAAACATCTATAAAAAGAAACCTTTTAAAGCTCCAGCGGCAGAAACCGGAAGATTTCGTGGCTGTGAAGGGAATATCCTTCTATGTCCGGGAAGGAGAGATCCTTGGCATTATCGGAAAGAACGGCAGTGGAAAGTCCACAACACTGAACGCCCTGGCCGGAATCTTTTCCCCTGACTCCGGTGTGATCGACCTGAAAGGCCATAGTATTTCACTGCTTTCCATCGGTGTAGGCTTCCAGCGCGAAATGTCAGGCCGGGAAAACATCATCCTCTCAGGAATGCTTCTGGGCTTCACCGAGGCTCAGGTACGGGAAAAAGAGCAGGAGATCATTGATTTCGCCGGCTTAGGTAAATTTATTGACATGCCTGTGCGTACCTACTCCAGCGGTATGTACTCTAAGCTTGCCTTCTCCATCACTGCCATTCTGGAAACAGACATCATGCTCATTGATGAGGTTCTAAGTGTAGGAGATCAAAAGTTCAAGAAAAAAAGCTATAATAAAATGAAGAGTCTTATTTCCCACAGAGACCGGACCGTTGTCATTGTGTCCCACAGTCTCAGCACCCTGGAAGAACTTTGCGACACTGTCATGTGGATGCACGACGGCACGATAAAGAAAATCGGCGAACCAAAAGAGGTACTCGCCGAATATGTAGAATTTATGGAGAAAAATTAGTCACTTTCCAGAGAACAAAAAAGTTCCTTTCTTAGTATGAAACAAAATGGAATTCTTTCCCCGTATATAAAATCAAGCTTAGGATGCAGTCCCTGCCAGGGACTTGCGGCCTAAGCTTTTTTGTAAGTGTTCAGAACCATAAACCAATACGCTTTTTCTTATAATAGTTCTGTAAATTCCCGTACTGCCTTTTTATTGTAATCCTCATAATCCACATGTAATACCGGAACTTCCCCTCTGTCAAAAGCCTTCATTCCCTGATACAGTCCCTCCGCTGTGGGCGGAACCAAATACCCGCCGTGTTCTCTCATGAAACCGCGGGGTCCGGTAACGTCTGTGGAAATTACCGGCAAACCTAGAGTATCTGCTTCCAGAAGAACCAAGCCCAGTCCCTCGTAAAGAGAAGACAGGATGAACAAGTCACACGCCTTCAACACCGGCATGGGATTCTGGATTGATCTTACCAGTATCACGTTCTTCTTTAATCCAAGTTTTTCCACAGTCTCCGCAGTATTTTCGTAAAGATTTCCACCGCCGCCGATGATGATCAACACACTGTCAGGAAAATCTTTTTGATAAAGGGAAAAGGCTTGCAAGAGCATCTCATGTCCTTTCTCAGGAGAAAAGCGTCCTATGGTAATAAACTTTTTCATAGGACCTTTCATTATTTCCTCTAATTCCTCCTTGCTGCAGGTACATCGTGTAGTTTCGTCGAATACCAAAGCCTGCTCTGCTTTTTCCTGCACCTGTCTGTAAGCATGGCAGTTATGCACCACATGGAGATTCTCCTCTTTTCCGCTGATAAGTAAAGTCCGGTCATAAATATCCTCTGATACAGCCGCTACCACGTCATATTGGCAGTAAGCTTCCTGGAGTGTGGGGAGATGCTGGTTTCCCCGAGTCTTAGCCTCCATCAGCATATCATTGTGGACAAAAATTGCTCTCTTTCCCGGCGCTTCCTGAAACAGACTGATCACCTTCTTCTCGTAACCGCTGAAATGTATGCACCAGTCGAACTTACCGAAACCAAAATTCCTGTCATATTCTCTTTTATAGAATCTCTTCAGATATTTTCTCGCCAGCGGCAGATCCAGCTTCAGATAATAGTAGAAAATACTTGCAAAAGCTTCCCCAAAAGTAAGGAACCATCCCTTTGACATAGGCACAGGGTGAACAAAATCAGGCAGAAGGTCTGTGCGGGACGGACACTTCTCAAGGTATTCTTCCTGAAAGGCAGCATAATAATTGTAACCGGACCGATCAATATTCTCCATTAAATTCAGATAGGAAGTAGTAAGACCGTTGCGCTTCAGACTTCCCACATAAAAGAGAAGATTCTTCTTCCCATTGCCTCTGGCCTTCTCCAGGCGAAGCCCCTCCGATTCCTTCCCTTCTATCAGAAGGCGGCAAAGGATCCGGGCTGCATCCGGGCCGTCAAAAGGACAATATTCTGCCCTGAAAGCAGTATCATCATATCCTTTCGGGCTCCTCAGCTCTTTTATCAACTCTTCCGCTGTCTCAGTCACAGGGAAGGGCAGCTCCTCGGGCTTCAGGTAAAAATCCCGTTCCTCCTGAAAGTCCTTGCGGTCATAAAGAAATAATATGATTTTTCCGTCTCTGCGGTTTGCATAATCAAAAAAAACGCTGGAATAATCCGTTATGAGACAGTCTGCTGCCTCCAAAATCTCATATGGGTCATCCTCCCCTTCTATTTCTTCAATGTGACGGTATTCTCTGTAGTCTATAAGACTGCCCACAAAAGGGTGAAGACGTACAAACAGAACTTCTTTCTCATTCAGCTCCTGATCCAGACGATCCAGATAGCCTTTTATCACCTTTGCCTGCTTCTCCCGTGTCTCCCCGGTACAGTTATCTGCCACGGTTCCCCGCCAGGTAGGCATATAGCAATATATCCTCTCGTACTTTTTCTTACATTTTTCCTGGGAAGGCTTCCTCAGCTTCTCGTTATAAAACACCTGATTCCGGGGATAACCGGCATAAACATAGGTTCCTTGGTAAAGATTTCCCAGGCTGTAAGCCTCCTTTAAACGCTCAATCGCATAGCTGCTGGGAGACACCAGGTAATCCGTCATCAGAAAATTGCGCTGTATATTGCCGATGGCATAAACAGCAGCAGGTATATCTTTCCCCAGTTTTTTAAAGGAAGTTCCATGCCAGGTATTCATATATATCTGTCCCGGCCTCTTTATAAATTGGCGGCAGAACCCGGTGTCTGTCACAAGATAGCCTGCGGTAGCCAGGAGTTCAAAGTATTGGAAGCTGTAATACTCCACCAGTTTTACTTCTTCCCCTCCCCGGAGAGCAAGTTTGCGGGACGCCTGCGACTCAAGCCTCTTCTCCATAGCCAGATAAACCTTATGATCAGGATATTGCTCTGCCAGCTCCAGGGCAAGACGCAATATATTTCCGCCCACATCCGCTCCCTTTTTTGACTCCAAAAGGATAAGCCGGGGATTTACCGGCTTCTTCTCTCTGCATTTCACATAATAGGAATTCTTAAATAAACTTTTTCCCAATTTCAGGGTTGCCTTAAGGTTCACAACATTCCTTCCCTTTCCCGCCTCACTGCTTTATGATCTCCTTCAGCAGTCTGGCACTGCACACATTGGAATACGGATTAAATTTCCGGTTAAACGCCTTATACTTCTCATTGTAAGAAAAATTCTGCAGCAATTCCATAATATCCCTGGAAATATCCCTTTTCTCCCTGATCACAGGACCAGGAAGCTCATCTATCTCGAAATAAAAATCTCTTAACTGATCCTTATACTCCTCATAATCATACATGTAGAACAGCATGGGACGCCTGAGATTTCCATAGTCAAAAAACACACTGGAATAATCTGTTACCAGCAAGTCCGATACAAGATACAGATCATTGATATCATCGTACTCTGAAACATTCCTGACAAATCCTTCGTATTTCTCAAAATCAAAGCTGTTGCTGATAAGGTAATGGGCCCGGAATAAAATGATACACTCCTTTTCCAACGCTGTTTTCAGCTTATCAAAGTCTATCCCCAACTCATAGGTATATCCTGTTCCCACTGTATGCTGGTTATCCCTCCAAGTAGGAGCATACAGGATTACTTTCATGTCACGGGGAAGCTTCAGCTTATCCCGCAAATTTCTGTGTTTCTCCTCTTCACAGGCAAACAATGCATCATTTCTGGGATAACCTACTTCCAGAATACGGGCCTGGGGACCCAGACGGAATGCACTCCTGATCTTCTCTGAATAAAAAGGAGACTGGGAAGGCAGAAAATCAATCCTTTGTCCTTCCTTTTCATATTCCGCTTCCGTACGCCTGCGCTCAGCGGCAGGCAGGCTGCTCCGCAGTACATCACAGCCGATTTTCTTTAAAGGTGTTCCGTGCCAGCACTGTACATAAACCTGTCCTTCCCGTTTCTCAATCCCATAGGTAGGCAGATAATTGGTGATCCAGTATCCTGCCTGGGCATAATATTTATAGTATTCATCTGAACGGTATTTAACAAGAACTGTTTGGGGATCCTGTTCCAGATACCGGTACTTCTCCGGATTCTTGAAACACCATACTTTCTTATAGTCATTGTATAGAGGATCCGTACACATAGCTTCATAGATGGCTTTAGGGCTGCAGGCGTATTTACCTCCCAAAAATGATTCGAATACAACTGTTTTGGAATCTACCGGATACCGGCGGGCATATCGGCGGTAGATGGTGTGACAGTACCAGTCATAGAGATGAATGGACAATTCCTTCACCGCCGGCGATAAATTAATGATTTTCTTAACCATACCTGACAAAGTTCCCATTTTAAACTCTCCTTACTGCCACTTCTTACGTAAAAACACCTTGTAAATCTTCTCCCTAAGTCCGCTTGGGACAAGTCCCACCAAAGAACGGACAGTACAATTGCATAAAAAGGTTCCTGTACTGATCATTTTTTCATCTCTCAAAAACTTTTGGAAATTAATGATGGCCTTCATGTAGTTGACTCCGCCCCGGCGTGCGTACATACCGTTGCCCACACGCATGTCCAGAACAATCTCCGGCAGATTATAACCTTTGTATCCCCGCTTCAGCATCCTTACCCAAAGACAATAGTCCTCAAATCCGGGGAAATCTATATAATTCCCGGATTTCAGGACAGCTTCCTTCTTGTACATTACGCAGGGATGGTTGAAGGGATTTCTCTTCTTTGAAAACTTTGCAATCTCTTCAGGCATCTCCGGCAGCACTCTGAGCTTAGGGGTATCCCCGGGATTCTCCCTGAATTCCTGAAGACTCCCGCCAACAACAGCGTAATCACCCCTTTGCAAAACCTTGATCTGCCGTTCACACCTGTAAGGACGGCTGATATCGTCACTGTCCATCCTGGCGATCACCGGACATTTACAGCGGGGCACGCCTTCACGGAGGGCATTTCCAAGCCCCTTATTCTCAGGCAGGCGGACACATTGAAGCCTTGAACCAAGCAGCATCTCTGCTTCTCTTATCACTTCTTCCAGACGGCTGTTCAAGGGACCATCGCACACCAGAACAAAGTCTGAAGGCTCAAGGGTCTGATTCACCATACTATATATGCTCTGTCTGAAAAATTCAGGGTTTTCCCCCCGATACACTGCCATCAAAACAGAGTATCCTTCTTCCGCTGACGGTATCATAGGTCACTCCTTAATCCGTGTATTATGATGATTCATCTCCTGCTTATCCGGCGGGTTCCAGTATTCTCCGTACATCTGCCTCAGAACATGGTCATAATCCTTCGGTCCTCTGAGCCGGATGTCTTCGAAATCATACCATGCCCCTTTGCCGTAATATTTCTTGTGGAACATTTCCTTTAGCTTATGAATACCCATAAAATTCACCAGGTAAGGCGAACTGTCATATGGATATTTCTGCATCAGCTTATCCAGCCGTCTTAACTCACGGCTTGTTTTAAAAAGCTTTTCCACAGGCAGGATGCGCCCTGCCCCGATCAGTACCCGTTCATAAAAGGGCCTGTCTTCTTTCTTCAAATTAATATTTGTGGAAAACTTAGAATAATTCATACGCACTCTGGCACACAAGAGCCGGAAACAATGCAGCTTACGCCTGTATTTCCCTCCCGGCATCCCGTCCAGGGGAAAAATATCGATCCAGGCTTCCTTCTCTGAAGAAACTGCTGCTGAATCATCCACCACCTTTACTCTCCCGTCCGTCATGCGGGGGACATAGTAAGGATAATCCGGCACAGTTTTATAACTGTAATAATGCATAAATTCAGGCAGCTCTTTTTGTACAATTTCTTCAAACCGGATAAAATCAGTCCTTGGCATACCCACATCCACATCATCGTCCCAGGGGATAAACCCTTTATGGCGTACAGCTCCCAGAAGCGTGCCCCCAAGAGCATAGTAACGCAGATGATATTTATTGCAGATCCGCAAAAATTCCTTTAATATCTCTAGCTCAACGAGCTGCAAATCTCTTAAACTTTTTTGCATACTGTACCCTCCGGCTTCTTCATTTCTCAGTCTACAGTTCTGTGCTGTCATCTTCCTCTTCTGAAAAAACCTTATCCCCTGCAGATATATCTTTCAAGGCGTTTACCTGGGTGTCATCCACCCCTTCAGAAACTTCCTTCTGGAAGAATATTTTCACGGTCATGAACAAAAGCTTTATATCCAGAAGGATGGAATAATTCTCTATATAGAATAAATCCAGCTTAAGCTTATCATAGGGAGTTGTATTATATTTTCCGTAAACCTGGGCGTACCCTGTAAGTCCGGCCTTTACTTTCAGCCTGTAATAAAACTCCGGGATTTCCTTCTGGTAGTCCTTCATAATGCTTTTGCGCTCAGGCCTTGGCCCTACAAGGGCCATATCCCCTATAAACACATTGAAAAGCTGAGGCAGTTCATCCAGATGCAGATTACGCAGTACCTTTCCCACAGGAGTGATCCTTGAATCATTCTTGGAAGCAAGACGCGCACCGTGTTTCTCTGAGTCCACACACATACTGCGGAATTTACATATCCGGAAAGGCTTTCCCTTGATGGTAAGCCTGTCCTGGAAATAGAACACAGGGCCTCTGTCATATACCTTCACCAATATGGCAATGATCAGCATCAGCGGTGAAAACACCACGATCCCTAAGCCTGATACTACGATATCCAGAAGTCTCTTTCCGGCCCGCTGCTCCACAGACAGCCCCATATTCCTGGACATCAGAAGAGGCGTGTCAAACAGGTGGATGCGGTCGCTTCCAATCAGTATGATATCGGAAATCTTGGGGCTCATATAACACCGGATAGAATGGGCAAAGCAGTATTTCAGATAACGGTTTCTCACAGAAGACGGAAGATCCCAGATAATTACCCCTTCATAATCACGCATCATCCTGTGAATGACTTTCTCACCCACCTCCACATTTACTTTACCACTGATATCATACTTGTCACGGCGGGAGTTCATCTTCTGGATAAGCTCTCCGGGATCCCGCTCACCGTAAATTACCAGAAGTCTCCTGGCCCGGTAAAGTCTGGAATAAATATACCGTGAGCCGAATGTCCAGATCACAATAATAGCAAGCTGCACTCCTGTCATCTCCAGCATAGGCCAGGGCGGCAGGAACCAACGGTTGATCAGCGTGATCTGAAAATACATTACAATATTAGTACAGATAGTGGCAAGGGTCAGGGAATAAAACACATCGATCCGCTTCAGATATCCCACCTTCAGACCGCCGTACAGTCTGGAAAAAAGCGTGTCAATCAAAGCATAGATCGCAATGAGCACCCAGTTACCTTTCCTCCAGAAAGGCTCAAAAATCAGCTCCCTGTAATAATCGTACCATACATATGCGAATACCGCCGCCTGAGCCAGGATTACCAGACTGGCCAGACAGAATACTATAAATCGTTTATAATCTTCCCTTTTACTCACATGATCCCTCTTATCTTTATCAGCATGTAACTGTTCAAAACCATGAACAGTTACGCCGCAAGCCCATGAAAATCGCCTTTGGCGATGGGGCTTGCTTTTGGCTGTTCAACGTTTTCGCACGGACTGTGCAGTAAATGCACAGTCCTGTACTGAACAGTTACATCAGCATTTCTCTAATGTACTGACATGTTCATGTTTAACCCGGCATTGCTGAATATGAACATGTCAATACAATAGGTTTCCCTTTAAACCTTATTATTATAACGTAACACATAGGTTCAAGTCCAGTTATTCAGAAAAATTTCAGGAATTTCGCCTTAAACGCCTTTAATAACGAAAAAAAATGTGAGGCAGCATCGGCTGCCTCACAAGTTAAAATATATTAAGGATTTTATTTCATCTGAGAACTTACTCAGCAGAAGCTTTGGAAGCTTTCTTTTTCTTCAGTATATAGCGTACAATGACAAGCAGTGCAATACCGCCGATCACGATGCCGCCGATCACATTGACTTTCAGGAAAAGTTTATCCATATTAGACATACCGCCGACAGGATTCTCACTGCCTGCATAAGCACCGCTGTTTACGATGGTGTACATAATGTTCTTACAGGACTGACGCATTGCCAGTAAAGCAGTTGCGCTCTGGTCTGTAAACTGGTTGGATGCAGCATTTGCATAACCCAGCATCAGGTCATTTCCGTTTCTCATAGAATTATCAGAAATCATAAATCCATAAGAACCGTCATAGTCACTGATCACCATACCATTGAATCCCCACTCATCTCTGAGAACGGTCTTCAGCAGGTTCGGGTTGGCACAGCTTGGCACCGGACCAAGGAAGTTGTAAGAAGACATACAAGCCTGTGCTGTTCCTTCAAAGCCCTTAACACAAAGTTCAAACGGCTTCAGATAAATCTCACGGATAGCCTGTTCAGACGCAAAGGTCAGCAGGAAGGCTTCACGGTTACACTCCTGGTCGTTGACTGCAAAGTGTTTAATGTAAGCATATACACCCTTTTCTGCAGCTCCGTTAACCTGATTCATTGCAAGATATCCAGCAAGCACACCGTCTTCTGAATAATACTCGAAGTTACGTCCTGCAAATGCAGAGCGGTGTGTGTTCATAGCCGGACCATACCAGCCATAATTCTCTACGTCTGCAAATTCCTGTCCCATAGCCTGTCCTGCTTCATATGCAAGCTGTTTATTCCAGCACTGAGCCAGTAATACTTCTGTAGGATAAGGAGTACCATATGCCTGGGTAACAAAGTTATTAAGGCCTGCAGGTCCGTCACAGTCAGAGGTGGCGATCTTACCTACAGAATCAATCTGGGTTGTCTGCCATCCGCCTACATTGATCATGGCAGCCATGTCTTCAAAGGAAAGCTGATCCAGCAGTTCATCCCATTTGGCATCATCATAGGCTGCACCCTTCAAGTCAAAGAGTGTAAGGCCATTGTCTGCCCCCAGGGTAGGCATTTCATCTTCATCGTTGTTATACTTAGTTCCGTCATAAATACCAAAGGTATTCTCTTCAACAGCTGCACGCAGTTCATCTGACATCACAAACTGTTCTTCTTTCAGTTCTCCGCATGCCTCCCTGAAGTTTGCGAACTGGTCTGCACGGGAGAGCTGTACGAAGTCTCCGCGGGCATAATCCTCAAACTGGTTGGTAGCTACAGTCTTATCTGTAGAACGTCCTTCTGTGCTGTAGTCAATATCAGCGTCCACTGTAAATGTCTCTTCGGCAACTACAGTATGAGAATCAGAACGAACAGAAATTGTATAGTCTCCGGCCTCCAGGATATATCCGCCGCCTTCAACCTTGATTCCCTGGGAATCATAAGAAGCCATATCTTCCTTGGCAATTTCGAAGGAAACTGTCTGGGATTTACCCGGCTCGATCACGTCTGTTTTCTCGAACTGTACAAGATTTACAGAAGCTTTTTCAATTCCACCGTTGTTATATGGCGGTGTGTAGTAAATTTCAACCACATCCTTGCCGGCAACATCACCTGTGTTGTTTACCACAACATCAAAGGAAACCGCATCACCGTTATCTTTGAAGTTTTCCATTGTCTTTTCAAAGGTGGTGTAGCTTAAACCATAGCCAAAGGGATACTGTACCATGTCTTCATAATTCACAAGAAGCCCTTCATCGGCAGCTGTCTCATAGAATTTATAACCTACATAGATACCTTCCGCATAGTTTACAAATGATACATTTCCTTTATAGGAGGCATCTGCTGCCAAAGCCTGCTGTTTCAGATCCTCTACGTTATTGTAAGACAGATTTCCGATATTATTGATATAAGGTGTCATCATCAGGTCTTTTACATAGGTGTCAACTGTCTTGGCAGATGGATTTACTGTACCGTTAAGAATACGGCCCAGTGCGGAAAATCCGGTGGAACCGGCTCCGGGTGCCAACAGAACAGAGCTGATCTGCTCGTATTCATCCACCCATCCAAGCTCCATAGCATTATTTGCGTTGATGATCACAATGACATTATCAAACTCAGAGCAAACCTTCTCTACCATCTGTTCCTCAGTAACAGAAAGCTCCAGATAAGATTCTCCAGGCTCAAAGTCAGCGTAATCGCCGTTGTTTGTATAGTATGCGTTCATATAACGCCAGTTAGCCGGAGCAACGGAGGTCTCAAGACCCTGGTTATATGTACCGTTGATCACTGCATTCATATCAGTGGGAAGGTCGGCACCTTCACCGCCCGGACGGCCGATAACCACAACTGCTGTATCAGAGAACTCTTTTGCCTCTGCCATCAGTTCATCTGTATAATAGCTCTGGTTAGGCTCCGGAAGAGACCAGTCCTGAGATGCCATAGAGATTTCAGGGCGGGCATTAAAGTAATCTGTATACATTTTGGAAAGTGTCTCATTGGTTGCAAAGCCTGCATCCTGAAGGGACTGTAAAATACCTACAGCACCTGCGGCATTGGCACTGGAACCTGCAGAACCTGTTCCGCCAAATACAGGACAAGTGGAATCCCACCCAAATACATTCAGGTTTTTAACATCAGGAGATAAAGGCAGAAGGCCTTCATTTTTCACCAGTACGATACCTTCGTCTCCTATTTTTTCGATAACCTCTTTGCTGTTAGCAATCGTCTCTTCTGAGAATTCAGCCTTGGATGCATTCAAAAATCCGGATACGTTTGAATACATAGGTCCATAGCAGATTGCATTTACCATGATCAAAATTGCAGCAAAGAATGCCATCACTGCTTCCCAACGGATCACATGTTTGAATCCTTTTTTTGCCTTGGACGCAAGGATCAGTACTAAGATCAGTACGACAAGTGCGGCCAGGATTCCGTACACATAGCCCTGAAGCTGTGTGATATAAGCAATCAGGTCTGCTTCACTAACTCCCAGGCTGTAAAAAAACGGGCCCAAAAGTTTAACTAAAAAATCAACCATTTTTCTCCTCCTTTAAATTTCCACGCTGCCGCAGGAAAACGGCGCCTTCGTGATTTTCTTTAAAGATTGTATCATAAATCCGTCCTAAAGACAGATTGCCTTCATAAATTGTTAGGTTTTTGCATGAATTGTTATTTACATGGAAAACGGACATGTCTGGTGACACAGACATCACTAATGTTTTAAAAAGCCCGGCAGAACACTCTCTGCCGGGCCATGAGAAAACTGCGGATAAAATTATTTATTAGCTTCTGCGTAAGCAGCGTAGTCGAATTTCTGGATATTAGTCAGAGGCTCTGCAGAATATTTAGCAGTACGCTCGTCATCAATGACACCAGCCCAGTTCATACCGAATGTGAAATCATAAGTATTGCCAGCAGCATCCTTATAGCATTCCATATCGCGGGGAACATCATCAACCTGTGCTTCAACAGCTTCCATAGAAGCAGGCTGCTGGAATACTAACAGGCCGTTTGGCTCAGTCTTGCCAAGGATGATCTCAGCAACTACATCATCACGCTGTTTGTTGTAATTTACAAGGATCACATCAGCCAGAGGCTCAACCTCGCTCCAAACCATTCCGCGGTCCATCTTCATGGAAACGATCACCGGAACATCGCCTGCAGCTTCAGCAGCATACTGGAGAGCTTCCAGATCGCCGTAGTTTGCAACTTCGTGTGCTTTCACACCCTTGTAAGAACGGTTTTCTTTTGTTCCGTCTTCAGCTACCTTGCCGGAGATGGAAACTTCACGTGCAGTTTCAGCTACATACTCACCGTACTGCAGTGACGGCGGATACCATACATCCTCTGCATCTTCCGGAGCTGCTTCTCCGCCGAACGCACCAGTCATAAGCGCATTGTAGGAGTTTACATAAGCACCGCTCATACCAGCCAGAACATAATCGCAGGCAGCGATGTCTTCTGCGGAAGCACGTGTAATATCATCTTTAGTATAAGTAGCATTGCCGTCTGCATCAGCTTCACCGGTAGGATCACCTAATGTATCGGTAACAACGTTAAAGTACTGTCCCATAATATCCAGATCCATGCCCGGAGTCCAGCTTGGAGTACCTTCGTTAATACCCTGCATCCAGCTTGCACTGAATCCTGTATTGTATACATAAGGAATATAAACGGTTGGTTTCTCAGAAGCAGCACCGTCTGCACTGATAGTGCCGTCATTTTTGATCATGACAACAGACTGTCTCTGTGTTTCCAGACCATACTCTTTTGCGGAATCACTGAAAACGATAGAGTCAGCGTAAGCAGAATCGCTGTACGGCTGATCGAACATTTCCAGGTTCATCATTGTGTCAACATAACGGTAAGTAGCCTTGCGCATAATTTCGTCAGCTGCTTCCTGTCCATCGCGCTCTACGAGGATATCGTAAGCTGCAACAGCATTCTCTACATCGCTGTAACCGCCAAGGAGATTTGCTCCTCTTTCCCAGCCTGTAGCAATACGGTCAGGCTCTTCCAGACTTTCTGCGCCCCATACACCAGCAAACTGGTAAACACCCCAGTCTGTAATCTTCAGGCTGTCATAACCTGCTTCATCCAGCATGTTGTTAAGGTATGGATTGTAAACACCTGCCCACTCTCCGCCAATGGGGTTGCCGTCAGCATCTACGTTAATTGCATACTGGGTCATAATACCGGAGGAACCGGTCTTGCCCGGCAGATTGAATACGCCGTCAAAATAAGTGATCAGATGAGCTTCCAGATTGTTTCCCGGGAAAACTGAATAACGGCCTGCATTGCTGTGGTCATCACGTCCGCCCTCGGTAGATCCTGCGCCGCCGAAATGTTTGGTAAAGCAGTAAACGGACTCATTGCCCCAGCCAAGGTCTTCGTTGTTCTCATCATATGTAGACTGCATAGCGTTAACATAAGCAGTTGCAATATCCAGTGTAAGCTGCGGGTCCTCACCATAAGTACCGCCTGCACGGTTCATAACCGGTGAAGAAATATCCACCTGCGGTCCGAGCAGAGCTGAAACACCGGAAGCACGGTACTGTTTCGCTGTCTCTTTACCAACCTCAGCAGCCAGTTCCGGATCCATAGTAGATGCCAGAGAAAGTGTCTCGATCAGTCCTGAAATATTAGCCGGGTCGATGGAGATCATAGCCGGGATACCGTAGAAGCTGCTTTCAGCAACCTCCTGGATGGCATTTGCCCATTTTGCATGTGCGCCGCCGCCCTCATTGATGTTACGGGTTACGCCGCCGCGTCCGCCGGACATCAGATATGTATAGGAACCATCATCTTCTGCCAGAGGTTCTGTGGTAAAGTCGCCCCAGCCGCCATGTGTCAGAACAGCAGCCATCTCGGAGCCCTTCATCTGGTTTACCAGATCTTCTGCACGCTCTTCGTTGGATAATCTCCAGTCCTCATACGGATCCAGTTCACCGTTCTGGTTCAAATCTTTGAAAGCATATCCTTCATCCTCAATAAGCTTTACGCCGGAATTCGGGGATATACCAAGTGTTTCACCATCTTCATTCTCAACCTTTACCCAGCCGTCCTCTGTTGTGGCAACGGTGTATTTTGCACCTTCACTTGGAGTAAAATCGCCGGCTTTGTCAGCATCTTCAGCGGCTGCGCCTTCTGCCTGTTTGTATGGGTCATTAGCTGCGCCTTCTGCCTGCTTGTAAGGATCAT
>JAUNHC010000068.1 GCA_030524175.1 Eubacteriales bacterium
TATTATGGAATGATTTTTAGGGCAACACAATCCGTCGAATTATTTTGCGCTTACGTCATTGCCATATTTACCGCTACCGTTTGCGTGGTAAACCAATAGTTGTCAATCTCTATGATTCTATTAACAGACAGCTTCTTATGCTTTCTCAGTTTCCTCTTACGATTCTGTTTAATGACACTTCGAACTTTGTCCATCCCCTCAATGATGAACTTCTTTGCATTTCCAAGGTCACATATTTTACAGCATATCCATTTTTATTTATCATTTCGTTAGATTTTGTATAAAAGGTATCAATGGCATCAATCACTTCCGGAGTCAGTTTTTTCTTTTTTTAAATTTAGTGGGTAGACAATGACTTGCAAGTCACTGTCTCCCCATTATTTAGAACTACCTATTTCCCGATAGCCCCTTAAATAAAGTATTAAATTTACTTATTATGGCTATTGCAAGCGTAATGCCCCTTCAAGTCTAATTTATTTTCAAGTCACGATAAAAGTAAGATCCACATAATTTACATCTAAAAACAAAAGTTTGGTAAGTAACCCAGTCATCATTTTCGTATTTTTGATATGTCTGTGTAGTAGGACTTTTCACCCAATTATGCATACATGATGCATATAGCTCTGTTATCACCAAATTATATGGCATTGCGTTTTCATAAGATAGATTAGCGTTCGAATTAGCCCGAACCATTTTATCAGATGTAAAAACTACTTGCGAAATGATTATCGCTATTAAAATAATAAATCGCATATTTTTTTTCTTCATCATATACCAATCCTCTCTTAGGAATATTCTATCTTTTGAAAAAATATTCTAATTTACCAATAAATCCTTAGTTAACTTTGAACCATCCGCATTTACTATAAAAAAGTTATTAAAACCAATATTAGCCTCAATCTCTTTCATTTCCTGAATAAAAGTCTCCTCATCAAGCGCGGTTGCAATATCGCAATTAATCATTGCAAAATATAAAATAGACTCAAAAATAAAGTCATCTTCATCAACTGTCCATAATTTCTCAGGATATGGTATTACAATATAATTGTCTAAAGCAAGTTTAGGATTGCCTTTATAATTAATATTAGAATCTTTTTTTAAAATCCCTACAACCTCTAGTTTAAAGCTTTTGTTATAATAATCTGCGTTAATAGTATTGCCCACCTCATATATTCCATTATAGTCAGCTCCCAGCAAAACAGGTATTATATCTTTTTCATAAGAGATAGTTTCCCATATAGGCAGTTCCCCTTCTTTCAAATTCAAGTTGTAATTATCAAAAGCATTTTGATTAAGCTGAATGGCATTTATCATCCTATCTTCTTTTTTCATACTTTTAATAAATTCCTCTGAGCCATAATAAAATCTCTTATCACCTTTAAATTCATCTATTACTATGGGTTGGGCGAAGGCATTTAAAATCTTAAATTTTTCATTCCCCAGTATTTCATTATAGAATTTCATCAATACATTTATGTTCTCAGGGTCATTTCTAAATTCAGAAAAATCGTCTGGATTAAATAAATCATCAACTAATGTATACCTTTTTTCAACAACAGAAGATGTTTCAAAAGTATTTGCCTTTAACTCAACAGCGAAAGGAACAAGAGCAATAATTGCACAACATAAGACCTTAAAAACTACTGTCGCTCCTTTACTATGATATTTTAAATGTTTCCTGGTCAGTTTTTCTATCATAAGGCAAAACCTCCTGTTTTCAAAACCAAAATCTTCCTGTGGCATAAAAAATTCCACTTTTTATACCACAGGAAGATAGATGCCTCAGAACATTTCTCAAGAATTCCCATAGTATGTACGTGCTATAGATTCATCTCCCACACTCCAATACCACCAAGGTGAATACGCTTCTGTACCACTTACATCCCAAATACGATTGGAATCTGTATATACTATCGTACCTTTACGGTTTTCCATTCTGGCTCTTGTATAATGATATACTCCTGTCCATACAGTCCATCCATGTGCCGCAAATCTCGTTGTTCCAGTACTATCATCTTTTATTTTTTCACCAGAGTGAATAGGTGATGATGCAGGTAATACCTGACTTTCTTCTAATGCGTTATTATATTCTGAAACATTAAAAAAATATCCTGTATCCTCATCCCATCCTCCAACAGCGTTCTCTTCTGACTGTGGTGGTAAATTTGAATCATTGCTTGCTGCTGTACTTACAGCACAAGATGATGTCAAAGCCATAACTAATCCTACTGTAATTATTATTCTTTTTAATTTCATCATAACAACACCTTCTTCTTTCTACTACAACTTTTTCAATATGTTACTACCTATCATTTTCATTGCTTTTAATATTCGCATATTGTCCTCGCCTCTTTCGTATTACTTTCTGTAATACTTTTTGTATTATTATATTAACATGGACTTAAATTTTTTACAATATAACTTTCCAGTAAATAATCCACAAGAAATCTTACTATTTTTTATCGCTTTTTATTCTTGCAAAATTCATTTCCATGGAATATAATAAAGGTATATGTATTACATGCTGTAATACATTAAGGTGACTAGCTATGAAGCTTGCCGGCACAATGCCCTAAGGCGTTATAGTGAGTCTGGCCTTTCGCCCTCTTGGTATCGTAATACGCCTTGAAGGTAGCGTTGTTCCTTACAACATTGTGAGCTGCATTTATAAGTGCAAAACGTAGCACTCTTAATCCGCGTTTACATATATGGGTGCGCGTAGCCTGAAAGTTACCTGACTGATACACAGACGGATTTAAGGCAGCAAATGCAAGCAGCTTACTAGAATTGAAGAAACGGTGAATATCACCGCTTTCACCAAGAAGCATTCCTCCGATATCTCATACCGGGAATGGTAATGATAACGGAATCATGGAATTTCATGATATCTGTCATCTCAACTTCAACTCGTTCTAATCAGCTATCCAGTAACTCAATCTGTGCAATGGAGTGGGTTATCTGAATAGATAGAGCACTGTCGTTAGCACCGACGGACTTCTGTGCCAGAACTCTTAATTCTATCGCCTGCTCTTTGGCAAGGTGTGCGTGGGAGTTCACTTTAAGCAGATTTGCGAAATGAGTCATGTGCATGGAAAAAATTTCCTTTGGTGTAGGCGCTTCTTAGAGAAGTGCATAGACAGATTTCTGGTGCAGACCGGACTTGAAAAAGTAATGCAACTCCGGGAACACTTGGTCAAGGCAAGAAGCCAGCTGTATTTTTAACCGGGTACGCTGCTTTATGGTTTTCTGACGAAAACACCCCTGTTGTTTTAAGTCCATCAGGTCTAGGTCATAAAATGTGACAAACCTGTAGGAATCCTGCATCATTAAAGTTTTAGCAATAACGTATATGTCGACTCTTTCTGTCTTAGTCTTGCGAATGTTATTTTACACATTGTAGACATTTAATAGGGTTGAGCACACACTTTGAAGGAACTGGCAACAAGGTATCGTATAAGGTTGTCGCCATGGTGTGCCGTCAGAGCTAATTGCTGCGGCAAAGTGAGTGAATTTGGCAATTTCAATGCCTATGTAAATCATGTGGCTGTACCTCTCTTTCATAAAGTCTGATACCGTGATATCCACAAACGATTATCATAGTAGACTTGATTGAAATAAGTACTCAGGAGAAAGCTCCCGGCTACATCCAGCAGATAAACAATTTAGATAAAGGTAGCAGCAATACACTCCTGTTGAGCAGCCAAAGCTACAGGGCAAAATCAAAAGTCCACAGTATCTGAATGTATTAAACCACAATACAAAAAATATAAAAGAAAGGAAAGTGTGATAATCCACTTATGTAATTATCATACAAGTAATATTATGGATAAAGAATTAAGCGAAACAGAATTACTAATTTTACATTTTCTGTGGTTAGAAAACCAGCCAAAGACTTTTTCGGAAATTATGGAGTATTTTCATACTAAGCAAAATAAAGAATGGAAAAAACAGACATTAAATACATTTCTTCTCCGATTGCAGAAGAAAGATTTTTTAAAGACAGATAGGAGCTCAGCCAAAACATTGTATATTCCCACGCTTACTTCAGAACAATATTATCAACAATTTACCAGAAAAATTTTAGACGATTCTTTTCAGGGTTCTTTAAAAAATTTCGTGAGCGCATTTACAGGAAAGCAGAAGCTTTCCCAAAAAGAAAAAAATGAACTACTGGATTATATAGACAGGTTATAGAATAATGTTAATTATTATGATGTCCATAGCAGGAACCATTCCCTTATTGTTTTGTATTGCAGGGTGGTTGATTCTTCCAAATAGTTTTAGTCCAAAATGGGGACTGCAGATGCTAAAAATCAGCATGTTCTTTTATCTTACACCGCTGCAGCTGATACAACAGTTTCTTCCCCGTCCGGTTTACAAAAGGATACTTTTTATAGAGAGCAGAAAAATACCGTCCGGAGGACCGATTCGACTATATTATAATAACGAATGCACCATTAATATCGGAGAATATTATATATGGATTCCTCGATGGCTAATTGCTTTATTGGTATTTTGGTGCATAAGTACATTTGTTTTTTCTATTTACGAAATACTTAAATATAACCTCACAATAAAAAAACTGATTGCCACCTCCACACCTTCAGATGGTTGTGGATATGCAAAATATCCCATTCTTGTAAACAACCTTGTAGATGCTCCTTTTTCCATTGGTTTTTTTAAATCATATATTATTTTTCCTGATAAAAATTATAGTCTTCAACACAAGCAAATGATGCTTCGCCACGAAGTCTGTCATATAAAAAACCGTGACTCCTTCCTAAAATTAATCTGCATGGTTATCGGGTGTATTCATTGGTTCAATCCATGCGCTTGGTTACTTTTAGTGGCATTTGATTTGTTATGTGAATATGATTGTGATAATTATGCAACAACTGATTTAAACCAGGAACAGCGAAAGGTTTACGCCCGCTTATTAGTAAATTCTATTTGCAAAAAAAATAAATTGCCCATTATTTGGAGAAATAACTTCTCTTTTTCAAAATCAGTAATTCAAAGGAGAGTAAACTATATTATGAAAAATCAGAAAAAAAGTACTTTTTCAAAAAAACTGGTTGCGTCATCAGCAACAATCATAACTGTTTTTTTCAGCGCTGTTACTATTTTTGCCTATAAGCCACTGCAATCTACCAATTGGAATCCCGAAACAGAGTTAACAGATGGAAGCTTTTACGAAATCGTCCCTGAAGAGGGGGAAACAGATGTTACTCTTTCCATTCCTGATAACATTGACTTTTCCAGGTCAAATATTATGCTTCAAACGGAAGAAGGTAAGCTAATTCCTTTTTCAGAAAAGAGCGCATCCGATTATGCTTTGTGTCGCCATACCTTTGCACAAGGAACTCTCAACCAACATTTTCCTGAATCTCCAGGGGGATGCAAGGTCAACCAATATAAAATTACATATTGTAAAATCTGCAATTATATAAAAAATAAAACATTTTATAATTCTATCTCTTTTCTAAAATGTCCTCATAATTAATAAAAAAGGGGCTGTCGGTTAATTTCCCGACAGCCCCTTTTTTATGTGTTATTCCGTGTGTTCACTACAAAGTTTCTTCATCATCTCAACCAATTCCCCATATTTTCCTGTCACGTATCCGTAATTTTCTTTCTTATGGGGAAGGGTACACCCTGTACAATCCTTAAGCCCTTTCTCCGTCAGTCTGAAATTACCCCCACACTTATCTCCCAGTGCATATAAGGGGCAATAACAAAACAGACAATTGAAATTCTCCTCATCCGCAACATCGTGGCAGGGAAAATACTCACATTTCTTATGAGAAAAATAAGAATACTCCTTGTCTTCCCAATATTGTTTTTCCATGATAACCTCCAATTAATACACTTTCAGCTTCCCTCTGCACATTATGCATCCCCGCATTTTTTATATCACAGAAGCTTGATTCCCCCTGTCATAACAAATTGGAAAATTTTCCTGCGATATAAAAAAAAGCCCGCTCCAGCAGACCACATACTACATCCTGACATTTTCTATTTTAGAGGGCGCGATGCTACTTCGGGGTAGAAGCTGCATTGTTCATGAGTGCGCGGAGGGAACGAATGCATCCGAAGTAGTATCGCCTGCCATTTAATCATGTATAATTCATATGAACAGGCGCATTCCATAAAAAATGCCTGCTCCAAAAAGCAGACAACGTTCCGGGGCTGCGGATTCCCCGAAATTGGTTGTTACACTTTGCACGGAAGCTTAACCTCGCCATACTAAGCAGGTTTCCTGGCTCCAGGATCATCACATCATCTCTCCTTCTCATGCATTAAGCACAATGGATCATGAGACACATTCCCCTGTTACAGTGACCGGATCGCTCAGGTATTTCACCTGATTCCCTCTTCTGCCGCCTGTTTACAACCGGCAGCACTTAATATGTTCAATATGGAATTATACTGATATTAGTCTACCACGCCGCTGGGCCTCTGTCAAGCTTCTATGATTTATCCCAGTAAATTTTCAGAACATAACTTACGTAAATTTTTAGAGTAACTTTTTAAATGCTCAGATCATAGGAAATTGATAATCGTCCTGTCTCGGAATCTTGATGCAAGTATGCACGAAAACACCTCATAGGATATTACCAGTGAACAGTAATGTCAAACAGGGCTGAGCACCCTCTCATGATATAAAAAGGCTGTACAGAAAGCATCTGGCGCTATCTGTACAGCTTCTCTATGTACTATATGAATCTGACTGTTATATGCCCCTTATTTCACTGAAGGTGCTCATAACCTCATAACTGTCTTGCCAGTCTGACGATCAGATCACTCGTCTTACAGAAAGGATCGTTCTGTAAGCTGCATTGTCGCTGACTTTAATTCCGCCGGCCGGATAAGGTGCGCTGTTGGACGCGTGGACGATCTGTCCGTTACCCATATAAATCGCAATATGTCCGCCGTAGCAGATCAAATCTCCCGGCTGTGCATCTGAGTAAGATACTTCATATCCTGCATTCATCTGTTCGTAAGATGTCCTCGGCAGGCTCACACCAAAGTTGGAATAAACGCTTTGTACAAATCCGGAACAGTCAGCACCTCCTGTAAGGCTTGTCCCGCCGTACACATAAGGATTACCCACAAACTGGGATGCGTAATCCACTACAGAAGAACCTGAACCAGAAGAATAGTTACCTCCGCTGCTGCTTCCTGATGATTCGCTGTCATCCGTATCAGTTACTGTATTTCCGGAGTCGATGACATTTCCGTACTCGTCATACTCTACTTCATCGGAAGACTCACCGTCTGAGGATTCTTCTCCCTCATTCTCAATGATATTTCCGTCTTCATCGTACTCTGGTTCCTCATTGCTGTCTTCATCGCCATTTTCTGCCGCCGCTGCTTCTGCTGCTGCCTGCTGTCTGGCTGCTTCTTCTGCTTCTGCCTGACGTCTTGCCTCTTCTTCTGCGGCAATTCTCTCAGCCTCTAATCTCTCAATCTCAGCTGTCTGCTCTGCCAGCAAATTCGCATATTCTGTTGCCTGCTGCTGTGCATAGGCGATTTCATTCTCATAATCTGAAGAAGTCTGACGCTTCACATCCAACTGATACTGAAGGTTTGCAGATTGTTCCTCGTAAGCTGCCTTCATCTCTTCCAATTCAGCTTTATCCTGCTGATACTGCTGCTCAAGCTGCTTTACCTGCTCGATCGTGTTAACATATTTCTCCAGGCTCTGCCTGTCCTGCTCATACATCTTCTGTGTATATTCTGCTCTTGTGAGAAGATCTGCAAGATTGTCGGCATTCATCATCATCTGGAACCAGGCATCATTTCCGCCTTTTTCATAAAGGTACTGGATTCGCTTTTTCATTGCCTCGTACTGTTTGTCACGGGCATTCTGGGCTTTTCCCAAATCCTTCTTTGTTCTGATAATGTCTACTTCTTTATTGGCAATGTCCCCTTCCAGAACCTGGATGGATACCATAACCTCTACAAGATTTGCATCGAGAGTGGCGATTTCACCTTCCAATTGCTCTTTCGCCCACCAGAGTTCATCAATGCGGGAGTATGTAGCATCCAGCTGCTGGTTGGTCCAAGCCTGCTCCTGTCTCAATTCATCTTCTCTTGATGCGCTTACACTGACTACCTGTGCTGCGCTTATAATAAGTGCTAATGTCAGACATACAATTCTTTTTTTCATGACTGTTCACCCTCGTAACTTTTTTACTTATCTGTAATATCTTCGAAATATCTCAGTTAATTCTTCTACATATTAACACATCATTACGAGGAATGCAAGGGAAAATCGCAAAAAAGTTTAAAATTCTGTAACATTTGTTAAAGACTTTGAAATTAAAAATGGGAAGGTTACTGTTTTAACAGTTAACCTTCCCGGTAGTATTACATTATTATTACTTTCAGCCCAACAAATCTGCAAGTATCTGATCTGCTGTCTTATTCATATATCCGTCCGGATCTGCAAGCGTATTTCTGTTCCATCTCAGATAGTTTCCGTTACGGATATACTGTCCGCTTGACGGATGGTAATCATATTTGCTGTATCCGGAATATCTGGACATATATTTCTTCGCCAGCGTAATAGCCTGGCTGGAATAATTGCCTGACGGTGTAGGTGTGCCTGAAATCTGGCATCCTGCCTGAGGAGTAGAGTGTACGATCACAATACTCTTATCTGAACACTGTCCCAGTACAATCCAGGTATGGCCATCGTTGTAACCGATATCTCCCGGTTTCAGCGTATAATTTGTTCCTGCAAGATTCGCCTGAGTGATAATGCTTCCCCATCCAAGTGACTTATAATAGGAACCGATATCACCGGAAACAACTGTATAACCGGAACCTTGTCCTGATTTAGTGTGCATTACCTGGTAAGCTGCCCATCCCACAAAGCCGGAACAGTCAAGTCCTTTTGCCCTGTTGGCTGTACTTAAGTCACGGTAATTATTATAATCATAGCTGCTGGACTGGCTTGCATACCAATCCTCCCAAATCGGGCTGATGCCCTTCCTGGTGGAATCATTCCAGCCGCCGCCCCATACATAAAGTGCTTTTCCAACCGGCTGAAGTGCACCGATAAGGTAATTACGTATGGTCTTTGTTCCCGTCTGGCCTGGTGTAGTAGGTCCTGTTACAGAATCCTTCAAAGCACCATTGCTGGCAAACTCATATTTCTTTCCGTCAATGGTGACAGTTCCCACTGCCATAACGCCGGTCTTTAAATCAAAATAATACTTCGCTCCGGTAGTCTTATTCTCCACCCATCCGGTGGCCATCTTGCCGCTTCCGCTGTAGAAGTAATATGTATCTCCTTCAATCTTGGCAAAACCTGTGGCCATAACACCGTCATCCAATTCAAAGAAACGCTTCTCGCCTTTGGAATTGGACAGCCATCCTGTGGCCATATTGCAGGCATTGTTGTAAAAATATCTTGTATTTCCTTTACTGTCCTCAAGGAACCCTGTGGCCGCTACACCGGATTTACTGTAGAAATAGTATTTCTTTCCGTTAAGCGTCATCCATTTTGTTTTCATGATACCGGTTGACTTATCAAAATAGCGTTTCTGGCCCTGGGAATTAGTAAGCCATCCTGTGGTCATCACACCTGCTTTGCTTGTAAAGTAGCGCTTATTGCCTTTGCTGTCTGTCATCCAGCCCTTCTGCTGTACACCGGTCTTCGTATCAAAATAGTATTTCTTGCCGTTAAGCTCCAGCCAGCCTTTGTGCTTGGATCCATCCCCGTCTATGTAGTATGTTTTCCCGTTAATAGTCTGGAACCCGGTTTTCGTGGCAGCATGTACTTCTGATGAAGCAGTATAAGTAGTAACTCCCACAGCGAATACCATCAGAAACAGAAGCAGCCCCCAAACCCTAAACTTCTTAGCTATGTCTCGCATACATACCTTCCTTTTCTTATTAATGCTTTATTTCTTTACCAAGTCACTTTTTACGATGTTGTTACAATTTTGTGTCTCCATTATATAACAAACGAAAGCGTTCGTCAATAACAAAGTAAAATCATGTAAACTCTTCAGCAGATAAGACAAGGCCCAAAAACGCGGAATAACAATGGTTCATCCCTTAACCCCCTTGTTTTCAGGCTCAAAAAAAGGACAAAGCCCACAAAAATGCTTCATCCTTTTTCAACATATTTAACAAAGGTGCAATAACTTACAGCAAATGTTTTCTAAGCTCAGCGCCGTCTAGTGCGCTCAAATATGCAGGGGCAACATCAAATACAGTTTTGCATCCTTTCTGTCCTTCCTGATTCATGCGGTATGCAGCTCTTGCATAAGCAACGATCACGGAAGATGTAAATTCAGGGTTAGAATCCAGCTTCAGGCTGTATTCGATAATATGGCTGTTTTCGTCATTCCAGCCTGTCCTTCCGCTTCGGATAACAAATCCGCCGTGAGGAATTCCGCTGTGCTCAGCCTTTAATTCTTCCTGAGAGATAAAATGTACCGTGGTATCATACTCATCAAAGTAATTGGGCATTGTCTTGATCTCCTGCTCGATCCTTGCCAGATCTGCCCCTTCCTCTGCAACAACAAAACATTCTCTCGTGTGCTTCTGCCTGGTAGTAAGCTCAGGATTTTCGCCCTTTCTCACTGCTTCCAGTGCTGCATCCACAGGAATGGTGTACTGCTTGCCGTCCTTTACGCCCTCAATACGGCGGATGGCATCGGAATGTCCCTGGCTCACTCCCTTGCCCCAGAAGGTATAATCTTTTCCGTTTGTAAGGATTGCGTTAGCGTACATGCGGTTCAGGGAGAACATTCCCGGATCCCACCCCACTGAGATGATTCCCACATGTCCGTTCTGGGATGCCGTCTTGTCAACATCAGCAAAATGCTCCGGAATTTTCGCGTGGGTGTCGAAGCTGTCCACAACATTGAACCACTGTGCAAACTTAGGCGTCTGTACCGGCAGATCCGTAGCACTGCCCCCGCATAAGATTAAAACATCAATTTTATCTTTCATCATTTCTGCTTCATCAACAGAATAAACTTCTGCTGTCTCTGTGAGGATATTAACGGTTTTCGGGTCACGCCGTGTAAAAACAGCCACTAATTCCATATCAGGATTATGCTTTACTGCACATTCCACTCCACGGCCCAGATTTCCATAGCCTAAAATTCCAATACGAATACTCATTATCTGTTTTCCTCCTCGTTCTTTTTCAATTTAACACTTTAACATCTTAATATCTTCTCTGAAAATTGTCAATTCCTTACATAAAAAAACATTGAAGAATTTTCTTGTCATCAGCAGCAGAGCATTCCGCTTCCGGGACAGCAAAGATTACATGCCATATTTGCCAGACACAGCTTCATACAAAGACCGTCTCCTGCTGACGGCATTCCCCCGAAGGGATTCTGACGCTCCTGATACCAGGTGCCGCCTCCCTCCATCCTCTGGAGCAGCATACGGTACTGGGAATTATCAGGCTCCAGCCTCACTGCCTCACGGATATGATTCAGAGCGCTTACATTATTTCCAATGCCCATATTAGCCATGGCGGAAAGGTAATACCACTGTCCGTTTCTCTGAAGAAGTGAATCAAGCACATTAAGAGCTTCCTGATAATGGCCGCTCTGCACATAATTGGCTGCTGCCTGTCGTCTTATACTCTCCTCATCCTGATAACCCGAGTTTTGCTGTCCTCCGAAGCCGCCGAAACCACCGTATCCTCCAAAGCCGCCGAAACCGCCGGATGCTTCAGAACCATACTCCTTTTCCTTCATGATCTGTTCATAAGCCTGCTGTACTTCCTTAAATTTCTCTTCTGCCTGCTCTTTATTCGGATTGTCTATATTGGCATCCGGATGATACTTCCGGCTCAGACGCCGGTAGGCCTTTTTTATTTCTTCATCTGATGCATCTCTGGATATTCCCAGTATACTATATGGATCTAACATTTTCTTTCTTCTCCTGTACTTCCCTCCGTTTTTGGCTGACAGTCTCAAAGCGTACCCAAACACCGGAATATAAAATATTGCGCAGAATATCTGCATATTTTATAATAGGAAGTTTCTCAAATTCCCTACAAGCCTCTGCCAGCATCATGATCAGAATCTGGCGGACCTTTTCTTCAAACCCTTCCATTATATAATCTTTTGAAAAAGGATTGTAGCTTCCGCTTTCCTTATCTTTTTCCACATCCTCATAGGCATCCAGAAGATAAATAAATTTTCCCAGATAAAATCCCATCCGTCTGAGGGAACACTCCCACTCATCCTCCCTGTAGGCAAAAATCTCCTCCATAATTTTTCCGAAGCAGCCGGCCATCTTGTCAATGTCTGTCTCCCCGGCTTTTTCCCAACAGGAAAGCTGATCCAGAAGATTGATGATCGTTTCTGTCTTTTTATGGTACTGCTTTACAAGAGATGCATTTTTTCTTTCCAGCAGCTTGGCATAGCCGAGCCGGGAATACTTTTTCTCATCCTTCCAGTCATCCACACACTTATAATAGGTAAAAAGCAGATTCATATCTGCTGCATATTCTGTGATCGCGTTTTTTCTTACCTGCTGCTTCTGTACAGGGTGCATGATACAGCGGGTAGTTCCTTTACGCGTCGGCGGCTCATAAAGTCCGCTTAAAAGGATCACCACAAACGTCATGTCGTAAGTTAGGGAGATCTGGCCGGAAATACCGTACTTTTCCCTCAGTTCCCTGCACAAACCACAATAAAAAGACCGGTACAGATCAAAATCCTTAAATTTCATTTCCGGCTTATTCATAACTACATATCCGAACATTTTAGCTCCTCTTTACGAATTTCTCATGGCATTTTGGACACTCGATTTCAATCTTTCCTTTTCCCTTGGGAACTCGGATTTTCTGGCTGCAGCCCGGGCATGTATATATATGATGTGTCTTCCTCTGTGCCATAAGATTTTTTTCTTTGCCCACACGAAGACGGAGTTTGCTGGTCATTGACAGATACTTCTGGTTCTCACTGTAGCGCTTCTGTATATTTCTCGAAAAAATCCGGAAGTAGGTATATACGATTGCCAAAAGTCCTACTGTATCCAAAAGAGTACCTAAACTGCTCCCTCTTTTCGTAAAAAGTGCCAGAATAATGGCGGCAAAGGCAACACCGATAGTAAATTTAGAAAACTGGTCTACACCGTAACGTCCCTGCATAAATTTAATGAATTTTTCTTTCATGAAATCCCTCTTCTCTTATGATTCTTTCACCAAGACTTTAATGATCTCAGCAATATACATGGTATGGTAATCTTTTTCTGGATACCATTTTCCATCATTGGCAGCCTCGTCAAAGCATTCCGGTTTAATGGTATCATGATACATCTTCTTACATACCATGATCAAATCTGCCTCACCGATTCCTGCTGTTCCATCCACATAATACGGAGTAAGCCCGGCTTCCTTCATCTTGTCAATACCTCTGCCTGAAACTGTCCCGCAGTAATTCAGGGCTTTCCGGTAAGTCTCTCCAAGAACCGAAACAGTAAAAGTGTCATCCCTGTCCACAAATTCCTTTGTGTATCTCTGAGGACGGATATAGACAGTCACTGCATTTTTGCCCCACATGACACCCATGGAGCCCCAGCTTGCTGTCATAGTATTGCATTTCTCCTCATTTCCTGCCGTGATCAGAAGCCATTCCTTTCCGATTTTAGTAAACGGATTCATACTTAAATCCTCTGGTTTTATTTCTCTAA
This sequence comes from Eubacteriales bacterium, assembly GCA_030524175.1. Classification (GTDB taxonomy): domain Bacteria; phylum Bacillota; class Clostridia; order Lachnospirales; family Lachnospiraceae; genus Blautia_A. The sequence goes on from JAUNHC010000068.1 coordinate 13,684, forward strand.
AGCTCATATATGTTCTCCTCACCTTCTCCTATCTGTCACTACAGACCTGGAAAATATAAAATTTAAGATAATAAGACTCATCGGCCGCCCACAAAATAGGATGATCCGGCGCCTGAGTCCGGTATTCCACCTGGCGTAGCCTGCGGTGTACATTTCTTGCCGCCTGCCCGATGGTCTGGGTAAATAATTCATAAGTCATAAAGTGGGAACAGGAACATGTGGCAAGAAAACCTCCGTCTTTCACCAGCTTCATGGCACGGAGATTAATCTCCTTATATCCCTTCACAGCATTTTTCACTGAATTTCTGGATTTTGTAAAAGCGGGCGGATCCAGAATGACCACGTCGAACTGCTCCCCCTGCTCTTCCAGCTGGGGCAAAAGCTCAAACACATCTGCACATAGAAATTTCACTCTGTCTGAAAGGTTGTTGAGCTGTGCATTCTTCGCAGCCTGGTCCACTGCCAGCTGGGATGCATCCACCCCCAGCACGCTTTTCGCCCCGGCAATACCTGCATTGAGGGCAAAGGAACCTGTATGGGTAAAGCAGTCCAATACCTTTCCGTCTCTGCAAAGCTTCTGTATGGCAAGACGGTTATATTTCTGATCCAGGAAAAAACCAGTCTTCTGTCCATCCTGAACATCCACCTGATATTTTACACCATTTTCCTCTATATCCACAAGGGTTGAAAATTCCTCTCCCAGAAATCCTTTGGTAAGCTCCATACCTTCCTGGCGGCGTACTTTCACATCACTTCTCTCATATACACCGCGTATATGGACACCGTCCTCCGCAAGTATCTTTTTTAACAAGGCTACTATCATTTCCTTATAACGGTCTATTCCAAGTGCAAGGGATTGCACAACTAGAACATCGGAAAACTTGTCCACCACAAGCCCGGGCAAAAAGTCAGCCTCACCGAAAATCAACCTGCAGCTGCTGGTATCTACTACCTTTTTCCGGTATTCCCAGGCATCTCTCACCCTTTTCTCAATAAATTCTTCATTGATTTCCTTCCGCTCATCCCTTGTGAAAAGACGTACCGCTATCTTTGACTTCATATTAATAAAGCCTTTTCCCAACGGATATCCGTCAAAATCATGCACCAGGACAATATCTCCATCTACAAAGCTTCCCATAATGCTGGCAATTTCATTGTCAAACACCCACATCCCTCCGGATTTAAGAAGTCTTCCCTCTCCCTTTTTCAAGGTCACTACTGCCAGACCCATATATTTTCTCCTTTGCTCTACTTTCTTGCGGCAGCACAGAAACCTGCTGCAGACTCTTTACATTTCGTACAGTCACCGCAGCAAATGCGCAGACCTGCCCGAACTGTTACAATTTATGATACATTCTAACACAGAATAATCCATTTTTCCAGTCATTCCCGGCCGCATGTGATAAAGTCACAAAAAGTTCAAAATTATCCATCCGGACACAACCACTGACATCCATTCCTTGCAACACAAAGGGCCGGGGACTTGTCCTAAAAGACAAATTCCCGGCGCCGTAACTTTGGCTCCTACCCTTCAGCAGGGCTTTTCCATTTTATTTCATAATTGGGATACCTATATCAGCACACATACCTTTTATAGCTGTGCATGCTTTGGCTTCACGGTCAAAAGCTGCATTTTAATGAGGGCAGGCCTCACCGCATTGTACAGAAATCCTACAAGGATCACAGACACAACTGCATTCACCAGTGTCGTCACAGCACTCATCTTGGCCAGCACATCTGCCATCTGCTGAGGCTGTCCCAGAATATACACTTTGTAAAAATATCCGACAACAGGATCTGCGATCACATTGAAAGCCAGCCCGGCCACGGAAGCAATAACACTCCACTTAAAAACATATTTCTTGTCATTGCTCTCATTGATTTTTGCAATTTTGTGGGCTACCAGGCCTGTGATCAATCCGATACAAAGCTTCAGGACAAACGTCTTGGGCGCCCCGATAATATATACAGGGTCAAGAATATCCGTCACCGTCATCCCGATCGCTCCGGCCAGCCCGCCGTACCATCCGCCCAGCAGCAATGCCCCCAGGACGCAAAAAGCATTTCCTATATGAAGGGATGTGGCATCTCCTCCCGGAACGGGAATCTTAATCTGCAAAAATGTAAAAGACACAAAGCAAAGAGCCGCCAGAATGGCTGTCTCCGCTAATTTTAAAATTGTACTGTTCTGTTTATTCATATGTCTCACTGCCTTTCCTTTTCTATTCAGGAGTAATTGTTCAGCACCTTCACAATTACCTTCAGGCTTATCATACTCATAAACTGTCTCTTCTGCAATGTCCAATTTTTATTATTTTTGAGGGGACAGTTATAGTTTTTTTAAAAGAATATGTCTTTTAAGACCGCCATAACAGTAAACAGTCCTTTTGATCTCGTAACCATGCTTCTGCATATTTTGAAGACTATATTTGTTCTCAGGATGGACGGTACACATAAGGTACTTATATTTTCCCGGCATAGCCATTCTCTCCGCAGCCTCAAGCATACGTCCCTGAAGACCGTTCCCTCTGTACCTTCTGTCTACTGCAGCGGAGTCCATGACCAACACCTTTTCCAGCTCCTCCTCTGTGAAATCCAGGAAGGTGCCCAGGTTTTCTTCCAACCTGGGCACCTTCACAAGGAAAAAGCCTGCAATGCTATTCATCTCTGACTCAGCCACAACTATAAATCCATCTCCGTCCACATGGGACCTGACAAACGCTTCATCGTCCGCCACAAACCAATCAGGATCATCCATATCTGTCTTCGCCGAATCCATGATATTCATTATGCCCGGTATATCCTCAGGCACCGCTTTTCTCATCACAAACTCCATAGTGTCTATTCCTGAGGAACATCTTCAGAACCGGTATCAGCGGCCCCTTCTTCTCCATAGCTTTCGGTAACCTCACCGTAAAGTTTTTCGAAGAAGCTCATAGTGTCGCTGTAAAGAGTGTCTTTATCTTCCTGGGATACATTCACAAGAATATCTCCGTCTGTACCATCCGGCACAGCTCCCTCGATCGTGAACAGCTTAGTCATTTCTTTGTTAAGCATATTCAGTTCCGGTGTCATATAAATATCCAAGTCTCCAGGAACGTAAGCGTCTGTTCCTGCTGTTAAAATCTCAAGATAGTCACTGAGCACCTTATCTGCCAGTTTCTTTCCGGTTTCTTCGTCAAGGACCACTGATACAACAGCATCCTCGCCTGCGGCAGTCTTCAGTGAAGCTTCATCACCCTGGAACTCACCTGCACAGAAAGTTTTTGCTTTGTCAAACAGTGCTTTATCTTCTTCCGTCAGGCTGTCTGTGTTCAATGTGCCTTCTGTTTCAGCAGGCTGCAGTTCTCCGACTTCTGACGGTTCAGCTTCCGGAATCCCCTCTTCGCCCAGTTCTGTCTGCGGTTCTTCTCCTTCCGGTTCAGTTGCCGGCATATCTGTCTGGCCGCCTGTCTCCTGCTCTAAGCTTGGATCTTCTGTAGAGCTGGCAATAACATCACTTCCAAGAATACTCTCATCCAGACCGGATACGATGCTGTCCTCGTCTCCTTCACCTTCAAGTCCTGTCTCACCCTCGTCAGTAGTTTCCCCAGAAACATTTTCATCTACATGTTCAAGGGTATCCTTCACATCATCATAATTGTAATTCTGCTGTGCGATCTCCTCAAGAAGGGAAACAATCTTGTCAAGCTGTTCCGTATCAACTGTCACATTATTCTGCTGTGCAATATTGATGACAATATTATAAATTTCATCTGCATCCTGAATGTTATTCTGGATGATCTGCATCTTAGCCTGGTTGATAACAGTGGTGGCATCATTCTGGCCTACCTGCTCTGCCAGATTCCCTGTCACTACGAATTCCTCTGTTGCCAGCTGCTTCTTAGTCTCATCCAGCTTCTCTCCGCTGGCACTCTCGTACGCCATCTGAATACCGGTCAGAGCACCTGTACCGGAAACCTCAAAAGGACACGCAGCCACAACCTCACAGTTCTTAACACCGGAGGTGGAAAGTGTTGTGGCGATCATATTTCCTGTCACCCAGTTAAGATTCGCCGTACGCACCTTGATCCCGCCGGACTGGGTCGGCTTTACATAAGCACAGCTCACAGTCCTTGTCCCTATCTGCTCCAAAGGCACATAAGAACTCAGGTGATCTCTCTCATCCTGATTTGTTATAGTAAGAATCTGCACCTCGTTAGAGTTTACCTTAAAATATCTCATCATTGTATCTTTCTGCTCCTGGGATAAATCTGCCCCGAGAGTCACAACCTTTACGGAGTCCGCCATAACGGGCATGGCACTTCCGGTAATCAGGCACACACTGCAAAGAAGCGCGCCAATTAAATTTCTTTTCTTCATATTCATTATCCTCCATAACCCTTTCTCTGTACATTGGTAACTGCCGAATCGCTGTCTTTGTTCTTCTCAATCCGGTGACACCATTATAGCACACTTTTTTCCGGCATTTGTAATTTAAGTTTAAAATTTATTGTTTTTTTATAATATACCGGCGATGACAAAAAACAGCAAATATGCAGCACAAGAATTCCGCTGCCGGAAATGCCATCCATACCCCTGTCATTCCCAGTGTTGCTGACAAAAGGAAGGTAAGGGGCAAAATAAGGAAAAATCCCCTCATCAACGAAATGTAATGAGACGGCTTAGGCTTATCCACTGAGGCAAAGTAAACTGCCATTATCACATTAACTCCGGCAAAGGGGCAGGCGGCAAAGTAAATACGGAGGCCGTAAACAGCAGTATCCTGCAGGATTACGTCTCTGCCGCTGTTAAATACCATGGCTACGGGATCTGCCCAGACAAATATACCTATGTATATAAGAACCGATGCGGCAATGACTGTCACAAGGGCATATCTCAGTACTCTTTTTACATCCTCTCTTTTTCCGTATCCGTAGCTGTTGCTGATAATGGGCTGTATTCCCTGTGCCACACCGTTGAACATGGACATTATCACCAGTGAAAGATTTGCTATGACTCCATATGCCGCCACCCCGGTATTCCCCATCAGTCCCAGGATGATCATATTAAATACGATCATAACAATCCCTGAAGAGACTTCTGTCACCAGAGAAGGAAGCCCAAGAGAGCACACATCAGCCACACGGCGCACAGAGGGGCGGCTCCTGTCAATACGGAAACTGTAATCCTTCCTGAAAAAGCAGATACTCATCACCCCTATACTGATCACAGGTGCAAAGCCTGTTGCCAGGACAGCTCCGAAAATTCCCATTCTCAAAGGAAAGATAAAAATGTAATCCAGTATTATATTGGAAAAACTTCCTGAGAGCATAGCCGCCATAGCCAGACGAGGTTTCCCGTCATTTCGCACAAAGCACAGAAGGACATTGTTCATAAGGAACATAGGTGAAAAAAGCAGGATTACCTTCAGATACGTATTTGTCATGTCAAACACGTTTCCTTCTGCACCCAGAGCAGCTGTAATCCCTCTTGAGGCAAGGAGACCGAAAAGTACAAGAATCACACCAATCCCTAAGGCAGTTCTCACACAAGACGTAAAATAGGAGTCTGCCCTTTTCTGTTCCTTCTGGCCCCGCAGGATAGAACACCGGGTAGCACCGCCCATTCCCAGCATCAGCCCCATCCCATGGATAAAACTGTAAATAGGTATGGCCAGATTCAAGGCTGCCAGGCCCTCAGCTCCCAGGCCCTTTGAAATGAAATAGGTATCTGCTAATATGTAACAGGACAGCCCAAGCATTCCCAGCACATTTAGTGATGTATATTTCACAAAGCTTTTTTTAATTCCTTCATTCTTATTCCCAGTCATTGACAATACGCTCCGGCTTTTCTCCCCGCTCCATCCGGAAAATATCCTCCCATACCATTGCATACCCCCGCTTAAAGCTGGAAGCAGTGATCCCGCCTATATGAGGGCTGAAAAGGATCCTCTCTGAAATTTCCGGAGGCTGTGCCACCAGAATATTGTCTTTCTGTACAGGCTCGCCTGCCAGAGTATCCAGCCCTACCTTCTTAAGCTGCCCTGATTTCAAGGCATTCACCAATGCCTGGGAATCCACAATCTCCCCCCGGGCTGTGTTCACCAGGTAAGAACCGTAAGGAATCCTGTTGAAAAACTTCTCATCGATCATATTGATGGTTTCAGGAGTTACCGGAATATGAATGCTGAACATTTTACACTTGGCGCACAGTTCGTCCAGAGGCAGATACGTCACGCCGTACTCTTCCTCAACTTCTCTGTCCGCACGGTGCCGGCTGAAATAGTAAGTTTTTACATTAAAAGCCTTCATCAGCGTGGCAACAGATTTTGCAATATCCCCGAACCCTACAAGCCCCACATTGTAGTCAGCCAGCTCATGGAGATCTCCCCGGGCCATGTAGCCTTCCTTCACCTCGATCTGATGCCCTTCTCTCACTGCTTCATCACCGGATTTCACATCCCTCAGAAGCCCCAGCATCATAAGAACTGCCTGCTCTGCCACTGCCATTGCGTTCATTCCCTTGCAATTACACACATACACATGCTGCTCTCTGGCCGCTTCAATATCAAACTGATTGTAAGCCACCCCTTCTGAATGGATCATTTTCAGACAGGGCATCCGGCGTATCAGCCGGCCCGGCACACTTGCAATGGCATCTGCTATGATATATTCCGCATCCCCGGCTTCTTTAAGCACTTCTTCCACTGTTTCCGTAATCGGCAGATCCACCAGCTCCACATTGTTCAGATAGTCTGTATTGGGCAGATATCTCTCTACATTTCCTTTTTTTCCTAAATGTAAAATCTTCATGATAACCTCCTGCTCCCTGTATTTCGCTGCATAAGTAACACTATTCTATCACATTCCCCAAAAATCGGAAAGCCCGCAGTTGATGTTTATAAAAGTCCCAGTATAGTATCAAGCCCATAGACAATTCCCTGATCATCATTTGACCTTGTAATAAAATCTGCTGCCGCCTTACAACGCTCAGTACCATTTCCCATGGCGATTCCAATGCCCGCTGCCTCCAGAAGTTCAGTGTCATTATCCGCATCTCCGAAGGCTGCCGTATCTTTAAGAGAAACCCCTGTCTCGCTTAAAAGCCGTTCCAGCGCCTTAAATTTATTCGTATTCATATCTGCCGTCTCCACAAGATTGTCTACAGAAGATGTCACGTATAAACCGGAAATACTTTCCAGTTCCTTCATGATCCTCTCTTTCTGAGAGCTGCTTTTCAGCCGGATTCCCATTCCCTCCACCTTCTCACTGCGAAGTACCAGCCGCTGGATATCATCCACAGGTTTTCTCGTACTCTGCAGATAACGGGCAGACTGTTTTGAAATATTCCACTGCTCCAGTTCCTTTAAAAACTGCCCCTGTATATAAGCTTGTCCCCCTATAAAAGCTTCATAAGCAATCTCCTCATCTTCACATGCCTCAAATATCTTTTCCCTTAAGGATCTTGGAATAGAAGTCTGCAGTATCACCTCTTTTTCCGTCTTGTCATAAATCAAGGCCCCATTGGACGTAATGAAATATCTCACTCCTTGGATTTCCATGATTTCACGGGGAAGTGCGCATAAGGGTCTGCCTGTGGCAATAATTATCTTTATTCCTTCACGTGCAAGCTTTCCAAGCGCTTTTTTCGCCGGCTCCGGTACCTGCCTGCTGCTGTCAAGGAGGGTTCCGTCCAGGTCAAACACAACAGCTCTCACCTTATCCTTCAGTTTTACAGAGATTTCAGTGACAAAATCCTCCTCTTTTTCCGCAGACAAATGGTCGATCACACTTTTCTCCGCAAAACTCCCTTCCAGTTCAAGATTATTTTCTTGCGCATACCGCAAAAGGCGCTCATATGCCTCCCCCGCACTCTCCCAGCCCCCTAAATGGTAAGCCACAAGATATTCTCCCTCTTCAAAAACATAGGATTTAATACCTTTTGGCTTTTTCCTCATGAACAGGGCAACATTCCTGCAGTTATCATAAATTCCTTCTCTGATATCCGACTCCTGCTGCAGATATCCCAGCTCATAACATATGCTGTCACTATATTTGCTGTAAGATTCCATGAGATTTGTTATGCTCTTTGCAAAATCCTGGGCGGAATCTCCTTCCACATCATTGATAACATAATATCTCCTGGGAAACTCTCTCCGGTAAATACCTGACAAATCCAGCCCCAGAACACTTTCTACCTTAGCCTTCTTCTCCTGCATCCAGTTCTGACGGTCCTTAAGCTTTTTAAGCTGGCGGGCTGCCAGTTCTTCCTCCACCTCAAAGAGCTTAAGAAGGTTTTCCGGGGTTCTGTTTTTAATAAACTGCTTGATCTCTTCCAGAGGCATATCCAGCTCACGAAGCCAGAGAATGGCATCCAGCAGGTCAAGCTGCTGTGAACTGTAATACCGGTAATCATTTTCCTTCTTGATCTCCGGAGAAAATAAACCGATTTTGTCATAGTGGAAAAGTGTATTCTTTGTAACGTTCATAATGCTTGCCACCTCTCCGGTGGTCATGTATTTTCCTCTGTCCATACAACCCTCCAAATCTTTTTGCAAAAAGCTCTTGACTATATGGTTACCATATACTTTATCATATCATTTACTGACGTAACCGTCTACTGAAAAGTGACAGTTCACACAGACCTGGACTGTTACGCTGAAATTACATTTAAGGAGGTTTTTGTCGTGTCTACTTCAATCGGGCAGAAATTCACGCCCTTTACATTAATTAAATTTGCTTTTCCGTCCATGGTAATGATGGTTTTTATGTCCTGCTATACCATTGTTGACGGCGTATTTATTTCACGCTTTGTGGGCAGCCGGGGACTCTCGGCTGTAAATCTTGTCTATCCCGTCATCAATATCCTGCTGGGGATCAGCATAATGCTTGCAACCGGAGGCTGTGCCATCGTGGCAAACGAGATGGGGGAAGGAAAAACAAAGAAAGCCCAAAGTGATTTTTCTCTTATCATATTTACAGGTGTTGCCGCAAGTATTGTAATCCTGGTCCTGACCCTGCTCTTTGCAGATCCGCTAAGCCTGGCTTTAGGTTCAAATGAGGTACTGCTTCCCTATTGCCGCGCATATCTGGGAGTGACAATTATTTTCGGGCCGGCCTGTATGCTCCAGTGCCTGTTCCAGTCTTTTTTTGTGGCAGCCGGAAAGCCGCATTACGGATTGATCCTCACTGTGATCGCAGGAATTACCAATGCCGTTCTTGACTATGTTTTTATGGGTATTGCCGGGATGGGCGTGGAGGGAGCCGCCCTTGCCACCGGAATCGGACAGCTTATTCCTGCTGTCTTCGGCCTTGCATACTTTATCTTCACCAAAGGAAAACTGCGGTTTTCCAAATTCACCATTGACGGGAAGGTATTGCTTCAGTCCTGCTTCAACGGTTCCTCTGAAATGGTGACAAACCTGTCCAACGCTGTTGTCACATTTTTGTTCAACAGTGTAATGATGGCACTTGCCGGTGCAGAGGGTGTGGCAGCCATCACCATTTTGCTGTACTCACAGTTTTTATTTAATTCGTTATATACGGGATTTTCCATGGGTGTTGCCCCTGTGATCAGCTTCCAGGCCGGAGCAAAAAAAGAAAACCAGCTGAAAGACACGCAGCGTATCAGCAAGGTTTTTATTTTAAGCTCTTCCCTTATTGTAACTCTGGCATCCTTCTTCCTTGCAGATAATGTGGTTTCCATTTTTCTCCCTGCCAAGGACGCGGTTTACCAACTTACTTTAGAAGGTTTCCGTATATTTGCACTGTGCTTTTTGTTCAGCGGTTATAATATTTTTTCTTCAGCCCTTTTTACAGCCCTTTCAGACGGAAAGACCTCTGCTCTGCTTTCCTTCTGCCGGACCTTTGTATTTATCCTCATATCCCTGCTGTTCTTTCCCAAGGTACTGGGACTTACAGGGGCATGGATTGCAATTCCCCTTGCAGAATTTATGACAGCCTTTCTGTCTTTCTATTTTAACAGAAAGCTGGTCCGCCGCCCATCCATCTGCGAAGCTGTAAAAGCGTAAAAAGAGCCGGTGCCCCAGAGATTTTCACCTGAGGCACCGGCTCTTTTCCGTCTTCTCCTTCTTAATTTATTGTATCCATTCCATAATAATTTCCTGTTGTCCTGTTCCTTCCTCCATCTGTTCTTTTACAGTGCAAAATCCCTCCCGCTCGTAAAATTTTTCAGCCCGCAGGTTCTTTTTGTAAACCTGGAGGACCAGGCGGCTGCGGTTTTTCTTTACATGATCCAGCAGAGACTTTCCCACTCCCTTGGATCGGCATTCCTTACGGACAAAAATTCCGGCAATATAATCTCCCGTCAGTCCTGTAAAACCTTCAATCCTTCCTTCGTTTTCATATACATATATCTCTGCCTCAGGCAGCATATTTTCCACCTGATTGTAATTATCCTTCCAGTAGTCTGCACTGATAAAATCATGGGCCTCTATATTGGCATCCAGCCAAAGTTTCATGACTTCTCCTAAATCACTGATTCTGAATTTCCGTATTCCCATGTGTTCCTTAACACTCTTAACCTTTCCGAAACAGGAAATCTACCATTATTTCTCTGAATCCTTTCCCTGCTCCTTCTCATATTTATCGAGTGGGTCGGCGGTATTACTACCGCTTTCCCCTCTAAGAACCGTACGTGA
>JAUNHC010000069.1 GCA_030524175.1 Eubacteriales bacterium
TACGGTTCTTAGAGGGGAAAGCGGTAGTAATACCGCCGACCCACTCGATTACGCTGGTTGGATGAGAGGTGTATACGGAGCCTACAGCTATGATATTGACCATAGCATACAAAAAACAGTGAAATTTTGAATGATTATGCAAGTATGGTGTTATCATGAAGTATCCGACAATAAAATGTTGGATTTATAAACTATCTATTAAGTTACCCTCAAGACACAAATCTGTGTTTTGGGGGTAATGTCATATTAATGCCAGGGTGTGTACATCCATAGTAGATGATAAAATTTTCAATTGCAGGATAATGTACCTAGTATGATTTTTAGTATAAGACGGTTCCGCGTGTAAGATGATTCTTACACTTAATCTGTTCTTAATGCGTGCTAAGCCGTAGGCGAAATAAATTCCAGTGGATTTTAAAGCAGAAGTGAGGTAAAATATCCTTGGATCCTTATAAAAATCTTAGGGAATTGGGTGTAATAGGTTAATCCTAATTGATTTTAAGGCAGAAGCCGTGTGAAATTCTTGTGGATACCTATAAAACGAGCATAAGAACTAGTCTAATGGGTAAAATCCCATCAATTTCAAAGCGAAAGTCAGGTAAAAGCCTTCTGAGTACCTATAAAAATCCCAGAAGGAGAAATCTTATAGGTAAAATTCCATCAATTTCAAGGAGAAAGTCTAGCAAAATCCTGTGAGTACCTATAAAAATCCCAGAAGGAGAAATCTTATAGGTAAAATTCCATCAATTTTAAGGAGAAAGTCGAGGAAAAGCCCTCTGAGTACCTATAAAAATCTCAGAAGGAGAAATCTTATAGGTAAATTCCCACCAATTTCAAGTCAAAAGTCAGGTAAAAGCCCTGTGAGTACCTATAAAACGTGCAGAGGGATCAATTTTATAGGTAAATCTTCATCGCTTCCAGTGCAAAAGCCGAATAAAGACTCTATGAGTACCTATAAAAATCCCAGGGGAACTAATTTTATAGGTACGCCACCGATTTTAAATCGGAAGCCGGGTAAGGACCTTTCGTATATCTGCAAATCTCCCAAAGAAACCAGTCTTATTCACCATTCCCATCTAAAGCTAAGAGGCACACATAGCAAAGTACCTGAAAATTCTAAAATTCTAAAATACCAATCAATTAAATCTGCGGCCTCTCAATAATTAATAGAATCCCCAAAGGAGGTATTTCATGGACGAATTATATAAGTTGCTTATTAAAAGGATCCAGGAACTTGAACAAATAATAGAAAATGCTGAGACTTTTTTGGCAAAGGCGCCGGAAGGCACACTGCGGATTGCGCATAAAAAGAATACGGAACAATATTATATCCGTACAAATCCCAAAGATACCATTGGGAAATATATTAAAAAGAGTGAAAGCAGATTGATTCAAGATCTTGCCCAAAAGGACTACGCCCAAAAGGTTTTAGCTGCGGCGTATTCAGAAAAGAACAACATGCAGGAATTCATACAGGCATATCACCCGGGGAGGATTGAAGATGTATACCATAAACTTTCCCAAGAAAAGCGCAGACTGGTCAGCCCATACGTACAGTCGGACAAAGAGTTTATAGTACAATGGGAGCAGGCAAGATATCCTGTAAAATATAATCCGGAGGAAGGCAACGGTATTTATACAGAAAATAACGAAGTGGTCCGTTCAAAATCGGAAAAAATACTTGCGGACAAATTCAAAACAATGAAAATACCATATCATTATGAGAAACCCCTGTATCTCGATGGATATGGTGTCGTTTATCCCGATTTTACACTGTTGAATAAGCGTACCAGGAAAGAATATTACTGGGAACATATGGGACTTATGGATAACAGCGATTACTGTGAAAAATCCATTAAAAAGATTGAAACCATGGCCAGAAACGGAATCCTTCAGGGGAAAAACCTGATACTCACTTATGAAACATCGAAACACCCGCTGAATATGAAGAATGTTGATCTGCTTATTGAAGAATATTTGATATGATATATCCCATCTTCTCCCAAAAACTAAACATTGACTTTTCCCTGTGTTTTTCTTATAGTAATAAAAGCGGAATAATGCTTAACTTACATAGAATGGGGGTATGTGCAGTGGGAAAGAGAATGCTCTTTATATTTAACCCCAAGGCAGGAAAAGGAAAGATAAAGACATATTTGCTGGAAATTGTAGATGTTTTTAACAAGTTCGGGTATGAAGTTATCATAAGAGCCACCCAGCACCCGAAGGATGCGTATGACCAGGCTAAGGAATATGCAGATAAGGTTGACTTGATCGTGTGCAGCGGCGGTGACGGTACGCTGGATGAAGTTGTGACAGGAATCATGGACAAGGAGAGTTCAGTCCCCATTGGATATATTCCGGCAGGAAGTACAAATGATTTTGCAAACAGTTTGTTCATGCCTAAGAATATGGTGGAAGCAGCTTATATGATAATGGAGGAGGAGCTGTATCACTGTGATATAGGGAAATTTAATGATAAGACATTTGCTTACATAGCCGCCTTCGGACTTTTTACGGATGTGTCATACCAGACGGACCAGGATCTGAAAAATATTTTAGGGCATGTTGCATATGTGCTGGAAGGTGTGAAGCGTCTTTTTGATATTAAATCCTATCATATGAAGGTGGAGACGGAAGATATGACCATAGAGGATGATTTTATGTATGGCATGATCTCCAATTCACGGTCAGTGGGAGGGTTTAAGAATCTTACAGGTAAAAATGTAGATATGGACGACGGCCTGTTTGAGGTGACACTTATCACTATGCCCAAGAATCCTCTGGAGCTTCAGGAGATTCTGGCATCTATTCTTATTGCAGAGGACAATACGGATTTGATCTATTCTTTTAAATCCAGACAATTGACAATAGAGGCGAATGAAGAAGTGCCCTGGACTCTGGACGGTGAATTCGGCGGGAATCACAGCAAAGTTGAGATTCTCAACCGGCATGGAGCCTTGAATCTGTTTTTAAAAAGCACCAGAAGACTGAAGGGATAAAGCAAAAAGGAAACTTATAAATATACAATAAGGCGCACAACAGAGGTGCCTGGCAGGAAAAACAAAAGGAGAACAGCAATGGGAGATTATATTAATGTGGTTGAGATGTTCGGATGCGACGTTTTTAGTGACTCTGTCATGATGGAGCGTTTGCCGAAGAAGGTCTATAAGGAATTGAAAAAGACCATAGAAGAAGGCAAGGAACTGACAATGGAGATTGCCGATGTGGTTGCCCACGAGATGAAGGAGTGGGCCATCGAGAAGGGGGCAACCCATTACAGCCATTGGTTCCAGCCGCTTACCGGTGTCACTGCTGAGAAGCATGATGCTTTTATCACAGCCCCCATGGATGACGGCAGGGTTCTCATGAGCTTTTCAGGAAAGGAACTGATCAAGGGAGAGCCGGATGCTTCCTCCTTCCCTTCCGGCGGGCTGCGCGCAACCTTTGAGGCACGGGGATATACTACCTGGGACTGCACATCACCTGCGTTTGTGCGCCATGATGCTGCCGGTGGTACATTATGTATCCCGACTGCCTTCTGTTCTTATACAGGGGAAGCCTTAGACCAGAAAACCCCCCTTCTTCGTTCCATGCAGGCTGTGAATACTCAGGCATTACGTCTGATCCGTCTCTTTGGAAATACAACCTCCAAGAAGGTGACACCTTCTGTGGGCGCGGAACAGGAGTATTTCCTTATAGATAAAGAGAAGTGGCTGCAGAGAAAGGATTTAATTTATACAGGACGTACTCTTTTCGGTGCTATGCCTCCCAAGGGACAGGAGATGGATGACCATTATCTGGGCACTATCCGCCAGAGAGTATCTGCCTATATGAAGGAGGTCAATGAGGAGTGCTGGAAGCTGGGAGTGTCTGCCAAGACACAGCACAATGAAGTGGCTCCGGCCCAGCATGAGCTGGCACCTATCTATGCCCCTGTAAACATAGCTGCCGACCACAATCAGATAATGATGCGCATCTTAAAGAAAGTTGCCAGCCGGCACGGTATGCGCTGTCTTCTTCACGAGAAGCCTTTTGCCGGTCTCAATGGTTCCGGTAAGCACAATAACTGGTCATTGACTACAGATGACGGGATCAACCTTCTGGAGCCGGGACAGACTCCTCATGAGAACATACAGTTTCTGCTTGTTCTCACCTGTATTCTCAAGGCGGTTGACGAGCATGCAGATCTGCTTCGGGAGTCAGCGGCAGATGTGGGAAATGATCACCGTCTCGGAGGCAATGAGGCACCTCCTGCAGTTATCTCTGTATTCTTAGGCGAGCAGCTGGAAGATGTTCTGGAGCAGCTTATCAGTACAGGTATGGCTACCCACAGCAAAAAAGAAGTAGTCCTGGAAACAGGTGTTAAAACTCTTCCTGACTTTATGAAGGATGCAACCGACAGAAACAGAACCTCACCCTTCGCGTTTACAGGCAATAAATTTGAATTCCGTATGGTTGGATCCAGGGACTCCATATCATCCTGTAATGTAACTCTGAATACCATTGCGGCAGAAGTATTTAAAGAGGCGTGTGACCGTCTGGAAGCAGCACCTGACTTTGACCTTGCAGTTCATGACTTGATCAAAGAATATGCCACAGAACATCAGAGGATTGTATTTAATGGAAACGGCTATGATCCGGAATGGGAAAAGGAAGCGAAACGCCGCGGTCTGCCCATTCTTCCTTCCATGGTAGATGCCATTCCTGCTCTTACCACAGACAAAGCAGTTAAGCTCTTTGAGACCTTTGGGGTATTTACGAAGGCAGAGCTGGAATCCAGAGCGGAAATCCAGTATGAGATATATGCAAAGGCCATAAACATTGAGGCAAAAACAATGATAGATATGGCCACCAAGCAGATCATTCCTGCAGTGATCAGATATACTACAGTGCTGGCTGATTCCATCAATGCAGTGAAGGCAGTAGGTCCTATGGATGTAAGTGTTCAGACAGACCTTCTGAGCAAAGCTTCAGAGCTCTTAAAAGCAGCCAACAGTGCTATGAGCAGCCTGAAAGAGCTGGTGAAACAGATACCCGGATTCCCCGAAGGAAGGGAACGTGCTGTTTTCTGCCGTGAAGAGATTGTTCCGGCTATGGAAGCTCTCCGCCGTCCTGTAGATGAGCTGGAAATGATCGTGGACAAAGAAATGTGGCCCATGCCTTCTTACGGAGATATGATTTTTGAAGTATAGAAGCACAGGGGAAAAGAGGCTGTGGATGAACAGCCTCTTTTTGGTTGAAAGATACAATAATTTGGAGTATAATAGTACGATATAGCGTAGAGTATAAAGGAGAAAGAATATGGAGGAACTGCAATTTTTAGAGGAGCAAGGGGTGGCACCGGGCTTGATCCGGCAGGTGAGAGAGTTTCGTCAGGCATATGAGGTGCCGGAACAGGCAGCCCACAGGATTGTGAAGCCGTCCATCCCTTTTTATGGAAAGGAAATTTTGGAAATGGCCGTGGCCGGACTTCTGCAGGGGGAGAACCTTCTTCTCACAGGGCCGAAGGCCACAGGCAAGAATATACTTGCCGAGAATCTGGCCTATATTTTTAACAGGCCCACATATAATGTATCCTTTCATGTAAATACTAACAGCGGAGACTTGATCGGAACGGATACCTTTGAGGATAACCAGGTAAAGCTGCGCAAAGGGAGTATCTATCAATGCGCTGAGTATGGAGGCTTTGGTGTTCTCGACGAAATAAACATGGCGAAAAATGATGCCGTATCAGTGCTCCATGCCACTCTGGATTACCGCCGTTCCATAGATGTGCCGGGCTATGACAAAATTGACCTGCATCCGGCAGCACGGTTTATCGGAACCATGAACTATGGTTATGCAGGCACAAAGGAACTGAATGAGGCACTTGTGTCCCGTTTTCTGGTTATAGATATGCCGCCGCAGACGGAGGATACGCTGCGTTTTATTTTCGGGCAGATGTTTCCTATGGCAAAAGAAAAGGCTGTGGAACAGTTCATCGGTGTGTTTCTGGACCTTCAGACGAAATCCATAAACAGTGAAATCTCCACAAAGGCCCTGGATCTGCGAGGGCTTCTTGCGGCAATGAAGATTGTGGATGCAGGTCTTTCCCCATGGCAGGCTGTGCGTATGGGGGTAGTGAACAAGACCTTTGATATTTTTGAAAAAGAGATTGTAGAGGATGTGGTGCGTACCAGAATCCCCGCTGACTGGACAAGGGAAGATGTGTATGAAAAATAAAGCAGAAGAAGTGGATATCGAGGATTACCGCCTGGATCTGGAAAACAGAATACGTAACCTGCTGTGGACAGTGAGCGGCGATTATTCCCTGGAGATGAAGCCGGATGTCTCTCTGTTTCTGCGCTCAAAAGCCATTGCTTTGTACGACGGTATCAAGCAGGGGGCAATTGCACGCTATTATGACAAGGACTTATTGGGGCTTTATCTGGTGAAAAAGATTTACCTTCAGGCAGGAGAGGGAGAGCTTACCGCTGCGGCACAGCTTTGTATCGAAGAGGCCATCGGGGAAAAGCTGTGTGAGGAAAGGCCGGGAGTGCGTATGATGCAGCGTCAGGCTTTTGAGGATATCCTGGATCAGGAGTTTGAAGAAATGCCTGCACAGGATAATCTTCTGGGAAGGCTGAAAATTGCTGTTCTCAGAGACCGTCTGAGCGGAGGGAATCATGTGACTGAAAACAGGATCAGCCAATACCGGGATATTGTATACCTGGCCAGAAAGGCAAAGGATACCATGGAATTGATCCGGATCATTGACCGTCTCTACAATACAGTGGTGGATCCCTGGTTTGAACAGCGGCATGGCACTCTGGAGCAGGTGATGGCAGTAACACTGGAAGAACTGACAGAGTTTGGCTGGGAGGATTATCTCTCAGAGGAAATGTACGAGGAAGCTCTGGAAAATTATGTGGACAAGCTGACAAACCGTATGACAGACCTGGAGGATTCCGGACTCACGGAAGAGATGGAGGACAAGCGGAAGGTAAAACAGAAGATTACGGTCCTGCCTCCGGAGGTTTTGGAGAAAGCCCATACCTATGTGGAGCTGAACTACGGCAAGACTTACCTCACCCCTTCTGAGGAAAAAAGAATGAATTATCTCATGTGCCGGGAAATCCACAGTGACTGCAGTCTCTATTTCACAGAGGGGATACTTAAGAATCCGGTGAAGCACAATTACCAGTATGAGTATGCCAAACGGCTGAAAAACAAGAATCTCTGGTATTATCATGACAAACACCGTATTGCAAAACGCAATATTTCCAATCTCACGGAGCTTTTGAAAAAGTCTCTTGTCCTGCGCAGTGAGATTCAGGAGGTACTGTCTGACAGAGGGATCATTGTGCCCTCCCGTGTGTGGCGGGTAGGCAGAAGTCAGGAGGCCAATATATTTAAACGGGAGCTGAAAGGAGATGCTGCAGATTTTGTGGTGGATGTGCTGATCGATGCCAGCGGCTCCCAGATGAGCCGTCAGGGAGAAGTGGCACTTCAGGCATATATCATAAGCGAAGCCCTGAGCAATACAGATATTCCCCACAGAGTGATGAGCTACTGTACTTTTTGGGACTATACCATTCTTCACCGTTTCCGGGAGTACGATGATGACCAGGAGGCCAACCAGTATATTTTTAATTATGTGACCTCATCCAATAACCGGGACGGTCTGGCGATCAAAGCAGCAGGACATGGGCTTCTGGGCCGGGAGGAGGATAAGAAAATCCTCATTGTGCTAAGCGACGGCAGGCCTTACGATGTGATCGTCAACCGCCCTAATGCCAAAAACCCGGCACCTTATCAGGGGAAATATGCTGTGGCGGATACAGCCACAGAGGTGCGGAGGCTGAGAAATCTGGGGGTAAGCGTTTTGGGTGTATTTGCAGGGGAGGAAAAAGACCTGGCAACGGAAAAAAAGATTTTCGGCAAGGATTTCGCGTATATCCGTGATATTGCCAATTTTTCAAAAATTGTGGGCCGCTACCTTACAAAACAGCTGGAATTGGATAGTTGAGGCAAAGAAATAATAATTTTTTCTAAATTTTCCAGAAATAATCTTAAAATTGTATTAATAATCCAGGAAGAATTACTTGCAAATATTTTGTCCATTGGGTATAATGGACAACGATGTAAAAACTTAATAATAAAGGGAGAGGAAACAAATGAACGACAACAAAGAGTTCAAACCGTACATTCCGGCAGAGAAGATCACACCGGAATTTACAGTGACATCCATTATCATGGGCGTTATCCTGGCGGTTGTATTCGGCGCGGCCAATGCATATCTGGGTCTGCGTGTAGGTATGACTGTATCTGCTTCCATTCCGGCGGCAGTTATCTCCATGGGCGTTATCCGCGTTATCATGAAGAAAAACTCCATTCTGGAGAGTAATATGGTTCAGACCATCGGCTCAGCAGGTGAGTCTTTGGCAGCAGGTGCCATTTTCACAATGCCTGCATTATTCCTTTGGGCAGAGGAAGGTCTTTGCGACATGCCAAGTCTGGTGGAAATCACTTTGATCGCCCTCTGCGGCGGTATTTTAGGCGTACTTTTCATGGTACCCCTTCGTAACGCATTGATCGTGAAAGAACATGCAAATCTTCTCTACCCAGAGGGTACTGCCTGCGCTGAGGTGCTTCTGGCAGGTGAAGAAGGCGGTTCCAACGCGTCTACTGTATTTACAGGTATGGGTCTTGCAGCACTTTTTAAATTTATCGTTGACGGATTAAAAGTAATCCCGGCCGATGTGGCTGCTGCATTTAAATCCTTTAAAGGTGAGATCGGTATGGAAGTATATCCTGCTCTTGTTGGTGTGGGATACATTGTAGGACCGAGGATCGCATCTTTTATGTTTGTAGGTTCCTTAGTCGGATGGCTGGTTATCATTCCGCTTATCTGCCTGTTTGGACCGGACACTGTAATGTACCCGGGAACAGATTCCATTATCAACCTTTACACTAATGGTGGAGCTGCTGCTATCTGGAGTACATACGTGAAATACATCGGAGCAGGAGCTATCGCTACAGGGGGTATTATTTCCCTGATCAAGTCACTGCCTCTGATCATCTCTACTTTCCGTGATTCCATGAAGGGAATGAAGGGAAGTAAGAGCACAAGCACAGCAAGAACCGCACAGGATCTTCCCATGAGCTTTATCGGCATCGGTATCCTGGCTATGATCGTCATCATCTGGGTTGTTCCGGCCATACCGGTTAACTTCATGGGTGCTGCCATCATCGTAATCTTCGGTTTCTTCTTTGCTACCGTATCTTCACGTATGGTTGGTCTTATCGGAAGCTCCAATAACCCTGTATCCGGTATGGCTATCGCCACACTTCTGATCGCAACCTTTGCTATCAAAGCTACAGGTGATACAGGGATCACCGGAATGACAGGCGCCATTGCCATCGGTTCTGTCATCTGTATCGTGGCTGCTATTGCAGGCGATACTTCCCAGGACTTAAAGACAGGTTACCTCTTAGGTGCCACACCGAAGAAACAGCAGATTGGTGAGCTGATCGGTGTCATTGCTGCCGGACTTGCCATCGGCGGCGTGTTATATCTTCTGAATGCAGCATGGGGCTACGGCGGTGCGGAAGTACCGGCTCCTCAGGCAACTTTGATGAAGATGATCGTTGAAGGTATCATGGGCGGAAAACTTCCGTGGACACTTGTATTCGTGGGTGTATTCCTTGCCATTGGCCTGGAAATCTTAAGAATTCCGGTAATGCCTTTTGCTATCGGTCTTTACCTTCCGATCTACCTGAACGCAACCATCATGATCGGCGGTGTTGTACGCTGGTTACTTGACAACAGAAAAGGCGTGGATGAGAAGACAAAAACAAAACAGTCCACAGACGGTACGTTGTACTGTGCCGGTATGATCGCCGGCGAGGGTCTGGTAGGTATTTTACTTGCAATCCTGGCTGTAGTGAACGTAGGCGGTTTCATGGATCTGTCTCAGTATGGAATTAACTTTGGCAATATCGGCGGCGTAGTCCTCATGGCAGTGATGATTCTGTGCCTGCTGAAATTCTCCATATGGAAGAAGAAAAAATAATAAATGAGTAAAAAAAGTAAAAAGAATGAACCACAAATCAATTATCTGGATCTGATTCCGGAAAAACCAGAGTCTCTCCGGTGGCATAAGGATTTTAAAGAACGTGTCATCCTTGAAGTGGAAAACACAGGATGGTGTAACCGTCTTGTCCAGAAGGTTTTTAACAAACCCCGCTATACCAAAGTGCATCTGGACGGGCAGGGCAGCTTTATATGGCCCCTTATTGACGGAAAGAGAACCGTGACAGAGCTGGCAGCCCTTGTGAAGGAGCAGTTCGGCGATGCAGCGGAACCACTTTACCCCAGGATCGTGAAATATTTCCAGATATTGGAGAGCTATCATTTTGTGAAGTTTATCAATATGCCTGAAAAATAAGGCAAGACTAAGAACGGGTGCAGTCGTAGAGGGCTGCGGCCCGTTCTTTGTGCTTTATATGATACTGTACCGCGGTGTAAGGAAAAAATGCTGCTTTAGTGATGCTTAAGATAGGAAAGGGAGGACTGAGGATGAGACTGAATGGAAAGAAGCCCTGGTATGTGGAATATTTTTTGATTATTGTAGGGACCGGCCTGATGGCATTGGCCATCAATTCCGTATTTGATGCGGCAGGTATGGTCACAGGAGGATTTTCAGGCGTGGCCATTATTGTGAAGGCCTGGACAGAAGGGGTGGTGGAGGGCGGTGTCCCCCTGTGGGTCACCAACTTTGCCCTGAATATCCCTCTGTTCTTTATCGGATGGAAGATAAGAGGCTTTTCCTTCGTGAAAAAGGCTGTTGTGGGAGAAATTGCTCTCTCTGCATGGCTGGCAGTCCAGCCGGTCTGGAATATTGCCGGAAATGATCTGCTGCTGGCTGCTGTTTACGGCGGTGTCATCCAGGGAGTGGGTATAGGTCTTGTGTTTCTGGGACAGGGAACCACCGGGGGCACAGATATGATGGCAGCCTTGATCCAGAAATACATGAGACACTATTCCATTGCCCAGATCATGCAGTTTGTTGACGGTGTGGTAGTGCTGGTGGGTATGTATGTTTTCGGTATCCACAGAGCCTTATACGCCATCATAGCGGTGTATCTTGTGACAAAGGTGTCAGACGGCATGATAGAAGGCCTGAAGTTTTCGAAGGAAGCATATATCATCACAGACAAGCCGGAGGAGATTTCCAAAATGGTGATGGATGATCTTGGCAGAGGCGTGACTGGGATTTTTGCAAAGGGTATGTATTCCGGGCAGGACAAGATGATGCTTTTCTGTGTGGTGAGTAAAAAAGAGATCGTATACTTAAAAGAACGGGTAGATTCCATCGATCCCATGGCTTTTGTTATCGTTTCAGATGCACGTGAAGTACACGGAGAAGGGTTCATAGAGAAAAAATAGGAAAATATGAACAAAAATTTGTAAATTTTTTTAGCTTTCCTCTTTCATTTTTGGTGATTTTGTATTAAAATAAAGCTCAGGTATGGAACTTTTTTATGGGGAAGACGGAAGATAAGCATACACTTTACGTGAGAAGGGATTGAATTGGATGATATCGAATCAGGTGCTTCAGAATACTCTGGAAGGTTTGAAAGAAATATCCAGAACTGAGTTTTGTGTAATTGATACAGAAGGAAAAATGCTGGCGTCTACATTTTCAGAATTTTCTATCCAGCTGGGAGATGTACAGGCTTTTGTAGAATCACAGGCGGACAGCCAGCTTGTGAAGGGGTATCAGTATTTCAAGGTCTGTGATGACTATCAGCTGGAATACATTTTAGTTGCCCACGGGGACGACGAGGATACTTACATGGTAGGGAAATTAGCTGCTTTCCAGATACAGAATCTGATTGTGGCATATAAAGAGCGTTTTGACAAGGACAGCTTCATCAAGAACCTGCTCCTGGATAACCTCCTTCTTGTGGATATCTATAACCGTGCAAAGAAGCTTCATATTGAAGCAGACGTACGCCGGGTTGTGCTTATCCTGGAGATGCAGCAGGAGAAAGACCACAGTTCCATTGAGAGTGTAAAGAGCGTATTCGGCGGCAAGAGTAAGGATTTTATCACTGCAGTGGATGAGAAGAGCATCATTATTGTGAAAGAGCTGGAAGAAGGCGAGAGCTATGAGGAGATGGACAAGCTTGCCCATATGATCCTGGATGCTCTTGGAATGAATAAGGACGGCGGAACCCATATGGCATACGGTACCATCGTCAATGAACTCAAAGAGGTTTCCCGCTCCTATAAAGAGGCACGCATGGCTCTTGATGTAGGGAAGATTTTCTTTGGGGACAAAGAGGTGATAGCGTACAGCTCACTGGGGATCGGACGTTTGATCTACCAGCTTCCCATCCCTCTCTGCAAGATGTTTATCAAAGAGATTTTCGACGGCAAGTCTCCGGACGATTTTGACGAAGAGACATTGGTCACCATTGATAAATTCTTTGAGAACAGCCTGAATGTATCAGAGACTTCAAGGCAGCTTTATATCCACAGAAATACCCTTGTGTACCGCCTGGACAAGCTCCAGAAGAGCACAGGACTGGATCTGCGTGTGTTTGAGGATACCATTACCTTTAAGATCGCATTGATGGTGGTAAGGTATATGAAGTATATGGAAACCCTGGAATATTAATGTGTTTCAGCCTACCGTTTCGACAGCGGTAGGCATTTTTTTTGTTACGCTTTTGTGAAAATTCTTGATTTCATAATATTCTGTGATATAATGAATTGCCGGACAGAAAGGTGCAAGAATAAACTTCGGTCCGTTACAGGAAGAAACATGAAAATTATGTGAAATTGCAATAAGTGCTTGCATTCTGTTTCATTATATATTACAATAATGTTACAAAATAATTACAAATACAAGCCGGAAGACACAGAAGCCGGCAAAAGTCATTACTTGAGAATTGAAGGAGGACGCTATGATTGATTTAGTTGATGTGAGTAAGTCCTATGGAAAAGGCCTTCCGGCTGTAAACCATGCAAACTTACATGTTGATAAAGGCGAGTTTGTATTCGTGGTGGGAAGCAGCGGATCTGGGAAATCCACCCTGATCAAGCTTTTGATGAAGGAACTGGATTCCACCAATGGGCAGATTACCGTCAGCGGGGAGCGTCTTGAGGGCATGCGGCACAGGCGTGTTGCGAAATACCGCCGTAAGCTTGGAGTGGTATTCCAGGATTTCCGTCTGTTAAAGGACCGCAATGTCTATGAAAATGTGGCCTTCGCCCAGCGTGTCATCGGCAGGCCCACCCGTGTTATTAAGAAGCGTGTGCCTGAAGTCCTCCAGGAGGTAGGGCTGGCAGGTAAATATAAATCTAATCCTGATGAATTATCAGGCGGTGAGCAGCAGAGAGTTGCCCTGGCCAGGGCACTTGTAAACCGCCCGGATATTCTTCTGGCTGACGAGCCCACCGGCAACCTGGATCCTAAGACCTCAGAGGAGATCATGAAGCTTCTGGAGGAGATTAATGCCAGGGGAACTACCGTGCTTGTGGTGACCCACAATAAAGATATTGTAAATACCATGAAGAAGCGTGTGGTTACTATGCACAACGGTGTGATAGTCAGCGATGAGAAAGAAGGAGGATATCATGAGGCCTAGTACCATTTGGTTTACCCTCAAACAGGGATTTAAGAACATAAAACGTAACTGGATGTTTTCCATTGCTTCCATTCTTACCATGGCGGCATGTATCTTTCTGTTCGGCATATTTTATTCTATTGTAAACAATGTTGACAGTATAGCCCACAGTGTGGAGCAGGAAGTGCCTGTCACTGTATTTTTTGTGGAGGGCACATCACAGGAGGATATGGATAAGGTAGGGGAACTGATCAAGGCACGCCCTGAAGTTGCAAGATTAGAGTTCGAGTCAGCCGATGAAGCGTGGGAGAAATATAAAGAGCAGTATTTCCAAGGTTCTGATGCAGCAGAAGGGTTTAAGGATGACAATCCCCTTGTAAATTCATCCAATTATCAGGTATATATGAACCAAATAGAGAAACAGACGGAACTGGTGCAGTACATACAGGGACTGGACAACGTGCGGGAAGTATACCAGTCTGAGGAGGCTGCCAAGACGTTAGGCTCCATTAACAGTATTGTTTCCTATGTGTCCATTGCCATTATTGCAGTGCTTTTGATTATTTCGGTGTTCCTTATCAGCAATACGATTTCAGTGGGTATTTCTGTAAGAAAAGAAGAAATCGGGATCATGAAATATATAGGCGCCACAGATACCTTTGTCAGGTCACCTTTTGTGCTTGAGGGAATCGTTCTGGGTGTGATCGGGGCGGCTATCCCCCTGACAGCCTTATATTTTGTATACAGCAGTGCTGTCAATTATATTCTTACAAAATTTAATGTACTTACAGGGATCGTGGATTTTATTCCGGTGGGACAGATTTACCAGACTTTGCTGCCTATCAGCCTTGCTCTGGGTATCGGTATCGGTCTTGTGGGAAGCTTTTGGACAACAAGAAAACACTTGAAGGTATAAGAAAGTTGATTTACAATTAGAATATAGAGAAGGAAACACGGCTGCCGGGATTCCGGCAGCCTTTCTATTTTTAAGAAACTGGTGTGCTGGCCGGATTCCGTTCAGTGTACCAGAGGTGAGATATGAAGCAGCTTATAAACTAAAACAGGAGTGAAGCATGGAAAATAAAGAATTTATAAAGGGACTGGCGGTTGGCGTCCTATCAGCGGCAGTCATTGGATTTGGGGGATATTTGGGTTATGTCCGTGCAAATCCGGCCCACAGTACAGTCCTCTCCGACAGAACCCATGTAGAGAAGCTGGGGTATCTGGAAAGTTTAATAGATACTTATTATCTGGAAGAAAAGGACGAAGATAATCTGGCAGAAGGACTTTACGCCGGACTTATTGCAGGCCTGGGGGACCCGTACTCCCGTTATTATACAGCAGAGCAGTATGAGGATGAAAATTCCTCCACAGAAGGGGCATACGTGGGAATCGGAATCATGATGCAAAAAAACAGGCAGGGCGGTGTCCTTGTTGTGGAATGCTATGAAGGAGGACCCGGAGAAGCGGCCGGACTTAAGGCCGGGGATATTATCAGTGCAGTCGACGGAACCGATATCACAGACACAGATGCCTCGGAAGTGGTTGATATGATAAAAGTGAAAGTGGGAGAAAGTGTAACGCTTACTATCCACAGGGAGAATGAGGAGAATGCCTTGGATATCAATGTTCCGGTAACAGATGTGGAGCTTCATTCCGTTTTTCACGAGATGCTGGATGAGCGGACCGGATATATCAGAATAACAGAATTTAAGGGCGTTACCTATGAGCAGTACAAAACTGCATTTGCAGACCTGAAGGACAAAGGGATGGAAAGACTGGTAGTTGACCTGCGAAGCAACCCGGGAGGGCTTCTTGACTCGGTATGTGATATTTTAAATGAGATACTTCCGGAAGGCCTGATCGTTTATACAGAAGACAAATACGGCAACCGGGATGAGAAAACAAGTGACGGCGGGCATACTCTTGACATGCCCCTGGCAGTGCTTGTCAATGAGGGAAGTGCCAGTGCTTCTGAGATATTTGCAGGAGCAGTCCAGGATTACGGAACTGGTACCATTGTGGGAACCACCACTTATGGGAAAGGTGTGGTGCAGTCTATCCGCCAGCTGGATGACGGAAGTGCGGTTAAGCTTACAATATCCAACTATTATACACCGAAAGGAAACAACATCAATAAGGTGGGGATCACCCCGGATGTGGAGGTAAAGCTGGATCCGGATCTGCTGAATAAAGATGATATCACTCATGAGGAAGACAATCAGCTCCAGGCTGCAATCAGCTCCCTGGATAATAAATGACAGGCGTGTCATACGGATACCGCTTATTAAGCGAACAGCAGCACAATCAGTGCTATATAGGTCCACTTTTTAATCTTTTCAGTTGCGCAGAATGGAAAGAAATGTTATGATAATTGTACTTGGGATATTTTGAAATCCGCATACAGCGGGGGAAAGGAAATAATTATGAGAGAGTATGTAATCACCACAGACAATAATTCTGATCTTCCGGAGGAATTTTATAGAGAACATGGAGTAGGCTGTACCTATCTCAGTTATAATATGGATGGGAAAAATTACACACACGACAATTTTCTTCCGGTACATGAATTTTATGAGCATATGCGTAATGGATCCCTTCCCACTACCGCACAGGTGAATCCGGACAGTGCCAGACTGTTGATGGAGCCGTATCTTAAGGAAGGCAAAGATATTCTTCATATCGCCTTTTCTTCCGGACTGAGCGGCAGTTATAACAGTACACGCATAGCGGCGGAGGAACTTTCAGAAGAATATCCGGACCGGAAGATCATAGTGATCGATTCCTTGTGTGCATCCCTGGGGCAGGGGCTGCTTGTATATCTGGCCCAGAAGCGCAAAGAGGCAGGGGAAGATATAGATACGGTTGCCAGATGGGTGGAAGATAACAGACTTCATATTGTACATTTGTTTACAGTAGATGACCTTAATCATCTCTACCGCGGAGGACGTGTATCAAAGACTACAGCCGTGGTGGGAAGTATGCTTAACATCAAGCCTGTGCTTCATGTGGATGATGAAGGGAAACTGGTTGCTGTGGGAAAAGTAAGAGGGCGGAAGAAGGCACTTCTGGAGCTTGCCAGTCTCATGGACGAGAGGCTGGGCAGTTATAAAGACAGCTGTGATACTATTTTTATCAGTCATGGTGACTGTGCTGAGGAAGCTCAGTTTGTAGTGGACAAGATTAAAGAGAAATATAAAATAAATACAGTTATTATGAACGATGTAGGTGCTACTATCGGTGCACATTCAGGACCTGGGACAATTGCATTATTTTTTGTAGGTGACTTAAGATAAGCCTTATGGATAAGGAGAAAACAGGTGGAACAAGTTGATAGGAAACTGTTAACGGCAGTTGAAGCTGTATTTTCGGAAGGGAGGATGGCAGTTATATGGACAAGAAAATAATCTTGATCGTAGATGACGTTGAGATGAACCGTGCCATATTGAGCGCCACTTTCCAAGAAGAATATGATATTCTGGAAGCTGTTAACGGAAGAGAGGCTTTGGATGTTATAGAACTCCATAAGGACAAGATTTCTGCTGTCCTTCTGGATGTGATCATGCCCGTAATGGATGGCTTTGAAGTACTGGAAGAGATGAACAGGAAAGGCTGGATCGAGAAGATTCCTGTATTTCTCATTACTGCTGAGAGTTCTCAGCAGGTGATGAAGAAAGGATATGAGCTTGGGGTTGTGGATATTATCGGCAAGCCGATCACCCCGTTTTTTATCCGAAGACGTATCGGCAATGTTATAAAATTGAACAATGTGGTAAACGAGCAGGAGGCTATGCTCAAAAAACAGGAAAAAGAGATACGTGAGCTGAACCGTTCCATACTGGAGACGCTTTCAACGGCTATAGAGTTCCGTGATTGTGAGTCAGGCGAGCATGTAGTGAGAATGAGCAATCTGACATTACTCTTTCTTAAAGCTATTTATGAGTATTATCCGGAATACGGTGTGGAAGAATCTGAGCTTCAGGTAATTGCCGATGCCGCCGTCATGCATGATGTGGGAAAAATTGCGATTCCTGATAATATACTCAATAAGCCAGGGCGTCTTACCTTGGAAGAATTCGAGATCATGAAGACACATTCCCTGCGCGGATGCGAGCTGTTGGACAGTGTGCCTAAGATGCGTGAGAATCCTATTTATGAGTACGCTTATGATATCTGCCGCCATCATCATGAGAGATGGGACGGCAAGGGATATCCGGACGGACTTAAAGGGGAAGAAATCAGTATCTGGGCACAGGTAGTGGCTCTGGCTGACGTATATGACGCCCTGGTGAGCGAGCGTGTATATAAGAAAGCTTATTCCCATGATGTTGCCATACATATGATTCTGGAAGGAGAATGCGGTACCTTTAATCCTATTTTAATGGAATGTCTCAAAAAGGTTGAGAAGCAGGTGCGTGAATCATATGAGGATAAAAATTAAAAGAACTGATATATAAGTGCAGGTATGATTGCGCCTAAAATTCTAAATGTATTTCCGTGGATCACGGTATATGATTATGAAGCAATAATTGGGGGAAGCAAGTATGTCGGAGAATCAATACCGGTGTGCACAGATGAGAAAGGTAATAGCATTGCTGGTTTTGGCAATGCTATTTGTGTTATCCCCAGATACGGTTAAGGCGGAGCCGTCCAAAACCGTAAAAGTGGGATGTATAGATATAGAGTATTTTTTGGTGATCAATGAAGACGGCAGTGCTTCAGGATATGCAGAAGAATATCTCAATAAAATTTCTGAGTATACGAAGTGGGAGTATGAATATGTAAAAGGGAGCTGGTCCCAATGCCTTGAGTGGCTGAAAGACGGCACCATCGATCTGCTTCTGCCCGCCGAGTACACTGAAGAAAGGGCCGAAGAGTTTCTTTTCAGCGACATTTACTGCTGCATGGACTATGCTGCCCTGATAGCCCTTAAGGATAGTAATAAGTATTATTATGATGATTTCGAATATTTTACAGGTATGACAGTAGGTGCCATTAAAGGGAATTATCTCAATGATGTCTTTGATGAATTCGCTTTGAAGCATGATTTTACTGTGAAGAAGAAATTCTATGACTCCGGTGAGGAAATGATACAGGGACTGGATCTGGGGGAAGTGGACGCCATTATAAATGGGAATATGAATTTTTCGGATAATCAGAAGCTTATTGCAAAAATTGATTATATGCCGGCATATTTCATTACTTCCAAACACCAGCCCGAGCTTATGGAGGAACTCAATCGGGCACAGAGGGAGATTTATTTACAAAATCCTTATTATGTGCCGTATCTTCATCAGAAATTTTATGGAAAACTAGAAAAACAGGTAGTGGGTTTCACACGGGAAGAGGCAGAATTCATAAAGGGCTGTCCGGAAATAAAGGTATTGTATTCTAAAAATGATTATCCTTTTTCCTGGTACGATGATGAAAGCAGAGGAACAAAAGGTGTATACCCGGATATTTTGGACATGATCTCAGAAAAAAGCGGGCTTCAGTTCAAGATGGAGGGGATTGATGAAAAAGCGGATTCTCTGAGAATGTTAAACGAAAATTCTGCAGATATGGTTCTTAATGTAGTGGCAGATCATGTGTGCTCAGATAAATACCAGTTTAAGTTTACAGAGAACTATTACGAAATGCCGTATACGGTTCTGACCAGACGTGGTACAGATTTATGGAAAGAAAAAGATCTGACAGCAGCTATGGTCAAACGAAACGGAATTGCAGCAGATTGGGTTAAGAGTCACAATAAAAGCTGGAGTGTGGAAACCTATGATACATGGGAACAGTGCGTGGAAGCATTGAAGGGGGGAAGGGCGGATATTTTTCCTGTCAATGTGCTTCAGTGGCAGAGTATCCCGGAATTGAACAGTGAACATGAACTGGTCAATGTTTCTACCGCTTCCTTTACTCTGCCTGTTTGTATGGCTGTGTCGCCCCAACAGCCCGATGTTCTGGTATCGGTTCTCAACAAATCAATTCAAAAGCTGGATTCCAATGAAATAGAATACAGTATTTTGAAAAATACAATGGCATTACAGCAGAAGATGACCCTGAATGAGCTCATGCGCCGTTATCCCCTGCATTTCGCCTTACTTATAGGCAGCTTAGGCGTACTTGTTGTGTTCATACTGGCACTTCTGTATATTAACCGCCTGAGAAAAATACAGAACCGCCTTCTGGAAGAGAAGAATAATCAGCTGGAAGAGGCCGGCAGGATCGAAGCTGAGCTGAAACGGCAGACTCAGATAGACAAGCTCACGGGAATTTATGATAAGATCACAACAGAGAAATTGTGCAGCGCTTATCTGGAAGGAAAAGGAGAAGGCGCAGTGGTGGTGCTGGATGTAGACAATTTTAAATATGTGAATGACCGTCTGGGACACAAAGAAGGGGATGCCTTGCTGAAAAAAATAAGCCGTCTCCTGGTATCCTGCTGCAGAAGCAATGACATTGCCGGGCGTATCGGGGGAGATGAATTCCTTTTGTTTCTGAAAGGAGTGAAGGACCATCAGGTTTTGAAAAGGAAACTGGATGACTTTTTAAACAAGCTCAGGGAAGAGAAGTTAGGTGATGGTCTTTCTGCTGCCTGCAGCATCGGAATAGCCATAGCGCCTGAAGACGGAGATGACTTTCAGTCTTTGTATGTCTCTGCTGATAAAGCCATGTACAAGGCAAAAGAGGCAGGAAAAAACCAATATGCATTTTATGACAGGGAAGATTGTCAGATAGGCAGTCAGTAAAAATATGGGATTGTCACTTT
Organism: Eubacteriales bacterium; assembly: GCA_030524175.1. Classification (GTDB taxonomy): domain Bacteria; phylum Bacillota; class Clostridia; order Lachnospirales; family Lachnospiraceae; genus Blautia_A. The sequence continues at coordinate 20,387 of JAUNHC010000069.1, forward strand.
CCTGTCACTTTCACCTCTTATTATGGTATTATCAATCATGAAAGGGGTTATTTGCTATGGAAATACTGCGCTGCAGTCATCTTACAAAAACTTACGGCAGTGGTTCTAACGCCGTCACCGCACTTGATGATGTCAGTCTTTCTCTCAAAAAGGGAAGCTTTACCGCCATCGTCGGTGCATCCGGTTCCGGGAAATCCACGCTGCTTCACATGCTGGGAGGTGTGGACCGCCCTACCAGCGGTAATATTTTTATCGAAGATACAGATATCTCTACACTTAATCAGGAGCAGCTTGCAATCTTCCGCCGCAGGAAGGTTGGGCTTGTGTATCAATTTTATAATCTGATCCCTACTCTGAATGTAAGGAAAAATATTCTTCTTCCGGTGCTTCTGGACAATCAAAAGCCTGACGAAAAAAAGTTTGAGCATCTTGTGAGTACCTTGGGCCTGACAGACCGCCTGACACATCTGCCCAGCGAGCTTTCGGGAGGACAGCAGCAGCGGGCAGCAATTGCCCGAAGCCTCATCTACCACCCGGCAATTCTTCTGGCAGATGAGCCTACCGGTAATCTGGACAGAAAAAATTCAGAGGAAACCATTGAACTTCTCAAGCTGTCTAACCGGGAATATGGACAAACGATCCTTCTTATCACCCACGATGAAAAAACAGCCCTTATGGCAGACCGCATCATTACCCTTGAAGATGGAAAAATCCTGCATGACGAGGTGGTGGCCTGATGAAGATTTTACGGGAATATGTATGGGATACCATCCGGCGGAATAAAAGAACGAGCATTGCTATTATGACAGCTCTGTTCCTTATGACGACTATGATGTCCTGCTTCAGCGGTTTTGTGTATACCATGTGGACGGATTCTGTCCAACTCTCAAAATGGGAATACGGTGACTGGCATGGGGAATTATTTGATACTACTTACGGAAAAGACCTGGAGCGGATCCAAAATTATGCTTCTGTCTCTGCCATGCTTGTCAAAGGCCAGTGGGAAGTGGCTAAACTGGAGGACACGGGCAGGCGTATTTATCTGCTTTCCCGGGGGGCTAATGAAGAATACTGGAATTCTATGACGGAGAAATCAACTGTGACAGAGGGAAGGATTCCTCAGTCCGAGGGAGAACTTGCCATATCAAAACAATATTTTGATGACCATCCGGAAGCCAGTCTTGGAGATACCATCACCCTTCCGGTGGGAGAGCGTATCTTCCAGGGAAATGTCTGTATGGAAACAGATGTATTCCATGAAAATGAAACATTCCGTCAGACAGGGACAAAGGAATATAAAATCGTAGGAATCATGGATGTGACAACTTCCTCTTCTGTCCCTGCCTATACAGCTATGAGCTATCTTGACGAGGAAACCATAAAGCCGGAGGATGAGCTGACTGTCTATCTGCGTTTCCACACAATGAGGGATACTTACAAGGAATTGCCTGCCATTGCAAGATCATTGGGCTATGAAGCTGATGAGTACGGTGATTATATGCTCAGATATAATACCGGGCTTTTGTCAAAGTATGGTATTCTGCCGCCAGGTACCCTGAACAGCATAGGAAGTCTGACCAATCTTGCTGTACCTTTGATGTTTATTGTTTTAGCTGTTCTTTTAGTGGCTGTATTTGTCCTGGTGATCCACAATGCGTTCGCTCTGTCCGCCAATGAAAAGCTTACACAGCTTGGAACTCTGGCAGGAATCGGGGCATCTCCCAGGCAGATCAAGGCTGCCGTATCCTCTGAAGCTTTGATGCTTTTACTCATTCCGCTCCCCATTGGTATTTTTTGCGGCTGGCGGCTGGACGCAGAGCTGTTTCGCCTTATCAATGCATCAAATGATATTGGAAGGACAGCACCTGATATTGTTATGACCTTTGGGATGCCTGCTATACTTCCTTCAGTTTTCCTGTCTGCATCGACCGCATGGATTTCTGCCCGTATTCCTGCCCGCAAGATTGCAAAATTGATGCCGGTGGAGGCTTTGAGACAGGTGGAAACATTGAAGGGAAGAAAAATACGAAGAAGCCGTATTTCAGGTCATTTCGGAATCAGCGGAGAACTGGCCGCCAATGCCCTCAATGCCCGTAAAAAATCATATCGCACAGCGACTATTTCCCTTTGTATGTCCTTCCTTTTGCTCACAGGGTTTCTGTATATTGTGACTGCGCAGAAATCATCAGCGGAAGTATACCGTTCCCAGAATGAAGCTGCCGGACACGTTTTCCTGAATATCAGTGACGGCAGGGCACCGGAACAGGAAGCACTGGATAAAATAAAAGAAGTATCAGGCATTACGGAAGGTATTCTGTTCAATGAGCTTCAATGTGCTACCTGGATTACCGATGATCAGGCCTCGGATGATATTGATCATTATTTGGGGGGATTCGATAAAATAGTTTCGGAGAAAAAATACTCTCCTATTGAAAGAGACGGAAAATACCGGATCTTTTCTACAGTATTAGGTTTGGAGGAAGACAGTTTCCGGGAATACTGCCGCAAGCTGAAGATCGATCCGGAACCCTATTTCCGGGATAATACCATGGCATTGTTTTATAACAAAACAGCAGATCCCTACGAAAGTACCCGCAGGAAAAATGTATACAGGGAAATGTTGAAAATCCATGAGGGACAGACAGTAACTTTTACAGAAAAAGCATATGATGAAGACAAGGGGAATTATGAGTTCCTGTTAAATGTAGGGGAAATTGTTCCGCAGCTGCCCTCAGAAGGCCTGAAGCTATCCAGATTTACCTTTACTGCCATTATGCCTATGGAGCATGTGCTTAAGCTTGCAGAGGCCTGTAGTGATAAAAGGAGCTTTTCAGCCAGCAATATAAGAGGTATTTTCCTTACTGACAGTACCCATGGACTGTCCTATGGGACGATAGAAAAAGTATCCGGAGAGATAAAGCAAATCGTGGACCAGTATTATGGCAGCGGTGATTATATGGTTTCTGACTTGGCAGAAAAGAAAGAGATGGAGGAAGATTCACAAAACGTGCTGAATATGGTCATTGCATTTCTCACAGGGCTTCTGGCACTCATCGGCATTTCTAATGTGTGGGCAAGTATCTCCGGTAATCTGAGACAGAGAAGCCGGGAATTTGCAATGCTGAAGTCAGCAGGGTTATCACCTTCACAGCTATGGCGCATGTTGTTTATAGAGGGATTAAGTCTGGGGCTGAAACCTTTGTTATACAGTCTTCCCTTTCAGATTGCTGTTCTTGGGGGATTCCTGTTTATAAATGAGGTTACTTTGTCGGAGTATCTGCCATTTGCGCCTTACGGTACCGTGATCGGTTACACGCTGCTGGTGCTTGCTGCTATCGTAGGGGCCTATTACATTGGCGGCAGGAGGATCCAGAAACAGAAGTGCGACGTGAAGTCGCGTAATGAATTGCTAACTGTTAGCTACCCTATCC
>JAUNHC010000070.1 GCA_030524175.1 Eubacteriales bacterium
CATATAGAGACTGTGGTAAGACTACAAAGGAAACATACCTAGAAATCCTTGAATTTACGCACTTTGTTGACTTTTTCAGTTTCAACAGATTAGAGGAAAATCACAAGGAAAAGGTACTTGTAAACAAAGTAACCGTTGTGGTTGCCTTAGACCTCGGTACGGGGAACACAAAAAATCCTGGATTATGAAAGTGAATATAGCGCTATCAATACATTGATAGAAGATAGGGATACTTGCAGCAGAGTGTCCCTATTTTTTATACAAAATTTTAAAATTCAGGAGGAAAAACAAATGGGAACAACACAGCGTAAAGAGCAAAGAAAAATGAAATTGGAAAAGGAAATCATCAGATTAACAAAACTGCATCAGAACAAGGACAAAAGAGAACTCATTCAAAATATCAATCATGTTCTAAGAGCCCAGGGAATTCATCTGAATAGGAAAGTTAAATGGATCTGTAAAGTAACAGGTTCTCCGGAAGGGACAGTATATACATGGTTTACCAATGCCAGATGCCGGCGAGAGAACAAAATCCCGTTGTATGCCCTGTGCCAGATGGCGCTCGCCTTAAGAATATCTGTATATGAGTTTTTCAGTGCAGATCATTTTATGGAAATTGCAGAGAAACAAAAGATTGATCGGAGATGTAAATTATATTGGCATCTGCGGAGAAATGTAGCCGAAGATTTATGGAATGGTACTCATTCCGAAAATGATACATGGCAGGGACAGACGTTAGATATTAAACGAGAGTTTCTGGATGAATTATATCTGAAAATGGTGAATGACCAGTTAAATTAGTAAAAATGAACAATGGAGGGAAATCAGATGTCAAGGAACACAGCGACAGGAGCAAAAGTAAAACAGGAAAGAAAAATCACTTTTAAAAACAAGGAACATGAGATATTTTATAACACCTATCTTTCAAAATGCTCGTGTCAGGATTCGTACCACAAAACCCTTATTTATTGCCTGGGACTTTCAGAGGACACCAGACGCAATGCAAACCGGATCTATGATTTTAAGACTGGATTTATTAAACCGGAGTGCCTGCAGGAAGGATGGCAGACCAGTGGGAGTGAAAAGATTGTCCGTATTGCTTTTAACCTTTATACAGACGGAACACCTACAACTGATGAATATAAGGATACAGAAGCGCAGATTACAGAAACACGGCTTTATTCAATAAGCGATATATTCTGCACAGGGTACGCCAGATATTTTTGGGAAGCAATTAAAATCCGATACCCGGACTATTGTTTCTACGTGGATTGGGAGGACATGTTTTATGCTGAAGATTAGGCTGCAAGGCACAGTGAGGGATATTCGCTGGTTTAAACGGCTTCTGGAGAAACACCCGGAAATCCGGGTGATCCAGGTGTCAGAGATATTTTCAAACAAGGGAACGAACCGATATTTTCGCTTCTATGCAGAGATTGACAGAATTGAAAAGGATGAAAGGTAGGTAGAAATTTATGTGCAGAATTATCGCAATCGCAAACCAAAAAGGCGGGGTTGGAAAAACGACAACGTGTGTAAATTTAGGTATCGGGCTGGCAAGAGCCGGGAAAAAGGTACTTCTGGTTGAGGCAGACGCTCAGGGAAGTATGGCGGTGAGTCTGGGTATTCAGGAACCGGACGAACTGGACGTGACCTTAGTAAATATCATGGAGAAAGTTATCAATGACGAAGATGTGGAGCCGGGAGAAGGCATTATCCGCCATGAGGAAGGGATTGATTTTATTCCGGCAAATATCGAGCTTGCCGGACTGGAAACATCTCTTGTAAATGTAATGAGCCGAGAACAGGTACTTCGTCTGTATCTGGAAGGGGTAAAAGCGGATTACGATTACATACTGATTGATTGTATGCCATCACTTGGGATGATTACAATTAATGCCCTTGTAGCGGCAGACAGTGTGCTGATCCCGGTGGAAGCGGCTTACCTGCCGGTAAAGGGCCTGCAGCAGCTTATCAAGACCATTGGCAAGGTACACAGGCGGCTGAACCCCAGGTTATCCATTATGGGGATTCTGCTGACAAAGGTTGACCGCCGGACAAACTTTGCACGGGATATTTCTGAACAGATCCGTGATGTATACGGCAATAACATCCATATCTTTGAGAATTGTATCCCTATGTCTGTACGAGCGGCAGAGACAACAGCGGAGGGAAAGAGTATTTATCTCCATGATCCGAAAGGGATTGTGGCAGAGGGATACCGCCACCTGACCGGGGAGGTGCTTGCAGATGAAAAATAAGAGTGCTGAGAAAATCAAGCTGACTTCCTATGACGATCTGTTTGGAACAAAAGATAATAGCGTGGAAGGCATCTATACAACGGTCGCCTTAAGCCAGCTTCACCCGTTTAAAAATCACCCTTTCAAGGTATTGGACGATGAAAAAATGCAGGAAACCGTGGAAAGTGTGATCCAGCACGGCGTAATCCAGCCAGGGATTGTGCGCCCTTGTGCAGATGGATATGAGGTGGTAGCCGGACATCGCAGATGGAGGGCCTGCGAACTGGCAGGAAAGCCGGACATGCCGGTAATTATCCGGGATCTGGATGATGACGCAGCTACGGTGCTGATGGTGGATACCAATATCCAAAGGGAGAACCTTCTGCCAAGTGAGAAAGCCAGGGCTTACAAGATGAAATATGAGGCGCTGAAACATCAGGGAAGCAAAGGGGACAAGCACACTGCGGATGTTGTGGGAGAGAAAGCCGGGGACAGCGGAAGGACGGTACAGAGGTATATCCGGCTTGCCAGCCTGATTAACGGGCTTCTGGATTTGGTGGATACAGGAAAGATTGCGATGATAGCTGGAGAACGCTTATCCTATCTGAAGCTGGAAGAACAGGAAATGGTGATGGAGGCAGCGGAGAACATTGGTGTTTATCCATCACCGGCTCAGGCCGGGCAGCTCAAAGTTATGAGTGAGGAAGGAATGCTGTCAGAAGGAAGTATCTATGCGCTTCTGGTAAAGAAAGAGGGCGGCGGGCAGACTGTGACGATCTCTTCAAAGAAGATCCGTGATTACTTCCCGCCGGCATACACAAAGGAACAGATTGAGGAAGTGATCTATTCACTTCTGGATCAATGGAAACAGGGAAAGGAGGGGGAATTAAATGCAGGAGATACAGTTTGATTATTTCCGTGGGATGGAAGCGGAACAGTATAGTTTTTACCGTGTCCCGAAAGTGCTGTTTACCGCAGAGTGTTTTAAATCCCTTTCCTGTGAAGCAAAGGTTTTATACGGTCTGATGTTAGACCGTATGAGCCTTAGCATTAAGAACCGCTGGTTTGACGAGGAAGATAGAGTATATATCATTTTTACCGTGGAAGAAATAGCAGAGCTTCTGAATTGTGGAACACAGAAAGCGGTGAAGCTGATGAAAGAACTGGACGATAATCAGGGGATTGGATTGATTGAAAAGAAACGTTTGGGATTGGGAAAACCGAATGTAATCTATGTGAAAAACTTTATACTGAAGGAAAAGTGTTCTCCTGAGCAGAGAGGAAAAGCGCCGGAAAACCTTGGAAATACGCAGAATAGTGAAAATCACAATTCAAGAATAGTGAAAACCACAAATCAGGAATTACCAGAATCACAAATAAAAAATCATTAAGTTACAAATTAACAATCTATTAATAATGATATTAATAATACTGATTTTAATGAGACTGATTTTAATGAGATTGATTCTATCCAATCCTATCTATCTCCATCTGCAGGTGAAGTGCGCCCTGTGGGAGAAGATGTGATAGAGAGGATGGAAACCTATCGTGCCCTGATACAGGAGAACATTGATTATGAGTGCTTTCTGGACAGAAGGGAGAAAGAAGATGTGGACGAGCTTATTGAGCTGATGGTGGAGATCCTGATGATGCCGGATGACAGCGTGGTGCGGATCGGCGGGGCAGATAAGCCGGTATCGGTAGTCAAAAGCCGTTTCCTGAAGCTGACCTATTCCCATATCGAGTATGTTTTGTTCAGCCTGCACCGGAATACATCCAAAGTGGCGAACATCAGGGCATATCTTTTGACTACGCTTTACAATTCGTCTATGACGATGAACCATTACTATCAGGCGGAAGTGAACCATGATCTGTATGGAGGTAAATGAAATGCGGATAAGTGAATTTATGAAAAAGGTGATCGTACCGGTAGGAACCGCAGTATTCCTGGGAGCGCTGTTTTATCCTCTCTGTGTGGAGCAAGGGCAGTGTGATTACCTGAAACTGTGGATGTTTGTAGGGATTCCCTTTGGGGTACAGAGGATGTTCCTGTGGATCATTCCGAGGGGCTTTGATATTGGCGGTACGGTGGGAATGTTTGTATTCAACCTGCTGATCGGCGGCGTAATCGGCGGGTTCGTCCTGGTCTGGCGTCTTCTGATGGCGGTCTGCTATCTGGCGAAAATGGCGGTTACCGGGATTTCAAGATTGGTAAGTGCCAAAACACTGTGAAGTGTTTACAGAAGAAAAAGTGAATGATAGAGTTACGAAAGCAGCTAAGTTCATGTACCTGGCTGCTTTTTTCTGTCTGTGGACAGGAAACTTTGCGACACGGTGTCACAAAGTAAAATTTATCGTGGAAGGAGGGACTGTGTTGGGAAACCGTGCGGGATCGCAGGAGTTGATCCAGTTGGGGGAACGTATCAGACAAAAGAGAAAAGACAGCCATTTAACTCAGGAGACTTTTGCAGAGAAAGCCGGGATCAGTGTCAACACAGTGAGCCGCATTGAAGGAGGGCAGGCAGCCATGTCTATTGAGATTTTTGCAAAGCTGGTGGAAATACTGGATGCTGACGCCAACGAGTTATTAGGCAGGAATCCGGAAGAAATGGGAAATCCTGCCCATAGGATGTTTTCCCGTGTAAAGAACCTGCGTCCAAAGGAGCAGAAAATTGTGATCCAGACTATGAGCGCCTTGATGGATGGGATTGAAGGAATACGATAAAATCCACAGATATGGGAGGGAATCCTGTATGTTTCCCCATATCTGCAAGGGAAAAATAACTGGCAGGATGATACATTGGATATGCAAAGCACAGAAACTGGAGAGGAGGGAGAAAGGGTGACCAGGGAAGAAAACCTGCTTTATCGGAGGAGTTGTCCTTATGATGCCATGGGGGACTACTCATTACTGATTGAAAAACAACAGATGAAATCAACAGAATCGGAGGCACATCCTTTTCCGGCCAAGTCGAAAGAGGAACCGATTCGGCAGTACCGATAATAAAATTAATAAGGTTGTCTGCAGGCAGTAAAAGGAGTTCCAGGCTCCCGTTAAAAAAAAACGGGCGTGCCGGGAACCTTTTTTGCTGCCTTTTCCCTGGAAATTTGTGTGCTGTCATCTGGCCGCCCGGAGCCTACGGGCGGAAAGGTGGTCGCTATGCTGACATTACAGGATTTAAAGTGGATTGTGAAAAAGCCGGAGACAGAGAAAAAAGTTCCCACAGCAAGGCGTTTGCTGGAACAGGGAGAGCGGATCGTAAGTATGGAAAATGGCGGAGAAGTACAGCTTTTGGTATTCCGGGAAGGGTATGCGCTTTATCGGATAGGAAAATATGCCACGGTTTTTCCGGTACATAGCTGCGGAGATTACTGCTATGAGAATAATGGACAGCAGATCTGCGTGGACGCATCATTCTTTGAACAAAGGGAGTGGTATATGCGCCTGTTTCTGGAAGGGGAGGATCGTTTGGCAAAGAACCGGGAATCAAGCCGGAAAGGAAAGATCGTTTCCTATCATGCGGTTTCCGAGGAATGGTTTTTCCTGGCTTCTCCGGCATTGCCGCCCTTGGAGCAGTTGATAGAAAAAGAGAAGATCCTGGAACTGATGGAACTTCTGACAGAACGGCAAAGAGACATTGTGATCCTGTATTTTTATTATGGGGAAACACAGTGGGAGATTGCAAAGGCGCTTGGCGTCTCCCAGCCTACGGTTTCCCAGACGCTCATGGCGGCGCTTCGCCGGATGCGGGAAGGACAGGAAGAAATCGTTCTGGAAAAAAGAGCCGGTTCCGGGAGGTGCGCTGTATGAGGGGAAGGCGTCCAAAGGAGCGGAAATGCTATGTACTCCGCACAAGTGAAGGAACCGTGGTGGAAGTTACCAGGGAAGTCTATCTGGAATGGTATCAGTCCCGGCGGCGAGAGCGTTACCAGAGCGAGAGAAAGAGGAAATACAGCGTATCCAGCCTGGAAGCATTGTCAGAGAAAGGGATGATCCCAGAGGGGCTGGCAGACAGCCCGGAAGATACAGTGATCCGGAAGCTGTGTGTGGAGAAGCTGCAGGCAGTGATGGAAGAACTGGCAGAGGCAGATGCTTATCTTTTGTATCTGCTGTTTTTTGAGGAAGTAACAGTAAAAGAGGCGGCGCAGCTCTGCGGGTGCAGCCGGAAAACCATTACAAACCGGAGAAAGCGGATCTTAAAAGAATTAAATGAAAAACTGAAAGCGATAGGGATCAGGGGAGGATGCTTTTAAAAAAGAATCCCGCCAGAAGCAGTACGGCCACTTTACGACATGATGTCGCAAAGTGGCTGTTCCCATGAACAAAATTTAAAGGTCATCCTTGAAGCGTATAACAGGGCATTGTTTCACTTTCCCTTTGATCACTTTCCTTTGGAGGCAGAATACCATATCTGGGGTGCGCTCAAAAAATCCCCGGTCTTTGTTCCAGCTCATGCCGCATCCGCAGTGCTGCAATCCGATGAACTGCTGTTTCATTTTTCTGCCGCATCGGGGGCAGATTTTATTGCTTTTCCCCATGAAGCCACCCCCTTGATTAAAAATCTTATCTATGATTCTGGATTATACCACTTCTGAAAAAATTCTAAATATTTTTCTGTCACCCTATATTTTCCCCTCTGAAACCTGCCATTAGTGAGAGGGCAGAGTTCTAAGACACATTCTTATATTTTCCCTTTCATCGAACCTTGACAATTTCATTGCCTGGCCAGATGGATACCCGGTATCTGAGTGTGCATTTTTGCGTACCTTGCCGGAGAAAACGCTGCGGAAAGTGAAACGGAGCAGGAACGGATCTGGAAAGAGAACAGGCTTAACGCTCAAAATAAGTTTTCAGTTTTCAGCCTGCCAGGTGCAGGCTGGATAACAGCAGATACCATGCGGGGAAGTTCTCTTTTAGAGCTTCTCCGTATTCATGTGCTGTTATCAGTGCAAATCTGGGAAAGGAGGGACAGGAGCCATGAAAAAATAAAAGACGCAGGAGTTTATTTGCATAGAAATGAATGAAGAAAGAGAGGTTTATTCAATGAAAGGGAAAGGAAAAAGAGTGCTTTCCGGTCTGCTTTCGCTGCTAACGATCCTGACTTCTGTGATCCAGCCGGTTGTTACATATGCTGCGGAACCAGAGCCGCCTGCTTATGAGGCGCAGTATCCGTCACTGGAAACGGTGCGGGAGTTTTTGGATGTGGAAGAAATTGTAACAGCAGAAGATTATGAAGTAGAAGCAGGAAGCGGCTTTGATGTAAAATCCGATTTTTCAGGATTAGAAATCAATGATGAAAAAGTCCGGGTATCCTTCCATGAAGCAAAAAATGAAGCCGGGCAGGATTATGATGGGAATCATGCGGATACTTACCGGGCAGTTTATTTTGTGGAACCGGCAAGCGGCCATCCGTCTTATCATATCTGCAGGAATATCATTGTGAAAGAGCCTGCAGCAGAGAAACAGTCGGAGAGCCAAACAGACAGCAGTGCGTCCGGTGAGGAAAGTACAGAATCAGAAGGTGAGGATGAAGACGCAGAACAAGAGCCGCAGACAGAACCGGAAACCGGAAAAGTGACAGAACTTCCGAAGGAGACAGAAATATTGTCGGAAGAGGCTCTGGATGCGGCGTTAGAGGAAACCGAAGGACAAAAGACTGTGGATGAGGAAAGCGGCCTGACACTTGGAGAAGTGCTTCTCCAGGCAGAGGATCAGGGCATTGATATTCAGGGACTGGAAAATGGCGAGAGTGTCAGTTTTACAGCACAGGTTCCTGCAGCAAGGGCAGCAAGGGCGTCCCAGTCCGTGACCATTACCCAGGGCAGTTATTACTATTATGCGGATTACGGGCTTGGTTCCTATGTGACCGCACCGTTTACCGTGTCTTTTGGGAATGTGACAGCTACGGCTTACTGTATTCAGCCGTCAAAACCAGGGCCGGGAAGCGGAACTTACCAGATCACAAAACTGGAAGGAAACCGGGAACTGGCAAAGGTGTGTTATTACGGGACAGAAGCCTCTGGATCAGCCTATTTCTTTAACCATTATCATACCGATTTTTCTGCCGGAAAACGGTTTATCGTGACACATCTGGCTGCCTCCTACGCCAACGGGAGCAGTGATGCGTTCTATGGAACAAACAGTACCGGGGAAGCTCTGGCAAAGGAACTGTACAATTATGCAGTCGGACAGCCGGATATTCCAGATGTGGAGATGTCTTTTTCTAATGCCAATGTGACCGCTTATGTAGACGGGAATCAGCAGAGGACAGAGGAAATTACATTTCAGGCATCCAGTCAGCAGACAATTACCCTGGATCTGCCGGATGGGGTAAAACTGCATAATGTCAGTACGGGAAAAACAAGTGCTGCGGGAGCAGGCGTGACGATTTCCGGCGGCACACGGTTTTATCTGACCGCTCCGCTGACACAGACGAAGGATGTGTCCGGTTCCTGGTCAGTAAAGGCGCAGGGGAGCATTACAAAAGATTATTCTGCCTATAAGATCACCACAGGAAGCGGGACACAGGATCTGGCTCTGGTCTTTGGTGAAGGCGTGGAAGATGAAAAATATGTAAGTTTTTCTGTGAAATGGCTGGAGCTGGCAAAGGTGGAGGTAATCAAGGTGGATTCCAACCACTCGGATGCAAGGCTGGATGGAGCAGTGTTTGGTATCTACAGTGACAAGGACTGCACAAAGCTGATCACAGAGATGCCGGCAACGGATAAAAACGGTTCTTCTGTGGCAGAGATTATCAAGACACAGGATACTGTATATCTGAAGGAGATTACGGCTCCAACCGGATACCGCCTGAATACCTCTTCTTATAATGTAAATCTGGTGGCGAACGAGACAACCTCTGTCACTGTGCCGGATCAGGAACAGCTCGGCGAACTGACGGTTTACAAAGAAGGGGAAGTGCTGGCCGGAGCGGATGTAACAGCGGAGGGTGTCTCTTTCCGTTATGAGAACCGCAGGCAGGAGGGAGCTGTCTATAACGTCTATGCCGGGGCAGATATTGTGACAGCTTACGGTGCGAAAGTCTACAGTAAAGGCGATTTAGTAAAGGCAAACCTGACCACAGATTCCAACGGAGCAACCGTGCTGAAAAATCTCCATCTTGGGACTTACACCATCAAAGAAGTGCAGGCTCCAGAGAATTTTTATAATGCCGGGGAGGAAAAGACAGTCACGCTGTCCTATGCTGGACAGAACGTGGAGACGGTATTCAGCGAGAGTACCTTTGTCAATGACCGGCAGAAAGCGGAAGTTTCCGTGATGAAAAAGGATAAGGATACCTTAAATCCTCTGGATGGAGGTGTGTTTGGTCTGTATGCAGGAAGCGATATTAAAAATGCAGATGGAAGTGTTGTGGTATCTAAGGGAACGCTGATTGAGAAAGCGGTGACTGGAGAGGATGGAAAGGCTGTATTTACGGCAGACCTGCCGATTGGATTTTCTTATGATGTGAAAGAAATCCAGGCTCCGGAAGGATATGTGAGGAACCAGACAGATGAATATTCCTTTACCTTTTCTTATACCAACGATAGTGAAGAGAAAGTGACATTTACTCATACCTTTACCAATGAACGAGTCAATGCAGTGATCCGGCTGCAGAAAAAAGACGCTGAGACGAACCAGGCAGTTCCGCAGGGAGACGCTGTATTGGAAAATGCAGTGTATGGCCTGTATGCCCGTGAGGATATTGTCCATCCGGACGGGGCAACCGGAGTGATCTATCATGCCGGTGACAGAGTAGCAACGCTGACCACAGATGAAAACGGAGAAGCGTCTGTGGAGAACCTATATCTTGGGGAGTATTTTGTAAAAGAAATCACGCCTCCTGTGGGGTATCTGGCGGACCAGAATGAGTATGATCTGGTGTGCAGCTATGAAGGAGACCTGACCGCTACCGTGGAGAGTGAGTGCATTTCTCCGGAGCAGGTAAAGAAGCAGCCCTTTGAAATCATCAAGGCAGCCAATAACGGGGAGACGGACGCTGACCTGCTGTCCGGAGCCGGATTTACGGCTTATCTGCTTTCTGACCTTGCGGTAAAGGAAGATGGAAGCTATGATTTTGATTCTGCTGAACCGGTAGTAATTGGGGAGAATGGAGCGACAGAAATATTTACAGACGAGAAAGGACATGCCTGCAGCATTGCCCTTCCTTACGGCACATACCTTGTCCGGGAAACGACCACGCCCCATAATTATAAGCCGGTGGATGATTTTATCGTGCGGATCACAGAGCATAATCCGAATACGCCCCAGGTATGGCGGGTGCTTCTGGATGAAGAGTTTGAAGCGAAGCTGAAAATCATCAAACAGGATGACGAGACGAAAAAGCCGGTGCTTCAGAAAGACACAGAGTTCCGTATTTATGACCTTGATAATGAGGAATATGTCGAGCAGGTGACAACCTATCCGACAACAACGGTTCATACCAGCTTCTTTACGGATGCGGATGGCTATTTGATCCTGCCGCAGAACCTGAAGATCGGTCATTACCGGATTGAAGAAGTCACAGCGCCTTATGGGTATACGCTGAATGAGAATTACTATGAGATTGCCGTGGATTCCGATACCGCTTACCAGATTGATCCAGTGTCCGGGGATGTGGTAATCGAAGTGGTTTATGAGAACCATCCGGTGAAAGGAAACTTAAAGATCGTAAAACAGGGCGAAGTGCTGGACGGTTTCAGCAAGGATTTTGTCTATGAGGTGGAAAACCTGGCAGGCGCAGTTTTTGATGTATATGCTGCGGAAGATATTTATACCGCTGATTTCCAGAAAGACGCCGAAGGGAACCGTATCTTAGAATATGCTTCCGGCGAACTGGTAGGAACGGTGACTACGGATGAAAACGGGGAGGCGTTTCTTTCAGACCTTCCTCTTGGAAGTTATAAGATCGTGGAAGTGACCGCACCGGAAGGTTTTGTGCTGAATGGGGAAGCCCAGACGGTGACTTTTACCTACAAAGACCAGAATACGCCTGTGATTGAACAGGAAGCGGTTTTCCGGAATGAACGCCAGAAAGTGGAAGTATCCGTGGTGAAAAAGGATGCGGAAACGCAGGCGACTGTGGAAGGCGCAGTCTTTGGGCTGTATGCCAAAGAGGATATTCTGGCACACGGCGAAGTGATTGTGAAAGCGGACACGCTGATTGGCAAGGCATTGTCTGATGAAAACGGGAAAGCCGTATTTGTGAATGACCTGCCTTTTGGACGATACTACATCAAAGAAGAAGCAGCTCCGGACGGATATGTTTCTTCCGATAAAGTGATAGGAGTGACCGCAGAGTACCAGGGGCAGGAGATCCCTGTGGTGGAACTGTCCTCTGAATATGAAAATGAACCGACTAAGATTTCCGTGAAAAAGACGGATCTCACAACCGGCGTGGAGCTGGAGGGCGCAAAGCTGACCGTCCTGGATAAAGACGGAAATGTGGTTGACAGTTGGACTTCTGTAAAAGGAGAGGAATATCTGATTGAACGGCTGACTGTAGGCGAGACTTACACGCTCCGGGAAGAACTGGCTCCTTACGGGTATCTGAAAGCAGAAGAAATTACCTTTACCGTGGAGGATACAGCACAGATCCAGAAAGTGGAAATGAAAGACGATGTGCCGACAGGGACGCTGATCATCAATAAGAAAGGCGAGTTCCTGGAGGATGTGACGCTTGCCGATACCATTGGCGGCTGGATCAGCCATCTCTTTGAGTATGTTACCGGCGCTTTAAAGGACGTAACCTTTGAGGTATACGCCCTGGAGGACATCCAGGCGGCAGACGGCGAGAGTGAGGATTACTACAAAAAGGACGAGCTGATCGCCACGATCACCACAGATGAGGCAGGAGTTGCGAAGCTGTCTGACCTTCCTCTTGGAAGATACTATGTGAAAGAAAAGGAGACTGCAGAAGGCTATGTACTGGACGGAGAGATCCGGGAGATTGACCTGACCTATGTGGATCAGGATACCGCAGAAGTAACTTATTCCACAGACTGGCAGAATAAGCGCCAGAAAGTGGAAGTATCCGTGTTGAAGAAAGAAAAGGATTCCGACCGGGTACTGGAAAGAGCTGTATTTGCCCTTTCCGCAAAAGAGGACATTACCAATAAGGATGGGGATGTAATCCTGGAAGCGGGAACCGTGATCGAGGAAAAGGCAACCGGGGAAGATGGAAAGCTGACCTTTGAGGCGAATCTTCCTATTGGATTTTCCTATACCGTGAAAGAGACTTCTCCAGCGCCGGGATTTGCCACCACAGACGAGGTGCAGGAGTTTACTTTTACAGCAGAATCTTCTGATAAAGCGACAGTTTTCTATGAATTTACTTTTGAGGACGAACCGACAGTCTTTGAATTTACCAAAACTTCTCTGACTACCGGGGAAGAAATCGAGGGAGCGAAGCTGACGGTAACGGATGAAAATGGCGAAGTTGTGGATGAATGGGTGTCCGGCAAAGAGCCGCATATCATCAAAGAGATGGTTGTCGGCCAGACCTATACCATGACGGAGCTTCTTCCAGCTCCGGGATATGTGACAGCGGAGAGCATCCGGTTTACAGTGGAGGATACCGCAGAAGTCCAGAAGATCGAAATGAAAGATGATGTGACGAAGGTGGAAATCTCCAAGACGGATATTGCAGGAGAGGAACTGCCGGGAGCGAAACTGACGATCCTGGACGAAAATGGTGAGGTTGTAGAGAACTGGACTTCCACAGAAGAACCGCACTATATTGAAATGCTCCCGATTGGGAAGTATACACTCCATGAGGAATCCGCACCGGAAGGTTATCTGATTGCCGAGGATGTGGAATTTGAGGTAAAGGATACCGGTGAGATCCAGAAAGTTACTATGAAAGATGAAGCAGAGCCGGAAGAAACACCGGAGACTCCGGACACACCGGCAACTACGGTGGACGCACCGAAAACCGGGGATCACACGCCGATTGCGGCGCTTATGATTTCCTGCGGTCTGGGGCTTGCGGGAGCCATTGCCGCTGCGGTATGGATGAAAGTAAGAAAAAAGAAAAGAGATTGATAAGATAGGATCGATTTGGGCGTTTGTGGCAGCCGTGTGCTTCCATGAGCGCCTTTTTTGTTTGAATAATAAAACGGAGAGGTGAAGAAAAATGAAATGGTTGATCGCTGTAGGCGGGGTGTTTATATTTCTTCTTCTGTTGAGCCTGTATTGCTGTATTGTTGCCGGAGCAAGAGAGGACAGGCTGTTAGAAGAGCTGGAGCGGAAAGGCAGGCAGGATGCAGACGGGGAAAACGGCTAGGAAAAAATATGCGCCGGATAAGCCCCAGGACTGTGCTTATTGTTACTTCTGGCACAGTAGAAAACAGAAGTGTACAAAGCACCGCTGCTATTATCTCATCCCGGAAAAAGAGAGGGAAAGAGTTGATGAAGGAAGTGGAAATCCCGGAGAGTGCAGGAGCTGCCCATATGGGAGGCACTCACCATGTATCGGTTATTGTCTGCAGAAGATTTTGTTGGAGATGCTAAGAAGGTAACGCCGTTAAGGGGAAAGAAGGTGATTTGATATGCAGGATGAAGTGAACCAAAAGGTTGTAACACTCTGTATCAACGGAGGAAAGATTTCTGCCCGTATCTTAAAAGATGCCCTGGCAAAGCTGCTCAAAAAAATGGAGCAGATGGAACGGCAGAAGCTCCAGGAACTAAAAATAAACAGGAAAGAAAAAGGGGCGGTTTCCTACCATGGGAAACAGAGTATGGAAAAGCTGATGAAGCAGAATTGTCAGCTTACAAATATCGAAGTGACAGATGGAAATATCAAGTCTTTTGAAAAGTATGCTAGAAAATATGGGATAGATTTCAGCCTGAAAAAAGATAATTCTATGTCCCCGCCACGGTACTATGTTTTCTTTAAAGCGAGGGACGTGGATGTAATGACGGCAGCTTTTAAAGAGTATACAGGAAAGCAGCTTTCTAAAGGGAAGAAACCTTCCATCAAAAAGAAGCTGATGCTGGCAAAAGAGCGGATGGCGAAACACAGGGAACGGGAGAAAACTCGCCAGAAAGATCGGGGGCCGGAACATTGAGAGAAAAGATGAAAAAGGGAAAGCATAATCCAACACAAAAAGAAACTCTGAAAAAATTTCTTGCTCCGGTTTTGGAAAAAATAGCAGGGACAGTCAGGGAAAAAGTTTCATCCATTGACTGGAAACGTTCTTTCATAAGGAATATTCCCTATTTCATTGTGTTCTATCTTGCGGATAAGGTGGGATGGCTGTACCGGTGCTGCATTGGAGATTCCTTTATTGAAAGGGTGGGTGTACTGTTCCTGAATTTTTCCCTTGCTTTTCGTAACGTTTTTCCCAGTGTCCATCCCCAGGATCTCTGTGTGGGTGCTGCCGGGGCTGTATTCGTGAAACTGATCGTATACCTGAAAGGGAAAAATGTGAAAAAATACCGGCAGGGAGTGGAATACGGCTCTGCCCGTTGGGGAAATGAGAAGGACATAGCACCCTTTATTGATCCAGTGTTTGAAAATAATATTCTGCTGACACAGACAGAACGGCTGACCATGAACAGCCGTCCAAAGCAGCCGAAATATGCCCGCAATAAGAATGTGATAGTGATCGGCGGTTCTGGTTCCGGTAAGACCAGATTTTATGTGAAACCAAATTTAATGCAGATGACGCCGAATGTTTCTTATGTTGTCACTGATCCGAAAGGGACAATCCTGGTGGAATGCGGGGAAATGCTCAAAAGAGGGACGCCAAAGATGAAGGACGGAAAGCCGGAGAAAGATAAAAACGGAAAAATTATTTATGAACCCTACAAGATCAAAGTCTTAAATACCATCAATTTTAAAAAAAGTATGCATTACAATCCCTTCATGTATATCCGCAGTGAGAAAGACATTTTGAAGCTGGTGAATACCATTATTGCCAATACCAAAGGGGAAGGCGAAAAATCTTCTGAGGATTTTTGGGTGAAAGCCGAGAGGCTTTTGTATTGTGCGCTGATCGGCTACATTTATTATGAAGCTCCGGAGGAAGAACAGAACTTTTCTACGCTCCTGGAATTGATCAACGCATCGGAAGCCAGGGAAGATGATGAAGAATTTAAAAATGCGGTGGATGAGCTTTTTGAGGAACTGGAACGGGAGAAACCGGAGCATTTTGCTGTGCGTCAGTATAAGAAGTATAAGCTGGCGGCAGGGAAAACAGCGAAGTCGATTTTAATTAGTTGCGGTGCAAGGCTGGCCCCCTTTGATATTGCGGAACTAAGAGAACTCACTTCTTATGATGAAATGGAGCTGGATATGCTGGGCGATCAGAGGACGGCCATGTTTGTCATTATTTCTGATACAGATGATACCTTTAACTTTATTGTGGCGATCATGTATACACAGCTTTTTAATCTGCTCTGTGACCGGGCAGATGATGTGTATGGGGGAAGGCTCCCTTACCATGTAAGGCTTTTACTTGATGAATTTGCAAATATCGGACAGATCCCTAAGTTTGACAAGCTGATTGCAACGATACGAAGCCGTGAAATCTCGGCTTCTATTATTTTGCAGTCACAGAGCCAGTTAAAGACTATTTACAAGGATGCTGCAGAAACAATTCTGGGGAACTGCGACACCATGCTTTTCCTGGGCGGCAAGGAAGGCAGCACGTTAAAGGAAATCTCGGAGACGCTGGGGAAAGAGACAATTGACTTATACAATACCTCGGACACCCGTGGACAGAGCCGCTCCTATGGACTGAACTACCAGAAAACCGGAAAAGAATTGATGAGCAGGGATGAGCTGGCAGTAATGGATGGAAATAAATGTATCCTGCAGCTACGGGGTGTCCGTCCGTTTTTCAGTGATAAATTTGATATAACCCGCCATAAACAGTATAAACGCTTATCAGATTATGATAAGAAGAATGCTTTTGATGTAGAGGCATACATGAAATGCCAGTTAAAGCTGCGGCTGAAGGAAGAATTTGATCTTTTTGAAGTGGATGTGGAGGAAAGCGCATGAGTGATATTTTCAGGGATATGCAGTCAAAACTTGGCTGTCGGTATATCTCAGATCTGCCGGATCAGAAACGGGCGGTATGGTATGAACTTCGTCGTATGCCCCTTGCGGGATACGGGGAAAAGCAGTTGGAGGATTTTGCCCGTTATGTGTTTGGGGTAAGGTATTCTGTTTTAAAAGAAGTGATGGATATGCTTGAGACAGAGCCGGACTTTGCGACACAATGATGCAAAGCTGGCGGTTTTTAAACTTTGCGACACGATGGCGCAAAGCAGAAAGGGGAGTTTATGGATTTTTACGCAGATGCAGTTACACTTTTGGAGGCGCTTGCCCGTGCGCTCTATGTCCCGGATTTTTTTGCAGGGCTGTTTATGGAGGAAAGGCAGGAAAAATCTCCAGAGAGGGAAAGGGAAGCGGCAATCTTGCCAGTGAGGGATAGCCGTCTGTGGCCTCCAATCCGGGCGGAGCCGGGGAGATAAGGCAGAGGCAGGCGATGAAAGAAAATAGAAGAATAAAAGAGAAAGGATAAGGGAACCGGATTTCTGGAAAAGTTGGGCGGCTATGTCAGGATAGCGGCTCTTTTTTTGTCTCTGCCGTAACATAGATGGTACGGGGATTTGGGTTCCCAGGTATTTTATGGCGTTTTTTAGTTCAGCGATTTCAATTTTACAGACGTTAGTGGTAGCCATTGGAGCCGGCCTTGCGGTCTGGGGTGTCATTAACCTTCTGGAGGGATATGGCAACGACAATCCAGGGGCCAAGTCACAGGGAATTAAACAGCTTATGGCTGGAGGAGGGGTTGTCCTGATCGGAACACAGCTTATTCCTTTGCTCGGAGGACTATTCTGACGTAGAAAGGGGACTCATTTATGTTCGATGGCATTTTCGAGGCAATCGAGAACTGGATGAGGGATCTCTTAACGGGGATGGTGACGTCCAACCTGACCACAATGTTCACGGATGTGAATGAGAAAACCGGGGAGATTGCGTCTCAGGTTGGGCAGACACCACAGGGATGGAACAGCAGTATATTCAGCCTGATACAGAACCTGTCAAACTCGGTGATTATTCCGATTGCGGGCATGATTATCACATTTGTTCTCTGTTATGAACTGATTTCCATGCTGACGGAGAAGAATAACATGCATGAGATCGACACCTGGATGTTTTTTAAGTATTTTTTCAAGATGTGGGTGGCTGTCTGGATGGTTTCCAATACCTTTACGATTACTATGGCAGTGTTTGACGTAGGGCAGTATGTGGTAAATGCGGCAGGAGGCGTAATCAGCTCGGATACTGCAATCAATGTGGACTCTATGCTGGAAGCAATGAATACCGCAATGGAATCTATGAATATCGGAGAGCTGGTAGTGCTTGCATTGGAAAGTATGCTGGTCAGCCTTTGCATGAAGATACTGTCTGTTCTGATCACGGTCATTTTATATGGCCGTATGATTGAGATCTACCTTTACACCTCGGTTGCGCCAATCCCATTTGCAACACTCTCTAACCGGGAATGGGGGCAGGTGGGAAATAACTATCTCCGTGGACTTTTAGCTCTCGGTTTCCAGGGATTTTTTATGATGGTGTGTGTTGGCATCTATGCGGTGCTGGTATCTACCATTGAAATCTCGGATAACATGCACTCGGCACTTTTTGGAATAGCTGCATATACAGTAATCCTGTGCTTTAGTTTGATGAAAACGGCAAATTTAAGCCGTTCAATTTTTAATGCACATTAGGAGGCGGCAGGATGGAGCAGAAAAAATACAGCATTATTTATGCCGATCCTCCATGGCGGTATGAGATGAAAAAAGGACAGGGAGTAGCAGAGAACCATTATTCCACAATGGGAACAGAGGAAATCTGCGAGAAAAACTGTGCATTATTTTTGTGGGTGACATTTCCACAGTTACCGGAGGCGTTCCGGGTAATAAAGGCATGGGGATTTCGCTATAAAACGGTCGCTTTTGTCTGGATTAAGCTGAACCGATCCGGGCAGGGCTATTTTTTTGGCTTGGGATATTGGACTCGCTCTAATGCAGAAATATGTCTTTTGGCAACAAGAGGAAAGCCAAAAAGAATATCAAAAAAAGTGTTTCAGCTTATTATCAGCCCGCTAGAGGAGCATAGCAAAAAACCGGCAGAAGCCAGGAAACGCATTGTGGAATTGCTGGGAGATCTGCCCCGGATTGAACTGTTCGCAAGGCAGAGATCTCCAGGCTGGGATGCATGGGGAAATGAAGTAGATAGTTCCCTGGATATGGATTACAGGAGGGAACAGGATGAAACAGAAAAAGTATAACATTATTTATGCCGATCCTCCCTGGACATTCCGTGTGTATTCCCCGAAAGGAAACGGCAGGTCAGCGGCGATTCACTATCCCACAATGAATTTAGAGGCAATAAAAGATTTACCGGTGGAACAGCTTGCAGATAGAGACTGTACTTTATTTCTGTGGGTAACATTCCCGAATTTACGGGAGTCATTTGAGGTAATCCGAAGCTGGGGATTTACTTTTAAAACCGTTGCTTTTGTATGGATTAAACAGAACCGGAAATCGGAAAGTTTGTTTTGGGGTATGGGATACTGGACTCGTGCAAATGCGGAGATTTGCCTTCTCGCAACGAAAGGCTCTCCAAAGCGGCAGTCTGCCGGTGTTCATCAGGTGATAATTTCCCATGTAGAGGAACACAGTAAAAAGCCGGCAGAAGCCAGGGAGCGTATTGTGAAACTGATGGGAGATCTGCCCCGGATTGAACTGTTCGCAAGACAGCAATCTCCCGGCTGGGATGTATGGGGAAATGAAGTGGAAAGTTCCCTGGATATGGGAAAATTGCAGGAAAACAGAGGAAAGGAGAAAGTCGGAGAACTGTGCAGCCTGCAGCGGATAAGTTGCTCCGGCATGTGATTTTATGGCGTTTGTCAGTGTACCAAAAGACCTGACGAAAGTAAAAAATAAAGTAGTGTTGAATCTGACAAAGAGACAGCTTATCTGTCTGTCAGCAGCGGCGGCCATTGGGCTGCCTTTTTATTTTCTTACAAGAGAATGGATTGGGACAACCAATGCGGCTACAGGTATGGTGCTTCTTATGCTCCCGGCATTTCTATTTGCTATGTATGAGAAAGACGGGCTTCCCCTTGAGAAAATTTTATGGAATATCGTGACAGTAAAGTTGATAAAGCCGTCCGTCCGCAGATATGAGGTAGAAAATTTTTATGAGATGGATGCGCCGGCGGTCGACCAGAAGAAAGGAGGGGAGCGTCTTGGGAAAAAGAGAAGACATCGCAGTAGATAAGCGGAGAAAGAGAAAGTACCGCAGGCTGGCCCGTTACGAGAAAAAAGCCAGGAAAGCGGCTGCAAAAGAAACAGCAAAGCAGGAGAAGGTTCGTAGAAAAGCAGAAAAAAGAGAAAAACGGAAGTCTGCGCAGGAGCAGAAAAGCATCTCCGGAAAACGGATTGTGAAGAGACAGGATAAGGCTCGTCCAGATCATACTGTCCGTCAGAAGGCTGTGAGCGGCACCATAAGCAGATCACAGAAGAAGATGGATAAAAAAGCGGAGGAAAAACGGCTGTCAGCGCAGAGGTCGATCCCCTATCGGGAAATGGCAAGGGACGGGATCTGCCGGGTGCAGGATAAATATTATTCCAAAACCATCCGCTTTTACGACATCAATTATCAGTTGGCACAGAACGAAGATAAGAATGCCATTTTTGAAAATTGGTGTGATTTTCTCAATTATTTTGACAGCAGTATCCATTTCCAGTTGTCGTTTATCAACCATCATAGCAATATGAAGGAATTTGAGTCTGTGATCCAGATCAAGCCCCGGCATGACGCCTTTGATGATGTGCGGATGGAATACGCACAGATGCTGAAAAACCAGCTTGCCAAAGGCAATAACGGATTGGCGCGGACAAAGTATATTACCTTTGGCGTGGAAGCGGAGAATATCCGGGAAGCAAAGCCAAAGCTGGAACGGATCGAGACGGACATCCTGAATAATTTTAAAGTGCTTGGCGTGTCTGCCTATCCTCTGGATGGCCGGGAACGACTGCAGATCATGTATGAAACATTTAATCCAGAGGAAAAAGTGCCGTTTCAGTTTTCCTTTGACCAGGTGCTGCGCTCTGGTATGGGGACAAAGGATTTTATTGCGCCCACCAGCTTCTTATTTAAGAATGGTAAAGATTTTATGATGGGGAATACCATCGGGGCAGTGTCCTACCTGCAGATCCTGGCTCCGGAGCTTACTGACCGGATGCTGGCGGAATTTCTCGATATGGACAGGAACCTGATCGTCAACCTGCATATCCAGTCTTTAGACCAGATGAAAGCGATTAAGCTGGTAAAAAGCAAGGTGACGGATATTAACCGGATGAAGATTGAGGAACAGGCGCGCCCAGCAGGGCGTGAATAAAAGTAGTTGGAACTACACTGTAGAATAATGCAGTTAGCTATCCGCCTTACCGAAAGGCGAAAGCTGATACGGGACTATAGCATGGCGGAGAAGCGGGGAGTTGCCTAAAGATGCTTTGGCACGACTGACCTGCAAGGCGAAGTAGATATAAGGTTGAAACTAAGGAATGTTGAATGTGAGTTTCAAGTCCGTCTTTCGATGACGCAGGGGCAATGCATCCGAAGCCCTTGGTATGTTGTGTTTATGTATTTTGTTCGCATAAACAATTATTCCAATTCATACGACACGTTGGAGAACCAATAGTAACGAAACGAAAGCGCAACCGACAATCTACATCCAATTATTCACGCAAACTGGGGATTACCTACGTGGGAATGTCTACCATTAGGACTATGTGTAATGCCTTTTGGCGATAAATCTCAAGCTGTTAGGCAAGAGAGATGACACTGAATATCCCATATGGTAACGGAGCTTCCATAGTAGTCTGAGGACCCTGAATTGACAGGGAAGGCTGTAAAAACAGATACGGGAAAACCGTCTACATGGCGAAGGGAAGCAGTTATTGTGTACCAAATATTAAAGTTGATTAGGGAGGAAAACCTCGAATGAAACCAACAATGGAAATTTTGGAAAGAATCAAGAAAAATTCTGAGGAAAACAAGGACGAAGTGTTTACAAGAATCTATAGATACCTTCTTCGTCCGGACATTTATTTTGTAGCATATCAAAATCTGTATTCCAATAATGGTGCATCAACTAAAGGCGTAGATGATGATACGGCAGATGGATTTTCGGAAGCTAAAATTGAGAGAATTATTAAGTGTCTCGAAGATGAAAGCTATCAACCGAAGCCTTTTCGAAGAGTATACATTAAAAAGCCAAATGGAAAAATGCGACCATTGGGAATTCCGTCATTCACTGACAAACTTGTACAGGAAGCTGTAAGAATTATTCTGGAAGCTATCTATGAGCCTATATTTATGGATACGTCACATGGATTTCGCCCTAATAGAAGCTGCCACACGGCACTTCAAAGCGTGAAATACGAATTCAGAGGTGCAAGATGGTTTATAGAGGGGGACATAAAAGGATGTTTTGATAACATCAATCACAATGTTCTGATATCGTGCATCAACAAAAAAATAAAAGATGCAAGATTTACTAAGCTTATTTACAAGTTTCTGAAAGCAGGCTTTGTGGACGATTTTGTCTACAATAACACATACAGTGGATGCGCCCAGGGTGGAATCATTTCTCCAATCCTAGCGAACATCTATCTGCATGAATTGGATAAATTTGTTGAAAACATCAGCAAAGAATTCAATGAACCTGCCACAGAAAAGTTTACTGCCGATTACCGTAAAGCACAGAACGCTATGGCGGTGACTAGAAAGAAAATTAAAAAGGCAGAAAATGCAGATGATGAAGTGGAGAAAGCAGAACTGCTGAAAGTATACAAAAGCCAACGGGCAACACTACTCAAAACACCTTGCAAATCTCAGACGGATAAAAAGTTAAAATATGTCCGTTATGCAGATGATTTCATTATAGGTGTAAATGGGAGCAAAGTTGATTGTGTAAGAATCAAACAGCAGTTATCAGATTTTATATCTAACACTCTCAAGATGGAATTAAGTGAAGAAAAAACACTTATTACGCATAGCAACACGTATGCGAAATTTCTTGGATATAACATTAGAGTAAGACGTTCTAATACAGTAAAACCCAATGGAAGAGGTGCAACGCAAAGAACTATGTCTAACGGTGTTGAACTTGCTATTCCGCTAAAAGAGAAAATTAACGGTTTTATGTTCAAAAACGGAATTGTTAAGCAATGTGACAATGGCGAACTTGAACCGGTATGCAGAAATGATATGTTACGACTCACAGACCTTGAAATTGTTTCAGGCTACAATGCTGAACTTAGAGGGATTTGCAATTATTACTACATGGCAAGCAACTTCTATATGCTGAATTATTTCAGCTATCTTATGGAATATAGCTGCCTTAAAACTCTTGCAGGAAAGCATCGTTGCTCTATAGGCAAAATCAAGGAAAAATTTAGTGACCATAAAGGAAAATGGTGTATTGCTTATGAAACCAAGAAAGGTACGAGTTATTTGTACCTATCCAAATATTCTGATTGTAAAAAGGGGAAAAATGCCACGGATACAAGAACGAGTATGGTACAGATTCACAAGAATACACGTAGTACTTTTGAAAGTCGATTAAAAGCTAAATGTTGTGAACTTTGTGGAAGCACGACCAGCAATCAATATGAAATCCATCATGTAAATAAGATTCGTAACCTAAAAGGCAAAGAACCTTGGGAAATAATGATGTTATCGAAAAGAAGAAAAACCATGGTAGTTTGTTGGGAATGTCATAAAAAAATCCACAATCAGAATTTTGAAGTCAAACAATAATGGAGAGCAGTGTGCATCGAGAGGTGCAAGCACTGTTCGGAGGGGGGACTGTGGAAACCTGCCATGGTGACATGGTAAGGCGTCACTTTCCTACCCTACAAAAAGGCAGTGCGTTCCGGATATGATATGGATATAATCCCGTCGGATCTGAATACCTATGGCGGGGAGGCGAAGCGGCTCTTGGAAGATCTGCAGAGCAGGAATGAGCGTATGTTCCTTGTGACGATTGTATTTCTGAATACGGCAAAGACGAAGCAGGAATTAGACAATGCGGTGTTCCAGACAGCGGGCATTGCGCAGAAATATAACTGTTCCCTGCGCCGCCTGGATTATATGCAGGAACCGGGGCTGATGAGCAGCCTGCCGCTGGGATTAAACCTGATCCCTATCAAACGGGCGCTGACCACTACATCCACGGCGATTTTTGTGCCGTTCACTACCCAGGAATTATTTATGGAGGGAGAATCCCTCTACTATGGGCTGAACGCACTGTCCAACAATATGATTATGGTAGACCGGAAGAAACTGAAAAATCCAAACGGACTGATTCTTGGGACACCTGGCTCCGGAAAATCCTTCTCGGCAAAGCGGGAGATTACGAATGCTTTTTTTGTCACTCAGGACGACATCATTATCGGAGATCCGGAAGGGGAA
>JAUNHC010000114.1 GCA_030524175.1 Eubacteriales bacterium
AATAGCCCCTTATAGGGGCAGTGCAAGCCACCGGCTAAGCCGGTGGTCTTGACTTGGAATCAAGATTTTTAAATTAAACCATTGCTCCTGGGTGCTTACATCCACTGCACCGCCGTACTTTTTTACAGTATAGCGAAGGCTCTTCAGACCGTAACCGTGGAATTTGGCATCTTCCTTTGTTGTTGCAGGCAGATCGTTGCCAAGATCGACTTCCCCTTCATAATAGTTCTCAAACCGGATGATCAGAAAATTCTTCTGGGAAAATGCAGAAACATGGATCAGGCGTTTTTCCTTATCTGCAATTTTCAGCTCACATTCAATGGCATTGTCAAGGGCATTGCCGAAAATGGAACAGATGTCCATAGTTTTCATAAATTCAAAAAGTGTACCGTCCACCACGCTGGTCAGGGTGATTCCGTGTTTCTGGCAGTACAGTCCTTTGGTGGTGAGCATTACATCCAGAATCTTGTTTCCGGTCTTGTTCTGGGACTCGTAATCCTGAAGTTCTTCCTCCATCTGATCCAGATACTCATTGCGTTTCTCTGCATTTTCCTCTGCGCGCAGGGCTATGATATGGTGTTTGAGGTCATGATACTTATAATTGATCACCTCCATGGCCTCCCGGGACTGCTTGTACTGTACATACTGATTATGTAAAATACCCTGCACACTTTCCAGTTCATAACGCACATGCATATCCACCCGTCTTACATGGTAAGCATACATGATAGCCACGCCTCCCAGATCTACCAGTGTACGTACATTATAGATTTCTTCCGCGTAGCTGCCTCCGAATAATGTTCCTGTAGAGACAAAGCCCAGGTTGCTCATAAAGAAAATGGCAAGGCCGATGATGGCATAAGAGAGCAGTTCACGGTTAGTGATGTTCAGTTCTTCGTCATCCAGCTCATAGTGATGGTATAATCTTGCACACACGGCAAACACTATGCCAAAAACCACCACCAGGATCAGTATCTCAGTCCATTTCTCCATATGCCCCCGTCTCCGGAAAAAGTAGCAGCTGATCTGCCACTCCAGTGATGCCGCAAACTCTGCCAGAACAAATGCCCTGATACAATAATAGGCTGCATCCCGCCAATGGACATCTGTGCATATATAGATGAACAAATACATCATTCCGGCTGCCGTGGCCATACATAGAATCCACAGGATATTTTCCAGCCCGGGCGTCAGGGCCAGAAAAACAGTCTGTAATAAAAGTGCTGCCATTGCTGTAAAAACAAATTTTACCCCTTTCAGCCGCCGCCGTACTTCCAGGAGGCAGATCAAACAGGCCAGCCATTCCGCAAGGGCCGTATAGATCCTTGGAATATCCGGTAATACTTCAATCCCCGTCATTTTAGTTCACCCCAGTATTTTGTAAGATCCTGCATGAATGCATTCTGGCGCGGACGGCTCAGCTGCAGCCGTTCTCCTTTTACCTGCGCGCATTTGTCCTGAATGCCTTCCACATGTTCAAGATTGATGAGATAGCTTTTGTTTCCTCTTGAAAAGCTGTAGCTGCAAAGCTGTTCCTCTGCAGACTTCATGGTACCGGAGGAAAGATAATCTCCGTTGCCTGTATGATAAATGAGATTGTGGCCCTGGCTTTCTACATAGTATATATCTGAAGTGTCCAGGCGCAGGATCCCTCCCTTTACCGAAATCGTGATGAAATTGCTGCTTCGTCTTTTCAGCCGTGCGATCGCCCGGCCCAGACGTTCGCAGAAGGCAAAATAGGATACCGGCTTCAGAATATAATCCAGGGCACCTACTGTGTAACCCCGGATTGCATACTGGGTCATATTCGTTATGAAAATGATGATCACTTTGGAATCCATCCTGCGGATTTCCTCAGCGGCAGTCATGCCGTCCACAAATTTCATCTGGATATCCATTAATATGATATCATACTGCGGCTTATATTTTGCTGTAATCCCGTCGCCATCACGGTAAACTGTAATGTTGATCTCCTCGCCAGCCGTTTTCTGGTACTCCTGCAGATACTCTGTCAGCTGTTTGATATAGCTTTCCTCGTCTTCCACGATTGCAATTCTTATCATAAACTTACTCCCTTTTGTATCTTCCCCGTGTTTTCCTCTGCCGTTGCTATTTACGGATGCTGTTTTCTATATTATATTATTTTACAGACAATGTGCAAGAGCTTTTATGTGCAATGGTAAGAGCTTCCATGGCCATTGGACATAGTGAACAAAATGGAAAAATAGAAATTGTATATTATGCACAAAGCGCATGGGGTTTCGTGGTATGCAGATGACAATTTATGCAAAAAAACAACAGCTTATGCAAGAAATCAGTTGTGGAGATTTATTTATGATATATTTTTGTCACTGTAAGTACCAACACAGTGTGGTGCTGAAAAAGTATCCAAAGTAATATCCAAGTTAAATCGGAAAAAAGAAACCTTGCTTAACTATTTTTTCCGAAAAAGAAAAGGAGGAGAATATTTTGAAACAGAGAACAAAACGTTTGATGGCTTTAATGCTGACTCTGAGCCTTACGGCAGCGGGAGTTTCAGCCCCGTTGGTAGTTTCTGCAGCCGATCCTTACAAACAGGCAGAAGGCGCAGCCAATGATCCTTACAAACAGGCAG
>JAUNHC010000071.1 GCA_030524175.1 Eubacteriales bacterium
GAAAATCCAGTGCTTACGAAGACTTAGGCGCGAAGGCTCTCCTGAGCGTCTTAGTTGCAGTTAGTACTTAGTTGAAGGGAAGCGAGTGTCTGTCTGAAGAGGTCAGCGCCTCCCCCGGCTCCCTTTTGAACCCAACATCATGGTATCCCGCAGACGGAAGAGTTATACTCTCCAGCCTGCGGGATATTTATTTTTGAGTACCTGGTTTACAAGTTTACCGAAGCCAATGGGATAACCATCTGCACAGAGAAGGTGCCAGCCCTTTTCGTGAGCGGCTTCCCCTGGCTGGATGTTTAAGGTTTCCCCTTTCAGATATCTTGTGAGACGCTGGTCGTTCACCGGCAAGGATATGACTGCCTCAGCCTCATCCTTATGAAGGGCCAATGCCAAAGGCTGGCTTGGCTCAAAACGGTTTTTCTTTAGATCACCCAGATACAATCCATTTCTTAAGAAGGTAATTCCCCTGAAATTCTGTGTTTCGGGAGGAAGGTAGTAGACCTTATCCGCACGGATTTCCACACGGTTCCAGTCAAAGGGGTGACCGCCCAGAGATTTCATGCCTATTTCAGAAAAAAAGACTTCCATCCACTTGCGCCCATTGCTGTCCAGTCTGGTGCCGGCAGAAACAGAGTCACTAAGGCTTGATCCCGGTTTTTGCAGGAGAGCCAGGAAATGACCTTCTCCATCCATTTTGTGAGGGAAAATCCTTACACATTTATCAAGACGGGGATCATTATTTCCAAAAGAAGGAATGCCGGGAGAAAATCCTTCGTATCCTGGAATATCCAGAATCTCCGTTTCAGGGCATTGTTCTAATAAGAAGGAAATAGTTCCCTCATCCTCCTCCGGGGCGAAGGTACAGGTAGAGTAGAGTAGCTGCCCGCCGGGGCGCAGCATCTCCCACGCCTGCAGGATAAGCTCACGCTGGAGTTTTGCCAGCTCGCCGGATTTCTCAGGAGTCCAGTCCCTGGCCAGGGCTTCTTCTTTGCGGAACATACCCTCACCGGAACATGGCGCATCTAAAATGATTTTGTGAAAAAACTGTGGAAAAGCCTTTGTAAGTTTTTTTGGAGTCTCGTTAGCCACAAACACATTGGGGATTCCGAAAAGCTCTATATTGCGAAGCAACGCTCTGGCCCGGGAGGTGCTGATGTCATTGGCAACAAGAAGTCCTTCCCCTTTTAACATGGCGCCCAGAGCAGTGGCTTTGCCGCCGGGGGCTGCACAAAGGTCCAGCACATATTCACCCGGCTCCACCAAAATGCGTGAGGCGGGAGTCATTGCGCTTGGCTCCTGGAGATAATAAAGTCCTGCCTGATAATAAGGGCAGCGGGCCGGGCGGCTTTCCTCCTGATAGAAGTATCCGTTTTCAATCCATGGGATCTTTTCTATGGGAAAAGGACATATCTGCTCAAATTCCCGGCAGGAGATTTTTGCAGTGTTTACCCTCAGGCCGAAGGTTCGGGGACTGTCATAGCTATTCAGAAAGTTCTCATATTCGCTCCCAAGCATATCCTTCATTCTTTCAAGAAATGCCTGGGGAAGTACCTGCTTACATTGATTGTCACTCATTGATCATCCATCCTGTATTTCATGTTTTACAGGTCCAAAAGTCTTCCCATTCCATGGGGACATGTATGCTATGACTTTTTGACCATGGCACTATCATTATAAATGAAAGAAGAACTTTACTAAATACTATTGACAAAACTATATTATATGGAGTATAGTATTGTCAATGAAATAATATTAGTGACTCATATAATAATGTAAAGAAAGTAATATCAATGTGATGTTTAAAAAGATCTGATAAAAATGATAACATTTCAGGTCTTCCTGAACTGTTAAAAAAATGAAGTGAGGAAGTGAGTGTATGGTATTTAATACAGGAGCCGCCCTTCTGGATGCAATTGTGCTTGCAGTTGTCTCAAATGATAAGGAAGGAACTTACGGGTATAAGATCACACAGGATGTACGCGGTGTTCTGGATGTTTCGGAATCAACTCTGTATCCGGTTCTCCGCCGTCTGCAGAAGGATGACTGCCTTGAGGTTTATGATATGGCTTATGCGGGCAGAAACAGGAGATACTACAAACTGACGGAAAAAGGCACAGCACAGCTGAATTTATATAAGGTTGAATGGAAAAATTATTCGTCTAAGATTTCTAAGATGTTTGAGGGAGGAATATGATTATGGACAGAGCGCAATTCATGGGACAATTGAAAAAATTACTTTCCGATATCTCTGAAGCCGAACGGCAGGAAGCGCTTGATTATTACGAAAGTTATTTTGACGATGCAGGAGAGGAAAATGAAGCCGATGTGATCAGAGAGCTGGGGAGTCCAGGCAAGGTAGCGGCTATCATCAAGGCAGACTTAAAAGAGAGTAATGACAGATACGCAGAGTACACGGAGCTTGGCTATGAGGACAGCAGAACCAGGGAACCAGGTCAGGTGCCTGATAAATACACTGCCGTGGCAGCAGGGGAGAATAAGGCACATAATGGCAATGCAGGCCAAGATACAGGTCAGAACAATGCCTCAGGCGGCACTACAGGTCAGAAGGACGGCAGATTTACCGGCAGCCAGGGCAGTTATAGCAATGCCGGCACAAACGGAAGCCAAGGTACGGGCGGCAGGAAGTTCGGCAGAGAGCGTGCTGCACAGGGCGGCGCATACACAGGTTCACAGGGAAGCAGACAGCGCGGGGCTTACGATGCGGGCCGTGAACAGAGCAGGACTTATGGTCCGGGAAATCAGGAACCAGGCAGTGACAGGTCAAGGAGCCGCGCTGAAAGAGGATATCATGCAGACAAGAAAAAGAACAAAGGCGGAATTATCCTCATATTGATATTATTAGTTTTTATTTCACCCTTTATCAAAGGCGCTGTAGGCGGAGCTTTAGGTGTGATAATTACAATTGCGCTGTTTCCGTTCCTTCTGGTATTTGGCCTTGGGGCAGGAGCGCTGGGAC
Source organism: Eubacteriales bacterium (assembly GCA_030524175.1). GTDB lineage: Bacteria > Bacillota > Clostridia > Lachnospirales > Lachnospiraceae > Blautia_A. The sequence continues at coordinate 2,975 of JAUNHC010000071.1, forward strand.
TGATCATCGGTGCTATAGCATGTGTGGGAGCGGGGATTGGTCTCTGTTTCACATCACCGGCGGCAGGGATCCTGACTATAGGGATAGGCTGTATTTTAATGGCGATAGGAATTTTATTTGCAGCGCTGCTGGTATGGGTAGCCGGGAAAGTCCTGCCGAAGCTGCTTCAGAAGTTTACAGATTTTTGTTACAATCTTTTGCATAGAGAAAAAAAGGGAGGTGCTGATGTATGAAGAAGTTTATTAAGGTTATGATGATATTAGCCGCAGTTTTTACTGCTGTAGGAATCGGCTTGTCTGTGGGAGGCGTAGCTATGGGAGCAACCCTGGAGAGTGTGGAGGCTGTAAAGATCATAAGTACCCGCTGGGGTGACTGGACGGGCCGCATGTGGAATAACCACAACTGGGTGGTTACAGACTGGGATGATGATGACGATGAGGATTGGGATGACGATGAAGACTGGGATGAAGACTATTCCGGTGATTCCGTGGGAAGCAGATTCTACAATGTGGATGCAGTCGGCGACTTGGAGATTGACTTGAAATATGATGAATTGATCCTGAAAGAATATGACGGCGATAAGATCCGCGTGGATATTAAGAATGATTCAGCAAGGAGTGTAAAAGTACAGTCTGACAGCAAGAAGCTGAAAATAAAAAGCGACAAGAATAAGAGAAAGAATAACAGAAGTATTACAGTATCTTATCCTGAGAATCATGTGTTCAATGAGGTAGACATTGAGATTGGGGCAGGTACAGTGGAAATTATGGACCGCCTTGAAGCAGATAAACTGGAAGTCAGCATTGGCGCCGGAGAATTTACAAACTCAGATGATATTAAGGCAAGAGAGGCGAGCATAGAAGTAGGGACAGGTAATGTGGATATCATGCAGCTGACTGCTGATAAGATTGACGGAGAATGCGGAGTAGGCGATATGACGCTGGAACTCACGGGGAAAGAGAGCGACTACAGCTATAAGCTGGAATGCGGCATCGGTGAGATTTCCATTGATGATGACAGTTTTACAGCTCTTGCCGGTGACAAGAAAATCAACAATTCCAATGCAACTAAGTATATGGAACTGGAATGCGGTATGGGGGATATTTCCGTAGGATTTTCTGATTCAGATGAATAAATGAATGGGAGTTTGTCAGATATATCTTGGTATTATAAGAGAAAGTTAAGAAAGAGAGGATATTGTTATGAGTAATAAGCGTTTGTATAAATCATCAGTAAACTGTATGCTGTGCGGTGTCTGTGGGGGCATTGCGGAGTACTTTGACATCGATCCCACACTGGTCCGTCTGGCATGGATCATCCTGACTTGCTTCGGAGGTGCTAGTATCTGGGCATATATTATAGCAGCAATCGTTATTCCGAAGTAAAAAAATAGTATAGATTTCTTTTATCTTGTCCATACTCCAGAGGAAATGAGAAAAGGAGTGTGAGTACATGAATAAAGACAAAGAAGTGAAAGCCTATCTTCAGGGCGAGCTCTCCGAGGAGGAGAAGATAAAATACGAAATAGCCGAGGAACTGGGCATTCTGGATAAAGTTCTGGAGGGTGGATGGAAGAGTCTGTCCGCTAAGGAAACAGGCCGCATCGGCGGACTGATGACCAGAAAACGGAAAGCAAAACAGGTTTCATAGAAATATCAGTACATGGGTGAGAGAACAGGCCCCGGAGAAGTCTTTGATACAGACTTTTCCGGGGCCTGTTTGTATGGTATCCAGGCAAGTCTTGTGTTATATAGTCCGATACTATATAATGATGTCTGGGGTTAAAAGGTATTTTATCCCCTGATGTCTACGGATCCATATCAGAGAGAAAGAGTTATCTGCGGAGGAAATAAAATGGAATTTGTATATGATGATTGTATGGAGGAGTATCAGGCAGTTTCAGACAGGCTGGAATTTATCATACCAAAAGAGTCATACAGCGGTGACGCTGTCAGCACGGCCCAGAGGATCCTGGAGCTTTATCCGGCTAAGCTGGATGAGATTGCACAGACCCTTGTGGATTCTGAAGATTTTATGGAGTATTATCCTGATTTAGAGAGGGCCGAGGTGGTTCTCAGGTTAGGGCGGCCTACTATAATGCTGGAACTGGACAGTGACGGAATGGTTTATGGAACAGTATCGTATTTTGAGAATAAAATTGATGAAAACGAAGTGATCCTGGTGAGATTTACAGGAGAATTAAAGGAGATACAGGCTGAGTGAATTCGTGCTTGAAGTTCCTCTCAATTGGTGTAAAATAGGAGTATAAAGGAGGCAGAAATTATGAGCGTAAAGAGAGCATTTTTAATCGTATTGGACAGCTACGGTATCGGACATGCGCCGGATGCGGCAGAGTTTGGGGACGAGGGAAGCAATACTCTGGCAACCATTGTGAAATCCCCAAAGTATGACACGCCCAATATGAGTAAGATGGGGCTTTTTAATATTGACGGAGTGGACTGCCGGGAGAAGGAGGACGCACCGGAAGGGGCGTACGGAAGACTGACAGAAGCCTCCAGGGGTAAGGATACCACAATTGGTCATTGGGAGATCGCAGGTATTATTTCACGTCAGCCCATGCCTGTATATCCGGAGGGATTTCCAAAGGAGGTCCTTGATGAATTTTCCAGACGTACGGGAAGGGGAGTTCTCTGCAATAAGCCTTATTCAGGAACAGAAGTGATCAAGGATTTCGGAGATGAGCATGTGAAGACAGGGGATCTCATTGTGTATACGTCTGCGGACAGTGTTTTCCAGATAGCTGCACATGAAGAAGTGGTCCCTCTTGAAGAATTGTATAAGGACTGCCGTATTGCCAGGGAGATCCTTAAAGGAGAGCACGGTGTGGGCAGAGTGATCGCCAGGCCCTTTGTGGGGGAGAGCGGAAATTATGTGAGAACCTCCAACCGTCATGATTTTTCACTGGTGCCTCCTAAGACAACAATGATGGATGTCCTGGTTGGGAACGGCCTGGATTCCAAGGGTGTAGGGAAGATTTACGATATCTTTGCGGGCAAAAATATTCAGACTACAGTCTCCATAAAGAATAATGTGGATGGTATGGATAAAACATTGGAAATACAGAAAGAAGATTTCCATGGATTATGCTTTGTGAATCTGGTTGATTTTGACATGCTGTACGGTCACAGGAACGATGTGGACGGATATGCCAATGCTGCCACAGTATTTGACCGCCAGCTTGGGGAGTTCATGGCGAACATGAAGGATGACGACGTTGTCATGATCACGGCTGACCATGGATGTGACCCGGGATTTAAGGGAACTGACCACAGCAGGGAATGTGTTCCGTTTCTGATATACGGTAAGTCTGTTAAGAGCGGCGTGAATCTGGGCACCAGAAATACCTTTGCCGATGTGGCAGCCACAGTTCTTGATATGTTCGGAGTTTCCGGAGATGTGGACGGTGAGAGCTTCTGGGACCGGGTGAAACGTCCGGAAGCATAGAAACGGAGGAATTCAATGAATATACAGGAATTGATACGCCAGGCATTTACGGCACAGAAAAAGGCTTATACGCCTTATTCTAATTTTCAGGTTGGGGCAGCACTGCTCTGTGAGGACGGGGAGATTTACGGAGGCTGCAATATAGAGAATGCATCCTACGGAGCATGCAACTGCGCGGAGAGGACTGCTATTTTCCGTGCAGTTTATGACGGGAAAAGAAAATTCCGGGCTATCGCCATTGTGGGAAAGGCTGTGGAGTCAGAGAGTTTTGACTATTGTGCACCCTGCGGGATCTGCAGGCAGGTAATGGCAGAGTTCTGTGATCCCGAGACATTTGAAATCATTCTTCCAAGGACAGAGGAAGATTATAAGGTTTATAAACTCAAGGATCTGCTTCCCTTAAGCTTTACGGGCAGTGACCTGGGCAAATAAGGGGTAACTATAAGATGAGTACAATATTTGATGTTGCCAGACATGCAGGGGTGTCCAAGTCTACGGTTTCCAGGGTTCTGAATGGGGAGAAGGGTGTAAAGGAGGAAACGCGCCTTGCTGTGGAGAAAGCGATCAGTGAACTTCGCTATACGCCCAGCTATCTGGCCCAGGGAATACGCACCGGAAAAACGAAAACCATCGCCATGGTCGTGCCGGAATACACAAATATCTTCTACAATGAGATGTTCAGAGGTGTGGAGGATGTGGCTCTGGAATCAGGGTATATGGTTTTCGTGTGCAACACAGAACGGAGCCGTCGTTCAGAAATAGAATATACCAGGGAAATACTGAAACGGAATGTGGACGGGATTATTTATAATACTTATTCTAATACAAAAGAGATGAAGGAATATCTCATAGAGCTTTCCCAAAAAGTCCCGGTAGTGTTTACCAATAAAATATTCGGGGAACAGGACGATGTTTCTTATGTGTATACGGATGGCTTTGCCAGCAACAGAAAGGCTGTGCATTATCTGTACGAAAAAGGCAGGTATGAGATTGGATATATCAGGAATACCAGCGATATCAGTGTGATCGAGGACCGTTTCGAGGGGTACTGTCAGGGACTCAGCGACTGTGGGATACCGTATGAGGAGAAGTATGTATACCGGGTCAAGCAGACGCGTGAGCCTGACTACATCAAGCTTGGACAGGAAGCAGCCAGGTATTATGAAAGCCTTCCCAACCCACCCAGGGCAATTATTGCAGCCATCGATGCCCTGGCTATAGGCTGTGTACAGCAGCTTCAGCGGGATGGGGTTATGGTTCCCGGGGATATGAGTGTCATCGGCTTTGACAATATTGCTTTAAGCTCACTGATACAGCCGCCTCTGACTACAATAAGCCAGCCGATCCGCCGTATCGGGCAGAAGGCTGCGGAGATCGTCATTTCGAAGATTGACGGAAAAGAAGTGGAAGATAAGATCGTTTTTGATGGAAATCTTATTTTAAGAGAGACAACGGAATAACTACTCCGTTGTCTCTTTTTCAATCCAGTCACAGATGTGATTTACAGAATCCTGGGCAAGTCTGTGCTGCTTTTTTGTCACAGGAATCTTTGTTAAGAAAGGTAAATATTTGTAATTGAAATGGTTTTCTATATAACCGTGCAGGGCCTCTTTCACATAATAAAAGGTAACAGGGACTCCGGCCTTTTTCAGCAGCCGGCCATAGTATTTGCCTCCTTCATTAAGGTTGTCCCGTCCGCACAGAAGGAGGAAGGTAGGAGGCATATTCCGGAAGGAGGAACTGGAATGGAGTATGGGAGAAATCAGAATGTCACGTAAATCACTTGCCTCCGGTGTATAGTAGTGGGCGAAAGTATCCATAAGCTTACCGGACACGGAATATTTAATTTCCGGGCGCTGGTATGATTTCCTCCAGACATCCATATAAGGATAGTCCAATATCTGCAGACAGGGGGTGAAATCCTCTGACTTTGTGGAGAGATACGCTGCTCCTGCTGCCAGATTGGCTCCGGCGCTGTGCCCCCAGAGGATGATCTTGTCCGGGGCCGCATTAAGTGAAGGCAGAGTGAGTGCATATTTGATACAGTCGTATACATCTTCCAGTCCTGTTGGAAAGGGGGCGTGGGGAGAAAGGCTGTAATCACAGGACACCACGGGAATTCCCAGACGTTCATGGATGAAGCAGCAGAAATCATCATCATCGGCGGCTGTGTTGTACATGAATCCGCCTCCGTGTACCTCTACGATAAGATAACCTGGGCGGCAGTTTCTTTTATTGTAGACAAATGCACTCATAGAGCCGTTTCTGGTGGGAACCGTTATTTTTCTGCCGTTTATCTGCGGCCGACAGGCCCGCTTGCGCATGCGGGCCTGTTCCTTCTGTATGGTTTTCATATTATAATAGTTTGTTTTCAATTGGCATATTCCTCATTGCTTAGGGCAGCACGGAATCATCTTCATGCCGCCAGTTGACGGTGACAGTCTCTCCGCTCCTGATACAGTATGTTTCCCTGTCAATCTGCATCCATACATCCAGACAGGAGGGATTTGTGATGTAATCTCCGGAGGATGAATAAATGAGACTGTTTACTGCCTGCATGTAGGAGTAGATTTCTATATTCTCAGCATACCATATTTCTTCTTTTCTGCCAATAAGCTGAAAAAATTCTTCCAGGGATTCCCATCCGTCATAGGCATCCAGTTCATAGGCATGTCCCCATACATAGAAAAGCAGGGGCGAGCAATAAGTTTCTGCAGATACAGGCATCAGGAATTCTCGGGCCAGACTGCTGCGTCTGTCATCACAGTAGTGGCAGGTCGGATCCCATATGAGGAAATCTTCCGGCAGTCCGAAGCTGCCGGTTGTATGTATTGTACGTGAGTAGACGATTCCGCAGCATTTTGCAGCCTGTACCACTGAATCATTGTAGGTGCCGAAGGGGTATGACATTCCTCTTACCGGCTGATGTGTGATTTCCTCCAGCTCCTTCTTGTTTTCTGCTATTTCACAGGAAACCACTGCCTGAGGCAGCCGTGTCAGATCAGGATGGGTCATAGTGTGTACAGCGATTTCGAAGCCGTCATAAACCGGGGAAATCTCTTCCCTGGAATATTTATAATGGCTGGCATTGATTCCCGGCTGTATCAGCCAGTCCCTGTGTCCCATCAGACCTGAATTTAAGTGAAAAGTACCCTTCAGGCCGTATTTTCGCAGCAGAGAGGTAAGTCTGCCGTCCTGGGTGACACCGTCATCTGAACTGAGAGTGAAGGCTTTCCTCCGTCCGCCGGGAAAAAGTGGAATATCTTCTCGTAGTCTTAGCATAGATTTTTCCTATCCGGTTGATTTAATAAATATCCTTCCATTCATCAATATTGGAGGGATCAAATTTAAATGGAGGCCCTAAAATGATTTCAGAACCGCCGTCATCACAGGCTGTGATGGTATAAGGGCTGTTTTCCATATCTCCTGCAGGGAAGGTTTCACCCACTTCACCGGTTATAGTTCCGTCTACAAGAGCCAGAGCCGTGTATGCGGAAAGACGTCCTACATCTTCCGGGTTCCACAGGAACATATAGGGGCAGGAGTGGTCGTCATCATCACCGATGTATTCAGACATTTCCGAAGGAAGGCCCAGTCCTGTAAGCTTTACAGCAGACTTTGCATCCTGAAGAACCTTGGCGGCAGCACTGATACCCACAGTGGTAGGAGAGCAGATAACCTTCAGATCAGGATATTTGGACAGGAGTGCCTGGGTCTGGTCCGTGGATTTCTGAGGTTCGTCATCGCCGTATGTGACCTCAACTAAATCCAGATCTTTGTATTTTTCATCTTCCATGGTTTTTTTCATTGCATCGATCCAGGAATTCTGATTTGCGGACTGGCTGCTTGCAGAAAGAATAGCATACTGGCCTTCTCCCCCTGAGATATCATACACAGCTTCAGCCAAAGCCTGGCCGATTTCGTTCACACCTGCCTGATTGACGAAGGTCTGGCGGGCTTCCGGCACTACATTGGAATCAAGGGAAAATACTTTGATCCCTTCATCCATAGCATCCTGGAGGGCGGCAGTCAGTGCATTGACATCATTGCTGGCAATAGCAATGGAATCAACCTCCTGGGAGATAAGAGACTGGATCAATGGAATTTGTGCATCGGCTGTGGCAGCCTCAGGCGCTTTAATAATACATTCGGCTCCTGCAGCTTCGATGACCTCCTGAAAACCGGCAGCTTCTTTTTCTGCATAAGGGTTTCCTGAATTCCGGATAACAATAGCAAATTTCTTACCTGAAAAGTCAGATGCAGCATTGGCTGTGGTGCAGTAACCTGCTATGGTTACAGTGGCCACTGCAGTGGTGAGTAAGGTGGCTAAAACTTTTTTCTTCATAATAGTTCTCCTTTCTGTTCTGGTGGGAACATTCCCAAAAAATACCAAAAAAATAAATTATTTAGGTATAATATTAAAATAGTCCTTTTATTATGGGAGGAAAAGATTGGGAATGTTCCCATAAGTTCTAAGTCATTTATACACGAAAAAAAGAAAAATTGCAAGAACAATTTATGAAAATAAAAAGTTTTGTAAAGAATTCATAAAAGTCTGATGGGAAATTTGTGCGTTTATACTTAAGTTATTTTGTAACTGTTCAGTACAGGACTGCGCATTTACTGCACAGTCCGTGGGAAAACGTTGAACAGCTAAAAGCAAGCCCCATCGCCAAAGGCGATTTTCATGGGCTTGCGGCGTAACTGTTCATGGTTCTGAGCAGTTACGTTATTTTTACTGAAAGGATGGTGGAGATGTATCATATGACAGATGATAGAAGTGTAACAGTCCCGGCCTGCCACGTATAAGTATGAATCTTTTGTGACAGATACAGGAAAGAATTGAAGAAAAATAGGGAGAATGTTATACTGTCTATATCATGAAAATTTGAGAAATCATGGCATAGGACATGAGATATCTCGGCGGGAGTGCTCATATGGCGGAATTAATAGACGATTACGTAAAATTAGAAAATGTTTCGAAAATATATGGCTCTAAAGAAGTAAAAATCATAGCTGTGGATGAGATCAGCTTCAACATTGCAAAAGGTGAATTCGTAGTAATAGTAGGTCCCAGCGGCGCAGGAAAGACCACGGTCTTAAATATTCTGGGAGGCATGGATAAGGCTACCGACGGCAAGGTGCTGGTAGACGGCAGAAATATTGCAAGGTATTCCAATAAGCAGCTCACTGCCTACCGGAGAGAGGACATAGGCTTTGTGTTCCAGTTTTATAATCTGGTGCCTAACCTGACAGCGCTGGAAAACGTGGAGCTGGCTTTGCAGATATGTAAGAACCCTTTGAATGCGGAAACCGTTCTCGAGGAGGTTGGTCTGAAGGACAGACTGTCAAATTTTCCCGCACAGCTTTCCGGAGGGGAACAACAGCGTGTTTCCATAGCCAGGGCTCTAGCAAAAAATCCTAAGCTCCTGCTCTGTGATGAGCCTACGGGAGCCTTGGACTACCAGACAGGAAAGGCCATTTTGAAGCTTCTGCAGGATATGTGCAGGGAGAAGGGAATGACTGTTATTGTGATCACACATAACTCTGCCCTCACCCCTATGGCTGACCGTGTGATCAAAATTAAGAACGGTAAAGTGTCAAGGATGACACTGAATGACCATCCTACACCTGTGGAAGAAATTGAGTGGTAGGTGATAAAAATGAAAAAAGCACTGCATAAGGATTTTTGGATGGAGATACGGAAAAGCAAGGCAAGGTTTATCTCCATCTTTTTCATAGTTGCGCTGGGGGTTGCGTTTTTTTCGGGAATTCAGGCGGCGTCTCCTGATATGCGCCTTTCCGGGGATGCTTATTATGATGCAAGTAAGCTCATGGACGTTAAGGTTGTAGGTACTTTGGGGCTTACGGAGGATGATGTGTCTGCTCTCAGCAGTATTAAAGGGGTCCAGTCTGCGGAAGGGGCGTATTCAACCGATGTGATGTGCGGGGACAGTGAAGTCCAGAAGGTGGTTCACGTGGAATCTGTGAATACCACAGTAAACCAGCTCACAGCCACAGAGGGAAGACTTCCTGAAAAAAGCGGAGAATGTTTTTTGGATCATATGTTTGCAGACAGTGAGGGATATGAGGTGGGGGATACCATTTCATTCCGCCAGGAAGAGGACAGCGGTCTGCTGAAGACTGAGGTGTTCACCGTTGTCGGCGTGGGCAGCAGCCCTTTATATATCTCCTTTAACAGAGGGAATACAACCTTAGGGTCAGGGGAGATCAACGGCTTTGCCTATGTGATGCCGGAGGATTTTGACCAGGATATCTATACACAGATTTATGTGAGGGTACATGGAGCCGAAGGGCTGACCAGTTATACGGACGCTTATGACAACCTCATTACCAAGCTCACAGAGCGGATAGAGGGCGTGGAAGCAGAACGGTGCCAGATCCGCTATGACAGTGTGGTGGCAGATGCCCGTAAGGAGCTGGATGATGCCCGTAAAGAACTTGAAGATGGTAAGAAGGACGCAGAGAAAGAACTGGCTGATGCCAGAAAGGAGATCAAAGACGGCGAAAAGAAGCTGAAGGACGGAAAAAAAGATTATGAGGACGGAAAACAACAGCTTGAAGATGCCAAAGCAGAACTGGAAGACGGACGCCGTCAGCTGGAGGAGGCCAAGAAGGAAGTGGCAGATGGCTGGACACAGCTTGAGGATGCCAAGGATCAGACCTCTGAGGGCTGGGCACAATTAAATGCCGGCAAAGAGGAATTAAACGCCGGCTGGGCGGAAGCAAATGCTTCACAGAAAAAGCTGGATGACGGCTATGCCCAGCTCAAAGAGGCAAAAGATCAGCTTGCTGCCGGAAAGCAGAAAATCCAGGAGAGCAGAAACCTTCTGGATCAGAAACAGGCAGAGCTGGATGCCGCAAAACAGAGTATTGCTGACGGTAAGACAGAAATTGAGAATACCACAGCCCAGCTGAATGAGACAAAGCAGCAGTGCCTGGACGGGCTGGCCCAGGTAGAAGCGGCGGAAGCCCAGCTTGCACAAGGAGAGGCTGCTCTTGATGAAGCCCGGGCACAATTGGACCAGGCCCAGGATCAATATGACCAGGCCGTGGCATCAGGGCAGTATTCTGAGGAAGAACTTGCGCAGATGCAGGCACAGGTGGCGGAGATGGCTGCTTATGTTGAAGCCCAGGCAGCAGAGCTTGAAGGGAACCGGCAGCAGCTTGCAGCTCAGAGAAGCGAGCTTGAAAATGGTCTGGCTCAGGTGGAAGCGGGATTTCAGCAGCTGGAGATTAAAAGGCAAGAGCTAAATGAAGCCGAGGCCCAGATCGGGCCGGGCCAGCAGGAAATAGATAATGGCCGGGCCCAGCTGGAACAGGAAGAGAAAAAACTTGCTCCGGCAGAGAAAGAGATTGCTGCCAGTCAGAAAAAACTGGATGCAGGCCAGGCTGAATTAGATAAGGGTAAACAGAAGCTGTACAGCAGCCAGGCAGTAATCGATGAGAACGAAGCCAAACTTAATGCCGCCCAGGCAGAGATTGATGAAAATGAACAGAAGCTTGCTTCCGGTGAGCAGGAGATTGCTGACAATGAGAAGAAATTGTCGGATGGCGAGCAGGAAATAGAAGATAATGAACAGAAGCTTGCCGATGCCGCTAAAGATATTGAGAAGGCGGAAAAGGATTTAAAAAAAGGAAAGAAAGAATACCAGGACGGCAAGAAGGAGGCAGACGAGGAGATAGCTGACGGCGAAAAGAAGCTTGCGGATGCCCAGAAGGAGCTGGATGATCTGGAGGTCCCGGAGTGGATCGTCACCGACAGGAATGATCTGCCGGAATACTCTGATTACGGGGACAATGCTGAGCGTATCCGGAACATAGGGCAGGTATTCCCTGTGATCTTCTTCCTTGTGGCCGCGCTCATCAGCCTTACCACTATGACTCGGATGGTGGAAGAGCAGAGGACCCAGATCGGAACAATGAAAGCATTAGGCTACGGCAAATATTCCATAGCGTCAAAATATCTCAATTATGCCTTTTTGGCAACAGTGGGCGGAAGTATTTTAGGTGTACTCATAGGAGAAAAAATCCTGCCCTATATTATCATCAAGGCATATGGAATCATGTATCACAATATGGCCAGCAATCTGCGCATTCATTATGAATTTAAATTTGCCGTGATCGCATCCGCAGCAGCGGTGGTGTGTACCTTAGGGGCCACAATTGTTTCATGTTACAAAGCGCTTCTGGAGACACCGGCATCCCTTATGCGTCCGCCGTCTCCAAAAGAAGGAAAACGAGTGCTCATTGAGCGGGTGACTATTCTATGGAAACATTTAAGCTTTACATGGAAATCCACTCTCCGTAATTTATTCCGGTATAAGAAACGTCTCCTGATGACCATATTCGGTATAGCGGGAAGTATGGCTCTGATGCTGGTAGGCTTCGGACTTCAGGATTCTATTATGGATATTGCAGTGCGGCAGTATGAGCAGCTACAGCATTATGACGGAACGATCATCAGCGATGAGGATGCCACTAAGAAGGAACAGCAGGATTTGTTGGATTATTTGGAAAAGAATCAGGAGATCAGTCATTATACTCCTGTTCAGCTCACGAAATTGTCAGCACCCAGAAAAAATTCCAGCCTTAGTGTATACATCTATGTGCCTGAAGATCTGGAGTCCTTCCATCAGGATGTGACACTGCAGAACCGAGTGACCAAGGAACCCTACAGGCTTACAGACCAGGGAGCTGCAGTCAGCGAAAAAACAGCATCGTTACTGAACCTGAAAGTGGGGGATACCCTCACTCTGAAAAAGAGTAATAAGGATTATCAGGTAAAAGTGGCTGTTATCACAGAAAATTATATGGGACATTATGTGTACATGACTCCTGCAACCTACGAGGAAACTTTCCATGAAAAGCCTGATTATTCAGATATCGTTTTCACTATGAAAGAAGAGTACAAAGATAAGCTTGAGGATACCGGAAAGCAGATACTGGAATACCCCGGAGCCCTCAGCATCAGTTACACCAGCAGTCTTGCAGGGCAGCTTGAGAGAATGCTCAGTTCCCTGAAGACAGTGATAGTGGTACTCATCGTATCGGCCGGAATGCTGGCCTTTGTGGTATTGTACAACCTGAACAATATCAATATCACTGAAAGACAGAGAGAACTGGCAACACTTAAGGTCTTAGGCTTTTTTGACAAAGAGGTTTCCCAGTATGTATTCAGGGAAAACATCCTCCTCACCCTCATAGGTGTATTGGCAGGCGCAGCTTTCGGAATCCTGCTTCACAGATTTGTGATCGTCACTGTGGAGGTGGATGCGGTGATGTTCGGAAGAAATATCAAGGCTCTGAGCTTTGTTTACAGCGGACTGTTTACCTGCGGATTTTCAGCTTTTGTAAATATGGTCATGCACTATAAACTGAAAAAAATCGATATGGTGGAATCACTGAAAAGTGTGGAGTAAAGAGTGACGTGATGGGGAAAACGGCCGGGGGTATGGGATGATAAATTAATGCAGTGTAAAAAAGGGCAGCGGTACCAGTGGAAAATCATAGGTACGGCTGTCTCTTTTATGCCCGATAGTGTCTCCGTCAGCAAACATTGCTGTTTAGAATACAGCTCCAGGAGTGGCTATCTTAATTTCTTTCCCTATTTCATAACCCGCGTGTATTTAAAGGCCAAAAAGAAGTGTTTTAAGGACACTTTGTCGAAAACGGTAACAAAATGATATAGTTAGTCACAGTGAGAAGAATGGTAAATAGATATTAAATTAGCGATGTATTTTGAATGCCTGGCATCCATAGATTCCATAATGGAAACCACATGTTGAATATCAGGATTTTTGATGGAAGTATTTGAAGGGAAATAGTCATATAGCAAAAAGTCAAGACCAATGTCAAGTACATCACAAAATTTTAACAGTGTATCAATAGTCGTGGAATTTCTGCCGGTCTCTATACGGCTGATTTCGCTGACCGAAACATCTGTTAATTCTGATAGTTGTTCTTGAGTTATATTTTTTTGTTTTCTTGCTTCACGAAGACGATTTCCAACATAATTTTTCATATTTAGTATCCCTCATTTAATTGATAGTGTAGCAAGTTCTGAAGTAAAAGTGAAATGAATATATGCTTAGTGGATAGTCATATATGATGTGAAATAAAAAGGAGAAAAAAATGGTGGATAATAGCAAACACCAGGAATTATATGTTATGATGTTTGCATTACAGACATTGCACAATCGGGGAATTACGATCAAAGAAACGATTTATGCCAGTCTGAAAAATCTTTTGCAATGGTATCAGCAATCTGGAAACATGGGATACCTGGACATTGCAATGCTGCATATGCAGGCGTATGCAAATATGGGCTTTGCATTAGATGACCAGGAGAAAACAGTAAAAACAATTTTGGAGTTAACAGAAAAAACGAAAAGTGATTTTTATCCCAAAGGATATATACCAGGCAGGAAAATTAAAGTTAGCAAGGCACAAATCAGAGGTATGCTGGGGAAATGGAAACCATCTAAGGATAATCCAATGACTATTGGTGAGGTAGTCGATGATATTATCGGTAAAATCAAAGAGCATAGGGTTGGTCATTATATCTACCAATATCAGAGAAAAATTTCCGGGGAACAGGATGAACCGGAAGTCTATGAATTGGTAATCAATAAAGATGAAAGTTATTTCTATGATGTGAAGAAATTCAAATTCTATACATTTGTGGAGGATTGAAAAAAGGAATATGATAAAGGTCATGATACTGGATGATGAAGAGATATATCTGGAAAAGGAAAAGCAGATTACCGAAAGATATTTCACAGGCAGAGGTATTCCTTATAAAATTGACATATATCAGAATGCAGATTGGTTTCTTTTTGGTCTAAAGGAAGAAGAATACGATATTTACATTCTGGATGTTGAAATGCCTGTTAGAAACGGGATAGAAGTTGCGAAAGAGATTCGGAAGCTGTATCCGGAGCCGGTTATCATCTTTGTTACTAATTATATAGATTACGCAGTGGAAGCATATGAGGTGAATACATATCGGTATATACCCAAGGCAGTGTTGGAAACAAAGCTGCCCGAGGCTTACAGCGCACTGCTTCCGGCGATTATCGAAAAGGAAGAACACTACTATATAATAGAGAAGAAAGGGGAAGTAGAGAAAATTGCTTATTCGGATATTCTATATCTGAAAAAGGAAGGTAAATATGTGGTGTTCATCCACAGAAAGGGGGAAAGTAAGGTACGAAAATCACTTAAGATGGTACAGCAGGAATTAGATTCCGAAGAGTTTGTGCTCATTGACAAAGGTTACATAGCAAATATCAAACATGTCATGAAGCTGAAAAGCCATGACTTGTACATGAGAGACGGCATGATACTTCCAGTGGGAAACTCCAGATTCAATCAGGTGAAACAGGCTATTTTAGAATTCTGGAGGTAAGAGAATGCTGATGGTGTTACTGTATGGGCTGGCTGCATTTTTGGAAACAGGAATAGGGATTTGGATATTTGGAAAAATGTTTCCGAATAGAAGCGGCATGAGAAAGCCCCAAATATTTTCAGAGTGGGTTTTGTTTACAGTTATTATATGGGGAATGTATTCTTTTTCTGAATTCTTTTGTGGCGTTAGCAAACTACAGTGGTATTTGCCAACATTGATTGTATTTTATTGCTTTCTGTTAATTATTTATGCTGTAAATAAATTTAATACAAGGTATTTAGGAGAAAAGGAGTCACCGTTTATTAGAGTGGTTTTATTTGCAGGAATGATTTTTTGGATTGGGTGTCAATATTGGATTTCATACCACTCTGCACTTTCAACATTATTAGGTAATGGATTACCGGTACTGTATTTAATTGCTTTCTATGAAGGCAGTTTTCTCCAAAAATATCTTTGGGAATCGTTATATCTGACAAATATAGGATTATTAAAGGCAGTTTACATAACTTATGCAGGCGTGTTTAAAAATAAACATTTTGAAGAATTTATATTTTCTCCAAGAATACATTCATACAGTGAAGTCATATTTTTATTAGTTATTTATTCGGGTGTTTTTCTCTTAGTAAAACATATTCCTATAGAACGTATTATGAAGAAAATGCTGTTTTCTTATAAAAAAGTACTATTTTTAGTTACGTTCAGTGAATGGTGTATTTTATTAGTACTTATGAACTTTGGAACCGGTAAAATAAATAAGAAGAATTTAACAGCTACTTTAATTATTGTAGTAGGAGTTTTGTTTATTCTTTTAATATTATTTGCCAGATTTTTCGGAAAAGCAGTTAATAAAGAAAGGAATCTTCTTGATGCTCGGAATGAAGCTGTTGAATGCCAGTACCGTGAGTTGAGTGAGGCTTATGAAAATTACAGGTGTTTAGTTCATGATGAAAAACATATGGTTTATTATTTAGCCGAATGTCTGGCAAGCGGCGAAATTGAAAATGCCCAAAGTTTTCTTAAAAACTACCAGGAGAATAGATTAAATCAAAAAAAGCGATCATGGACAGGAAACTCAACTCTGGATTTTATGTTAAATATGAAAAAGCGGAAGATGGATGAACTGCAGGTGGAATTTCAATTAGACTGCAAGATTGAAAGTATTCCTATGGAAGATGCTGACTTTGTAGTAGTCCTTGGAAATTTATTTGATAACGCTATTGAGGCTGTGGAAAAATGTGAGGTAGGCAATCGAAAAATATACTTATCACTACAAAGTGTTAATGAAATGTTTATATTAAAAATGAAAAATAGTAGTACTTTAATTCCCAATATTAAAAATAATCGATTTATCACAAATAAAGAGGAAAGGAGTAAACATGGCTGGGGAATTGAAAGTATAAAACATATAGTCACTAAATATAGTGGACATCTTGCTTTTCAATATGATACTACTATTTTTGAAGTGTCGATTATTTTAAATGAATAACAAAAATAAGATGAGGTGAAGATTATGAAAGATAAGGAAAAAGTTATTGGTGATATTGCAAAAGAATTACAAGAGTTGAAAAAATTAGAAGTAGATGAGGCAATTAAAGATAACTGGAAGACTCTTAGCGGTCCTTTTGGTACTATCTGTTGTTAAAGTTATTGTTTGAGGAATTTTAGGGAATATGTGCAGGTGATGATATATGTTTAGTGAGTTTGGGAAATTTATTCGTTTTAAAGACCTTGAATATGAGGAAAATCCGCGTATTAAACGTGTGTTAAGCAGGTATGCTGTACAATCAATAGAAAAACAGATATCTTCATCTTTGATAAAGAGTTTAATGCGTATATTTATTTTAGATATACATGAATTAAAAGATGCAGGAAAACTACAGGGTGAAACTCCAGAGACACAGTATACTTATTATCATGAGGTATGGCTGAACGATCAGGCACATATAGAATCGCTATACGCAAGATTCCCTGAAATGTACCGCCTTATTAATTTGAAGGCACATTACTTCATCAATATGCTTGAGGAGATAGTAATTAATCTCGAAACTGACAGGGAGCTTATTAAAGAAACCTTTTGTAACAATCAAAAGTTTGAAAGAATTGTAGATTTAGATCTGGCAGTGGGGGATTCTCACAATGGCGGGAGATGTGCGGCTAAAGTAACACTGGATAATGGTACTGTGTTGTATTATAAGCCGCACAGTCTCCGAAAAAATGAGGTTTACCAGGAAGCATATGAGTTTTTGTGCAAAAAAGCTGGCATCACTTGCAGAAAGGTCAAGTATTTATCCCGTGCAGATCATGGATGGGAAGAAAATATTGAAAACAAAGGCTGTCATACAAGAGATGAGGTTAGAAGATATTATTTCCGTATGGGTATACATCTCTTCATGGGATATGTGCTGTCTGCAACAGACCTTCATGGAGAAAATATCATTGCCCACGGAGAACATCCTGTGATCATAGACATGGAAACTTTTCCGGGATATTATATTGAACCAGAAGACTCCGATGGTGATAGAAAGATAGAAACCATAATTGCCGGTTCAGTTATACACACAGGTATGCTTCCGGTTCTTAACTGGGGGAAGGGAAACAGTACGGTAATACTGAGCGCTATGAACAGCAGTGCAAAAATCACAACCCCCTTCCGTATGCCTGTGGTAAAAAAAGATAAGACATCAGATGTTTATATTGATTATGAACCAGTCCAATTTGAAATCAAGGAATGTATTGTCCGGCTAAACGGTGTAAAGGTAAATGCAGGGGAGTATGTGGAACCTATTGTCCAAGGATTTAAGTCTGCTTATTTCGCTGCGCTGTCAGATATTTATATGGAGAAAATACTGTCCCGTTTTTGGAGGGAGAGATCCAGAGTGGTTCTGCGTCATACCCAACAGTATGTCATGTATCAAATGGCGTCACTGCATCCTGATTATATGGAAGATAAATCGCAGAGAGAACAATTGCTGTCTGTCATTCATAAAAGTGGGGAATCACAGTTGCAGAAAGAAATCCATGATTACGAGATTTCCAGTTTAGTTCAGATGGATATTCCTTACTTTGAGCTACAGGGGGATAGTTTGGCCCTGTACGATGGAAACGGCAGAAAATATGAAAATTATTTTCCGGCTTCACCTTATGTAATGTTAAAAAAACATTTATCTCAGATGAATGAGGAAGATATGAACCGCCAATGTGATTTTATCCGGCTGTCAATGGCATTGCTAAGTCCGGGCAGCAGCAGAAGCAATAATAAAAAGACGTTGTCTCTGGCACCTCCATTGCATCTAAAATCCCGGATGAGAAGTCAGATCGAGAAGATTATGTCTTGGATATGTGATACTGCAGTGATTGCAGGAGAGGATATTAACTGGATAGGTTTACAGTTTTATGAAAAGGATCGTTGGAATATGGGACCGTCAGGAATGTATCTGTACGGTGGAATCTCTGGGATAGCTCTTTTTTTGGCATATTATTTACACAACTTCAGTAATGAGAGAGTAGAGAAAATCTTCAGACTGGTTTCCGCAAAATTAGTAAGATATACAGAGGAACTATGTGAGCGCAAAAATCCTGCCAATAATTTAAGAACAGGTCTGTACGATGGGGAAAGTTCTCTTGTATACAGCTATCTTCTTCTGTATGATATCACGGGTAATATATTTTACTTGAACTATGCTGAAAAACATTTTCATGCTATGAAATCATACTTAGCGGAAGATAAGTGCTATGATCTGTTGGCTGGAAATGCTGGTGCTATTGTTGCAGCCATAAAGCTTTTTTATGCGGTCGGAGACAAAAAATATTTGGAATCGGCTGTAGGCATTGAACAGCAGTTATGGGAACACAGGCAAGAAATGGAGAGAGGGGTTGGCTGGGAGCTGGAAAACACAGCCGGGCCTCTGGCTGGTATGGCGCATGGAAACAGTGGATTTCTAATGGCCTATTCAATGTTGTATGAAGCGGTTGGAGATACCAGCTATCTGAACAAAATAGATTATTTATTAAAATATGAAGATTCTTTATATTCAGAAGAATCAGGAAATTGGAGAGATCTCCGATCCCCAGGAAATGAAGGACATATCATCAACGCATGGTGTCACGGGGCCCCGGGAATTTTAGTTTCCCGTCTCAAACTTAGTTGCGTGTCTGAGTTTGAGATGGTTCACAGGGACATCCAGCGTGCAGCCCAGGCGTTGTTTGTCAGAGAGCAGAATGGTCAGATATGTTTATGTCATGGTACTGCAGGCAGGCTTTTAATCATGCGGCAGTATTTAAAAGAATATCAGAACATGGAATACAGAAAGTTGTATAATGAGACTTTAAATTCATTTGTTTATGATCTGGAAGATTGGGAAAAGTTAAATGCTGACGAATATTTAAACCCAGCATTTATGAACGGAATAACAGGTGTTGGTTTGGCTTTGATTGAATTATATAAAAACAATGAGACCCCGCTGTAACTACTCAGCGGGGTTTCATTGTTTTGAAATTTTGGATAATTATAAATATTATAGCTTTTTCGAGGTCAAAATAGTGGGTTTAGAGGTAATATGTCCTCAATTTTCCATAAGGGTGTTAGGATATAAGAACAGAAAGTTTACTTATATATAACGAAATCGTTCTGCCATAAGAGGGGGCAGGAAAGGATGATTTGGGATGTGCTCAAAGAAAACTAAGTTTGAAAAAATAGTAGAAAAACTTCATGGAGCATCGAAGCAAAAGAAGGTACAGGATTATTCTCTGGAGCAGTTTTCATATGCTGCATATATTAAAGCATGGCAGTTAATCCGCGAAAAGAGAACTATGCTGTTGGCTCATCTGCAAAAGGAAGAAGATTTCTCCTGCGATGAAATTTGGTATGATGTTCCTTATTATTTAGAGTGTATTTGCGAGAAGGTACAAAAGTTAATAGGAGGAATAGCTAAGATAGATTACAGGAATATATCAGTGACTGTTTTATATCAGATTCCATCGAGTGCAGAAAATGAATGGAAGAGTGTTCAAGGGGGTGAGCAGCCCTGCAAAATAAACACAGAAGAATTTATGGAAAATCAGGATATATTATTTTCCAAATTAGTAAATAAAGATATTTTAAATTTTTATCAAGATAACAATATATCTGGACAGAACAAAGAAGAGTTTAAAGAAAATAATGGCATGAAACTAAATGATAGGGTTACATTTGGGATCAGGACAGATTTCGAAGATGAGAGAGAAAGTTATGTAAA
>JAUNHC010000072.1 GCA_030524175.1 Eubacteriales bacterium
ATAGCCCCTTATAGGGGCAGTGCAAGCCACCGGCTAAGCCGGTGGTCTTGACTGAAAGGAGTTGCTATGGATTACAGATGTATTTTTGTTCCGGTGTTGCCCTGGATCCCTTCCTTGGCTTTCTCAAGAAGAGTGATCATTGCTGTGCGTCCTGCTCCTGAACCTGCGAAATCAACAGCAGCCTGGACTTTAGGAAGCATGGAGCCTGCGGCAAAGTGTCCTTCGTCAATATACTGACGTGCTTCTGCAACCGTGAGGTCATCCAGCCATTTCTCATTTTCTTTGCCAAAGTTAATGGCAACTTTTTCTACTGCTGTAAGAATGATAAGCATATCAGCATCAAGCTGTTTAGCCAGAAGACAACTTGCAAAGTCTTTGTCAATAACAGCAGAAGCACCTTTCAGGTGGTCGCCGTTTAAGGTGACAGGAATTCCGCCGCCGCCGCAGCAGATGACGATTTTATTGGCATCCACAAGGCTGTTGATGGCATCCTGCTCAACGATTTCTACCGGCTTTGGTGAAGCTACAACACGGCGGTATCCCCGTCCGGAGTCTTCCTTCATGATATGGCCGTAAGCCTTTGCCTGGTAGTCGGCCTCTTCTTTAGTGAGAAAATGGCCGATAGGCTTGCTTGGATTCTCAAATGCAGGGTCATCCGGGTCAACGCGCACCTGGGTCACAACTGTCACAACAGGAGTACGCATGAATCCGCGTTTACGAAGCTCTTCCCGGAGAGCATTCTGCAGATCATAGCCGATATAAGCCTGGCTCATTGCCACGCACACAGAGAGGGGCGTGTTGGGCTGGCTGGAATCTTCCCGTGAGAGAGCAGACATGGCATTGTTGATCATACCTACCTGAGGGCCGTTTCCGTGGACAACCACAACCTGATGTCCTTCTTCGATCAAGTCACAAAGTGCTTTTGCGGTAGTTTTCACAGCTACCATCTGCTCGGGGAGAGTATTGCCTAATGCATTGCCGCCGAGTGCAATGACGATTCTTTTTCTTTTATACATAAGAAATCCTCCTTAAGAGCAACCGGGGCTGTATCTCATATACAGCCCCGGATCATTATACTTGTTTTAAAATAAAACTTATTTCAAAATTCTAGGAGCAGCTTTTACTTCCAGTTTTTTCAGGATATCCTGAGGTTTTTCAAACTTGGAAAGCATGATCATAGCAGCGATCACGTATGGTTTGAAGCTTGCTTCTTTGTATAACGGGATTCTGTAACGGTCAAAAACAGTAGCGTCTACTTCACCGGTTTCACAGCTTACACCCGTAATGTCTGCAGGCAGACAGTGAAGGTAAAGTGCTTTGCCGTCCTTTGTGGTTTTCATCAGTTCTTCTGTACATGCCCAGTCTTTATGCTGTGCATTCTGTGCAAGAAGCTCTTTTTCCAGCTTGTCGATGCCGTCGAAATCGCCTTCGCCGTAAAGGTTGGTACGTTCTTCCATTGCTGCGAACGGAGCCCAGCTCTTAGGATATACGATATCTGCATCTTTGAAAGCTTCTGCCATATCATTTGTCTTAGTGAAGGTACCGCCTGTTGCAGCAGCATTCTTCTTAGCAATTTCTTCTACTTCCGGCATTACGTCATAGCCTTCCGGATGAGCCAGAACTACATCCATTCCGAAACGTGTCATCAGACCGATAACGCCCTGAGGAACAGAGAGAGGTTTGCCGTAGGAAGGAGAGTAAGCCCAGGTCATAGCAAGTTTCTTGCCTTTTAAGTTCTCTACGCCGCCGAATTCATGGATAATGTGAAGCATATCTGCCATACACTGTGTAGGATGGTCTACGTCACACTGAAGGTTTACAAGTGTAGGTCTCTGCTCAAGGATTCCGTCTTTGTTTCCTTCTGTTACAGCATCCATAAATTCTTTCTGGTATGCATGGCCTTTTCCGATGTACATGTCATCACGGATACCGATAACATCTGCCATGAAAGAAACCATATTTGCTGTCTCACGTACTGTTTCGCCGTGTGCGATCTGAGATTTCTTCTCGTCAAGATCCTGAACTTCCAGGCCAAGAAGATTACATGCGGAAGCGAAGGAGAAACGTGTACGGGTGGAATTGTCACGGAAGATGGAGATTCCAAGGCCGCTCTCAAATACCTTTGTGGAGATATTGTTTTCTCTCATGAAACGGAGAGCATCGGCAACAGTAAATACTGCTTCCAGTTCATCGTCTGTTTTGTCCCATGTCCAGAAGAAATCGTTGTTGTACATTTCTTTAAAGTTTAAGCTGTTCAGTTTATCGATGTAATCCTGTAATGTTTTCATATAGGTGATCTCCTTTTAAATTAAATTTTATATTTGGTTTGTTGAACTACTTTGCGGAGGTGCCGCCGGTTTATAAACCGGCAGCATATTTATCAATGGTATGCAGGAACTGCGGCAGGGCAGCTCATCTGCAAAAGTATTTTTTTATTTGCAGTATGCAGTAGGAAGAGCGGCGTAAACAGCAGCACATCTTACCAGGTCGTCTTTCCATGTTTTTTCGTTAGGAGCGTGGGCCTGAGCCTCAGCGCCTGGGCCGAAACCGATGCATGGGATATTGTTGCGGCCCATGATGGATACACCGTTTGTGGAGAAGGTCCATTTGTCTGTGAGAGGACGTCCGTTACGCACTGCCATTGTCTCGTCATTGCCAAGGCGTTCTTCTCCGTAAAGGCCTTTGTATGCTTCTTCCAGAGCTGAGGTTACGGGATGATCTTTCGGGATTACCCAAGTTGGGAAGTAGCATTCGATGGGGTATACTAATTCAGTCCAGGAAGGACGTGAGTATTCGTACATGGAAACTTTTACGTCTTCACCGTATTTCTGTACGGATGGAAGAGCACGGATTTCGTCAAGGCAGCTTTCCCAGGTTTCACCGGCTGTCATGCGGCGGTCAAGAGATACGGCACATGAGTCAGCAACTGCGCAGCGGCTTGGTGAGGTGAAGAAGATTTCGGATGTGGTAACAGTACCGCGTCCAAGGAAACGAGCTTCTTCCCACTGAGAGTTGTATTTCTCATCCAGCATTTTCACAAGACCTTTGATTTCTGTTGCATCTTCTGCATCGTTTTCATTTAATGCACGTACATCCTGGAGAATGTCGGCCATTTTATAGATCGCATTGTCGCCGCGCTCAGGAGCGGAACCGTGGCAGGATACACCTTTGACGTCAATGCGGATTTCCATACGTCCGCGCTGTCCGCGGTAGATGCCGCCGTCTGTAGGCTCTGTGGAAACCACGAAATCAGGACGAACCTTGTCTTCGTTGATGATGTACTGCCAGCAGAGACCGTCACAGTCTTCTTCCTGAACAGTTCCGGTAACCAGCACCTGGTATTTGTCAGATAAAAGATCTAAATCTTTCATGATCTTTGCACCGTATACAGCAGATACGATACCGCCCATCTGGTCAGAAGTTCCGCGGCCGCCGATTTCCAGTTCAGACTCGAAGCCTTCATATGGGTCGAACTTCCAGTTGTTGATATTTCCGATACCTACTGTATCAATGTGGGCGTCAAAGCCGATGAGGGTTTTTCCTGTACCCATGAAGCCCAGTACATTTCCCATGGGGTCGATCTCCACTTTATCAAATCCAACCTTTTCCATTTCTTCTTTGATTCTCATGATGTGGCCTTTTTCTCCGCAGCTTTCACCCGGAATACGTACCAGGTCTCTTAAGAATTTAGTCATATCAGCTTCGTAACCTTTTGCTGCTTCATTGATTTTACTGTAATCCATAACTTGTTTCCTCCCATTGATCATACAGAAATATTTGTTTTATTCGTACTGTTCACTCTGTGACCAGCATTGCTCTATTTACTTAAAGATTCCTCTGTGCCGTAAAGGCCGTCCCATACGATTTCCCGGTAACGCACAGGGTCAGTGTCACCTTCTGTGGAGATTACCAGTATGTTGGAGTTCTCATCCAGCTTCAGGGCTTCCTTTAAATCTTTTGCATCCTCGTCGTTCAGTGCAGTGTAGCACAGGCCAAGAGGTACGGAACCTGACTCGCCGGAAATAATGTGCGGGTCGCCGGGAAGAGGATTGGCATAAATCCTTGTTGCCTTTGCACTCATCCAGTCAGGACAGGAGGCGAAGACGGTCACATGATTCTTAAGGATATCCCAGCCGATGGTGTTTCCTTCGCCGCATGCAAGACCTGCCATGATGGTCTGTAAATCTCCTGTTACATTTACAAGACCGCCAGTCTTAGCTTCAGCAGAGCGGTAGAGACAGTCAGCAGCGCTGGCTTCACATACTACCATGACCGGAGGATTCTCTTTGTATTTGTTTGCAAAGTATCCTACAACAGCCCCGGCCAGAGATCCCACACCTGCCTGAACGAATACGTGGGTAGGCTGGATCCCGTCAGCTCTCATCTGCTCATCGGCTTCCAGAACCATTGTTCCGTAACCCTGCATGATCCAGGAAGGAATTTCTTCGTAACCTTCCCAGGCTGTGTCCTGTACCATAATTCCGTGTTCTGTCTTGGCGGCTTCAGCAGCAGCCATTCTCACACAGTCGTCATAGTTGACTTCTTCGATGGTAACAGTGGCGCCTTCTTTTGCAATATTGTCAAAACGGGTTTTTGTGGTTCCCTTTGGCATTCTTACCACTGCCTTCTGTCCAAGACGTTTGGCTGCCCATGCAACGCCTCGTCCGTGGTTTCCGTCTGTGGCAGTGAAGAAGGTTGCCTGACCGAATTCTTCTCTTAATTTATCGGAGGAGAGTACGTTATATGGCAGTTCGCTGATATCACGTCCAAGTTCCTTTGCTATGTAGCGCCCCATTGCGTAGGAGCCGCCTAATACCTTAAATGCATTCAGCCCGAAGCGGTAGGATTCATCTTTACAATAAATGTTCTTCACCCCAAGGTATTGTGCCAGTGAGGAAAGCTTCTGCAGGGGTGTTACTGTGTACTGCGGGAAACTCTTGTGAAATTCATTGGCCTTTTTTACATTTTCTTCGGACATCAGATCCAGATAGGCATCCTGAGATTTTGGGACTTCATTTACTGTCCATTTCAGCCCTTCTGTCATAAAACAACCTCCCTTAAAAATTTTGTTTTGTTGAACTAATTTTTTTTCGTTTCTAATATCATAATACCATAAAAAATGGAATTTGCAATAGGAAAATACAAAAATTTTTAGGTTTTTCAAAAAATATTTAGGTGCGTTGCCAGGATTGCCTGTTTATGGTAGAATTGAAGGGTATTTCTATATACCGGGAGTATGGATAAGTCCCGGATAAACGACAGAAAATTCGTAGAACAAAAGTGATGAGAGGAGATATTTCATGGCGGTATTTCAAGCGTTTCGAGCAGTAAGGCCTGCGGCGGAGAGTGCATCCCGGGTGGCGGCCCTTCCTTATGATGTGGTAAGCAGGGAGGAGGCCAGGCTGATCGGTATGGAGAATCCGTATTCTTTCCTGCATGTGGACAGAGCAGAGATGGATTTGGAGCCGGATATTGATTTATACGATTCCAGGGTATATGAGAAGGCCCGGGAGAATCTGGAGAGGATGGAGGCAGAAGGGATCCTGCGCCAGGATGAGAAGGCTTGCTTCTATATTTATGAACTCACCAGAAAGAACAGAGTCCAGACAGGTGTTGTAGGCTGCAGTGCCATAGATGACTATCTCAGCGGTGTGGTGAAAAAACATGAGCTGACAAGAGAAGATAAGGAACAGGACAGGATCCGCCACGTGGATGTGTGTGACGCCAACACAGGACCTATTTATCTTGCCTGCCCGTACACAGAAAGATTGTCGGCTGTTCTTGAAGACTGGAAGGCTGCTCACAGGGCGGAGTATGACTTTACTGCAGAGGACGGTGTGATCCATCGTGTGTGGGTGGTCGACAGGGACGAGGAGATCCGGACAATAGGGGAAGAGTTTGAGAAGATTTCATCTGTCTATATTGCGGACGGACACCACCGCGCTGCTTCGGCTGTGAAGGTAGGATTAAAGAGAAGGGAAGAGCATCCGGGATATACAGGGGAAGAGGAATTTAACTTCTTTCTCTCGGTGGTATTTCCTTATGACCAGCTTACGATCCTTCCTTATAACCGGCTGGTCTGTGATCTGAACGGTATGGAGGAAAGAGCTTTTATAGGAAGCCTTAAATTTAATTATGAACTTATGTTTATGCCGGGCTTTCCCTGTAAACCAGTGGAAAAGCACTGCATGGGCATGTACGTGGCAGGAGAATGGTATCACCTGAAAGCATGGCCGGATGTGTATGAGAAGAAGGACGTGGTAGGGCAGCTTGATGTATCTCTGCTTCAGGATAAGGTACTGGCTCCTGTGCTGGGGATTTCTGACCCGAGAACAGACAACAGGATCCGTTTTATCGGGGGCAGCCACCCGATAAAGGAGCTGGAACAGCTGGCTGATGAGACAGGGGGAGTGGCTTTTGTCATGTATCCTACTTCTATGGAGGATTTGATGGCAATTGCTGATGAAGGCAAGCTCATGCCGCCGAAATCAACCTGGTTCGAGCCAAAGCTCAGGAGCGGGCTGTTTATCCATAAATTATAACAGGCAAAAACCACACTTTTTATACATATTGCAGTTTAATACGTTAAAAAATTACTTGGTGATTTAGGAAAAGTGTGGTATTATAGTGGTAATATTTGTCCGTTGGTACACAATTTTTCTATATACATATAAATGAAAAACCGGATTTATTGTGTGTTTTGGGGCAAAAATAAAAATTAACAGAAGGGGGCTTCAAAAAAATGAGTGAAAAGAAAAAAGGCGGAGGTGCACTCCTTGGTGCGGCATTTCTTATGGCCACATCAGCTATCGGACCAGGGTTCCTGACCCAGACTGCAAAATTTACCAGTGATTTTCAGGCAAGCTTTGGATTTGTAATTTTATTCTCTATTATCCTGGCTGCTATCGCGCAGATGAATATCTGGCGTGTTCTTTGTGTTTCAGGGCTGCGCGGGCAGGATGTGGCGAACAAGCTGCTGCCGGGTCTCGGATATTTGGTGGCATTCCTGATCGTAGTAGGAGGACTTGTATTTAATATCGGGAATGTAGGCGGCGGTGCCCTTGGCTTCAACACACTTCTTGGGATTCCCACAAAGGTGGGCTATGTGCTTGCAGGTGCTCTGGCTATCGTTGTATTTTTACTTAAAAATGCAAAAGCTGCCATGGATACCTTGACCAAGGTGTTGGGCGGTATTATGATCATTGTTATCTTCGTGGTCATTATTGTTGTGAAACCGCCTGTGGGAGATGCCATTAAGAATACCTTCGTTCCTTCAGCAGGTGTTTCCAATCTGTTTCCGGCTATCATTACTCTGTTAGGCGGTACAGTAGGAGGATATATCACCTTCGCAGGTGCCCATCGTCTCATTGACGCAGGTATCACAGGCGAGAAGAACCTGAAAGAGATCAACAAGAGTTCTATCATGGGAATGGGTATTGCCACGATCGTACGTATTTTCCTGTTCCTGGCTGTATTAGGTGTAGTTGTTAAGGGTGTGACCCTGGATGCCGGCAACCCGGCCGCAGATGCATTCCTTCAGGGCGCAGGACAGATCGGCTACCGTTTTGCAGGACTGGTGCTGCTGTGTGCGGCTGTCACTTCTATCATCGGTGCAGCTTATACCTCTGTCTCCTTCCTGAAGACCTTCCATAAGAGCATTGAAAAGAATGAAAACTGGGTTATCATCGGCTTCATTGCTGTTTCAACCTTGATCATGCTCCTCTTGGGACAGCCTGCAGTTCTCCTGGTGCTTGCAGGTGCGCTGAACGGATTGATTCTTCCTATCACTCTTGGAATCTGTCTGATCGCTTCCCAGAAGAAATCTGTTATGGGCGAGAATTATCATCATCCTGTATGGCTTCTTGTATTGGGTGTTGTTGTGGTTATTCTTTCCGCATACCTGGGAATCACTACTTTTGTATCAAATATCGGTACTTTCTTTGCTTAAGAGTATAAGAACATTTATGACACAAAAAGGTGTAATCACATTGGTTGCACCTTTTTCAAATAGGAGAGACAAATATGCAGAACATTAGAATTTTGACAGCGGGAGATTCCTCCATTCTGGTTGAGTTCGGAAAGGAGATCAGTCCGGAGATCAACAGGAAAATCACAGCTACGGTGCAGCTTATGAAGGAGCAGCATATTGAAGGTGTGGTGGATGTGATCCCGGCGTTCTGTTCACTGCTCATAAATTATGACCCACGTGTGGTGACCTATGATGAGCTGAAAAAAAGGATGAGGCATCTGGTGAAAATGGATGTAATGTCTGATGTGGAACAGAAGAAGATTTTTGAGATCCCTGTGTGCTACGGCGGAGAATACGGACCGGATATTGCCAACATAGCAGAACATGCAGGTCTGACGGAGGAAGAGGTCATCAAGATACATTCCTCCAGAGATTATCTGATCTATATGCTGGGATTCCTTCCCGGCTTCTGTTATCTGGGCGGTCTGGATGAGAGGATACACACACCGCGTCTGGCAAACCCCAGAATAAAGATCAATGCAGGCAGTGTAGGGATCGGCGGGTCCCAGACAGGAATTTATCCTTTGGATTCTCCGGGAGGATGGCAGCTTATGGGAATGACGCCGGTAAAGACCTATGATCCTAAACGGGAGACTCCCATTCTGGTGGAGGCAGGTGATTACATCCGGTTTGTCCCTGTGGATGAGGAGGAGTATAACCGGATCAAAGAATTAGTGGAACGCGGGGAATACCAGTGCGTTGTTCGTGAAGGAGAGGTGTAAGATGGGAATTCGTATACTGAAAGGCGGAATGCTGACGACTATACAGGATTTAGGCCGTACAGGCTACCAGAGCCAGGGCTTCAGCGTGGCAGGCGTCATGGATGTGCGTTCCTTTAAAATAGCCAACCTTCTGCTGGATAATCCGGAAAATGAGGCTGTCCTTGAATTCACCTTGATCGGGCCTACACTGGAATTTACGTCAGCCACGATCATTGCTATCACCGGAGGTGATTTCCAGCCTGTCATCAACGGGGAACCGGCGCCTATGTACACGGCTCTTTATATGAATAAAGGGGATATCCTGAAATTCGGCAGCGCCCGTACAGGCAGCAGAGGATATGTGGCTTTCTCAAGCTATCTTGATGTTCCGGTAGTGATGGGAAGCCGCTGTACGAACCTGAAGAGCAGCATCGGCGGTTTTAAAGGAAGGAAGCTTCAGGCAGGGGACTACATGAACTTCAGAATGAAGAGACGTTATCTTCCTTTCTTTTTGTCCAGGAAGCTTGACATAGATGAATTTGATCAGGATGAAGCTGTGATCCGGGTGGTCATGGGGCCTCAGGATGATCTGTTCAGCAAGCAGGGGATTGAAGCATTTCTCAACAGTGAATATGTGGTGACCAGTGATTTTGACAGGATGGGATGCAGGCTGGAGGGGCCGTTTATTGCTCCGAAGAATACTTCAGATATTATTTCTGACGGTATTGCCTTCGGCTCGGTTCAGGTACCGTCCCATGGAAAGCCGATCATTCTGCTGTCAGACAGACAGACAACAGGAGGATATGCCAAGATTGCCACGGTTGCATCTGTGGATATCCCCAAGGTTGTCCAGAGAAAGACAGATCATAAAATCAGGTTCCAGGCCATCACAGTACAGGAGGCACAGAAGCTGTATCTGGAAGAAGTGAAGGAACTGGATGAAATGAGAAGCATAATCCATCAGCCGTGTAAAGAGGTTCTGGACTGCCGTCTGGTAGCTAAGAGACTGATGAAGCTGTTTGAGGATTAACACATTTAGAGAGAAGAAACCATAAAGGAGATGTTGGAATGGATTTAGAAAAAATTGAAGGATTAGTAAAAATAATTGAAGGCTCTTCCCTGAAGCAGTTTACTTACAAAGACCAGGAAGTGAAGATCACCATGAGCAAACTGGACAATCCTCCGGTTGTGGCAGCAGGCGTACCGATGGCACCGCCTGCGGGGGCAGCGGCACATGAGGCTCCGGCGCCGGAACCACAGGAGGAAGAGAAGATGTTTATCACTTCTCCCATAGTGGGAACCTTTTATTCTGCACCCTCCCCTGATGCAGCTCCCTTTGTGAAAATCGGTGATCAGGTGAAGAACGGCCAGACCGTGTGTATTCTGGAAGCCATGAAGCTGATGAACGAGATCCAGAGTGACTTTGACTGTGAGATTGAAGCTGTTTTAGTGAGCAATGAGCAGAAAGTGGAATATGGACAGCCCTTGTTCCGTGTAAAAAAATTATAGGAGCATAAAAGGAGGTTGGAGCTGTGTTTAATAAAATTTTAATTGCCAACCGGGGGGAAATTGCAGTCCGTATTATCCGTGCATGCCGCAATTTAGGAATCCGCAGTGTTGCTGTCTATTCTAAAGAGGACGCAAAGAGTCTCCATGTACAGCTTGCGGACCAGAGGATTTGTATTGGGGAGGGTCCTGCCAGGAACAGCTACCTGAACATGGACAGGATCATTACAGCAGCCCGCAATATGGGGGCAGATGCCATCCATCCCGGTTTTGGTTTTCTGTCCGAGAACAGTGAATTTGTGCGTAAATGCCGGGACAACGGCATTACCTTCATCGGCCCGGAAGCCGAAGTGATCGATAAAATGGGAAATAAATCCCATGCGAGAAAGACAATGATGGAAGCGGGAGTGCCTGTGGTACCTGGCACCAAGGAGCCTGTCTACGATGTAGAAGTAGGAAAGGTGCTGGCCCGGGAAATCGGCTATCCTGTTATGATAAAGGCCTCTTCCGGAGGCGGCGGCAAGGGTATGCGTGTGGCAAAATCTGAGGATGAGTTTGAATTCCAGTTCAATATGGCCCAGAGGGAATCTGCAAATGCCTTTGGGGATGATACCATGTATATTGAACGTTTTGTGGAGAATCCCCGTCATGTGGAGATACAGATCATGGCGGATACAAAAGGGAATGTGGTGGCCCTGGGGGAAAGAGACTGTTCTGTACAGAGAAACCATCAGAAGCTTATTGAGGAATCTCCTTCTCCGGCGATCACGGAGGAGACCCGTGAGGAGATGAACCGCTATGCCATTCTTGCGGCGAAAACTGTAAATTATACAAATGCGGGAACTATTGAATTTATTGTGGATACCCACGGCAAATTTTATTTTATGGAAATGAATACAAGAATCCAGGTGGAACACGGTGTCACTGAGATGGTGACAGGAACGGATTTGATCATCGAGCAGATCCGTGTTGCCATGGGAGAGCCGTTAAGCTTTTCACAGGAGGATATTGTTCTTCGGGGACATGCTATTGAGTGCAGGATCAACGCGGAAATCCCGGAAAAGAACTTTATGCCAAGCCCGGGTGTTGTGCAGCAGGTACATCTTCCGGCAGGAAATGGAGTGCGGGTGGACACTGGACTTTATACGGGCTACAGGATTCCGTCAGAGTATGATTCTATGATCGCCAAGGTTATTGTACATGCACCTGACCGTGAAGCAGCCCTTCAGAAAATGCGTTCTGCACTTGATGAGATGGTGATCATGGGTGTGGAGACAAACCTTGATTTCCAGTATCAGATCATGCGTCATCCTGTATTCTGCGAAGGGAAAGCAGACACTGGATTTATTGAAAATATTATGAAAATCAGTTAGGAGGGATTGTTTTGTTCCGAGTAGATTTAAACAGTGATCTGGGGGAAAGCTTCGGACGCTATACCCTGGGAAACGATGATAAGATCATACCCTTGATCACCTCAGCCAATGTAGCCTGCGGTTTTCATGCGTCAGACCCCGCTGTGATGGAGACCACAGTGAGCCGAGCCAAAGAGGCTGGGATCCGTGTAGGTGCACATCCCGGCTTTCCGGATCTGATGGGCTTTGGAAGAAGAAATATGAATATTACCCCGGCTGAGGCGAAGGCATACACACTCTATCAGATTGGTGCTCTTTCTGCATTCTGCAGGGCACAGGGGGTGGAACTGCAGCATGTGAAGCCTCACGGAGCTTTTTATAATATGGCAGCCAAGGATTATAACCTGTCTAAGGGAATCTGTGAAGGGATTTATGAGTTTGATAAGAATCTTATTGTTCTGGCTCTTTCAGGAGGTGAGCTGGCAAGGGCAGCCAAGGATATGGGACTGAGGACAGCCATGGAAGTATTCGCTGACAGGGCTTATGAGGAAGACGGCACTTTGGTGGACAGAAAAAAAGAGGGTTCCATGATAACAGATGAGGAAGTTGCTATTGCCCGTGTGGTACGGATGGTAAAAGAAAAGAAAGTCACTGCCATAACAGGGAAGGACATCTCCATTCAGGCGGATTCTGTCTGCGTTCACGGTGATGGGGCTAAGGCTTTAGCCTTTGTGGAGAAGATCAGAAAAGCATTTGCGGAGGAGGGGATTGAAATCAGCCCCCTTTCTGAAATAGTGTGATCAAAAGGGACATGACTGTGTGTCTGTGTAAGGAAGCTTGCATGTGCAGTCTGTACCATTTACAATAAAAAACTGCAGTCGGGCTGTTTGATGAATTCCGGCTGCAGTTTTTTTATATACATAGAAAAGTACTCCATTTTGTTCTGAAGTATTTCCTGTGAGTATGAATGGCGATTCAAAGCTCTATGATATGACCTGTCGATTTATCGTAGCGGCAGTATTTTCCGTTTTCGGAAATGAAGGGCTGATAGCTGTTCTGTTTGATATCTTTGATATATACGATACCGGTAGCTATCATCCGCACCAGAGAAAAACGTTCACTGAGACTGGAGATCCACTCATAGGTTTTATTCTTGGAGGAGTCTGCCATAATGAGATTGTAGCCTCCGCTGCATGGTTCCAGGGAAAAGTATACCTTCTCTGCTTTATCGGGAGCGGCGAATACCTGACTCTCTATGTAGGAGGAGAAGTTCTTTTTGACAAAATCGTGGAAGGTTTCAGCCGTGTAGGCAATACCGCTGACTTCATCAGTAATTTTGTCTCCCCGGTCCAGGCGTGTTTTGATAACCTTAAGTACCTCGATGCTCCAGTTGATAAATGAGATACTGCTGTACTCCATGCTCTCCAGAAGCTGTTCGATCAGACGTCTGGACAGAATGTCAGAGCGTGCAGCTTCGTTGTATAGTTCTTGATTCATACAATTCTCCTTTTTTGTTTATTTGCGGTAACAGCTCAGGTCTGCCTGAACGGTTCCTGTTTGTGTATGCAGCTCTGCAGGCTGTTAGTATATGCCGCAGATTCAGGACAATTAGTTTCAGATAATGTCCGGCTGTAATCTGATTTTATTATATGACGGAGTTGGGCAGAATGCAAGAAAAATCAAGGAAAAACTATTGATTTTTATTACATATTGCTAAATTTTTAACGGAAAATCCAGTTTATGGAAATTTTATAATTATGACAGGAAATCATTAGATTTTCAATACAAATTGCTCACAATTGTCTGGTAGGCTGTAAGTGCAGCGTAACAGTTCAGCCCTGCCGAAGCTGTTACTGTGTAGCAAAATAGAAAAGAGGGGTTTTGATGACCAATGAACAGTATTATGACTTTATCCAGCCCTATCAGAATGCCTGTCAGATGATGAGGGCAAGGCTGGAGGTACTTAATAAGAGCCTTTACTGTAAAACGCCTGCTTCTCCCATCCACAATATCCAGGAGAGGATAAAGTCTAAGAAGAGCATTGAGAAAAAGCTATGTAAAATGGGATACTCCGACAGTGTCCAGAATGCTAAGGATTATTTACAGGACATTGCGGGAATCAGGGTGATCTGCTATTTTATAGATGATATCTATAATCTGGTCAATGCCCTTAAAAGGCAGAACGAGTTGATCGTTATCAAAGAGAAGGATTACATCATGGGGCCTAAGGCAAATGGATACCGGAGTTTCCATGTGACCATTGCACTGCCGGTGTACTATCTGGACACCATGGAATACTTTCCTGTGGAGATCCAGCTGCGTACTATGACTATGGATCTCTGGGCCAGCATGGAGCACAGAGTATGCTATAAGAAGCAGCCTGAACACAAGGCAGAGCTGGCAGAAGCATTTCATCAGTATGCAGATATTCTTGGCAAGATAGAAGAACAATTCGAGGCATACAATGAGACAGGAATGTTGGAAGAGATCGAGCAGTGATCTGAGGGCTTGAGATTAAAATACGGAGGAGGAAAGGAGAAGGATGGAAATAGAGGAAGAGTTCATTTCCGGATTTTGCAGGACCTGCAACGGCACACAGACCGTGTGCTGCGAATATACACAAGAGGAAGGGACAAGAGTCCTGAAATTTATGGATTGTGCACATGAGAGCTGCATCCACCACGGAGCCTGCCAGATATATAAAGAGGCACACCGGATGGAAATGGGATCCATGTGACAGGAATATTCAGAAGAGGCGGCATACCTATATTTTTTAGGTGTGCCGCCTTTTTTGGCACATGTAGACACCTTTACATATGCAGTATGTATAATTTCTGTACATTGCTGGTTTATCAATTTTAAATTCATGGCAGAACTTACTTAGTGCAGCAGATCCAAAGTTTTTACAAAGAGAAGTATTATCTGTACATAAATTATCGGAATTACAAATGAAAAGTTAATAAGAATCTGTTTCTTTATGGATTTCTTGGATTTTAATGTATAAAAATCTTTTTTGAATCTATATTAGCATATTTTTACTGCAAAAATATCCTGTTATTTTCGCGAAATCATCTTATTAACAAAAAATTATAGATTATCGATAATTCTGTCTAGCTGTTTTAGCGTTATATTACAATTATCTTAAAACGTAATTTTTTAAATAAAAAGAAAGGAGAAATATTCTATAGCACGAAGGGAGGGATATGATCAAAAGATTTTAAGGCCACAGACAGGGCCGCATGAAATAATTACATCAGGGGGGGATGTGTAAAAAGAAAAGCCGCGATGGTGGTCTGAAACTGTTAACTATTGAGAAACAACAAACCGACTGAGCAATAGCAAACTACTGACCAATGACAAGCTTATGAAATTATTATATTGGCGGTAGTATAACAACAAGAAAGGAGAATCTTATGAAAATTATGAAGAAGTTGCTATCCATTTGTTCTATTTGTATTGTTTTATCGCTCCTCTCCGCGAGCCTTTGTTTTGCGAGCGCGAACGATGAAACCGAGACTTCAACGTCCTCTCTGCCGGTAGTTCCATCGGGAAAGGAGTTCATGCAGAACCCAACCACGTACTGTAATCCCATTTCGCTTACCCAGGGTTCAGAGAGAGTGATCACAAGCGGCGAGCCTGTTATTAAAATATTTAATGGTGACTACTATCTATTTGTACGTCGTCTGCATGGTTATTGGTGGTCACCTGACTTCGTAAACTGGACCTATGTGGATGCACCGGAATTTCTGGGCGGGATACCTGGCGTTGTGGAAATTGACGGTAAACTGTATAACTACGCCGGAAATACAGAAAACAGGGTAAGGGCCACTGACGATCCGAAAACGGGAATTTGGTATGATGTCGGTACATTCTCCAGCAACAATTATGGCGATGCCAGCATGCTCTACGATGAAGAAACAGGCAGGCTGTTTATGTACTACGGATGGTCGCAGCTTCTTGGAATCCGTGTTGTTGAAATAGATAAAACAACCTTCAAGGAAATAGGTGAACCTGTTGTCTGTATTTGGGGCGACCCCTATAATCATGGCTGGGAAACCAGATATGCAAAAGACAATATCTTTCCATTATTTGACCACAGAGAATACCGTCCTCAAGAATATGGATGGACGGAAGGCGGTCATCCGCTCAAATACAATGGCAAATATTATCTGATGTATGCATCTATCGGTCTGGAATTTTACTCTTATGGTCATGGCGTATACGTAGCAGACGATCCCATGGGTCCTTATGTTTATGATGAACATAACCCGTTTACGTTGAAGACAACAGGCGTAGCGCCCGGCGCCGGCCACGGCAGTATTTTTGTAGACAAGCAGGATAATGTTTGGTGCGTCGCTATGTTGCCGTACGCCTTAAATGGCGGATCTGGCAATACGCTTATGGCACTCTACCCCGCAGGTGTGGATGCAGAGGGCGTGATGCACGGAAAGACTGAATTTGGCGATTATCCTCAATATCTGCCCGGTGTCGTGGAGAATCCCACGGAAGATAACTTTACGAAATGGCTGCTTTTGTCCCTGGACAAAGAGGTAGAAGCATCTTCCACCCTTGAGAATTACTGGACGGCACATGCGGTGGATGAGGATCCGAAGTCATATTGGTCCGCTGAAACAGGTGATCCCGGCGAATATATAACCGTCGACCTTGGCACAGTCTGTGATATCCGCGGTATACAGATTCTGTGGGACAGATCTGCAGACATTACACCGGGCAGAGACCCTCTCGACCGCTATCAGTCATATACTGTAGAAGTATCTGACGATAACCAGAACTGGACCATGATCATTGACAAGAGCAATAACACCCAGGACTTACGCACCGATTACACCGAACTTCCCGCTCCCGTATACGGACGGTATGTGAGGCTGACAAATGTATTTACGCCTGATGATGGAAAGTTTGCTGTAAAAGCGTTCCGTGCTTTCGGCAATCCGGAAGAAGCAACTTGGACGAAGGTGGATAATGTAATGGCTGTCCGCGACAAATTAGACCGCCGCTACGCCCATTTGGTATGGGAACAGGTGGATGGCGCCGACGGATATATTGTGCGCTACGGCATAGAACCCGACAAACTGTATAATAGTTACATGGTTTATTGGGACAGTTACTTAGACATTCCCAGCCTGAACGTGGATCCGGAATATTATTTTGAAGTCGAGGCTTTCTCCAGCAATACACCTCGTTACGTGGAAAACACTTTTGAAACGCGGGGCAGAGGCGCTGAACTCGACCTGATAAAAGAAGGCGACGAAGAGGCAGGGACGGAGAGTAGTACGGAAAGAGTAATGACGTATGAAACTTACGGGACAGACGAGGTGTATGTATTTGACGATATCACGCCTGGTACTTACTCTTTAAGGCATACTTTCGGCGTTGGAATCTGGGGCCCGGTAGAACTGACGGAAGATGAACTGATAGGGACAGGCACAGAACCTACGGTTACTGCACTCAACCTGACACAGTTTGGGGTAGGTTCGACTCAATGGGGTACCATCGAAGTAAGGGTATATCCAGGTGAGACAAGCGGAAGAATAGAAGTAACCTTCAAATACGATAAATAACCTTCAGGGGCCATTGCAAAATAGATGAGTGATCATTTATGGAGCAGCGGCTCCTTTTGTATGCCGTAAAAATGCGCGAAAGCCTTATAAATAAAGTATTCGAGCTATGTCATTATAAAAAGTAACTGCAAAACTGCGGCAGTATGTATAATTTTCGTACATCGTTAGAACACTGGCCGGGCACAGAAGGAACAATAGCTCATCATGTATAAATTACAGTACAATTTTACAACTGTCTTGTCAGATGTAAAAAATAGCTGTATAATGATGCGAAATGAAAAGGCAAGGAGGAAAGCATTTTGGATTCCATCTATCAGGAGATTGAAGCGTTGAAAAAGAAGAACAATGCCGTTATCCTGGCTCATTATTATGTGCCGGATGAGGTGCAGGCATGTGCGGATCATATAGGGGATTCCTTTTATCTCAGCAAGGCGGCTGTCGGGCTGGATGCAGACATGATCGTGTTTGCCGGGGTAACCTTTATGGGAGAAAGTGCGAAGATACTCAATCCGGGAAAAACAGTACTCATGCCTGAGCCCGGGGCCGATTGTCCTATGGCACATATGGCTGATCCGGAGAAAATCAGGGAGCTTCGGGGGAAATACCCGGATCTGGCTGTGGTGTGTTATATCAACTCAACTGCGGAACTAAAAACCTATGCGGATATCTGCGTTACCTCTGCCAATGCAGTGAAGATCGTAAAGGGGCTTCCTAACAAGCATATATACTTTATTCCGGACAGGAATCTGGGAAGCTATGTGGCAGGGCAGGTTCCTGAAAAGGACATTATTCTCAATGACGGCTGCTGCTATGTACATAAAGAGGTCACCCCACAGCAGGTACAAAAGGTGAAGGAGGAGCACCCAAAAGCAGAATTCCTCGTGCACCCGGAATGCTGTCAAGAGGTGCTGGCGCTGGCAGATTTCGTGGGCAGTACATCGGAGATCATAAGCTATGCATCCCAAAGCAAAGGTCAGGAATTTATCATAGGGACAGAAAACGGAGTCATGTATGAGCTGAGACAGAAGAATCCTGACAAAATATTTTATCCTGTTGCAGGAGGACAGATTTGTTCGGGAATGAAAAGTGTAACACTGGAAAAGGTAAGAGACTGTCTTAAGTATCATACAGGAGAAATCCTGGTAGACGAAGAACTTAGAAGGAGAGCATACAGTTCTTTGAACAGGATGCTGGAATCCGGCGTATAGGCGGCAGGAAGCGGTGAAAAAGATGAAAATGAGAAATACGGACATTATTATTGTGGGTACAGGTGTGGCAGGTTTATTTGCTGCTTTGCACCTTCCAAAGGACAAGCAGATCCTCATGATCACCAAAAGTGATTTAAAAAGCAGCGACTCTTATCTGGCCCAGGGGGGGATCTGTGTTCTCAGAGATGAGAATGACTACAGCTCATTTATGGAGGATACTCTCAGGGCCGGACATTATGAGAACAGGCGGGAGTCAGTGGATATTATGATACGTTCATCCCGGGAGATTGCAGAAGAACTTATATCCTGGGGCGTGGATTTCACAAAAGACAAGGACGGGCTGCTTTATACGAGAGAAGGTGCCCATTCCCGTCCGAGGATTCTCTATCACGAGGATATCACAGGGGAAGAGATTACTGGCAAGCTGCTTGCACAGGCAGAGAAGCTGCCAAATGTAACGATCCTGGAGCATTGTGCCATGGTGGACATATTGTGCGGAGATGACCAGTGTTACGGCGTTGTGATGAGAACAGAGGAAGGATTGGAGGCTGTCTGTGCATCCTTTACTCTGTGGGCCTGCGGAGGAATCGGCGGATTGTATGAGCATTCCACTAATTTTCCCCACCTTACAGGGGATGCTTTGGCCATTGCTCTGCATCACGGTATTGAACTTGAGAATCCCCAGTATGTACAGATCCACCCCACAACCTTATACTCAGATAAACCAGGCCGCAGATTCCTCATTTCAGAGTCAGTGCGGGGAGAGGGTGCCAGACTCTATAACAAAGAGATGAACAGATTTGCGGATGAGGTACTGCCGAGAGATGTCCTTACCCGGAAAATCCATAAGCAGATGAAAAAGGACGGCATGCCCTATGTATGGCTTGACATGCGCCCTGTGGGAGAAGAACAGATACGCGGGCATTTCCCCCATATCTACCAGCATTGCCTTGAGGAAGGATACGATGTGACAAAGGAGTGTATCCCTGTGGTCCCTGCACAGCATTATTTCATGGGCGGGGTCAAGGTGGATAAAAACAGCAGGACAGGCATGGAAAGACTGTATGCCGCAGGGGAGACAAGCTGCAACGGTGTCCACGGGGCAAACCGCCTTGCAAGTAATTCCCTTCTTGAAAGCCTTGTCTTTGCAAAGCGTGCAGCGATGGCAATGACGGAACAATGGCCTAAGAAGGAAGAGGCAGAGCAGGAGTACCTTAAGGCCAGGGAGATTTACAAAAAGATGGAAGACACCGGAAGGACAGAGCTGCTGGAAAACCAGAAAGCTCTTCAGGAAAACTATGCTATGACGATCAGAAATGAAATTGAAAGGATGGAACAAGCAGGATGAATGCTATCACAATGGGATTAAACGCAGACCACTTAATTTTACAGGCTTTGCAGGAGGATATCACCAGCGAGGATATCACCACAAATGCAGTGATGCCGAAACCGTGCATGGGAGAGGTGGAGCTTATTTGCAAAGAAGACGGCGTTGTGGCAGGATTGGCCGTTTTCGAAAGGGTCTTTCAGCTTTTAGATGAATTTACCGAGGTGATCTTCTATGTGGAGGACGGAGACCTTGTAAAAAAGGGACAGCAGATGGGAAAGCTTACGGGTGATATCCGTGTTCTTCTTTCCGGAGAGCGTGTGGCACTTAATTATCTCCAGCGGATGAGCGGGATCGCCACTTATACAAGACAGATCGCCGACATGCTCAAAGGGAGTAAAACAAAGCTTCTGGACACAAGGAAAACAACGCCAAATATGCGTGTGTTCGAGAAATACGCCGTAAAGGTGGGCGGCGGCTGCAACCACAGATATAATCTGTCCGATGGGATCCTTCTTAAGGACAACCATATCGGGGCGGCAGGAAGTGTGACCAAAGCAGTCCAGATGGCTAAGGAGTATGCCCCTTTTGTGAGGAAAATTGAGGTGGAGGCTGAGAATCTGGATATGGTCCGGGAGGCAGTGGAAGCCGGGGCTGATATCATCATGCTTGACAACATGTCCCTGGAGATGATGGAGGAAGCCGTCAGGATCATCGGCGGCCGGGCGGAGACGGAATGTTCAGGAAATGTAACAAGAGAAAATGTGGACAAATTAGTATCTGTTGGTGTAGACTATATAAGTAGCGGGGCATTGACACATTCCTCACCCATTCTTGATATTTCAATGAAGAATCTTCACCCGGTGGACTGAGAACATGTTTCCCTGCAAGAACAGAAAGGATGCACAAAGCCTATGAGGGGGGAAGAACGCAGACAGGAAATCATCAAATACATATCAGAAAACAGCAAACCAGCTTCAGGAGCCATGCTGGCCCGGCAGTTTCACGTAAGCCGTCAGATTATTGTACAGGATATTGCACTTCTGCGGGCAGAAGGCTATGACATCACATCCACAAACAGAGGTTATATCTGCCATACACCACAGTGCGCTGTCCGTGTTTTCTATGTACACCACGGAGATGACAGAATCCTGGAAGAACTGAACCTCATAGCAGACTGCGGCGGCAAAGTAAAAGATGTTTTTGTCCGGCACGAACTGTACGGAGAACTGCGGGCAGAGTTAAACGTAGATTCACGAAAAAAAGCGTCCGCCTTTGTAAAGGGAATCCAAGGCGGCCAATCCAGTCCCCTGAACACTGTAACTTCAGGTTACCATTACCACACCGTAACCGCCGAATCCGAGGAAATCCTGGATTCCATACAGGAAGAATTACAGAACCGCAATTTTCTGGCTGTCCCACCCTTGCAGCCGGATCAAAATAAAGCAGGCAGAGCCTCCTGAATTACTCAGGATACTCTGCCTGTTCCTTTATGCTGCAGCCGGTAACCAATGCTGCAGATTATTTGTTGACATCAATATAACTGTAAAGGGTGTACTTGGAAATACCAAAATAATTAGCTACTTTGTCCCCTGATTTTGTGATAAGAAAGGCTCCGGAATCGTTCAGGAACTGAATGGCAGTAACCTTATCCTCTTTATTCATCAAGGCTACAGGCTTGCCTACCAGAGCCACAGACTCCTCGATCAGATGGTCAAGCAGATCATTCACATTGTGTGTGATTTCCTTGGGCTTCTCTTCTTTATCCTCGGGAGTGACAAGAGAGTGAAGGGCACTTTCAATCATAGTCAGCTTGGTGATGTCGTAATTAATGCCGAATACGTAATGCAGGCTTCCGTCATCGTCCCGTATATAAGAGGTGCTGCATTTCAGGATTTTTCCGTCAGAAGTTTTCATAAGATAACCGGTATGGTCTTCCAGGTCATCCTGATTTTTATTCTTTTTGCGGATTACATCGAATACTGCATTGGACGGGCCGTCTCCAACATCGCGGTTGGTGACATGTCCGTTTTCAATATAAACTATGGAATGCTCCGGGTCATTTGTTTTTAAATCATGAATGACAACTTCGCAGTCAGAACCAAACTGAGAGGCAATATCCCGGGCAATTTGTTTTAATACGGTGAGCCGTCCCATCTAAAACTCCTCCTCACTTAAATTAATCGTTTTGCTGATCAGATACCCAGGGGGCAGGCTGTACCTTCTCCAACAGCACTCTTGGGACCTGAACATTATTATCTTATCTATAACTATTCAGTACCTTCATAGTTACCGCTTCGCGATGCACAGAAATGATGCAGGATGCATCATTTCGCGCCTGTATGTCTCGGGATTTTCATGCATTTATGCATGAAAACACCTCGCGGGATACGGGCTGCTCAATAGTTACTCTTATCTATACTATAGCACAGAAAAAAGAAAATAAAAAGGAATTTTACAAAAAAATTATGAACTCCTAAAAGAAATTGTATGAAATCATCCGGAACAGTTGAATGACTGACGAAATCGTGCTATATTTTAGTTATGATGTCGAGGTCAAAAGGGAGCCGGGGCGGGTTCTGTCCTCTTCAGGCAGACACTCGCTTCCCTTCAACTAAGTACTAACTGCGACTA
>JAUNHC010000021.1 GCA_030524175.1 Eubacteriales bacterium
GATATAAGGATTTCTGGCCTTGTTTGATCATCAAAGTGTTGAAAACGGGACTATACATCTTTTCAAAGTTTTGTAAATGTTTTTGAGATAAATATTTCATTTTCATGATTATATACAAATTACAAATTGCTACGATGCTAATTTAAAGGGAAGTCATTTGACTCCCCTACTCTTCTAAATCAAATTGTATTCAAAACTTAGTTGCCATCAGTAAAGCCTGGGTCTCCTCCATCAGTAAAACCTGGGTCTCCATCTGTAAAATCTTCCCCATCTGAGAAGTATCCACCACCATTGATCTTTCCACCAATTAATACAAATAAACGTTCGCTTATTTTTGTAGCATAATTTCTTACATATACGCCCGTACTCGAATTTTTCAATTCCTTTGTAGCTATACCAACCGCTATATGATCGGATGTATACATTGGTGAAACACTTTGACCTTGTTCCGTACTACATACCTAATCCCTGCCGCTGTTTTAGGATGGACTTTAATTGCAAAAGCAGAAATACCGTCCTCTAAAGCATATCTTGTTTCACTTCTTCGGATATTAAGTCTTACTCCATCGTAATCATTCCATTTGCAGAATAACAAAAATTATATACTTTCCAGATTCAGATATATAAACACCTATTTGCAAATAATTTTACGAACTTGCCGCGCACCAGGAACTAGAGGGCATTGTCGAAAAGAATAAAGATATCCTGTACTGATTTGACAAGCGCGATAAAGAATGGTACAAAGGTAATTAATCCGTATTTACAA
The DNA here is from genome assembly GCA_030524175.1 of Eubacteriales bacterium. Classification (GTDB taxonomy): domain Bacteria; phylum Bacillota; class Clostridia; order Lachnospirales; family Lachnospiraceae; genus Blautia_A. The sequence continues at coordinate 767 of JAUNHC010000021.1, forward strand.
ATATCCTTCAAATTTTGATATGATACATCCAAACAATAGATGTACTTATAATTATGAATGACAACACAACCGTAAAAGTAGAATTTTAGACAGACCGTATCAGTGTCTTTCGAGAAAACGCCCTCCCACGTAAACATTGATGTCAAACATTAAAGAGGACTATCGCATTAATTTATTTTAGCGAGAGTCCTCTGATGAGATATTGTCTTATTTTACTAAAAATGGATTCCCTTTCTCCGCGGACAAAGAATTACAGCTTGACAACTTTAGTAGCTGCGAATTTCACGCTCTTTGTAATCATCTTTTTGTATGGCGCATACTTTGTGCTCGGAACCTTTATTACAGTACTTCTATCAATTGCCAATCCTTTTTTACCAATATACTCTAATTTCAATGTTTTAATGGTTAAACTTTTCAGTTTGGGACAATGGTAAAAAACTTTGGCTCCCAGTCGACTTACCTTTCCTGGAAGAACTATATTCCCCAGTTCTGGGCATTGTGCAAATGCGCATGTACTGATTATCTGAACATTCTTGCCAAACTTCACCGTTTCCAAATTCGGACATTGATAAAATGAATATTGCCCTACATAGGTTACATTATTACTAATTTTGACATTAATAATATCAGCGTTTTTATAAAATGCTTTGTGGTCAATAGCCGTAACCTTAAATGATTTTCCTGCGATGGAAACTGAAGCTGGTATTGTCAGTTCCGCCACTGCTTTTGCGAGGCTTGTTACTGTTACTTCTTTACTGTTGGCAACCTTATAATTTAGATTACCGGATGTATATATCTTTCCTATCTCTGGTGTACCAATCTTTGCCTTCACTATTTCGGAGTCGACACCCTCATACTTCTTTCCTTCTACCGAACGCACAGCAAGAACCTTGTATTGATATTCCGTTCCCACCTTAACAGTTTTGTCATTCCACAAAATTTTTGTTGTTTTGGCGACCTGAGTATAATCCTTTTCTGCTGCCAATTTTCTATAAACCAGATAATATCCGGTAAATTCTGATTCATCCCAGGATAAACGAATATATTTTGGCAGAACTTCTGCTGTTAAGCTGGTCACTTTAGATGGCTTAATCACTGTCCATACTGCATTAACCGTTATATCGGATGTAACCTTTGCAAATTCCTTGTCCCAGGCTAAATCATAGCCATAGCGTTGTATGAAAGGCAAATCTGCGCCTTCACCAGACGCAACTTTTTCCGTTTTCACTACTTTTCCACGATCCATAAACGTTACCGTATATTTCACAGGTGACGAGTCTGGATTATATGGAGGAATAGTTCCACCCCCATTAATTTTTGTCCATATGGCATTGATGATCATATCTTCCTGTATGTCAGTATAATCTCCATCCCAAGATAATATATAGCCATCTTTTGTTAGTGTTGGCGGAGTAGCATTTTCGCCTTTTAAAACGTACTGAGTAGTTACTGTTTTCCCTGCATTTTTAAATACAACTTTGTAATCAGCAGATACGAATCGAACGGAATTATTATGAGCGTATCGTTCCGCCATACTATCCGTATAACCATAAACTGTAAGTTTACGGCAGTTATAAAAAACATCGTTTCCGAAGTATGTTACTGATTTTGGTATGGAGATTTTAGCTAAAGATGAACACTCCCAAAAATTTTCGTCTCCTATATCCGTCATGCTTTCAGGTATTGATACTTCTTTAAGTGAAGTACAGTATGAAAATGCAGCTCTGTCTATTTTCACAACTCCTTCAGGTATAGTCACTTCTCGCAAATCATAGCAGCTATTAAAGATTCCTGAAGGAATAACCGAAATACTTTGTGGCCAATTAACTGTCTCAATTCCTGTATATGCAAAAACCATATCGTCAAATAGCGGGGTTGCTGATGAAAACTGCACCGCCTTTAATGCACTGCACTCGCAAAATGCGGCATATCCAACATGTTGAAGCTTATCCGGTAATGCAGTCTTTTCTAATCCTGAACCGTAAAAAGCTCTATCAAATATTCCAATTATACTATGTGGCAATGCTATGTTTTTCAAACTTAAACATTTATAAAATGCATTTTCACCAATATATTTTACTCCATCAGAAATATTCACATTGACTAAATTAAGTCCTGTATTATCTGAACCAGTATTAGAAATCATACCCAATTCCGGAATTGTATCCAGTGTCGACGGCAACGTCAAATCTTTTAATAGAGTACAATTATCAAAAATATTATTTCCAATCTGTGTGACACCCTCTGGTATAACACAACTTTCTAATGAACGACAGTTGCTAAACGCATATTCACCTATAACTTCTACACCTTCTGGTATAACACAGCTTTCTAATGAGTGACAGTTGCTAAACGCATATTTGCCTATAGCTTTTACGCCTTCTGGTATAATAACCGTTTTCAGATTGTCCAAACTTGTGGTCCAGTCCCATTCATATGCTATTGCTGGAATTTCTTGTAACGTAGATGGAAAAGTTATTTTTTCAATGGCCTTGCATTGACAAAGCGGAGCTATTCCAAGCTGCATCAAACCGTTTGGAAAGTTTACTTCTTTAATTCCATTAAATCCATTAAAAAAATAATTTCCGATATAAGTTATATTCCCTTCAAAAGCAATATCCGTAATTTGTGACTTATCACCATTATACCAATCATCGAATTCAGACCAATAGTCATATGTTGCGCCACTACCCTTCAAGGTTAATGTGTTACCCTCAATGACAGCTAAAACATCATCCCCCACTTTTATTTTTTGTGTAGGAATCGGTCCTTCTCCACCTAACGATTCAAACGTTATCCCATTCTGATGCGCGTATCTGTCTGCCGCTGTATTAGAATATCCATTGATCTTAGACAAATTATCGCAGCCTTCAAAAGCTGTAGGATCAATATCGGAAACGCTTTTGGGAATTGTGATTTCCTGCAGTCGTATGCATTGGCTAAAAGCAGAATTACTAATCCCCGTAATTCCCTCAGGCAAGGTAACATTTTTTAAATTAATACACTGATAAAACATGTTTCCAGGAATATCTAAAGAACAGCCCGCATTAAAGACTATGCTTTCTAATCTGCTGCATCTCCAAAACGTATCTGTTCCAATATTGATAACACTTTTAGGAACCACTATGCTTTTGATATTATTACAACCCATAAAAGCAGCATATCCAATAGTCTCCAAATTTGGTGGCAGAACAATTTCTACTAGACTCTTACAATAACTAAAAGCATGACTTCCTATAGATACAACGCTCTCTGGAATAACTATATTCTCTAAATTCAAACAGTTACTAAAGGCATTACTTGGTATATTTGTCAAAGTAGACGGTAATTTTATTGTTTTAATACTGTCACATCCTTGAAAGCAAGAGTTACCCAACTTTGTAATGGTATCGGGCATATTTACTTCAGTAAAACGACCACATTCCTGAAAGCTACTCTCCCCTAATTCTTCAACTCCATCTGGTAAATTTAACGTCTCCACGCGGAAACAATTTTCAAATGCATGTTTTCCGATTCGTTTAATACTATTGCCAAACGTGATGTTGCGGACTTCATATGCATTTGCCAGCAAATAATCACTTACACTTGTTACTCCGTTTTCAATAATAATGGTTTGGAGATAGTTATTTGTTTTGCCAAAGAATGGATTAGCATGTGCATTGTCTAAAGTTTTCCCATCCTCAAGGTAATTCCACATAGGGCCAGTGCCTGAAATCACAGCACTACTTAACATAAGCGAATTATCTTCAGGGTCGGCCGTTTTTTCATATTTTAGTGTAGCATAAACGTTATCACCAACCGGAATTGTTTCTTCATACGGCTGTTGTGGCAAGGTTAATTTATTTGCATCGCCAAATCTCGAATTTTCTTCCATATTATCCCAAAACTCAGCATCTTGAAATTCTTCATCTTGGAATCCTTCAGTGTCCCCAAATATCTCTGACTCCTGAAGTACCTGGCTTCCATCCGAAAATTCAGGCTCCGCTGCCACAGCAGAACTAACCGGTCCAACAACCATACTAAATGCCAACATCAATGCAATTAATTTCTTTTTCATACTGTTCCTCCCATAGAATAACCTTCATTTACGAAAATCTATATGATTTTGTGTTATAATAATTATAGCACAACGTATTATAAAGTAAATATCTGAATCTTATAAGCATAGATATTTAAAATGTCTTATTTCTTGCTCATTGGTTATTCCCAATGTCTTTAGCAGGTGATACTCGTCTATGGGCCAAGGCACTCGATAAAATATGTGAATTGTTGGACTTGCAACCTGGAATCTATTTAAATCTGTAGAAAAAGAAAAATAAAATCATTATAAGTATTAAAAACAATGTATAATAAAGGTACCAAAGGAAAGGAGATACCGGGATAGAAATTATCTATAGTAAATTAGCGGTCAAAACGATAAACTCCATGGATAAGCCAACCACGCGAAGAATATAAAGAAGGGATAGAAAAGTTACCGATTAGAGACGTGAAATATTTATTACTTGATATACCAGAATTGGAACCATTTCGGTACGAATCAGAAGCACTTGTAAGGACGAAAAGAAATTGAAGATGGGGAATATGTAAAACACGAAGATATTAATTGGGAATAACCGGATAGCCGCCGTTATAGGAGGCGTATGATGATATAGTAATAAAGAGCCCATAATACAATTGTTGGAACTCTAACCAGTGCAGGATCAGGATTTTACACTGACGTTTATAAAAAATGGGGGCTGTCTTAGGAGCCAGAGGTAGTGTAAATAAACCTTATTTACTGTTATTTTTTCTAGCTTTATACCAAATATAAAGGCAGCTTCCCAAAACTATCAAATATAATACAATTAGAAGAACAAACATTTCCCCAACCGGATCGATCAGCTTGTAAGTTGGATAGAATGAAGCCACAATAAATATCGGGATTACAATACCCCAAATAGCCTTTTTTCTTGTCACTAAATACACATGAGAGCCTAACAATACAATCATCATAAGAAATGACAATAGCTCTGTTAAATCAAAACCACCATTTAGTAACCGCATAATATACAATAGTACCACTGCAATTAAAAAACATATAAACATTGTCATAAGCAATCCCTTTTCGCTATATCTACATAGCCTAACCATTGACTGTTGCTTCCCTAATTCCTTGTGCTGCCGGTGCCATCCGGAGTAAATTCAAAATATTCCAACACATATTGTAATACCATGCACATTAATTCATTTCTAAAACGGCCGCTCTTTGCCGCCAGTTTGTCAAATTTCTGTGATATACTTACTCCGGGGGATGTACATAGTGCTCAGAGGAGGGCTGTTTTGCAGTTTCACATTAGCAAACACAGTGTACAATTCCCTCATGAGTAAGGATTCAAGAGGTTAAAGTAAACTTGTCCCCTTTATTCTAATTGCTTCTGCTATAGTATATTTCATTTACTTTAGCTTCCTTTTAATAAATCCCAATACAAAAAACGCTATAACAGAAATAATCAAGTAGAATAAAAATTCGATAATAACTACATCCGTTGGTGCACTCCATTCACTGTGTGTTTTTAATGCGATGTAATGTATAATAGAACATACTGTTCCAAGCAAGATCAAGCCTATAGATATGCCGTACTGCAAAAATGCCACTATTTTCAGCATTTAACCCCTCCTTACTTAGGTCCTCGATCTTCCAGAGCTTTTTTCAAATCTGCAACAAATTGTGCTTGTTGTTTTTTCAAAAAAGACTTTACAAATGGCTTCATAAAAATCTTTTTTGCTGTTACATGTTCAGTAAAATCTATTTCCGTTTCATTACCGTGAGAGGCGAAAACCCCTGCCCAATGCCCTTTCATATTTGAGTTTTCCATATCAAACTCCCAGCGTTTGTATGGTTCTGAAACAGTAACAGTAAAAGTTGTCGGATAACCCTCTTTCGTATATTCAATAAACTGCTTCTGATTTATAATTTCTGTTTTGCTCAAATCACTGCGCCATGTGTAATTCTCCACGTCCAAAACAACGTCCCAGACTCTATGAATATCGCTTTGGATCATCGCTTTTATGTTCGATGTTGTCATTTCCATCCCCTTTCAAAATCAACAGCCATTATAGCTTTTCTATATTTTCTTCCTGAAGTTCTTAAAAAAATTATACCATTTCCCAACACAGTGTACAACGAAAATAATTATAATAAATTCAACAAAAAATCCTCCCGGAAATTTTCCAAGAGGATTCTATTTATCCTTTTATTACTGAACCAGTTCTTTTATCTGCTCTACAGTCAAGCCCTTTTCCTGAATTAATTGTACCAACTCTTCCATCTCTTTTGCTTTAGCTGCCTCAGCTTCCTGCGCTTGGGCAATTGCGTAATCTTTCACAAGCTTTTTCCTGTTTGCTTTCAGTTCTTTTATCTGTGTTGTAAGAGCATTGATCTCAACATCAATGTTGGCCATCTCATTTGTAATTTCCGCTGCCGTCATTTTAACTTCTCTTCTTCGTCTTGCCATTATAAATCTCCTTTCGAATGATATTATTTATGCTAATTATAGCACAATTCCAATTAATGTAAACAAAAATAATCATTACTTTTGTTAATTTGGCAAATAAATAATGACTGTCCGCAGGAGATATACCACAAGGTATATTGGTGCATAAATACATAAAAACCCACAGATATGAAAGTGAATACACAGGAGGCAAATAACAGAAATCCCCGTTTAAATTTCACACAATAATTCTACTATTTTCTCCATCCTTCCGCCTCCGTTTAAAATTCTATCCTGTACACATATCCCTTTCCCTAAAAAAAACCTGTTTTATATATTCAAATTCACAGTACAAGAGTAATTTTCAGAAAAACCTTTAGGAAATCTTGACTTATGCCCATCTCTGGTGTAAAATTTTCTTATAATTCAGACTATCTGACAGGAATATTCATTTCCGGGCAGAATAGCCAATTTAAAAAAGGAGGATAAGATATGAAGAAGTTTTTAAGTGCACTTCTATGTGCAACAATGGTCGTGGGAGCAGTTGTGGGCTTCGGCGCCAAGCCGGTAAAGGCGGAAGGCATTGCCAAGGACGAAATCAAGGTAGGATTTGTACATGTTTCTGATCCCAGCGATATGGGGTATACCTACAACCATGATTTAGGAACAAAGGAAATGCAGGAAACATTAGGTTTAAGCGATGACCAGATTGTCAATAAGTTTAATGTACCTGAAGGTGCAGAATGTGACACGGCCTTGAGAGAGCTTGTAGATGCAGGCTGCAACATCATCTTTGCCACAAGCTTTGGTTTTGAGGATTATGTAAAAGAAGTTGCTGCAGAATATCCTGACGTTCAGTTCTGCCATGCAACAGGATATCAGGCATCAGGTTCTGGCCTGGACAATATGCACAACTACTTTGCTTCTATTTTTGAAGCGCGCTACCTGGCTGGTATCGCAGCAGGAATGAAGACAGAGTCCAACAAATTAGGCTATGTTGCCGCATTCCCCTTTGCTGAGGTTATCAGTGGTTATACCGCATTCTATCTTGGCGCTAAAAGTGTAAACCCAGACGTGACCATGGATATTATGTATACAAATTCCTGGAATGATCCTACTGTGGAATCTCAGGTTGCCAAGGCTTTGATCGAGCGCGGATGTGACGTGATCTCCCAGCATTCAGACTCTACTGCACCTGCAACCACCGCAGAAGAGAACAATGTATGGCAGGTTGGCTACAATAATGATATGATCGAAGCTGCTCCTAAGGCATCCCTCATTTCTGCCCGTATTGACTGGGGTATCTATGTGACTGATGCTGTACAGGCAATGATCGACGGAACCGAAATCCCTGTTGACTGGTGCAAGGGTCTTGCAGACGGCGCTGTATATCTTTCTCCGCTGAACACAGATATCGCTGCTGAAGGCACACAGGAAGCTATTGATAAAGCTGCAGAAGCCCTGAAGTCCGGAGAAATCCATGTATTCGACGGACCTTTGAAAGGCACAAGTCCTGAAGGTGAAGAAATCGATGTGGCTGAAGGCGATTATTACCATGAGCAGGAAGAAGCATCTGCTCCATCTTGGGCCTATATTATCGAAGGATGCAACGTAGTTGAATAATCTACATAACTCATTGCGGGATTCAGGTAAGCTTAATTTAAGCTGTATCACAGTCATGAATCCATGCGTAAACAACAGAGCGGATTTCCACTGTCTGCTCTACAAAACAGAGCCGTTTTACAACGGCTCTGTTTTTGAAAGTATATCTTGTCGTAAGGATTACAAGAGTGGCAGGACAGACAGCACTGCCCCGGCAATCTTGTGATCCTTACACCATATCTTTTCAGTACAAGGAGGGTGAAAAATTGAATGAGACTGCAGATTGTGCTGTAAAAATGCATCACGTAACCAAAACCTTCGGCAAGGTTGTGGCAAACCATGATATTGATCTGGAGCTGAAAAACGGAGAGATACTGGCGCTCCTGGGAGAAAACGGAAGCGGAAAAACCACACTTATGAATATGCTTTCCGGCATTTATTTTCCCGACCACGGGGAAATCTATATTCATGGAAAACCTGTAACTATCCGTTCCCCCAGAGATGCTTTCAGCCTGGGCATCGGTATGATACATCAGCATTTCAAACTTGTAGATGTATTGAGTGCAGCAGAGAATATTGTCCTTGGCCTTGACGGAAAGGCCACAGTGAACCGTAAGGAAATCAACCGGAAGGTAAAAGAACTTGCCACCCGCTATGGCTTTGATATTGATCCGGCAAAGAAGGTCTACAATATGGCCGTATCGGAAAAACAGACCGTAGAAATTCTCAAAGTGCTTTATAAAGGAGCTGACATTCTGATTCTGGACGAGCCTACGGCTGTTCTTACTCCTCAGGAGACTGACCGCTTATTTGCTGTACTGCGCAACATGAAAGCTGACGGAAAATCCATTATCATCATCACTCATAAGCTTCACGAGGTATTAGCTATCTCCGACCGTGTGGCAATCCTGCGCAAAGGTGAATACATAGGAGCAGTGGAAACTGCGGAAACAAATCAGGCACAGCTTACAGAAATGATGGTAGGCCGGCCCATCAACCTTGAAATTGACCGGCCCAAGGTGGAACGAGGGCCTGAACGCTTGCAGATCATTGGGCTTACCTGCTTAAACGGAGACGGGGTTAAGGCATTGGACAATGTATCTTTCTCAGCCTACGGCGGGGAAATCCTTGGAGTTGCCGGAATCGCCGGCAGCGGACAGAAGGAGCTGTGCGAAGCCATTGCAGGATTATATCCCACCATCGGAGGTTCTGTACTTTACACTGGTGAACATGAAGGCACTCCCATAAAGGAGCGGATTTTAGGCCTCAAACCTGACGAGATTGTAAAAAAAGGAATCTCCATGGCCTTTGTTCCCGAGGACAGGCTTGGTATGGGTCTGGTAGCCGGAATGGACATGACCGACAATGTCATGCTCCGCAGTTATAAAAATACAAAAGGACTTTTTGTTGACAGAAAGACGCCTAAAAAACAGGCTGAGGATCTGATCCAGGAGCTTGAAATCGTGACTCCGGGAGTTGATACACCGGTAGGGCGCCTGTCAGGAGGAAATGTTCAGAAGGTACTGCTGGGAAGAGAGATTTCCCTCAGCCCCTCTGTCCTGATCGTGGCATATCCTGTCCGGGGCCTGGATATCAATTCTTCCTACAGAATTTATGATCTGCTTAACGAGCAGAAGAAAAAAGGCGTTGCCGTCATCTTTATCGGCGAAGACCTGGATGTACTGATGGAGCTGTGTGACCGGATTCTCGTCCTATGCGGCGGAAAAGTCAGCGGAATCGTAGACCCCAAAACAGTAACAAAGGAAGATATCGGACTTATGATGATACACGTAAATGATTCAAAAGAAACGAAAAAGGAGGTGGGCGCATGAGCAGAAATGTAACCGCAGCTAAGGAACCGCTTATCCGTATGGCCAAGCGGGATACGTTAACCCCGCAGAAAGCGTGGGGCATCCGTGCCATTGCTTTCCTTCTTTCTCTTATAACCGGAGGACTTCTGATCCTGGCCCTTGGCCATAACCCTCTTTCCGTATACAAATCCATGGTCATCGGTGCCTGGGGGTCACAGACAGTTATCCGGGAAACCATTAAACTCTCGGTTCCCCTTTTGATCACTGCTATTGGTATTTCCTTTGCATTTAAGATGAAATTTTGGAATATAGGCGGTGAGGGACAGATTCTTGTGGGAGCAGTTGCTGCCGGATATTTCGGGTTGTTTACCGCTGATTTTATCCCCAAGATTCCCCTTGTAATGCTTATGATCCTGGCCGGTATGGTGGCAGGCGGGCTTTACGGACTTCTTCCCGCTGTCTGCAAAGCAAAATGGGGGACAAATGAAACTCTTTTCACCCTTATGCTAAATTATATTGCCCTGGCTTTTATCAAATACCTCATGAACGGCCCCTGGAAAGCAAAGGGAAGCAGCTTTCCTAAAATTGCAATGCTCACCCAGGAAGCCAGACTTACGAAAATATTTGGTGTACACTGGGGCTGGATTTTAGCACTTGTGCTGGTCGTTGTCTCCTCTGTTTATTTCACAAAAACCAAACAGGGATATGAAATCTCTGTTGTTGGTGAGAGCAACAATACTGCCCGGTACGCCGGCATAAATGTAAGCAAGGTGTTTATCCGTACGATGTTTTTATCTGGTGCCTTATGCGGTCTGGTGGGTATGCTCCAGGTTGCAGGTGCCGACTATACCATCACAGAAGGAACAGCCGGAGGGGTGGGCTTTACGGCTATCACTGTAGCATGGCTTGCAAAAATGAATCCCTATGGAATGCTTATCGTATCTGTTTTTATTGCTATGCTGGAGCGCGGTTCCAATACGATCCAGACAAACTTCAAGATTCCCGCCTCAGCCTCAGACCTGCTCATAGGAATCATCTTGTTTTTCATGCTGGGCTGCGAATTTTTTATTACCTATCGGCTGATTTTCAGAGGAAAGGAGGAACATCATGCTTAGTACTTTAAATAGTTTATTTATAGCTGCCGTACTGGCGGGAACTCCTCTTCTGCTGGGTGCACTGGGCGAAATCCTTACAGAAAAATCAGGAAACCTGAATCTTGGTGTGGAAGGTATGATGTTTATGGGAGCCATTACCGGTCTTGCTGGCTCCTATTATTATGAACAGGCTGTGATCAAATCCGGAGGCGAGCCAAGCGGAATTTTATCTGCCGTCATTGCACTTATCACTGCATTTCTTGCAGGCTCCTTCGGCGCTCTGATCTACAGTTTTCTTACCATTACACTTAGGGCAAACCAGAACGTAACCGGACTTACACTCACCATCTTCGGCACCGGTTTCGGCAACTTCTTCGGAGAATTTATCGGGCAGAAAGCAGGGGGATACGTAGCTGTTTCCAGCACTACTAAAGCCGCCTTTTCCAAGCTGCAGATTCCAGTCCTCTCCGATATTCCGGTTCTTGGAAAGCTCCTTTTCCAATATAACTGGCTTGTATATTTTGCAATCTTCCTTGCCATTTTAATGGCCTGGTTTTTCCGGAAATCACGGGTAGGCTTAAATCTCCGCGCCATTGGAGAAGATCCCTCCACAGCAGATGCTGCTGGCATCAACATCACCAAATATAAATACATTGCCACCATCGTAGGCGGCGGTATCTGCGGAATCGGCGGAATGTATATGAGCATGGTAACTACCTCAGGTGTGTGGGTGCACGGCTGCGTCTCAGGATACGGCTGGCTGGCAGTAGCCCTGGTAATCTTCGCCACCTGGAGCCCTGCTAGAGGAATGCTGGTAGCTCTGATCTTCGGCGGGCTGACCATCATGCGCATGTACATCAACATCCCCGGCCTCCCGGCACAGATATACGACATGATCCCTTACGTGGCCACCATCATAGTCCTTGTTGTGACAAGCATGAGACAAAGCAAAGAACACGCACAGCCAAAAAGCTGCGGACTCAACTACTTCCGTGAGGAGCGGTAGACCTCGGGAGGGGCAAGCTCAGAGTTGCGAAGCCCGCATGCCCCTCCCGAACCCTCCCCTGTTGGGCACGCAATGAGCCCGGTGCTTTGCTGGGGCTTGAAAACTGGAATGATATACTGATTAAAATTAAAAATATTTACTCCACCTGCCTGGCAGGTGGAGTATTTTATTGTCATATGATAAATGAGACTGTTGTATCTGCTAGACATAGCGGATATAACAGCCTCATTTTTAAGTTAATTACTTCTTATATCATTTTTATTAAGATATAGCACAAGGCACATTCCACACTACGTACTCATCAGAAACCAATGTGAGATTCACTGCTTCTCAATCTCCCGCCCTAAACCCCTTTCCGCCCCAACATAGCGTGCCCAACAGGGGAGGGTGTGGGAGGGGCATGCGGGCTTCGCAACTCTGAGCCTGCCCCTCCCACGGTCCTGCCCCTCCCACAACCTTACTCGTACAATCACTCCGGATCCGCCGCCGGTTCTGCAGGAATAAAAACCCTGGTTTTTTCTTTCATCTCTTTTTTCCTCGCCGCTTTTTCCACAGCCTCCCAGCAGAATTCCATCTGGGAATTGATGAGGGTTTTTCCTCTTTTATCTTGCTTGATATAGGTGCCGTCGGGCTGGAGGATGTGGGCTTTTACATTATCTTTGAATTCTAAGTCGAGAATATGGATAATCTCTTTTTTGATTTCCTCATCCTCTACTGGGAATACGATTTCTACTCTGCGGTCAAGATTTCGGGGCATCCAATCTGCACTTCCCATATAGATTTCTTCGCTGCCGCCGTTGCTGAAGTAGAAAATACGGCTGTGCTCCAGGAAATCTCCTACAATGGAGCGTACCTGGATATTCTCGCTGACTCCCTCTATTCCTACCTTCAGACAGCAGATGCCCCTTACAAGCAGATCAACCTTTACTCCACAGGATGATGCATAACACAATGCTGCCATGATCACAGGATCGCAGAGAGAATTCATTTTTCCCATTATATGGGCGGGAATTCCCTGTTTTGCATACTCGGCTTCTCTTTCTATAAGCTTCAGGAAACGGTTCTTCATCCAGATAGGTGCAACGATCAGTTTGTTCCAACGCTTAGGTTCCGAATATCCTGACAGCATATTGAACACGGCTGTGGCATCCTCGCCGAACCGCTCATCGCATGTGAAAATACCGCAGTCCGTATATAATTTTGCAGTGGAATCGTTGTAGTTTCCCGTTGCCAGATGAACGTAACGGCGGATTCCTGTCTCTTCTCTTCTCACTACCAGTGTGATCTTGCTGTGTGTCTTCAGGCCCACCAGCCCGTAAATCACATGGCAGCCGGCTTTTTCCAGCATCTTGGCCCAGACAATATTATTCTCTTCATCGAATCTGGCCTTAAGCTCAACCAGAACGGAAACCTGCTTCCCATTCTCGGCAGCCAGGGCAAGAGCGGCGATAATAGGTGAATTCCCGCTGACGCGGTACAGCGTCTGCTTAATAGCCAGCACATCCGGATCCTTGGCTGCCTGGCGTACAAAATTCACAACAGGATCAAAGCTCATATAAGGGTGATGAAGGAATACATCCCCTTCCCGGATCACCTGGAAAATATCCTTGTCATTCTGGAATGCAGGTACAGGAGCCGGGGTATATTTGGGGGTCTTGTATTTTTCAAAGCCATCCAGACCGTAAATTTTCATAAGCATGGTCAGATCCAAAGGGCCGTTGATGGGAAAGATATCCTCGTCCTTGATGTCAAACTCTGTTTTTAAAATTTTAAGCAGCCGCTTATCCATTTTTTCTTCTGCTTCCAGACGGATAACTTCACCCCACTGACGCTTTTTAAGCTGCTTTTGGATTTCAACAAGCAAATCCTCTGCCTCATCCTCATCAATGGTCAGATCCGCATTTCTCATGATACGGTAAGGGTGTGCACACACTACATCATAGCTTAAAAACAGCTTATCAATATTTCTCTCAATGATTTCTTCCAGTAAAATGACAGATGTCTCTCCTGCCTTGGCAGAAGGGATCTGGATGAGCCTGGGAAGTACGGAGGGCACCTGCACTGTGGCAAAAACAAGGACTTCTTTGCCTTTTTTCATATCTTTTTTTGATATGAGAGCGCCTATATTTAAGGTCTTATTGCGGATCAGAGGAAAGGGTCTGGATGAGTCCATTGCCATGGGGGTAAGAACAGGATATACGTTATCCTCAAAATAGCGGTCCACAAACTTTTTCTGTGCATCAGACAGGTTCTCATGCTCAGAAATCATATATAACCCCACCTTCTCCATTGCCGGCAGAAGAGAACGGTTGAATGTGTTATACTGCACATGGACCAGCTCATGGGTCTGGGCGCTGATCTCCTTCAGCTGCTCCCTGGGAGTCATTCCTGCAATATCCGGTTTCTCATATCCCGCATGGACCTGATCTTTAAGAGAAGCTACACGCACCATGAAAAATTCATCCAGATTAGAGGAAGTGATACTCAAAAATTTAAGACGCTCAAAAAGAGGAATGCTTTTATCCCTTGCCTCACTTAGTACCCTGTCATCAAATTTAAGCCAGCTTAATTCCCTGTTCACGAAATACTCTGCCTTCTCAAAATTCTTTATATCCATAGTCCACCTCTACATTCTTCTCTTACGTCTGAGTACCAGACGGATGCCGAACACTTCTTCAAAAAATTCCACTTTATCTTTTAGGAGTCCTAATTCCAGAGAAATGTCCTCACTGGAATCAATGACCAGCTGTAGTTCTCTTTCCTTGAGGACAGCCTTAAGTCCCTTTACCTTCTGATAATGACTTCTGTCCATGGCATTGGCAAGTCTGAGAATCGCTGTAAGCTTGGCGATCAGAAGGTACCGCCTGCGGTCCACACCGGTCTCCCCTTCTATTTTGTCAAAATAGACAAACTCTGTTGTATTGTATCTCACTGCACTGGCAATGATCTGCCGCTCCTCTGTTGAAAGTCCGATGATTTCTGTAGCCATTATGATCCTGTAGGAACATTCTGCCACATCCCCCATACTGATATATTTCCCACAGTCATGAAGCTGGACAGCAATCTGAAGGAGAAGCCGCTCTCTCATTCCCATACCGTGAATCTTCTTCGTACTGTCGAAAATAGTAAGCGCAAGGTTCGTAGTTCCCTGGATATGGCTCTTGCCGCTGGAATACCGCTTGGCAATATTACGGGCAGTCACCAGAATATCATTTTCAAAATTGTGAAGGCTCTTTATGAATTTCTTCTTTTCCCCGAAATCAAAAGCAATTCCGTCAAGCAAGGAAACACCGGGCACCCACAAAGACTCCGCATTGAAGATGTCAATAAAGTTTTTGCAGATTACCATTGTGGGAACAATGAGATTGGCGTATTCAGCACCCACGCCCATCTCTTCGGCCAGCACCTGGTCTGTCTTGTACACCGTATTCTCATAACGGCTCATAAACTCTGCTTTTGTTACAATTTTATCACTCATTTCCTCCTGGAAAATCGTATCCGTCAGGAAATCTCCCATGAGGATCACATTTTTAATGTCTCTGTCTTTCAGGTGAAGGCGCTGAAAGCCCATCAGGTCATTACGGATAAACTCTTCTACAAGCTGGTCATAATGGGTATTGGTCTTTTCCAGTTCCTTCAGTCTCTCACGGATGCGCAGGCTGCCGATTTTCAGGCTCTGAGTGGTCAC
Source organism: Eubacteriales bacterium (assembly GCA_030524175.1). Classification (GTDB taxonomy): domain Bacteria; phylum Bacillota; class Clostridia; order Lachnospirales; family Lachnospiraceae; genus Blautia_A. The sequence continues at coordinate 16,441 of JAUNHC010000021.1, forward strand.
AAGGGCATCCTTGTCAAACAGGGACACCTGAAGGCTTCCTCCGCCCACATCCAGAATGGCAGTTCCCTTCTGTATCATCTTCTTAAATCCGCTCTCAATAGCCGCAATGGATTTATAACCCAGAAAATGCTGCTCTGCATTACTCAATATCTCTACGTACACTCCGGTCCGCTGGTAAATCTGCTCCACCACAATGATTGGATTTTCCAGTTCCCGAAAAGCACTTGTGGCACAGACACGGTATTCTCCCACGCCAAACTCCAGCATCACCCTTTTAAAATCCAGCAGGATCTCACAGAGAGCATCCACCATCCCTCTCTCCAGACGCCCGCTGGAATAGGCCCCCTTCCCCAGTTCAAGACGATACCGGATGTCATTTAATTCCCGAAGACCTGCTTTCTTAGTCAATTCGAAAATTTTCATACTGACTTCATATGAGCCTACATCAATTGCTGCAAATGTCGTCACTGCCATATCCCCATCTCCTTCTCTGCCGCCTGTCAACGGCTGTATCCGTTTACTGTATTATTTCCTCTTGATGTGTCTCAATAATTTCCCAGAACCCGTAAAAGATTTGCTTCTGCCTCCAGTCCTCTCAGCGCATTTTTCACGGCGCTGGACTTAAGGTTTCCTTCGAAATCAACAAAGAATCGGTATTCCCAGGTTTTTCCCGGGATAGGACGAGACTCGATCTTTGTCATATTCAGCCCGTTATAAATAATATGCGACAGCATATTGTAAAGTGTGCCGCTCTCATGGGGAAGCTCAAAACAAATGCTTATTTTCCCTGCATTTTTCACGTAGACCGGATGCTTGCTCACTATGATAAAACGAGTGGAATTCTGTCCGTTATAGCAGATATTCTCCGCCAGGACCTTAAGTCCGAAGACTTCCCCGGCCTCCCTGCTCGCAATGGCAGCTTGGGTCTTATCCTTCTCCTCACATACCTTTTTCGCTGCCCCGGCTGTATTCTCAGCTTTTACTATCTTCCAGGAAGAGTGCTCTTCCAGATACTTCCTGCACTGGGCAAGTCCCTGAGGATGGGAACACACATGAGTGATATCCTTCAGATCAGCGTCCCCAAGACCAAGAAGCACATGATCCACCCGGATGATCTGTTCCCCCACTATATAAAGCTTATACTCGGTTAAAAGGTCATATATATCCGCCACAATACCGGCAGTGGAATTCTCTATAGGAAGCACCGCATAATCAGCCTGTCCCGCTGAAACTTCTTCCATGGCATCTCTCCATGTCTTCACATGATAGCTGCGGATATCCTCCTCGAAGTAGGCTCTCATGGCAGCATAGCTGTAGGCTCCCTCAACGCCCTGGAATACAACGCTTACATCTTTCAGTGGAAGCTTATCCACAGTCTCATAGTCTACATCATCCTCGATTCCATTGGCAGTCAGAAGCTGATACTGACGCTTTCTGCTGATCGCCATGATCTGCTGGAACAATTCCTGGGCACCTAATGCGTTAAATTCACCGTTGGCCTTGGCTCTCAGGGCAGCAATTTTTGCCTGCTCCCGCTGAGGATCCAATACCTTCTTCCCAGTATGTATTTTATATTCAGCCACATCCTCACAGACCTTCATCCTCTTCTCAAACAAACGTATGATCTCATCATCTATCTGGTCGATTTCTTTTCTGCATTCCTGTAAATCAATCATTTTTCTTATCCTCTCGTTTCTGTACAATTCCCTCCAGCTCCCCGATAAAGGCTAGGGAACCAAAAGCCAGTATCACATCCTCTGCCTCAGCCAGAGAATACGCCTTTTCCACTGCTTCTGAAAGACTATCCATGGCCTGCACATCACTGTGGTATTGGCTCACCGCATGGGCAAGGTCAGATGCGGGAAGCGCCCTGGGATTCCCGGGAGCTGCTATAGTCAGGATTTTTTCTGCATAAGGGTATGTCTTCTCAATGACACTGACATAGTCCTTGTCACGGAACATTCCCATAATATAATATATTTTTTTGCCTTTAAAGTAACGCTGTACAGAAGATACAAGCATATCAGCCGCAGCGGGATTATGGGCACCGTCCACCACGAACAATGGATCTCTTGCAATCACGGAAAAACGTCCTTCCCAGCATGCCCTTGAAAGTCCAAGCTTTCTCTGCTCTGTAGTAGTAGGAAAGCCGCACTTATGAAGAAGATCCAGCGCCTTGAGAGCCAGCACTCCATTCTCCTGCTGGTACACTCCAGCCAGAGATATAGAATAGGTTTCTCCATCACACACAAAAGTCTGACCAGAGATACTCTCCTCCACAACAGTTACGTTTCTGTAGTCTGCCTGAACATATTCTACCTGGCAGGTTCTGCATACACGGCGTATTACCGTCTCTGCCTCCGGCTTCTGCACAGCCGTAACCATACGGCAGCCAGGCTTTATGATCCCTGCCTTCTTCTGCGCGATCTCCTCCAGAGTATTTCCCAGAAATGACATATGATCCATGCTCACAGAGACGATCACCGCCAGCACAGGACTTGGAATAATATTGGTGGCATCCAGGTCACCGCCCATCCCCACCTCCAACAGCACCAGATCACAATTTTCTTCTTTAAAAAATAAAAATGCCACCGCCGTTTCTATTTCAAATGGGGTGGGATGAGGCAGACCTTCTTCTGTCATCTCCTCGATGACGTCTGCTGTCTTCGTCACATATTCGGCAAATTTCTCTCTGCTTACCGGCTCACCCGCTGTCTCCATCCTTTCTCTGTAAGAAAATATGGCAGGTGAAATATATCTGCCAATACGATATCCCCCGGCGGACAGCGCGGAATATAAATAAGCGATTACCGACCCTTTGCCGTTGGTGCCGGCCACATGGACATACTTAAGGCTGTTCTGCGGATTGCCCAGACGTGCCATCAATTCCCGCATATTTTGAAGCCCAAGGACGCTGCCGTATTTCTCTGCTTCCTTAATATATGCCCGGCTTTCCTGATAATCCATTGTCTGTACTCCTGTCTGTATTATTTGATGTTGAGATCAAAAGGTATTCTGACCCTGACATCATTATTTATCTTAATTGTAACAATATGTAACTGTTCAGTACAGGACTGTGCATTTACTGCACAGTCCGTGCGAAAACCTTGAACAGCCAAAAGCAAGCCCCATCGCCAAAGGCGATTTTCATGGGCTTGCGGCGTAACTGTTCATGGTTCTGAACAGTTACAACAATATTTACCTTATTATATCCCAGGTGCATGTTTTTTTCAAGGCAGGCAATACTATAATCAAGTTAAATTTATGTAAATTGTTACTGTCCACTCCGTGGCCAGTAACACGCTTCGCGATGTACAGAAATTATGCATACTGCATAATTTCGCACGTTGTATGTCTCGGGATTTTTATGCATATATGCATGAAAACACCTCGCGGGATATTACCAGTGAAAAGTAACTTAAATTTGGCCTGCCCAACCGGTATCTATGGGACTCTGCAAGCAAGCATGCACCGTCCCGGGGCTGCTGTCCGGGACTTTCATAATAAATATTTCAACGAAAAGGAGAGCTGATATGAAACGACAATTTCTGCTGTGCGGATCTGTAGGCTGGTGTCTGGAGGTTTTCTGGACCGGATGCCACGCCATGCTCCAGGGAGAGCCTACCATGATGGGAAAAACCTCACTTTTAATGTTCCCCATTTACGGCTGCGCATCCTTCATCGGGCCGGTTTATAAAAAAATTGCCGCTTTGCCTACTGTCCTTCGGGGATGCCTGTACACAAGCGGGATTTTTATTGCCGAGTACACCAGCGGAACACTATTGAAGCATTTCCATATGTGCCCCTGGGATTACAGCGGCACACCGTTCCAGTACAAGGGTGTCATCCGCTTTGACTATGCTCCTGTATGGTTTGTGACAGGATTACTTTTCGAGAAAATACTTACGAAATCTTCTTGAAAAAAGGGCTCATGTATTATATGATGGTAGGTAAGGAATTTTGAGACATATCCTGTCAGAAGATTCCATACACCAAAAAATGGAGGTATGAGATGAGACATTTAATGAGCCCGTTGGACTTCTCCGTAGAAGAGCTTGACAAACTTCTTGATTTGGCCAACGATATTGAAAAGAAACCGCAGAAATACGCGCATACCTGTGATGACAAAAGGCTTGCGACTCTGTTTTATGAACCCAGTACACGTACACGTTTAAGCTTTGAGGCTGCCATGATGAATCTGGGCGGCAAAGTTCTTGGTTTTTCCACAGCAGATTCCAGTTCGGCAGCAAAAGGTGAAAGTGTTGCCGATACCATTCGCGTTACTTCCTCTTATGCAGATATCTGTGCTATGCGCCACCCCAAAGAAGGTGCTCCGTTAGTAGCTTCTATGGCATCTACAATTCCAGTGATCAACGCCGGTGACGGCGGCCACCAGCATCCAACCCAGACCCTTACTGATTTGCTCACCATCCGTTCTCTGAAAGGACGTTTAAATGATATCACGATCGGTCTGTGCGGAGATCTGAAGTTCGGACGTACCGTCCACTCTCTCATCGAAGCCCTGGTGCGCTATCCCAATGTAAAATTTGTACTGATCTCTCCTGAAGAGCTTCGTATCCCAAGTTATATCCGTGAGGATGTCCTTAACCGGAACCACGTGGAATTCACCGAGGAAGAACGTCTGGAGGACGCACTGCCTCAGCTTGATATCCTGTACATGACACGAGTGCAGAAAGAACGCTTCTTCAACGAAGAGGATTATGTCCGTATGAAAGATTTCTACATACTGGACAAGCAGAAAATGGAGCTTGCCAAGGATGATATGTACATCCTGCACCCGCTGCCCCGTGTAAATGAAATCGCTGTGGAGGTGGATTCCGACCCAAGAGCAGCTTATTTCAAACAGGCACAGTACGGCGTATATGTGCGCATGGCCCTGATTCTTACTTTATTGGAGGTGGATGTATCATGTTAAATGTGGGAGCACTTCGGGAAGGCTACGTTTTAGACCATATCAAAGCAGGCAAGGCCATGACTATATACCATGACCTGAAGCTTGACAAGCTTGACTGTACCGTGGCGATCATCAAAAATGCCAGAAGCGGAAAAATGGGAAAGAAAGATATCATCAAGGTGGAATGTCCCATTGAGAATCTTGATCTGGACATCCTGGGCTTTATTGACCACAACATCACCGTCAACATCATCAAAGACGAAAAAATCGTTGAAAAAAGAGAACTGAAAATGCCCAAGCAGGTGACTAATGTGATCAAATGCAAGAATCCCCGCTGCATCACTTCCATTGAACAAGGACTTGACCATGTGTTTGTTCTTGCCGATGAGGAAAAAGAGATTTACAGATGTAAATACTGCGAAGAGAAATACAGAGGCAGCAGAAATAAATAAAGGATCGTCAATCACATTCATTCTTAAGGACCGCAGATTTCCATTTTGGAAATCTGGCGGTCCTTTTTAGAAACCTTTCTCATTCTGTTCTTTAAAATAAGCAGCAGGAGTCTGACCTTTATAAATCTTGAAATATTTATAATAATCCTTAAGATTTGAATACCCCACTGCCTCAGCTGCCTCCTGCAGACTCATTTTCTTCTCCTTGACAAGATCAACAGACTTCTCCACACGGATCATATGCACATAAGAAATGATGGTCATACTCATGTGCTTTTTAAACAGCCTGGCAATGTAGCTTTGGGTGCTGAAAGTCAGCTTCGCCAACTGGGGAAGCTCAATTTTCTCACTATAATTGGAATTAATGTATTCAATAATAGCATTCACCCGTTCATCAGATGTCACATCCCATCCGATCGCCCTGTAAATGGCCTGCTCCAATTGGTGGAAATCAACAGGCTTGGCAATAATATCACACACACCTGCCCTCAGTGCTTTCTGGGCATAAGCAAAGGAATCATAAGCCGTGACAACGATCACCTTGCACCCTGATATATTTTCTATCACCTGAAATCCATCCATATAAGGCATGTGGATATCCATAAACACAAGATTAGGAGCTGTCCTTTGAATAAGACTGAGCGCTTCCCTGCCGTTGTCTGCTGTCCCCACTATCTCCAAAGGAAAGCTCTTAGACTCTATATAATACCGGATGATATTTACAGTTGCCGCCTCATCGTCACAGATAACTGTCTTTATCACAAAAGTACCTCGCCTTCCGGAACACAGAATCTGAGGCTGTTTAAACGGATATTCTGTTTTCTGCCAGAAATATACGTTCCATACGCCGTAAACTGTTCCATATATTTCTTTCAGTATACCTGTTTTTAACCTGTGAATCAATATCCATCCCTTTTCCTTTTTCCAATCATTTAGGTATTTTTACATAAAATATGGTTTTATCCTCTTTCGTATATATTTTCATAGAAAAATTATCTCCATAAAAGGTTTCCAGTTTCTGGTACACCCGTCCCAGACTGTGACCTTTGTTTCCCTTCATGCCCCCGTTTAGCCGCAGGCATTCTGTCTTCGGCAAGGGTTTCCCTCTGTTGATGATTCTGATCTCTACGTTTTCCTTTTTATCGCGCACCTGGATTTCCATGTATTTCTTCCGCTGCTCCTCACAACCGTAAACAAATGCATTTTCTGTGAGGGGCTGCAGGAAATTAAACGGAACAATTGCATTCTGGGCTTTATCATCAATATCAAAATAAAATTCCAGCGAATTTTTATACCGGATCTTCTGAAGCTGCAGATAGGATTCCACATAATTTAATTCATTTTTCAGGGACACCAGGTTGCCCTGATCATAGCTTGAGTAGTGAATCATTCTTGACAAATAGATAATGGACTGATACAGATCAAGGCTGCCCCCCTCAAGTGCCATGGAAGCCATTTCATTAAGAGTATTATAAAAAAAGTGATGATCGATCTGCATATCTGTCACTGTATTCTCTATGTCCATACGCATTCCTCCGGCCCTGGATCCCAGGGAGTGAACAAACGCCGCAACAGGAATCTCATCCTGCTGCGGCGCTGGTGTCTCTACTGTTTAATCATCAAATGCTCCCGCCTGATACAGAGGGAATTTTGAAATCAAAGCTTCTGCTCTCTCTTTACATTCTGCCAGATTCTTTTCATCTGTTGGAGCCTGGGCTACCTGATTCATAATGCTGGCGATTTCTGTGATCTCCGGTTCCTTTAAACCTCTCTGGGTCACAGAGGTCAAACCGATACGTACTCCGCTTGTCACAGAAGGTTTCTCAGGATCAAAAGGAATCATGTTCTTGTTCACTGTGATTCCGACTGCATCCAATGCGTCCTGGAATACTGTGCCTGTGATGCCTTTTCCTCTTAAATCCACAACCAAAAGATGATTGTCTGTTCCTCCGCTGACAATGCGGAATCCATATTTCGTCAATTCTTCAGCAAGCTTTCTGGCATTTACCACAACCTGCTGCATGATCTGGCGGAACTCCTCAGAAGCCGCATACTTAAAGGACCAGGTCTTGGCTGCCATGGTGTGGAACATCAGAGAGCCAAGGCTTCCGGGAAATGTACCTTTATCAAGAATCTTGGCATATTTTTCTTTACAGAACACCATACCGCTTCTGGCGCTGCAGAAAGTTTTTGTTGTGGATGAGGTCACAAAATCTGCATAAGGGATAGGGCTTGGAATGACTTTGGCTGCCACAAGACCGGCAATATGTGCCATATCCACCATAAAGTATGCTCCCACCTCTTCCGCAATTTTTGCTATTCTCTCATAATCAATAAGTCTTGGATATGAGCTGGCTCCTGCAATGATCATCTTGGGTTTCTCTTCTTTTGCCAGTTTATCCAGAGCATCGTAATCTATTCTCTCTGTCTCTTTGTCCACTCCGTAGAATACATGGGTGTAAATCTTGCTCACCCAGTTAGCCGGTGAACCATGGGTCAGATGTCCGCCCTGATCAAGACGCATGGCAAGAATCTTATCTCCCGGATTTAACACAGAAGCAAACACACTGTAATTAGCTGTAGAGCCTGAATAGGACTGGATATTTACATGCTCTGCCCCAAAAAGCTCCTTGGCTCTCTCCCATGCCAGCCGTTCCACTTTATCAGCAACCTCTGAACCGGCCTGGAATCTTCTTCCCGGATAGCCCTCCAAAGTCTTGTTGGTGAATACGCTTCCGCTTAACTCCATAACCTCAAGGGGTGCAGTGCTCTCAGAAGCGATCATTTCAATGTTATGCTCCTGGCGGTGTAATTCCTCATCTACCAAAGCTGCAATTTCCGGGTCTGACTGTCTTGTAAATTTTAACATAGTATATCCTCCATTTAATTTAATTCTGTATGATCATTGCCGCCTCACTGGTAGTGTCCGGCAGCTGTCTTTCCGTACTTTTCTATTTTTTCCCTGATTCTCTCTTTTTCAAAAGAGCTGCATATTTGTCCCATGCTCCTGTCTCATCCTTAATGCCGAATTTTGCCGGATCAAACAAGGGGTCCACACCAGCCTTCTTTTGCTTTTCATAATCGCTGAGAATAGCTCTTACCTTCTTGGACAGTATGAGTATACCGATGATATTCACCCATGCCATCAGTCCAACTCCTAAATCAGCCATGCTCCAGATCGTCTGTCCATCCACAATAACGCCTGAAAAAACTGCAATGAGGAAAATCGCACGCATAAGGTAAGTCCCTACAGGTTTTCCCTTGAAAATAAATTTCATATTACTTTCTGCCTGATAGTAATATCCCATGAGACTGGTGAAAACGAACAATGCGATCATAATAGCAAGAAGCTTGCCGCCCCAGCTTCCAAGAGAATGGTTCACTGCATCCTGGGCCCAGAGAGCACCATATTCACTTGCCGTATTATTTACTATGTATTCTCCCGTTTTATCCACTACATTGTAGTTTCCTGTCACCATGATGATCATAGTAGATGCGGTACATATAACAATTGTGTCTATGTATACGGACAATGCCTGGACAAGCCCCTGCTTTGCCGGATGAGAACACTCAGCAGCAGCAGGAACGATAGCCCCTGAGCCCTGTCCTGCCTCATTAGAATAAACACCGCGCTTTACACCGTGGGAGATTGCAGCACCGATTATTCCGGCAAACATAGAGTTTGCTGCAAAGGCTGAACTCACAATAGAACCAAGCACTCCCGGAAGCTCTGTGATATTCATTCCGATGATGACAATTGCCATGACAATATAGATCACACACATAACCGGAGCAAGAAGTTCTGCAACCTGTCCGATACGCTTAATGCCGCCCCATACTACAAATGCGATAGCGATCACACACACTACTCCCACTACCATTTCCGGTGTGTTGAATGCACTCTTAAATGTGGAAGCAATCTGATAAATCTGCAGGCCCGGCATCAATGTTCCCGGTCCTAAAACAGCCGCGATCGCAAATAAGAACGCCATCACTTTTGCAACAGGCTTCACTTTCAGCCCTTTCGTGATAAACAGCTGCGCACCGCCCATGTATTCATTGCCTACCTTATCTTTATATGCCTGTGCCAGAGTACACTCTGCAAAAGAAGACGCTGCACCGATAAGGGCAATAAGCCACATCCAGAAAATTGCACCAGGCCCGCCGAAAAAAAGTGCTGTGGCTACACCTGCAATATTTCCCATTCCCACACGGGAACCTACCGTAGTAGCAAAAGACTGAAATGCGGAAATTCCTTTTCCGCTTCCCTCACTTTCCTTCTCTGCCTCTGATTTTGCCCGGATGAGCCTGATCATATCCTTGAACAGCCGGAATTGTCCTCCTCTTGTCAGAATGGTAAAAAAGATTCCTGCTCCCAGACACAGCACTACCAATGGTGTGCTCCATACATAGTCATTTATCTGCGTGACAATTTTCACAAAAGTATCCATATATTGCCTCCTTTTCCCTTATATTTTTCTGATTCTTTATCCGACCAGTATTTTAGCCTCCGTATATGGAAGCCCGAAGCTGTCGGCAAGATTTTTGCACGTAATTTCTCCTGCGTAAGTGTTAATAGAAGAATAGAAAACATCATTCCTGCGGCATGCTTCCTCCAAACCTGCACGCGCTATCTCAAGGCCATATTTCAGTGTGGCATTGGTAAGGGCAATGGTAGATGTTCTCGGAACAGCTCCCGGCATGTTCCCCACACAATAATGCACTACTCCGTCAACCACAAACGTCGGGTCATCGTGATAAGTGACTTTCGTTGTCTCACAGCATCCTCCCTGGTCAACGGCAACATCCACGATCACACTTCCCGGACGCATATTTTTCAGATACTCCTTCTTGATTAGCTTCGGCGCCGCTTTGCCCGGTATTAGGACTGCCCCGATCACCAAATCTGCCTTGGAAACCGCCGTCTCAATAGCTGCATCCGTACTCATAAGAGTCTGGATCCTTGCCCCGAAAATATCATCAAGATAAGTAAGTCTTGCAAGGTTAATGTCCATCATAGTCACATTGGCACCCATTCCAACTGCTATTTTGCAGGCATTTGTCCCTACACTTCCTGCTCCCAGAATCACCACATCCGCCTTGGGTGTGCCTGGAACTCCAGACAGCAGAACCCCGGAACCCCCGAATGGCTTCTCCAGATATTTTGCGCCTTCCTGGATACTCAGCCTTCCCGCGATCTGACTCATAGGTGCCAGAAGCGGAATACTTCCGTCTCTCTCGATCAAAGTTTCATAAGCAACTCCCTTTACCCCCGTCTTAAGCATAGCTTCCATGAGAGGCTTATCCGCTGCCAGATGAAGATAAGTATAAAGAATTAAATCTTTATGGAAATATTGATACTCTTCCTCAAGAGGTTCTTTTACCTTGATGATCATTTCTGCGGTATCCCATACTTCTTTCGCTGTGTCAAGAATCACAGCGCCTGCCCCATGGTATTCTTCCGTTCGAAATCCTGATCCTGCGCCGGCATCTCTTTGAATATAAACCTGATGACCAGCGGATACATAACTTTTAACATTGTCAGGGGTCATTCCCACACGGTACTCATTGTTTTTGATTTCCTTGACACATCCTATTTTCATTACTTCTGAGCCTCCTTTACTTTTAAGATAACATTTACCGTTTTTTTATAAATCTTTTATAATATTTATATTATCTCAAGATTTAATTCTAAAATATATTCCCGATACCGTCATTTTTTTTACCAATTTTACACTTTTTGCACTAAAGTGCGGCTGCGGAGCAGAAAAAAGAGAAGACGCCGCACAAACTTAAGTGCAACGCCTTCTCTTTGAATATGTATATCAGAAATAACCATTGATCATAAACCAGTTTTCTCAGCAATAAATTTTCTTGCCTTCACAGCATACTCCAGAGGATTCGCCTTAGCAGGGTCCTGCTCAGCCTCCACCAGCATGTATCCCTCATATCCCGCCTCATCCAGCACCTGGAATATAGGCTCGAAATCAATGCAGCCGTCTCCCGGAACTGTGAAAGCCCCCATACGGACACCATCCAGAAAGCTTAAATTATCAGCTTTTACCTTATCTACCACCTCACGGCGGATATCTTTTAAATGAACGTGTTTAATACGGTTCACATATTTTTTCACCATCTCCAGGAGGTCTGCTCCGCAGTATGCAAAATGTCCTGTGTCAAAAAGAAGGGAGACATATTCCGGATCAGTGCCTGCCATCATGCGTTCAACCTCATCCGGGTTCTGGACAACGGTTCCCATATGATGATGGAAGGTAAGTGCAATTCCGTACTCCTCTTTTGCGATTTTCCCAAGCTTGTTCATGCCCTCACAGAAAACTTTCCATTCTTCCTCATTCATCACATACTTATGTCCAAAAACAGGAGTATCCAGCATTCCCTGTACACTGTGGCTCTGCTCGGATGCGCCGATCACCTTGGCACCCATAGCTTTCAGGAAAGTAAGCTGTGCACGAAATTCCTTCTCCACCTCTTCAAAAGGCTTTGTGATCAGGAAGGAGGAAAACCACTGGTTGCAGATTTCAATTCCTCTTAATTCCAGAGCTTTCTTTAATACCTCAGGATCTTTCGGATATTTATTTCCTACTTCGGAACCGGTGAAACCGGCCAGAGCCATTTCGCTCACACATTGTTCAAAGGTATTTTCTTTTCCCAGATCCGGCAAGTCATCATTGGTCCATGCAATAGGTGCAATTCCTAATTTCACTTTTTCTTTGTCAAACATAATTTTTTCCTCTCTTTTCTGCGGTCTTTTTAAGTTCACCCGGGAGTTTTCAGCCCCCTTGCTTTCTGTAATTACTATATCAATTCTTTTGGCCTGCAGATATTAGGAAAATTTTTAGGTTTGTTGTATTCTTTTCCTGGTCTTCCCTGTACTGTGGAATTGTTGTACTATTTTTGTGTCTTATTTTTAGAAAGCGTCCTGAGACTGGTGTTCTTTGCGGTAATCCGCAGGACTGGTACCGTTTAATTTCTTAAATGCCTTTGAAAAATAATGATAATCCTGAAAACCAGCTTCTGATGCTACTTCTTTTATTTTATATTTGGAACGCATGAGCAGTTCCTTGGCATATTCCATGCGGTATTCCAACAAATAATTAGAAAATCCTATTCCCATCTCCTGTTTAAACAAAAAGCTTAAATAAGCAGAATTCACCCCTGCCGCAGCAGCAGCGTCAGAAAGTCCAATGGGATTTTTAAAATGCTCATGAATATAAATGACTGCAGTTCTCACCACCGTACCCACCCCTTCAGGAATATTGCGGCTGTTCTGTCCAAGCATCTGCACCCCATAGTCCTTGCAAAGCTCTTTCACCTGTCTCAAGGTCCTGATATGGCGGTAGACCTCCGGTTCCCGTTTGATATGGGCGGCCTGATCCATAGTTTTCAGCCAGTGGATCACCTGCCGGCTGTCCGTGTGCTGCTTTTCAAACTCACGGAACACATTTTCCAAGTCTTTATGAAGCTCCTCATTCCTGCGTTTTGCGAAATATTCCTCGATGGAATCTGCCAGTGCCCGGGCCTGCACAGGCAGCTCCTGCCCTAATGTCCGTGATGCATCATAATACAGGATCCCGCTTGTGTCATAAAAGCTGTGCTTCATCATCTCTCTGGCCTGCTGATATGCCTGGCGAATGCCATCCTGTCCCATACAGATGCTGCTCACACAGATCCCAAAGGAACAGGGTTCATCCTTGCAGCAACGCAGACACGCAGATGCGGCGGCTGTAAGACGCTGCTGCATCACGCTGCTTCTCCTCTCCTGCCCGAAGTCCAAAAAACAGCAGAAAACTCCGCTTCCCAAATCCACAACCTCTGCCCCTTCCTGTTCCTCTCCCAGGACTTGTTCCAGTTCCTCGTTAATATCTGCCAGAAACCTCTGGGAATACTGTTCTGTTTCAAGGATTGACCACTGCTCCGTCTGTCCTGTCCACTCCTCCAGGTACATAGTGATAACAGCACTGTTCAGATACCTGCCTGTAATCCCCGCTTTTATCCGCTCTTCTTCCTTTTCCTCCGGGGTGATCATACCGGAAATAAGCTGATTGAAATAATGATATTTCAGCTTCTGGCTTCCCATTTTCACCAGCTTTTTAACATGTTCTTCCTGGCTGCTTTTTTCTTTCAGGCGGTGTATTTGTGCGGAAGCGTTCTGGAGAATATGAGTGAGACTTTCCTCATCCAGAGAATTTTTCAGAACATATTCATTGGCCCCAAGGCGCATAGCTTCCTTTACGTACTCGAAATCATCGTGACAGCTCAGTACAATGATATATATCCCTGGGTCTGTCTGGCGTATCCTCCGTATCAGCTCAATGCCGTCCATCAAGGGCATGGATACATCCGTTATCACCAGGTCAACAGGCTCCCGGGCAAGAACACGCAAGGCTTCCTCACCGTCGCGAACATCAGCCGTCAGCTCATAGCCTTCCTTTTCCCATGATGAAAGTGTTTTCAGATAACTTCTGACTAAAAAGTCATCATCTACCAGTAATGTACGAAACATATCCTACTCCTTTCCTGATCACACATGATTCTCCGGCAGGGATACCGTTGCCGTGGTACCTTCATGGCCGCTTACGTATGCAATCCTTCCCAGCTCACCATAATACAAGCGAAGCCGATCCCTGATATTGGGAATACCAATAGCACTTAAGCCGCTGGTCTTTTTTGCCTTGCTGTTTAAAAGCCCTTCTATTTGTTCCTCTGTCATTCCTCTTCCATTGTCAGATACATCAATATACAGCATCCCATCTTTCACAGCAGCCCGGATGGTGATACATCCTTCTTCCTTTTTCAAGTCAATGCCATGGAGAATAGAATTTTCCACCAGCGGCTGCAGAAGGAGTCTTGGAAGAAGGCAGCTCTCTGCATCCTTCTCCACCTGGTATTTCACCTGAATGGTTCCGCCGTAACGGAAACTCTGAAGGTGAAGATAGCATTCCAGGATATGCAGCTCATCGGCCACTGTGATCATGGCCCCCTTTTTGCTGATAGTTGTCTGAAGCAACTCCACAAAATCTCCGATGAGACCTCCCAGCTCCTTCTCCCCCTTTACCAGTGCCGCAAACTTAATGGAATTCAGTGTATTATACATAAAGTGGGGTGTGATCTGATATTGAAGAGCCTCAAGTTCTGCATCCTTCTTCTGGTTCTCCTCTGTCAAAAGCCTCTGGATCAGTTCCTCGATCTGGTCCAGCATATGGTTAAAGCTATTGGACAGCGTTCCAATTTCATCTTTGCTGATCACCTCTGCACGTACCTCAAGATCCCCGTCAGATACTTTCTCCATAGCTGTTGTCAGCTTCTTCAAGGGACGGTATACAGTACCGGCTATATACCTTGCCGGAATCAGGGACAGAAGCAAGAAGGAAACTAAAATAAGAATAAGGAATACCTGCATTTGATTCAGTTCCCGCAGAATTTCCCCTTTGGGAACCGTGAGCAGAACCCCGCATTCCGAAAAAACTCCCTGGCTGAAAATCTGGATATTCCCCGATTTTTTCTGTTCAAAGACTCCGCTGCAGGCAGGGATTCCTCCGTCTGTCCCTTCATAAACAGTTCCCGCCCTTGACGAATCAGAAAAGGAGATGATCTCCTTCTGCTTGTTGACAAGAAGCACCTCTGAAGCCTTATCTCCTTCCAGTCCGTCCAGATAATCGTAATACAGTGTCCGTTCGTTAATATTAGCCAGGAAGTAAACATTTCTTCCTTCCATCTTCTGAAGAAACGTTACCAGTTTTCCTGAACTATGTACAAAATCCTCCAAAACCACCGGTGTTGCATACTCCCGCTCCAGTCTCTCCACCTGTTCTGCCACATCCGCCGGAAGTTCTTTCCGGTAAAGCGGATAATCCTCCGATGTCACCGTCACGCCCTCGTCAGCCATGATCATGTAAATAGATTCCATTGTATGGTTCCGGCTGCTGTAGGTGTGGAGGATTCCGGCTATCTCTTCCAGGATCGTATCATTTTTCTCCTCTGAATATTTGGCCGCCAATTCCCCAAGAGAGGTATCACAGGCAGCATTGGCATTAATAAAATAAATATCTGCCAGTTCCTGATCCATCGACCTCATAAGCTGCTCTGTTCTGCCGTACATATTAGAGGTATAATTATTTTCTATCAAAACAGCCGACCTGAAATAAAATACTAAAGTTATGGCAGAGGCTGTCAGGAGAGTGACGGCGAGGATTGCCATAAAAACTTTACTTCGTATACTGCGCAGCATATTTTTCCCTTTCCGTACTGGTTGACCTGCTGGTCTTTATTATATCATACCAACGCCCGTGTTTGCAAAAGTTACCAGTGGATTACGGGCTGCAATCGTAAGAATCCGTGTTACTTGTTCACCGGTAATAGCCCACGAAGTGTTTTCATACATAACGAAGCAGGGGCTGCATCCCCTGCAATCTTTCGATCACTGGCGATGCAGCCTATGATTAATACTCTATTTTTAACTGAGATTAATACTCTATTCTTAAGATTCCCCCGTCTTTCCATGCTTTTGTGGTTGCAAAGCCAATCTGTGTGGACTTTGTTCCGTCATAAACAGTCACCTCCGGCTTCACTCCATTCTGCACACAGTTGATAAATTCCTCCATCTCCAGTCTGTAGGACTCGTCAAATCTTTCCGGGAAACCGCTGACGCATTCTTTCACAGCACCATTCTTGTCATAGATCATACAGAGATTCTTTTCCGGAACAGGGCTGATACGTAATGTACCTTCCGTTCCCACCACTTCCGTTTCCACATGATAGCCATGGGCAGCTGTACGTCCCACATGGACAAAACCAAGGGCACCGTTTTCACACTTATACATGGCAACACCGGTCTCATCATCTCCAACGGCTTTGAATTCAGGATGCTTAAAGGTTGCCCCAGCCGCATATACCTCAACGGGATCAGAACCTAAAAACCAACGCATTAAGTCAATATCATGAATTGCCATGTCAATAAAGATCCCTCCGCTTGTTGCTGCAAATTTAATTGCACCGTCCACCAATGCTTCCGGGTCGATTCCTGTTGCTTTTACCATGTAAGGTGTACCTATGAGCCCTTCCTGGATTTTCTTCTTGGCATAAGCATAGGATGGATCAAATCTTCTCATAAATCCCAGGAAAAAGGTAAGCTCCGGATGACGCTCCACTGCTGCTTCCGCCTGCTTGCATTCCTCCACCGTCACCCCTAAAGGCTTGTCTGAAAATACATGCTTGCCTGCATCAAGGGCCGCTTCGATCTGCCAGCAATGTTCACCGCTTGTTGTGACAATTGCCACAGCATCAATGTCCGCCTTTGCCAGCATCTCCCTGTAATCTCCGTAAACATCCTTAACTCCCAGCACTTCTTTGGCATATTCCAGCTCTGCCGGCATGATGGAGCAGGCCGCTGTAAGCTCTGCATTCGGAATTTTAAATGCTATATTATTGGCGTGTACTTTACCTAATCTTCCTAAACCTGCAATTCCTACTTTAACTTTTTTCATTGTCTCATTCCTCCGATTTTCTATATTATTTATTATTTATTTTGCTAACCCCAGCGGTGAAAATACAATATATTCTACAACCAGGACCAGGATACACAGCACAGATGCAAGTTTCAGATATTTCCATGGAGTCAGGTCCACTGCATGTACATCCTGGAGTACAAATTCTTCTTTCCTTGGGCGTAATTTTCCCACAAGAAGCATGATACAGGTGTCAATGACAAAGAGGGCTGACAACACATACAGGTAATGAAGGTCTCTGACCCCCGGTATGACTTTTGAGGCAGAATACAGAATAACATGAGTGATAAGCGCCACCTTCGGTCCCATGGCAGGTACCCGTTTTGAGAAGATCCCCACGACCACAGCTGCCAAGATCGGCATATTGTAGAAACCGAAGCAGGACTGAAGGAAATCATAAAGTCCTGATGGGAAAAAGCTGATCAAGGGCGCCACACATACGGAAACTGCTGCCAGGATGATACCGAAACGCCTTCCAACCTTAACAATATGTTCATCCGAAGCTTTTGGATTAAATATTGGTTTATGTAGATCCAATGTGTACATTGCAATAGAACCGTTCAGTGCGCCGTTAAAGGAACTCATGATCGCGCCGAAGAGAACTGCTGCAAAGAATCCAAGGAGTGCTTTGGGAAGCACTGAAGTAACCAGCTGAGGATACGCCAGATCCATATTTGCGGAAATAAGGCTGCCGATGTCAGTTCCGTTAAACTTACCGTAAGCTATAATTCCGCAGAAGGTGATCACCAACGGTGTAAGGAGTTTGAAGCAGCCTGCAAGAAATGCACCTTTCTGGGCCTCTTTCAGGTTCTTGGCTGCCAGCGCCCTCTGTATGATAGACTGGTTTGTACACCAGTAAAACAGGTTGTTAAACAACATTCCTGAAAAGAGAAGCGGCCAGGGGACCATGGGTGATTTGGCATCAGCAGGGTTGATGGCATTGAAATGTCCCGCAGGTACAAGCTGTACTAATTGTTTCAGACCGTCTATGAAGTTTCCGCCCCCAATACTTGAAATACCGAGGATGGGGATCATAGTCCCGCCTATGATCAGGCCGATTCCAAAGAGTGTATCTGCCGATGCAGACGCTTTCAGCCCGCCGATAATGGCGTAAGCGGCGCCGATCACACCAAGAGCGGTTGCCACCAGTATCACAGCCTGAAAGTCTGTACATTCCAAAGCCTTGCTCACTCCGAATATCTGGTTGAATACAAGTGCGCCGGAATACAGTACCGTCGGCAGATAGCAGAATAAGTATCCAAGAAGAAACAATACTGTTATGATACGTTTCGTAGTCTCATCAAACCTTGTTTTCAGAAACTCCGGGATTGTGGTAATTCCTGCTTTCAGATACCTTGGGAGAAAAATCGCTGCCAGCATCACAGTGGCCAGGCAGGCGGTAGCCTCCCATGCCATAGGTCCCATGCCTACTTTATAGGCCTGACCACTCTGGCCGATAAGCTGTTCTGTGGATAAGTTTGTGAGGATGATAGAGCTTGCAATAACGGGAGCTGTCAGTGACCTGCCCGCCAGAAAATATCCATCCTGTGATTTCAGATTTGTCTTTCTTACCTGCCGGACTACATAGAATGCTACCAGTGCCATGCAGATCAAGAAGCTTAAGATGATAAACATTTCCTTTCCTTCCTTTCTGTTTCAAATTTCGTTCCTTTTGATAACTATATTTTACCTGTTTCTGCCAGGAAACCCAGCCATTGAAATTTTGGGTTTTGGTTGTTTTTTTAAGGAATAAAAGGTCTTTTGGATATGAGGATATAAAAAAAAGACGCCTTCTCAAGGAAGCGTCCTTTTTTTCCGGAATGGTTTTATTTTTATGTCCTATTTTTCGGTTTTTGTGTCATTTTTTTAGGTTCTTGTAATCCTCTATATTTTCTCCGGTAAGTATGGCCACATCCAGAATTTCATCTTCTCCCTGCAGCCCATCTTCGGCATCAGCCATTATATATTTAACCGTCTCATAGCCAATCTCATAACCGTCCTGTGCTGCCAAAACAGCCATATTTCCGTCCAAGACCTCCTTGATGGCATCTTCCTGCACATCAATAGAAGCAATCTGTATCCCCGTCCCTTCCAGACTCTCCATGAGACCAAGACCGGTGACCGCACTTGTAGCCATAATTCCGGTTAAGTCCTCATTAGCCTCCAGAATTTCCTTTACTCTTTTGTCTGAAATTTTCTTATTGCTGTAACCGGTCTCCACAAAGGCTATCTGGATTTGTGAATGCTTTCTTATGTAATCCCGGAATCCCTCCAGTCTTTGATGATGGGAATCCTGATCCAGCTTCCCGGTGACGATCCCCACCTTGCCCTTACCGCCGATTTTTTCCGCCAGGACCTCTGCCAGCTCATATCCTGCTTTTCTGTTATCGATCCCGATATAAGGCACATCATAGTCCAGAATCCTGGTGTCATAGGCATACACAGGTATCCCCTTTTTCTCCGCTTCCTCAATATAAGAATTATGATTGGAATCAATGGGAGAAACCGCAATGGCATTTACATTTTTCTTTATAAGATCCTGAAGCATTCTCTGCTGAAGAACTGCATTTTCCTCTGTGTCAGGATAGAGAATCGTAAGCTGTACCCCCAGCTCCTGTGCCGCCTTCTCCATCCCGGAGCACACAGTGAGCCAGTATTCACTGGAACGTGACTTTGTCACAACTCCAATGGTAAAGGGAGGATCCTCAGACTGCTCCTCCTTCTCATATCCGCAGCCCCAAAGAACGGCTGAACACAGAAACAATATAAGCCCTATGGCTGTCTTATTTCTTATTTTCATTTTTCACACCCTGCTGCCCTTTTTTCATTCATTGTCAGAAGAATTAAGTGGCTGAAACGGCCCTCTGTCATCGGTATTCTTAGATTATACGTTTTTTCTTCTGTAAAAACAAGAACCCGGATTCGAGTTTTGGCTCAAAACCGGGGTCGTGTCAGTTTTCTTTCGGACCAGTTCCTGTATGAACAGTCACCCGGTCTGTCTTATTTTTATATATATTTACCAAAGATTTCTGTAAATCTGCGCTACGTCCGCCTCAGTCACTTCTCTTTGGGTATTCTGGGGACTTCCGCTGTCCATGGCGTCTTTTGCCATTTTTTCTATTGACTGGAAGAATTGTTCTTTATCAATTCCGTACTCTGCCAGAGTAGGAGTATCTAATTCTGCACACATTTCTTCCACTGCTTTGAGGAATTTCACGGCAGCTTCTTCATCACTGTCACTGCCGTCTGCTGCCCCTACAGCCCGGCCCAGCTCTCCAAAGCGGGGATATGCCCCTTCCAGGGCAAAGGTCAGGCACTCCTTCAGGAGCATTGCATTGGAGAGACCATGTGCCACATGGAAAAGAGCTCCGATGGGGCGGCTCATCCCGTGCACAAGGGTTACGGAGGCATTGTTAAAAGCGATTCCTGCTTCTAACGCTGCAACAGACATCTGTTCTCTTGCTGTCACATTCTTTCCGTCTTTATAAGCAGCGGGAAGATATTTAAAAATTCTTTTTACTGCCGATAAGGCAAATGTATCGGACAGGGTCTGTGCTTTTCTGGAGGTAAAGGCTTCAATGGCATGGGTGAGAGCATCAAGGCCTGTTGCAGCTGTAATTTTAGGAGGTGCAGTCATTGTAAACTGAGGGTCAATAACAGCCAGGGAGGGCATAAGTACCTGACCTTTCAGAAGCATTTTAATATCCTTCACGGTGTCTGTGATAATGGTAAACTGAGTGGCTTCTGAGCCGGTTCCTGCTGTGGTGGGAATTGCAGCCATAGGCGGAGTTGGTACGGAGATCACCTTGCCCATGTAATCAGAAATACTTCCTCCGTTTGTCACAAGTGCGCCGATGGCTTTCATAGAGTCCATAGGAGTTCCGCCCCCGAGAGCAATGAGGAAATCACAGCCTTCATTGCGGTATAATTCCAGCCCGCCCTCGATCATAGTATCGGTAGGTTCACCGTTGATCTCTGAATAGACGGCATATTCCACTCCCTGATTCTTCAGGGCTGCTTCCAGTACAGAAACATTCCCAAGGTCGATCATAACCTTATCGGTGACGATCAATGCTTTCTTTCCCATTTCTTTAAAATATGTTTCCGCCATATCAAGTGCGCCGGAACCGCTGATGATCTGTCCTGGTATTATAAATTCTCTTGCCATAATCTTTTCTCCTTTTCTATTTGAAGGCTATTCTGCATCGTGCAGCCAAGTATACCGCTCATCCTCACATCTGTCTGTCTGAAGCCATGGATTCCCATCCAAATGACGGATCATCCAGCAGGTGTACATCTGAAACCCCGGAGCTGCTGCCTGGGGATGAAGCTCTCCCCCCGGAATGGCGGAGAAGCTGCCGTCTGTACTCTTAAAAACCTGATCCCCTACAAAACTTGCCCCGAATCCTTCAGGACGGTCAAATTTAAAATAGTATGTCTCAGGCTGGGGATGTCTGTGGGGCAGATATCCTGACCAATTTCCCTTGTCATTGAGGACTTCCCCAAGAACCATGTTAGACCAGGGGGCAATGTCGTGGTCAAAAATTGTATTTACACGTCTTTTTGCAACATTCCCGAATTTACCCACACTTGAATAATTCCAGGGAGCGTCCTTTGGCGCATAAAGCTTTGCCCCAAAAGTATTCCTGTTCTTTGTGGCCTGAACCAGAACTTCCGTCTCAGCCATTGCCTTCACCACTACGGAATCCCCTGTGCACACATGTACACACCATGGCCCTTGTGTAAAAACATCTTTCCTGGACACAGTCTTCTCCTGTCCGTCCCACTTAAAATTCACTTTTCCGGAGAGAAGAAGCACTGCCACCTCTTCTCCCTCTCTGCCGAAGGTTCTCTCATCACCGTCTCCCATACGGTAAACGCGGATGTCCATCATCATGTCTCTGTATTCATTGTGATATGTAGTTAAAATCTGCTCACCTTTTTCGTCAAATCCAGGGTAGCCGAACACTTTTTTCTCCATCTTGCACACCTCTCTTAATAATCTCTTGCTTCTCTTCTGCCTTCCAGCACACCTTCGCAGGCTGTCCGCACGCTTTCCTTCTCTGAGGTAGTAGCGATACCTACATTCCACCAGGATTCATAACCATCCGTCATGGTCTTTGGTATCACCTTCAGGTCAAAGAGGCAGGCAGTGTCCTGTTTTTTGGCATCCTGAAGTGCCTCTTCCAATTCTTTGATGGTCTTGCAGGTGTAGGTCTTAAGTCCATAGCCCTGACCGATCTTGGCATAATCCACAGGAATAAGATCCCCGCATGGCTTCTTGCCGTCTGTGTAACGGAATTCTGTAGCCAGGCTTCCGATGCCATGGTTCATTTCCAGGTTGTTGATACATCCGAATCCGCAATTATCAAATACTAAGATATTTACCTTCTGTCTTTCCTGCATGATAGTCATGATCTCGCTGTGAAGCATCTGGAAGCTGGAATCCCCCACAACACAGTAAACTTCATTGTCAGGCTCCGCAAATTTCACCCCCAGGGTGGCTGCCACTTCATATCCCATGCAGGAATAGCCGTATTCTGCATGATAACCGCCCCGCTTATCTGTTGTCCACACGCGCTGCATACAGCTTGGAAGGCTGCCCCCTGCTGTGATGATAGTTGCATCTGCATCAATATTTCTGCGGATTGCTGCCAGCGCTGCTGTCTGAGTGATTTTTCCGTCTGTAAGCTTCACAAACTCCGGAATGGTTCTTGGGTCTCTGGCCTTGATCATTGGTTCGAAATCATCGCCTGTGTAGGCAATATTAGCCAGACGGTCCATTTCCTTATCCCACACAGCCTTGGCTTCCTGAATTTCCCCGGTATAGGCGGACACATAAAGTCTCTCTCTCAGTTTGTCTCCAAGAGCCTGGACTGTAGCCTTTGCATCTCCCACTGCCTTTACAGCATCCATCTTATATGCATGGTATCTTGAGTTGTTAATGGTAACAAATTTTATATTTTCGTTTAAGAACAATCTTTTAGAGCTGGTGGTAAAATCAGATAAACGTGACCCAATGGCGATCACCACATCAGCATCCCTTGCAATCACATTGGATGCATAAGTTCCTGTGACGCCCACACCGCCCAGACAGTAAGGATGGCCGGAACGGCAGGCACTTTTTCCTCCCTGAGTTTCTCCGAAGGGGATCCTGAACTCTTCGCAGAATTTTTCGATCGCCTCTCCTGCTTCTGAGAAACGTGCCCCTCCGCCCACTATTACCATAGGCTTCTTTGCACCGGCAATGATCTCTGCCACGTCCTCAAGCTCTTCCTCCACAGCTACAGGGCGGGTGATCCGGTGTACACGTTTCTGGAAGAAATAGTCAGGATAATCATAAGATTCTCCCTCTACATCCTGGCAAAGCCCAATACAGCAGGCCCCAGTCTCAGCGGGATCTGTGAGCACTCTCATGGCATTGATCAAAGCCGTCATGATCTGTTCCGGACGAGTGATACGGTCCCAGTATTTACAAACCGGCTTGAAAGCATCGTTTGTGGTCACTGCCAGGCTGCTGCTTTGCTCTAACTGCTGCAGCACCGGGTCAGGCTGACGTGAGGCAAAGGTATCTGCGGGGAAAACAAGCAGCGGTATATTGTTCACCGTAGCAGTTGCACATGCAGTCACCATATTTGCCGCTCCCGGGCCTACGGAAGATGCACAGGGAATGATCCTTCTGCGGTTACTCTGTTTTGCAAAGGCAGTTGCCACATGGCACATACCCTGTTCATTTCTTCCCTGGAGAACACGGAGCTGTCCCGGATTTGTATCAAGAGCCTCCCCCAGTCCCACTGCAATGCCGTGTCCGAAAATAGTAAAAAACCCTTCTACAAACTTTGTTTCTTTTCCGTCAAAGGAAACATATTGATTATCTAAAAATTTTACAATTGCCTGTGCAACTGTCATTCTTGTTGTCTTTGTCATGATTCTGACTTCCTTTCTTTTCTGTTATCCCAACTGGCCTAGCGGCATTATATGGGTTTCATCGCATGAGGCTCATTATGTTAGATACCCATTAATATTAGGACTCATTATATGGTTTCATCTATGGATTACACTCTGGCGATCATTTCACCGAATTTTTCTTTCTCTTCTCTTATGAAGGCATGCACCTCGTCCGGTCCCGGAAGGGAATCGGAGCAATTATTGCTTCGCACCATCATGGATGCTTCTGCTGATCCAAACTCCAGACAATCGATGACTTCCCAGCCCTGATACAGACCGTACAGAAATCCTGAACCATAACCATCACCGCCTCCAAAGCCTTTTCTTGCCTCTACAGGGAATGGTTTGATGGAAAATTTCTGACCATCGTTGGTGTAAGCGGTGGAGCCTTTCATGCCATGCTTGATCACCACGATTTTTGCTTGATATCCCTGCCAGTATTCGGAAGACTGTTCATCTGTCATTCCCGGCTGGATCAGTCTTTCAGTCAGGTCAAATTCTTCTCTGGAACCCATAATAATATCGGCTTCCTTAGCAACAATAGAATAATAGATTGAAATTTCATCCTGGTTTTTCCAGTTATATTCCCGGTAATCAATATCAAAAATAACCTTGGTATCGTTCTTCTTTGCCAGCAACACTGCTTTTATGGCAGCCTCTCTGGAAGGACTTTCTGCCAGGGCTGTGCCTGATATGAGGATTGCTTTTGCCGATTTAATGTAGTCCTCGTCAATATCCTCCACTGACAGTTGAAGGTCTGCTATTTTATTACGATACATCAGTATGTTGCTTTCCTTGGGGGACAGCATTTCCGTGAAGGTAAGCCCAAGCTTTTCTCCTCCTGTGCATTTTGAGATATGGGAAGTGTCAATACCCTGCTCATCGAAATAATCAACTACAAATTCTCCGAATTGGTCATCGGAAACCTTGCCGATAAATCCGGCCTTCATGCCGTGTCTTGTCACACCCACAGCAATGTTGGCCGGGGAGCCCCCTACAAATTTCTCAAAGGTATGTACCTTTTTCAGAGGCTTGAATTCCTCTTTTACCTGGTCGTTGTAAGCCGGGTTAAAATCAATTGCCACACGTCCTAATAAAATAATGTCTAATGGTCTTGTTTCATCAAATGTAATATACCTCATCCTTACTTCTCCTCCTGTTTCTGGCCCTGCCACTTCAATCTTCAGCCCTCACATCCTGCTGCCCTGAATTGATCGTGTGCAATATATGTTTTTCGTGTGCTATTATGTGCTTTTCTTTGTATACACATAATAGCACATATAATTTATGTGTGCAAGCACTTTTCAATTTTCTCTGCACACTTCTATGATGTGCACAAGAATCCTTGCATTCATTTGTGAGAGTTTCACAATCATTTAGCACGCTTTCACACGCTTTTTTAGTGTAACAGATTTGACTACTCCCTTATTCACAAACTTGAACGCAGAAAAGAACTATAAGTCTGTTCCTCTTCATTCATAAACTTGGACGTAAAAAAAGGAACTGTAAGTCTGTTCCTCTTTCTGCCATATCCCGGGGGCGGTTTCTGCCAAGTACCGCCGGAATTAATGGCTGAAAATAAACAGATCTTCAGTTCCTTTTAATTTTACAATGAAAATAATTCACTTATATCCATTAAAACAGTTCAAGAAAATTGTTATTGCTACAAATTATACTTTGTCCTGATAGTAATATCAGTGTATCGGTACTCTTTTTTTATTTCTTTTCCTTTTAGCAGTTTGGATGCAAGCAAGAACGGAGGACGGTATCCTTGCTCATAGCCATTTTGATCAATAAGAAAGTCCACTACATCTTCCTCCAATGCTATTCTGTTAACAGGAGTTAAATCATATATGATCACATAAGGACGTCTCTCCAGCTTCATATTGCTGAAGGCACGCTGCACTCCGGCCTGGCCTCCTGAAACCACAAATATACCATTGATTTCCGGAAAGGAGAGCATAGCGTTTGTTATAATTTTCTCCACTTCTTCGCTCTGGTCAAAACTGCTCTGCACTCCCAGAAGTTCCATCTGAGGAAAAGATTTTTTCATCTCTTCCACAAAACCGTCCACACGCTGACTGTTCACACTATTGGAAAAGTATCCTGTGATAACAAGAATTTTCCCCTTCTCTTTTGTCATCAAGGCCATGAGTCCCGCTGCTGTCCGCCCGCTTTTTCTGTTATCCAGACCTACATAGCACGCACGTTTGGTACCGATAATATCTGAGTTAAAAGTAACAACAGGAATATTTTTCTCTGCCGCCAACTCATTAAGTCTCTCGCGGACACGGTTGCTCTCCACAGGCATAATGGCAAGACCTTCTATCCCCTGGGATTCCAGCTCAGCTAACGCTTTCAGCTGTTCTTCCTCGTCAACACCTTCACTTTCCTTTACCAACAGTTCTACTCCTCTGTCCCTAAGCTCCCTCTGTGCATCCTGGATCCCATGCTTCACATCCTTCATAAATGAAGTTTCTGATAACAGTGTGATCACGCCTATCTTTCTTATTTCCCCCGGCAATACTTTTTCTGTTCTTAAGCGCCGGCTTTTAGGAACATAGCCAATCTCATTGGCAATGGCCCAGATTTTTTCTGATACCTCGGGGTTTACACGGCCTCTCTCATTGAGCGCCCGGTCAACGGTTCCCCGGGAAACCCCCGCAATCTCTGCTATCTGCTGTATTGTCCCAGCCATATCCTACCTCCTGAACTCACTCTTTACAATATCCATTGTATATCCCGGCATAACGTAGTTTAGAGCATAAATTGCACACTTTTTCTATAAAAGCACGCATTTTTAACTATTATAAATCCTTTTATATAGCATGTCCACGGCATTTCATATATTTTTTGCCGTTATTTTTACCAGTTTTTAAAGCATATTTTTATGAATAATGCACAGTAATCAGTTTGTTGAAATTTGTGCTATTGTTAATTTTCCCACTAAAATCATATCTCACTGTGAATTTATCCAGATAGGCTTCTGTTTCCGGATAAATTTTTATATCATTTTCCCATAGTCAAATTCTGTTTTTCCTCTTAGAATAAGGGCATACAAAAGACGTGACAATATAAGCCGGTCAATGCTGCTGAAGGCAGTACCGTCCGGGAAAGGGGATTTTTTATGAGTAATTTTTTTCAGAGCTTAATCGCTGTAAGAATGAATGAATTAAAAACAAGTCCGGTAAAATCAGCATCCGACGCTGGAAAAACAGTGAGACAGAACGCTTCTGCACCACGTAAGAAGATAGTTCCGTCCTGTTAATATATACCTCCATAAAAAAAGACCTGCCCTTTAGTGGCCGGTCTTTTTTACTGCTGTGCTTCTTTTGTTTTAAATTACCATTCATCAAAACTTCCGGATTCTTTTGTCACTTCACAGAATATAAACTTCAGACGGCAAACTTCCGGCTGCAGTTCAATGAGGTATATTACTTACAGGCATATGGAGTGGAAAATACTTCAATATGATGTTTTACATTGTCATAAGTCCCCCGTACCATAGCTTCGTTGAGCGCAAAATAGTTATGTCTGCCCTCTGACTTTAAATATTCCTCTGCATACATAGTAAGCTTATTGAAGCTGGCTGTGGCAATATTTACTTTACGGATTCCAAGAGAAACAGCTCTCTGGAAATCCTCATCAGTGATGCCGCTGCCGCCGTGAAGCACCAGCGGCTGGGGTACCGCTTTATGGATTTCTTCAAGTACGTCAAAAGCCAGTTTCGGAGCAGCCGAATAATTTCCGTGAGCATTTCCTATTGCAACTGCCAGAGCGTCTATTCCTGTTTCCCTGCAGAAAATTTCTGCATCCTTTGGATCTGTACACTGGATTCCATGGTCAGCGCTTCCGTCTTCACTTCCTCCTACCAGTCCTAATTCCGCTTCAACAGTAGCACCGTACTCAGCGGCAAGCTGTACCACTGCCTTTGTCTTGGCTATATTTTCATCAAAAGGAAGAGTGGAGGCATCCAGCATCACAGAAGTAAAACCCAAATCCAAAGCTTTCTGCACTGTTTCAATGGTCAGTCCGTGATCAAGATGGACTGCGATATCCACTTTTGCCTCACGGGCAGCCTGAACCATCATAGGCCCCATAAGTGCCAGAGGAGAATGTTTTAAACGCACCTCTGCGATCTGCAGGATCATAGGTCTGTTCAGCTCCTCTGCCGCCTGAACCGCCCCTTTTACCATTTCCATATTTCCCACACTGAATGCACCGCATCCAATTCCCTGCTCTGCTGCATGGGTAAGCAATGTTTTCATCTTCACTAATGCCATGTTTTTTCCTCCTGTTTTCTGTTTGCCAAATACTTTATTGTTACATATCATTTGTTTACTGCTTTACAAACACTGTCGCACATTTTTCCAGAAATGCCGCTCTCCTTTGTTCTTTCACAGTTCTGAATTCCACATTCTTTTTTTAATTCCCTTTCAAGAAGTATGAGGGAGATGAATGAAAGAACTGCTGAAGCAGCCCCTGCCCCAAATGCCACGTTTATATCCAAACCGCCGGCGCTGACCACACCAGTAACAGCAGGCGCCGCAAAGGTGGCAATCACAATACCTATCATTACAAATCCATAATTTTCCCCTGAATGCTCCATTCCAAAGATAGAACTTGTAAGAGACGGGAAACTTCCCATGATCCCCCCGTAACATCCATACATCAACACAACACATAAGGTTGTCAAAGGCGCCGGTCCTGCAATAAGCAGGCACATGGCAGCCACTGATACCAGAAGCACTGCTTTGATACATCCGATTCTGCCGATTTTGTCTGCCAGGGCAGGAAGCGCCAGTCTTGTCCCCGCATTGCAGATTGATCCCAGCATTACGGCACTCACAGCAATGGAGACTGAAATGCCTCTGTCAATCTGTACTGTCTGCGATAAAGGCGACAGGATCAGATAAGAGATCAAACCGAATAGCATTGTACAAAGGAGATAATAGAATTTTTTAGTACGAACCATTTCTCCTGATGTATACTGGCGGCCCTTCTGCTTTTTGCGTTCTTTTTCATTTTCCTGTGTATTCTCCGGATTTTTTATAAATTTCCATCCCAGCCCCCAGGAAACTGCTATCATTGCTCCTACGATCAAAAGCGTATTAGAGATTCCTATTTCAGCCAGAAGCATCCTGCTCAAAGGTGCCAGGAAAAATCCACAAAGTCCGTTGGCAGTAACCACAATGCCTGATGCCAGCCCCGGACGGCCCGGAAACCATTTTTGTGCTGTCGAAATAATTGTGGTGTATATCATCCCCTGCCCAAATCCCTGCATCACACCATAAGTCAGATAAATCATAACCGGTGAAGGCAGCATGGCAAAAGCCGACAAAAGGATACCGGCTGTAAAAATCCCGCCTCCAATGGACACAGCAAGTCTCGGGCTGTATTTATCCTGCAGCCGGCCTCCGAAAATATTGCCGAATACAAATGTAGCCATGGCAAGATAAAAACACATGGACGTCTGTCCCTGACTCCATCCTGTCAGTTCCATGGCATAAGGCTGATAAATGGACCATACATGCGGAAAACCCGTGAAAAAGATGGCAAATGCTCCGCAGACCATCATCATTGTCCTGACTATACTTCTGTTTTTCTCCATAATTACCTCCTCTGCCGCAAAACTGCAGCTTCATTCTGGTATGCCCTTGGCATTACCTCCCTTGCCGCAGAACTGCAGCTTCATTCTGGTATGCCCTTGGCATTACCTCCCTTGCCGCAGAGCTGCAGCTTCATTCTGGTATGCCTTCGGCAATGCCTGCATGTTCCTGGTATTTGTTGGTTTTGTTTTGATTATCTTTTGATAATATTTTTATCATATCTTAGTGTATTTGTCAACCAAAATATATATTTTATCAATTTATACAAAGAATGCCTTTTCAACTTACTCAAAATATACTATACTTATAACCATTAAGTTTGATATTTTATATCACCTAAAGAATCGCTGTATTAAGGAGATTTCCATGAGAACCAAAAGAATTGATTTAATAGAAGAGTTTATCCTATCGGAACACTCTGTGTCACTTGATACACTCTGTGAAAAATTCAAAGTTTCAAAAAATACTGTGAGAAGAGACATTGATGAGCTGGTACAAAAGGGTACTATAAAGAAAGTCTATGGAGGTGTAGTAAGCAATGGGCCTGAGGCCTCCCAAGGCTTGCTTCCCTATGAGCAGCGCAATACCAGTCTGCCGGAAGAAAAAGACGCAATCAGCCGGCTTGCCGCCTCCTTTGTAAAAGACGGGGATATTATTTTTATTGACACAGGAACTACCTGCCTGCCTATGGTGGATCATCTTCATGACCGCACCTGCACAATCCTCACAAACAGTCTTCAGGTATGCGTAAAAGCTATTCCCTATGCCACTCTTCAGGTTATCACTCTTCCGGGGACACTTAAAAGAGAAACACTGTCATTTGTAGGTAATGATATTGGAGAATACCTGAAGACCTTTAATATCCAAAAAGCTTTCATGGCCTCAACCGGTGTTTCCATAGAAAACGGGCTTACCAATGCGTCTATGGAAGAATACTATGTAAAAAAAGCTGTTATCCAAAACAGCAGCACACGTTTTCTTCTGTCTGACCGAACTAAATTCGGACGCTTCTCTCTGATGACTTACTGTAACCTGACGGACGTACAGCATATTATCACAGACCAAAGGCCGCCTGCAGAATACGAAGACTTCTGCCAGGAAAACACCATTGCTTTGCATATTGCTAAGTAAACTCACATGAATGCTGACACAGATAAGGCCGGATGCAGATATATAAAAAGCTTATAGTAAGACCCCTGTTTTCATCTAAAACAGGGGTCTGTCCAATTATTGTTATGATGTTATATTTCTGTGAAACAAGCTGCACATTATCACACAGTCAAAAGCTCTCTCACTGAATATATCAGAATTTCTCCAGGGAATCCAAATCTACTACAAACATAGTGGCACCCCCTACATTTACATGCATAGGGATAGTCATGCCAGCTTCGGCACAGGGAACATTTACATTCATGGATGCCGGAGTCGTATACACGATTTCCTCCCGCCTGCCAGCATTAGTCCTGAAGATATCCCTCACTGTCTCAAGCTGGTCTACATCAATGCCCAACATGATCGTATAGTTCTTTTTTCTCAAAAATCCACCGCTGGAGCTAAGCTTTGTCACAAAGATCTTCTCATCGTTTAGCCTTCTGATGATCTTCTCATAATCCTCCTCGTGCAATACTGCAAATACAAGTTTTTTCTTTTTAGCTTCTTCCATGTTTAACTCCCCTTTCCTTATAACTGGATGCATAGGCCGGACCATGCCGTTCAATTCCCCAAAATAGGATCATTGTGTGCACAGTCTTTCTATGTACAAAATTATATCGTATGGGGGCTAAAAGCGCAATACAGCACAGGGGTATTTAATAATTAACTGATTTCCATAGGAATCTCCATAAAACAGCCGCTGACTACTGCCGGGCACCGGCAATAAAACCAGGGAGCATAATATGCATGTATTGTCTATATCTGAACAAAATGGAGTACATTATAGTATATAAAAAGATCTCCCCATAATAGGAGAGACCTGTTAACATATTCATTTTTTATACGCAACCAGACCGATAAGCCGGGTTATGTCATTGGGTGATCATCTATCTAGGCCATCTGTTGCCGGATGGCTCAAGCGACCCACCTGAAAGCACGACGGGCAGCCGTATCGCTTTCTTCTCGGTCTTGCTTCGAATGGAGTTTACATGTGCCCGTCCTGTTACCAGGACGGCGGTAGTCTCTTACACTGCCTTTCCACCCTTACTGCGTTTAACCGCAGCGGTTTATTTCTGTTGCACTGGTCTGGGAGTCACCTCCACCGGACGTTATCCGGCATCCTGCCCTGCGAAGCCCGGACTTTCCTCGTCTGGACCCTTTCGTCTGTCCAGCCGCGATCACCTGGCCTGGTTGCGCAATTGTTATTCTAACACGTATTTTCTCTGATGTAAAGAAAAAAACTCTTTCTGATTCTGTATAAAACCCATACAGCAAATGTACCTTACGCTCTGCCGCGTTTAGCTTCTTTCTTCCTTTCCAGAGCATCTATACACATAGTACATGCAGCATCACCTGTAATATTGACACAGGTACGTCCCATGTCCAGAATACGGTCGATTCCTGCAACCAGAGCAATTCCTTCCAGCGGAAGGCCAACGCTCTCAAGCACCATGGCAAGCATGATCATTCCTGACCCGGGCACTCCGGCAGTTCCGATGGATGCCAGGGTTGCGGTAAGAATAACTGTCAGCTGCTGAGGAATGGTGAGATTAAAGCCGAAAATCTGTGCGATAAATATAGCACAAACACCTTGGTAAATAGCAGTTCCATCCATATTGATGGTTGCTCCCAAAGGAAGCACGAAGCTGGCAACTTCTTTTTTTGCTCCTAATTTCTGAGTACATTCCAGGTTAAAAGGAAGAGCACCCACACTGCTGGCACTGGAAAATGCAAACAGCATGGCAGGACTCATACCCTTAAAGAACTTAAGCGGATTCAATCCTGCAATAGTCTTCACACTGGTAGAGTACACTACTACCATATGTATAATATAAACAAGGTAAGCCACACCGATAACCTTCAAAAGCGGCAAAAGAACAGATGGTCCGTTACTTGCCACAACCGGCGTTATAAGTGCAAATACACCTATAGGTGACAGCTTGATGATCATTCCCATAACTTTAAAGCTGACTTCTGAGAAACTGTCTACAACATCCTTGGCAACCTTTCCTTTTTCTCCTGCCACAATAATACCGAAGCCGAAGAACAAAGCAATGACAATTACCTGCAGCATGGTAGCACTTGCCAGGGGCTGGATAGCATTAGACGGGAAAATATTCACCAGCGTATCCATAAAGCTGGGTGCCTCCGCAGCCTCGTAAACCAATTCCTCAGAGCCTATGTTAAATCCTGCCCCTACATTTAGAAGATTGGCAAAGATCAGACCCAAGGTTACTGCAAAAGCTGTTGTACAAAGATAGTACACAATCGTCTTGGCACCGATGGAGCCTACTTTTCTCACATCCTGCAGAGAAATAATACCCTGCATGATAGAAAGGAGCACCACAGGCACTACCACCATCTTGATCAGATTAAGAAAGATGGTGCCGAAGGGCTTAATATAATTCTCAGCCACATCAGCATGTGACTGTAGGAGCAGACCTGCGATAACGCCCAATACCAGCGCACCGAAAATCCACATGGTTAATGATACTTTTTTCTTTCCTGTTGTTTCACTCATAAAAATCCCCCTCTCATTTTAGTTTTTGGTTTATATTGAGTGTAAACACCAAACATAGTGATGGTGACCCTGGCCTGTCACCCCATTTCAGCCAGGATCATACATTGAAGCAGCTTCCGCCGATAAACTCACGCAAAATAGAGTTATTGGGAACCTCTTCACTTGGCACACCGACAAAATAATCGAAAAATTTCAAAAGCCTCTTTGCCTCGATATATTCCGGGTCATTTTTGTCTATCCCAAACAAGAGCGGCTCTGCGTAGACTTTCAGGCAGGCCAGTTCATAAATCAGAGCAGAATTAAACATAACATCTGCTTCTTCCTGGAAAGGAAAGATATTCTGCTCTTCCCCTCTGCGCACAGACGGCCACCGGGCTATGGTTTCCTTGGCTGTGGTACCTCTGGTGCGGGCATCTCTTACAATACGGCGGATCAGACGTCCGTCAGTGGTAGGAATACGGTTATGCTCGTCAATATTAAGCTGTGTCAGGGCACTGATATAAATCTTAAATTTACTCTCCTTAGGCAGTGCATAGCTCAGCTTATCATTTAAGCCGTGAATCCCCTCGATCACAAGAATATCCTCTTTACCAAGCTGAAGGAAATCACCGTGATACTCCCTTTCTCCTGTCTTAAAATTAAACACCGGCATTTCTACCCGCTCTCCTTTTAAAAGAGCAAGCATATCACAGTTAAACTGCTCTACATCAATAGCTTCCAGGCATTCATAATTCTTCTCTCCGAATTCATCCAGAGGTGTCTTATCTCTGTTTACAAAATAATTATCCACAGCAATTGGGTGAGGCTTCAGTCCATGAGCGGACAGCTGGATCGAAAGCCTGTGGGAAAATGTAGTTTTTCCGGAAGAAGAAGGGCCTGCGATCATTACAAATTTCTTGCTGCCTGTCTCTGCGATTTCCTCTGCGATCCTTGAGATTTTTGCTTCCTGCAATGCCTCCTGGATAAGGAGAATATTCTGTATGCCCTGCCTGGTGATCCTGTCGTTCAGTTCTCCTACTGTAGAGATATCCAGCTTATCGCCCCATTCCTGGGATTCCTTCTGTACATTAAAGATTTTCTCCTGAGGTTTAAAAGGCGGAATGACATCAGGCTGAGTACGGTGGGGAAGCTCCAGCACAAATCCCTCATCATACAGCTTCAGGTCGAAATAACGGATAAATCCTGTATGGTATGCCATAAATCCATAAAAATAATCTTCAAAATTACCGATGCTGTAAAGATTCACCTTGGAAACCCTGCGGTAACGGAACAACTTCTCCTTGTCATACATATGGTGCTTATGAAACAGTGCAATAGCCTCATCTGTGCTCACGCTCCGCTTCACAATAGGAAGCTCATCCTCCACGATCTGACGCATCTTTTCCTTCACATCATCGAGAAATGCCTGATTCAGAACTGTACTGCCCTGCATAGTGAAAAAATATCCGTCCCCTATTGAATAATGAATGACCACATTGTCAATATTCTCCTGGCCTGCCACCTCGTAGATCGCCTTCAGTAAAATAAGACATGCACTGCGTTTATAAGTCTTATGTCCAATATCATCCTTCGTTGTCACAAACTCCAGTGTACAATCTTTATTTACCTGCTTATGAAGCTCACGAAGCTTTCCGTTGGCTGTGACAAGTATAACAGGAGCGTCAGCCAACTCCTCGAAATCCTTCACAACATCAGCATAACGGATTCCTTTCCTGTACTCTCTTGTCTCCCCTCCTACAGTTACCTTCACCATTTTCTGATCCATAATGCCCTCCTTAATGTTTGCTATAAGATAGTATATGGGCTTTTCACTTTGGCACATGAAACTTTTAATTGCGGAAATGCTGTTTCCAGCTCCTGCTTCATGGCATCCATAAAAATATATTCTGTACCGTAATGTCCGGCATCGATCAAGTTGAGGCCATCGGCCACTGTATCAATACCCGTGTGATGATCAATATCTCCTGTCACATAAACATCTGCCCCGGCGCTGATAGCTTCGCTGATCATACTTTTTCCAGAGCCTGTGCACACGGCTGCAATGGCAACCTCCTGCTCTAAATTGCCGTAAACCTTAACATCCTTAAGGCCATAAGTGGATTTTACAAATTCTGCACAGGATTTCAAGGTCATCTTCTCAGGAAGCTTTCCAACACGCCCGAAACCCTGCACCCCGTCCTGGTCTTCCTGGGTCACTGAAAGGACTTTACAATCCTGAAGCTTCAGATAATCTGCGCTTAACTCAGCCATACCCAGCACATCATAATTGGTGTGCATGGCGTAGTAAACAACATCTTCACGAATCAGGGACAGGATCCTTCTTCCCGTAAAACTATGATTATTGATCTTCTTTATGCCGGAAAATATCATGGGATGATGGGTGATGATCATATCCGCGCCTGCTTCCAGAGCCTCGTCCAGCACCTCATCTGTCAGGTCCAGGGCCAGGAAAATATTTGAAATTATTTTTTCATCGTCTCCCACCAGAAGCCCCACATTATCCCACTCTTCTGCTGCTTTTGCAGGATAATGTTCTTCCAGCCAGGCTGTCAGTTCATATGCTTTCATATCTTTTTAGTGCAGCGTGGATCAACTGCATTTCCTCCTCTATTTCCCTCTTGCGTTTCTCTGCTGCTTCTCCCGGTGCTGTATCTAATCTGCTTAAAATCTCTTCATGGATCCTTTTTTCTCTCTCCAGGTACATTTTAAGGACAGGATGGCATTTATCCAGAAGAAGCTTTCCAAATGTCTCTTCCTCTGCCGTCCAGGAAACAAAATCCCCCTCCTGTTTCACAACTTTCATCATAGGATAGAATTTCCCATCCTCAAGTACAATATTCTCATCCGCGATTTCCCATCCCTGCCTGCGGATAAACCTGCGGAAACGGGGAATATCCGACTGAGGCTGGAGGATCAGTTCACGGAAACTCTCCCTCTGCTTCTTGCCGTCTTTCAGGATCCTTTCCATCAAAGGCCCTCCCATTCCGGCAATCACAAGGGTGTTTCCTTCTCCCGGCCTTAAAGCAGCAAGGCCGTCAGAAAGGCGGGTTTCTATGTACCCCTCAAGCCCATACTGCACAATATGCTCCTGTGCCCTGGACAATGGCCCTGTGCGCACATCCATGGCGATAGCTCCCGGGATTTTTTTATTTAATAACAGGTACACCGGCAGATATCCATGATCACAGCCCACATCTACCAGCCGGTTCCCTTCTGTCACCATCTCTGCAATGGCAGAGAGACGTAAGGATAGCTGCATAACAAACTCCTTAATCCAGATAGTCCTTCAGCTTACGGCTGCGGCTTGGATGGCGCAGCTTGCGCAGAGCCTTGGCCTCAATCTGACGGATACGCTCTCTGGTGACATTAAATTCCTTACCTACCTCTTCCAGAGTTCTGGCACGTCCGTCGTCAAGTCCGAAACGAAGGCGGAGTACCTTCTGCTCTCTCTCTGTAAGCGTGCCCAGGACCTCAACAAGCTGTTCCTTCAACAGTGTAAAGGCGGCAGCGTCAGCCGGTACCGGCACATTATCATCCTGGATAAAGTCTCCGAGATGGCTGTCCTCTTCCTCGCCGATGGGCGTTTCCAAAGATACCGGCTCCTGGGAAATTTTAAGGATCTCACGTACCCGGTCCACAGACATGTCCATCTCCTCTGCAATCTCTTCCGGGGTAGGTTCACGTCCTAACTCCTGAAGCAGCTGGCGGGAAACACGGATCAGCTTGTTGATCGTCTCCACCATATGCACCGGAATACGGATGGTACGGGCCTGATCCGCAATAGCTCTCGTGATCGCCTGACGGATCCACCAGGTAGCATAGGTACTGAATTTGTAGCCTTTACGATAATCAAATTTCTCAACTGCCTTGATAAGACCTAAGTTTCCTTCCTGGATCAAATCAAGAAACAGCATTCCACGGCCTACATAGCGCTTTGCAATACTTACCACAAGACGAAGGTTAGCCTCAGCCAGGCGCTTCTTAGCCGCCTCGTTACCCTCTTCCATCTTCTTTGCCAGTTCTATTTCTTCCTCCGCAGAAAGGAGGCTTACCTTACCGATTTCTTTCAGATACATGCGGACAGGATCCTCGATACTGACACCCTCCGGAACGGACAGATCGATTTTGTCCAGCTCAACCTCTTCCTCTTCATCCAGCTTGTCAATGTCCACATCATCATCCAGGATCAGCTCGTCCACGCCGTTATCTGTGATACGCAGCACATCCACACCGCTGGCCTCCAGAAAATCAAAGACCTTCTCCATCTGCTCCACCTCTAAGGGCTGCTCTTTAAAAAAGTCACTGATCTCCTGGTATTCCAATACATTCTTCTTCTTTTTCGCAAGTTCCAGAAGTTCTACCAGTTTTTCACTGAATTTACCCATATTCATTTCCATAGGTGCTCTATACCTCCATATAGTGTTTATATTTTATCCTTATTCAAAAGAAATATGCAATTCCTGCCGTTTTCTTCCAAGGACTTCCAGTTCCTTCTTATCTTTTACTAATTCCTGAAGTCCTGCCATGTCCGTAGGGTCCCAGTTTCTGTTTCTTTCGGCAAGACTTTCCTCCTTAATGCGCAGCAGTGCATCAGAAAAAGCACGGTCCTGCTCTTCCTTGGTCTCCAGATGGATTGTGGCATTGAACAGCGAAGCAACCTCTCTCTGCTCTTCACTGTCTGTAAAAGCATTCAGCAACCTGGCCGGATTTATTCCGCCTTCAGCCTGCTGGTCAAACAGCATCCCTGCCACCTGCCGGTAAAGAGGGACCACGAAATCTGACGGTTTGATATATTTCTCCACTGTGGAGAAAATCCCCGGATAATTCACCAGCCAGGTAAGCATAAGCTTTTGTGACTTCTCGGCTGCCGACTCCTTCTTCTTTGTCTCAGGGCTGCCGCTTTTCGGCTGTACCCTCCGCTCTGCGGGGGTTCCCTTCATCGCCAGTGTATTCACTCGCTTACGCAAATCCTCGTTGCTGATTCCATAGCGGCGGTATTGTTTTACAATGGCCTCAATGTAAAGGTTTCTCTCCAGCTCATCTGAAAGTTCCAGCAGCATCTGGGCACACCGCTCAAAAAAACGGTTCTGGCCCTGAGGCTCCTCCATAGGAAAATCGCCCTCAGCTATATTCACACGGAACATAAAACTGTCCATAGCTTCTCCAAGGCGTTGCTCAAAAGCCTCTGCCCCCATGTTTTTAATAAATTCATCAGGATCCTTGTAGGGCTTCAGGCTTACCACACGGGAATTCACCCCTGCCTCCCGAAGGATAGGGATCCCCCGTAGAGCTGCCTTGACTCCTGCCTCATCACTGTCGTAAAGGAGCAGGACCTCCTGAGTGTAGCGCTTCAGCAGGCTGGCATGACCCGACGTAAGAGCAGTTCCCAAGGATGCCACTGCATTGGTGAAACCGGCCTGATGCATGGAAATCACATCCATATAGCCCTCACAGAGGATCAAATGGTTTTTCCTCGTTGTCCTGGCCACATTCAGGCCGTACAGATTCCGGCTTTTGTCAAAAATCTTCGTCTCAGGGGAATTCAGATATTTGGGCTTCCCGTCTCCCATGACACGTCCGCCGAATCCGATGACCCGGTTATTTACATCCATGATGGGAAAAATCACCCGGTTCCAGAACTTGTCATACATGCCATGACGCTCATCCACACTGAAAAGTCCTGATTCCCGCAGAAGCTCATCGCTGTACTTCTTCCCCTTCAAATATTTGTACAGATCATCACTGTACTTATCAGAATAGCCGAGACCGAATTTCTTTATTGTCTCCTCACTCAGCCCTCTTCCTGTGAGATATGCATAAGCGGTACGGCCATTCTCCCTGCGAAGCTGATAATAAAAATACTGGGCTGCCTGCTTATTGATCTCCAGCAGGGTTGCTTTCCGTTCAGCCTTCTCCCGGGCTTCTTTTGAGTATTCAATCTTCGGAAGCTCCACTCCCGACCTCTCGGCCAGATACTGCAGTGCCTCTCCGAAAGTAAAATTTTCATACTCCATGATAAAGTTGAATACATTCCCCCCTGCGCCGCAGCCGAAGCAATAATACATCTGCTTGGAGGGCGTGACGGAGAATGACGGTGTTTTCTCATTGTGGAAAGGACACAGCCCGAAATAAGAGCTGCCCTTTCTGTTCAGTTTTACATACTGGGATATCACATCAACAATATCATTTTTCATCCTCACATCTTCAATGATATCGTCCGAATACCGCATGCTGATCCTCCTTTTCCATCAATAGACCTCCCATGCTCTTGGTATGTAGATTTCCCGGAATTTATCCATGGAATACTGGTCTGTCATACCTGAGAGATAATCACAGACTGCCTGTGACTTCTTCTCGCCCTTAAGCACCACCAATTCACGGTATTCCCTGGACATTGCATCAGGATGCTCTATATAATACTCATATAATTCTGTCAGCATTTTAATTGCTTTCTGTTCCTCTTTCTTTGCCACCGGATTCTCATAAACATTGCGGAACATAATGGAACGCAGGTCCATCAATGCCTCCTGGATCTCTGATGACATCTGTATGGTATCTCTGTCCATGCTGTTTTCGATAATGTCATGGACAAAAGTGTTCAGTCTCTCTCGTGTGGTATAACCCAACAGCATTCTCAAGGTGATGGGTATATCATCCTCTGTAATGATACCGGCTCTCTGGGCATCATCCATATCGTGGTGGATATAGGCGATCTTGTCTGAAAAGCGTACCACCTGCCCTTCCAGAGTAGACGGCCTTCCGCTGGTGCGGTGGTTAAGGATTCCGTCACGCACTTCCCATGTGAGGTTAAGTCCCTCTCCGTCTTTCTCCAGAACCTGTACAACCCGGATACTCTGTTTATAGTGGGCAAACCCATCCGGATGTACTCTGTCCAAAGCCCGCTCTCCGGCGTGGCCAAAAGGTGTATGGCCTAAATCATGCCCCAGCGCAATTGCCTCCACCAAATCTTCATTCAGACGCAATGCCTTGGCGATCGTGCGGGCAATCTGTGACACTTCCAGGGTGTGGGTCAAACGGTTTCTGTAATGGTCTCCCTGCGGCGCCAGGAACACCTGTGTCTTATCTTTCAGACGCCTGAACGCTTTACAGTGCAGAATCCTGTCCCTGTCCCTCTGATATGCCGTCCGCACATCGCACTCCTCCTCCGGCCTGTCCCGGCCTTTAGAATCGCCGCTGTGAGCGGCATAAGGACTCAGAAGCTCCATTTCCCTTAATTCCATGCTCTCCCGTATATTCATAGGCAATTCCTCCACAGACTGACAAAATACCTCTTATTAATTATATTCTACACAAAATTTCAAATTCCTCTTTTTTTCAAAAAAATGTTGAAAATTTTTTTAACTTTTTTTCGAAAAGGTGTTGACTTTCTATTTTACATTTGATATACTACCACTTGTCGCGAGGGAGAAACGAAAGAATCCTACGAAATGCGATATGCGGAAGTGTCGGAACTGGCAGACGAGCAAGACTAAGGATCTTGTGAGCAATGCGCTCGTGTGGGTTCAAGTCCCATCTTCCGCATGATAAACCTTGATTTACAGTAATCCTGTGAATCAAGGTTTTTTTAATTCAACAGGAAAATACATCTTCTCTTTCACGCACGTATTGACGAAATCCGCCATCGTGAGGAAAACCATAAAACAAACACAGCCTGTAGAATCCGGCGCAAATACGTCTGTTCTACAGGCTGTGTTCTTTTTAATTTAACTCTGCGATCCTGCTGACACCCACATAAATTTCCTGGATCTTATACCAGGTAGGGTAATCCACAATACCTGTGACAGGCAGACCGAAAATATTCTGAAATGTACGCACGGCCTCTTTCGTACCTTCGCCAAAGATACCGTCAACTGCAATCTGAGGAAGGGCAGGATACGCTCCTGCGATCACATTAAGCTGCTCCTGCATCTGTCTTACCTTATCCCCTGTAGCACCGATATCCAGGTCATATCCAGGCCAGGATGACGGTACGCCCGATACCTCTTCTGCCACATTGATATACATATCATTGCCGTAATAATACCGTAGAATCTCTATGGGCGAGTATCCCTGATCCCCCAGGGATTTGCTTCCCCACTGGGTCATCCATCCCCTGTCTCTGCACTGAACCTGACGTCCGTCGCAGTATTGTGTCAGAATAGGCTGGCGCACATTGGGTCTGGAAAGATAATTCTCAAATAATTCATCAACAACGCGGTCAATGGTGTCGAAAACATTTCTGCCATAAATCCATTTATGGTCATAAGCAGTAGAGGATGTGATCGTGAAATCATATCCCTTGTTCCTGTACCATTCTGTATAAACCCTGTTTAATGTAAAAGACATGATAGCCAACACATTCGCCCTGATGGTATCGTCCGGCCATGTGGCATATATCTCGCTGCTTGCAACATTCTTAATATAGTCCCTGTATCTCACATAATAATTAGAGGCCGAATTATCCCCCACAGGACCATCGTGGACGATCACATACTCAGGAATGACTACCCTGCTTAAGACGATTTCCCCGCTCTCATCCATGGGTTTGATCTCCGCCTCTTCAATCTTCGGCGGATAATTATAAAATAGGGTATGAGGCGGGATAACAACCCTCTGGTAGCTTTCCGGTGACTCCGGCCTGGGACGCAGCAAGGCGGGCTGCCAGGCAAGCACCTCGGGCAGCACCTCTGTGCCTGCCACTTCTTTAGGCTCATAGCCCTCCGCTGTAACCTGCACTGTATATTCTGAATATGGCTGCTCTTCCACAGGCTCCATACTGTACTCCAGGGGCGGAGCTTTAAGGTCCAGCACCGGAGTCTGCCCTGAAGAATCTGTTCTTACTTCTTCCAGCACACTGCCCGGATCCCCTGTATAAGAAATCTGCACCAGGGCATTTTCCACCGGACGGTTATCATCACTGTTCAGCACTGTGACCTGCAGCCTTCCCCGGTCTACGTTTTCCTGCTGGGCACGTATCTTTCCATATGGATACATATAATTCCCCTTCAATTGCTCTCATAGGATTCTATGCATCTTATTTATGTCTCATGCGGAATGTTTTAACTGTTCCATCAGAAAATTTTTAAAATATCATTGTACATTACAACTACCATTAGGACCATGAGAAGCATCAGACCGGCAAAATGGATCATGCCTTCCAGCTCACGGTTCACAGGTTTCCTGCGCACAGCCTCCACGATCAAAAAGACCAGACGGCCGCCGTCCAAAGCAGGGAAAGGAAGCAGATTCATCACACCCAGGTTCGCTGACAGCAGAACCACCATATTCAGCATATTCATCCACACCATCATGGTTCCTTCACTTTTGCTCTGTTCATAAGTCTGGCCAATTGCATCCACCACGCCCACAGGCCCGCTTAAATCTTTTACTCCCAGACCGCCGGTAATGAGTTCTTTCAGGCTTAAAACAGTAGTGCGTATCATGTATTTCACTTCAACGGCACCGTACTTCAGAATGTCCAGACCTTCCGCTTTTACACAGCCCACATTGTAAGCAAACCCCAGCTGAGGCGTGCGATATTCCCTGGGAGTGATCTCAGTCTCATATTCTAATCCATCACGCATATAAG
Organism: Eubacteriales bacterium; assembly: GCA_030524175.1. Taxonomy (GTDB): domain Bacteria; phylum Bacillota; class Clostridia; order Lachnospirales; family Lachnospiraceae; genus Blautia_A. The sequence goes on from JAUNHC010000021.1 coordinate 59,152, forward strand.
TAATCTTCACCGGCACATCTGACAAAGGGTTGGCAGAAATGTATTTCTCATATGCATCTCCATCCTTAATTTGCACACCATTTATGGATGTGATCACATCTCCCGCCTTTACCCCTGCATCTGCCAGGGGCATTCCTTCAATAAGGGATTCCACTTCCATGGACTGTGCATCCTTGCGGTTAAACCCTAAAAGATAACGGACATTAATATCTGGTGTATAGGAAATTTCCTGTTTCTTACCGTCACGCTCTATTGTAAGATGAACCGGCTCCTCTGTCAGTTCGTTCAGGAATGTATATACATATAAATCTTTTCCCAGATCAATATGATACCCCTGATATTCTGTGATCATATCTCCCGCTTTTAACCCTGCAGCCTCTGCCTGGGAGCCCTTCTGGACCTCCATGATTTCCGGAGGTTCATAGCCCACAAAGGCAACGATTATCACAGCGATGACAAAAGCAAGAATAAAGTTGAAAATCGGGCCTGCTGCCACGACTGATATTCTTCCCCATACAGGCGCAGAATTAAAGGTACCGGGTTTTTCATCCTCCCCGGTATCTTCTCCCAGCATGGCGCAGGAGCCGCCGATGGGAAATACCTTTATAGAATAGCGGGTACCGTTTTTTTCAGTACTCACCAGTCTTGGTCCCATTCCCAGAGAAAATTCCGTCACCACAATACCGTTCTTCTTTGCCAAAAGGAAATGCCCCAGCTCATGAAACAGAATCACCGCACTGAATATCAAAATTGCAATAATTATTTTCAATTTACCACCTGCTTTCAATCCATTGATAAGTCTCTTTTTCTACTGCCAGGATCTCCTCCAGGCCAGGCTTTTCAATAATAGTATGTCTGCCCATAGACTGCCCGATAATTTCATAAATATCCAGAAAACCAATCTTCTCCTGCAAAAATTTTCTTACTGCCAGCTCGTTAGCAGCGTTGAAAACTGTGGGCATACTGCCGCCCCTTTCAGCCGCATCCATAGCCATAGGCAGTCCCTGAAAGGTTTCCATATCCGGTTCTTCAAATGTTATTTGTCTTAATTTTGCGAAATCAAGGCGCTCTCCGTCAAGGAATCTTCTGTGGGGATAATACAGAGCATATTGGATCGGAAGACGCATATCCGGCGTGCCAAGCTGTGCCATGATCCCTCCGTCCTTAAATTCCACCATGGAATGAATGATACTTTGAGGCTGGACCACCACCTGAATATGATCAAGCTCCATCCCAAAAAGCCATTTGGCTTCCATGACCTCCAGTCCCTTATTTACAAGGGTAGCTGAATCTACTGTGATCTTCTGTCCCATCACCCAGTTAGGATGCCTGAGAGTGTCTGCCAGGGTAACATTCACAAGCTCTTCCCTCTTTTTTCCCCGGAAAGGACCGCCGGAGGCTGTGATCAACAGCTTATGTATCTCTTCTTTATACTCTCCGTGGAGAGCCTGAAAAATCGCACTGTGCTCACTGTCCACCGGAAGGATCCGGACACCGCACTCCTCTGCCAAAGGCATAATAAGGTGTCCTGCTGTGACAAGAGTCTCCTTATTTGCAAGGGCTATATCCTTTCCTGAGCGAATCGCCTCCATAGTAGGGCGGATACCGATCATGCCGACAATAGCTGTCACAAGGATCTCTGTTTCCTCCATACGGGCGAGCTCTAACAGGCCATCCATGCCGCTTACCACCCTGGTCTTCGTATCCTGGATACGCACAGCCAAATCCCTGGCCGCATCTTCCTTCCACACCGCCACGAGTTTTGGCGAGAATTCTCTCACCTGACTCTCAAGTTTTTCCACATTACTGCCTGCACTGATCCCCAGTACCTGCAGATCCTTGTTTGCCCGTACCACATCCAGAGTCTGCGTTCCGATAGACCCCGTAGAGCCTAATATTGCTATTTTCTTCATGATAAATCCTTTCTTTGATAACTATACGGCAAAATCCCGCCTGCCCGGATCTCACACTCCGAACACCATCTTCGCCAGAAAATAAATTACCGGCGCTGTAAAAATAACACTGTCAAAACGGTCCAATATTCCTCCATGTCCCGGAATCAGTTTTCCATAATCTTTAATCCCTTGATTTCTCTTGACTGCAGAGGCCGCCAAATCACCTATCATGGAAATCAACGCACCTACTGCACAGATAATGGCATATTCTGTCATTATCCCTCCAGTAGCCGCTGCATAGGCAACACCCAGAAGCGCCGCACCCACAACGCCTCCCACTGCACCTTCCACTGATTTCTTCGGGCTGAGTACAGGCGCCATCTTATGTTTTCCTATGAGTACGCCCACACAGTAAGCACAGGTGTCACAGCCCCAGGAACAGAGAAATATGAGCCAAACCAGAAACTTACCCTGGGGAAGATTTCTGGTAAGATAAATGAAGGACAGCATCACTGCCACATAAGCTACTCCGAAAAAGGAGGCCATTATCTGATTGGCATTGTATTTCGGATAGGAAAATACATACACAAACATCAGAATCACAAGCGATGCCAGAATTGCCATAGTTCCGTATTTTTCGAAATCAACCAGTACAGCGGCATAGTACAGTATTGCACCTGCATAACCTGCAATTTCAAGGGAATTAAAGCCCCCGTCACGCACTTTCATGGCGCTGTTAAGCTCCTGCATTCCGATCAGAGAGATGCACAGCAGTGTAAAAAACAGTACATAGCCTCCGCTTATGATCGTCAGCAACGCAGCAGCCACCAACAGGATTCCGCTTAAGAGCCTTGTCTTAAACATCTTTATTCCCCCTTTACTCCCCCGTATCTTCTGTCTCTTTCATTATATTTCTCTATTGCCTTAATAAGCTCTGATTTATCAAAATCAGGCCAGGCCACATCTGTAAAATAAAATTCCGTGTACGCCATCTGCCACAAAAGATAGTTGGACAATCTCAGCTCTCCGCTGGTACGTATCATAAAATCCGGGTCCGGTATCCCTGCTGTATCAAGATAACTTTCAAAGATCTCCTCATCTATTTCCTCCGGCTTTACTTTACCAGAGGCAGCATCCTGTGCCAGCCGCCGCACTCCCCTGAGAATCTCATCTCTGCTTCCATAGTTAAGGGCGATCTGAAAATAAAGTTCATCATAGTCTTTGGAAAACTCCTCAAGCTGGGCAATTCTGTCCTGGATATCTTGATCAAAAGCCTTCGTATCTCCAATCACCCTTACGCGCATTTTATTTCTCTCAGCGATTTTCAGACATTTCTTAAGATAGCTGCGGAAGAGCTTCATGAGGCCTTCTACTTCCTCCCGTGAACGCTTCCAGTTCTCTGTGGAAAATGCATACACTGTCAAGTATTTCACACCCAGCTCTTTCATGTCGTCACAGATTGTTTCCAGATTGGCACAGCCCTTCACATGACCATAGCTGCGGGGCATTCCTTTCGCCTTAGCCCATCGCCCGTTTCCATCAAGGATAATGGCTATATGATTGGGTACATTCATGTGTTCTCCTTTCTCGCCTTATGCCTGATATATTTCCGTACCTTGTCAGACATATCCGGCAACGCGGAAAGAGAGCTCTTATGCTGGAGCTCTCTTCTATCCGGTCCTGATCAAACAGTCAGGATTTCTTTTGATTTATTATCTATTGCCGCATCGATTTCTTTTATATATTTGTCTGTTAATTTCTGGACTTTCTCCTCAAGCTCTTTTACTTCATCCTCGGAGACATCCTGCTTTGTCAATTTCTTAAAGGCATCATTTGCATCACGGCGGATATTACGGACAGCAACCTTGGCACCTTCTCCTTTTTTCTTTACATCTTTTACCAGCTCCTTACGGCGCTCCTCTGTAAGTTCAGGAAATACCAGGCGGATAACCTTGCCGTCATTGTTTGGGTTCAGGCCAAGATCAGAGGTAAGGATTGCTTTCTCAATCCCTTTGATCAGACTGGACTCCCATGGCTGGATCTGGATCATCCTTGCCTCCGGCACTGTTACATTTGCCACCTGCTGAAGAGGTGTGGGGCTTCCATAATAGTCTACTGTGATTTTATCAAGAATATGCGGATTGGCGCGTCCTGCACGGATAGTTACCAGCTCAGCTTCGAACCCACTTAAAGTCTTTTTCATTTTCTCTTCATATTTCTGAATTCTTTCATCCATTTGTTTAATCTCCCTCTCCTGTTTTTACTCTATTTTCTACACGGTCACTTTGGTGCCGGAGAATTTACCGTGAACAGTATTGACAATACTGTTTTTCTCTTCCAGTCCGAAGACCAGCATAGGCATTTTCTGTTCCAGACACATGATTGATGCAGTCAGGTCCATGGCTGCCAGTTTCTTGTCCACCACTTCTTCTATAGATATTTCATCGTATTTCACTGCATTTGGATTTACCTTAGGATCGCTGTCATAGATACCATCCACTGCCTTGGCCAGAAGGATGGCGTCTGCCTCAATCTCCACAGCACGCAGCACTGTGGCTGTATCCGTAGAAAAATATGGATGTCCCGTGCCGCCGGCAAAAAATACAACCTTTCCCTCTGCAAAGCTGTCCTCTGCCCCGTCCTTAGAGTAGAGGCTTGTGAAGGTTCCGCAGGCAAAGGGGGTGTAAATCTCTGTCTTCAGTCCAAGATATCTGCAGATATCGGACACATAAATACAGTTCATAATAGTAGCCAGCATTCCTATCTGATCTGCCTTATTACGGTTGATCGTCTCGCTGGTACGTCCTCTCCAGAAGTTTCCTCCTCCGATGACAATCCCTACCTGCAAGCCTTCATCCACAATCGTACGGATCTGCTTCGCCACTTCAATGACAGTCGCTTCATCGAAACCTGTCTTCTTCTCACCGGCGAGAGCTTCGCCGCTCAATTTTAATAATACTCGTTTCATAACCATGTTTCTCTACCTCAGCTTCTTAATTTTACCATACACCGGCCACAACTTCATTTCCATCCTCATCAACTGATGTGGACACGGTGAACGTGTCATAATAATGATATCCTGTCTGCCCAGTCTCCGGCTCATCCTCATAGGAATTGGAGGTAGGTTCTCCGCAGGCACCTATCAAATCGTTCAAAGACTTGCCTATATAACTCTCCGCCGTCTTAATAGGATCTTCCGGCTGCTTCTGCAGATCGCCGTAGGGATCATCTCCATCATTATTGCCATCGCCGTCAGCCGGGGCCTGGGTCTGTTCCGGGGCCTGGGTTGGCTGCGTACTGCTGTCTGTGCTGTCAGTGGATGAACTGCTGCCGTCATCTGTCAGTCCCAGACGCTTCTTCACCTCCTGGAGAGTGGAAACTGTTTTCTTATTCTGTGTCACATAAGAAGCATAGGGAATGGCATCCTCATCTTTACCATCCATCAAAAGAGTGATCTGTGTCACAGTAGGAAGAGGGATTTTTCTGAAGAAGCATTCACTTCTGTCTTCATCTGTATAGGTAATACGGATATCATATGCTGTAACCGCTTTCCCCTCATCATCCTTTGCATCCTTGTCATAATAGTACAGGGCTTTCTCTTTATCCTTCAGGGTAAATGCGCCGTTTACCAGATCATCGCCCCATTCATCATCATCACCGTCCTCTGTATTCGGACGGATATAAACAGCAGCCACTTCTGCGCCTGTCCCATTTATGATCACCAGCTGGGATGAAGTCTCTGTCTTGGCTCCCATAACATTCTTAATGTCCGAGTTCTCCCCTGTGGTTTTCTGCATGTCCACAAGATCTTCTCCGGCACCTTCACCTTTATCCGCCGCCACAGTCACCTGAGCCTGCTTCTCAGTCTTATCTTCTTCGGCTTTCTTCCCGCATCCTGCTGCCACCAGAGCCGCTGACAAAATACCGGCAAGTATCAAGTATCGTTTTCTCATTTATATTTTCCTCCCATTAAATGGAATCCATGTCATTTTTGACTATTACTAGTTCACATTATTGCAGAGTATCCCATTCTTGTCAACCAATCGCCGGAGGATTTCATATAATTTTTAGACTTTCATCACTGCCTTTTCATAATTCACAGTCTTGTATTTCTGTATTCATTGGCAGAAATTCCTTCTAATTTTTTAAACACTCTGGAAAAATGAGCCACATCTGTGAAACCCACCATTTCAGATATATCTGCAATCCGGTAAGACGGCTCCTTCAGCAGCTCCTTGGCATTGTCGATCCGTATCTGGTTCAGGATTTCAGAAAAATTTTTCCCTTCCTGCTTATTCAGAAGCTTACTCAAATGCCACTGGCTTACATAGGTCTTCTCCGCCACCTTGTTAAGGGACAATTTCTCACTGTAATGCTCTTCCATATACTGAATTGCATTTTTCACAATGAAGCTCCCGGCAGGGCTCTCCTCATGGTCAATGTCTTCATGGACAATATTTTTCTTTCTTAAATTTTCTGCCATCACAGCAAGGGCTTCCTCAATCTCCTCAAGCTTGGAGGGCTTCAAGAGAAAACGGGTGACTCCCAGCCGTATTGCCTCCTGACAATAATCAAAATCCCGGTATCCCGTAAGTATGCTGATCTGCATGTCCGGAAACTCAACCTTAAGGGCTGCTATCATCTTAAGCCCGTCCAATCCCGGCATGGAAATATCCGACAGAATAATATCCGGCTGATGAGCCCGGATAACCTCCAGTCCTTCCTTTCCGTTATAAGCACAGGCAGCCACACGGCAGCCGTATTTCTCCCATGGCACCAGCTTGGAGATACCTTCCACTATTATGGGTTCATCATCAATAATCACTACATCATACATTGTATTTTACCCCCTGAATACTTCTTTAGTATACCAGAAAAAAGGGCATCCGTCCAATAAACGAATGCCCATCTTATGTAAAAATATTCTTAGCCTTTGACAGCTCCTGCTGTCATGCCTTTGATTATGTATTTCTGCAGGCAGATGTAAACAATTAACAGCGGAACAACTACTAAGGTTACTACTGCTGCCATCAATCCATAGTTTGTTCCTTCCTTGGAGGATATCTCCAAAAGAAGTCTTGTAATAGCCCATTCCTCTTTATTTCTGAGGAAGAACTGCTGAGTGAACAAATCATTGTAACTCCACAGAAAGCTGAAAATACCAACTGTGGCAAAGGAAGGTTTCGTCAGAGGCATGATAACCTTGAAGAAAATCTGATATGCATTGCAGCCTTCCATAAATGCTGCTTCTTCCAGTTCCACAGGCAGACTCTTTATATATCCGGTCAGCACCACAATGGCAAAAGCAAGATTTCCTGCTATCTGGGGCAATATCACTGACAGCAGCGCCAGGGATACCTTTCCTGAGCCTGCGATCCCCCACTGGTATTCCATGCGGAATACCGGGATGATAGTTGAAAATACCGGGAACATCATAGCCGCGATAACCAGGTTATATAAGGCACTGTTAAACTTGAATTTGTAGCGTACCAGTGCATAAGATGCCATTCCTGCAAACAAAATAACTACAAGGGCAACACATCCGGAAATAATGATACTGTTTTTATATGCACTGAGCATATTTACTTTTTCAAAGGCTTCTGTATAGTTGGATGTGGTAAACAGCTTCCCTAAAGGAATACTGAATGAATCGGACATGATCTTTTTCTTGTCCTTAAAGGAATTCATAATAACCCAGCCAATGGGGTAAATAGTTGTCAATGCCCATACAGCCAAAATCGCATATATAATGCCTGTGTTGACTGATGCTGCTTTCTTTTTCTTCATTTCTATCTCCCCCTTTTAATAGTCTCGCTCTTTGAAGATGGCATTGACCACCTTTGAAAGAAGTACACCAAGGATTACAATAACAAGTGCAATTGCTGAACTGTAGTCAATATCCGGAGACTGCATGGTTTTATAATACATGTATGTACCGGTAAGCCATGTCTTGCCCAGGGGTGCTCCGTTGGGGAACATTACCCATGGCAGGTCAAATACCTTCAATGCACCTGTAACTGCAAGTACGGAACAGGTACATACCACATTGTGGAGAAGGGGCCAGGATATAAAGCGTACTCTCTGCCATCTGGTTGCTCCGTCAATAGATGCTGATTCATAAAGTTCATCCGGGATATTATTAAGCCCCGTCACCAGAATGATAAAATAAAAGCCTACATACTGCCACGTAACCGGCGTCATCATAACAGTGAGCGGATGCAGTTCTTTCCAATTCACGTTGTGTCCGACCAGCTGGCTTAACATACCGCCGTCAAACTGAAAAATAAGATTAAATAAAACACCTAATGCGGTTGCGGAAATTACGATTGGGAAAAAGTATACAATGCGGAAAAATTTAGCGCCTCTTTTAATATTGTCCACAAGCATTGCCAGGATAATAGCGATGCCCACCTGACCGATCAGGGTCACGACAATCATGATACATGTGTTTTTTAATGCCATTCTTACATTTTCATCCTGCAGAAGCATTAAATAATTTTTATAAACGGGATCGTTTAAACCTTTTGCCGCCCCTCCCAGGTTTTTGATTTTCATGAAGCTGTTTAAGATATTCTGGAGAAATGGATAGTAGAGAAACACGATCATAAAAAGGAAAGCCGGGATGAGAAAGAAAAATGCTGGTTTTTTATTCTTATAAATATTCATGATAACACCCTCTTTGCCTAAAATGGGCCGGAGGAGTTTCCCTCCGGCCGTTTTGTTTATTTTGTACAGTGTGCCTGGTTATTCTTTATTTTCCTCAACTGCATCCAGAACTCCCTGAAGTGCATCTTCGGTAGATGTCTGTCCCTCTACGATCTGAGGCATGTTATCAAAGATCGGAGATCTCTCGTCCTGAGTCAGCAGGTCCTGAGCAGCGCCTGTAACAGCTGTTGAATCTTTCAGCATAGCAAGGGCATCTTTTTCAAGGTTTGTAAGGCTGCTTTCATCAATTGTAACACCGTTTGTCAGAGCTGTTGTTGCTGTGCCTGCAAATTCGGAAACTCTTTCATCGTTGATAAAGTAGTTGATGAAATCTATTGCCACGTCACGTTTGCTCTCGTCTTCCCAGCATTTTTTGGAGATGTACCATCCTGAAGATAATCCCGCAATGATATCTGTACTCTTACGGTCACCGTTTCCAGGAACATAAGTTACTGTAAAGTTATCAACGTCATCAGTGCCTTCTTTGATACCGCCCATTTTCCAGGAGCCGTCTACATAGAATGCGGATTTGTTTTCCAGGAAGCTCTGGAATACTTCGTCTGCTGTTGCACTGTTTGTATTTTCAGATAAAAAGCCTTTTTCGTACAGTTCTTTGATATCTTCCATACCAGCCAGCCAAGCTTTTCCTGCCTCGTCATCTATAGCAGTCGGAAGTGTTGTATGTGTTGTGAAAGAGTCATGATTGTAGATAGCATACTCAAACCAGTAATGCGGCTCTTTTGCAAGAGAAGCAGCGATTGGTGTGAAGCCTGCATCTTTAATCTTCTGGCAGGTTTCCAGGAACTGATCCCATGTGGTCTCTGCACCCGGGATTTCTACACCGGCTTCTTCCAGGACAGCCTTGTTCACATAAAGGCCTTCCCAATATCCGTAGAACGGAACTGCATATTTCACACCGTCAACCGGAGATGCAGGAATCTTGTCATCATTCATATTGGAAGCATAATCCGGATATACCTCACGGATCTCATCTATGGACATTACCTTGCCTGCTTCTACAAATGGGTTGGAGTCATTTCCGTTAAAGTAGAATAATACATCCGGTTCTGCACCTGTCTCAAAGTCAGAGATAACACGAGCTTTAAATGTCTCATCTGCGCTTCCTGAGGAATCTTCTACTTTATTTCCGGTTTCTTCTTCCCATGCTTTCACAGCGTCCTGATACTCCTGTACGTTGCTCTCTGTTCCGGCAAAGGTAGTTGTTACATTCAAAGATACTCCATCATCTGCCATTACACTTGTTGCTCCCATAGGAATCATTGTTGCTGCCATTGCGCCGCATAATAATGCGCTTAAAACTTTTTTCTTCATTTCTTTCCCTCCTGAATTCATTTGCTTTTATTGGTTTGTTCCTTACACCCCGGAACTCATCTTGTAGCTATATAATACCTCCTGGAGTTGGAAATTTGAATAACTAAACCTGCCATTTGTTGTATTTTGTTGTTCCTTTTGCACTACAAGATTAATCAATCAGAGACAAGAATTGTCAATGTTGATATCACCTGCATCTCACCCAGCTTACGGATGGACAATCCGCAGGATTCATCATAAAGGATCCGGAGGCGCTGGTTAACATTGGCAATCCCCATATTTCCAGAAGATTCCTTGCTGGTATCATAATCCGGTGCAAGCAGCCTGGCCACCCGCTCTTCATCCTCCTTGGTAAATTCTCCGTCATTAATAATATCCAGATAGAGATACTCCTCTTCTCTTCTTCCCTGGATCCGCACACATCCGCTCCCCATGGGAACAACGCCATGCTCAATGGCATTCTCTATAATAGGCTGCATGATCAGCCTTGGAACCTTGATCTTCATGATATCTTCCGGAAGCTCCTTTTGGATGACCAGCCGCTTTCCAAGGCGCTCCGATGTGATATAAAGATAGGCATTGACATAGATCATCTCCTCTGACAGCGGAACCACCGGCATTTTTTTCCTGTCAATCGCAGCATCCATCAGAGTAGACAGAGAACTGATCATCTTTGACACCTTCTCATTTCCGGAAAGACGTGCCTCCCAGTTAATGATCTCCAATGTATTATTCATAAAATGAGGATTTATATGAGACTGCAGGGCCATGATCTTAGCATCCCTCAGGGCCAGCTCCTCCTCATAGATATGGTCGAACTGATATTTCAGCCGCTCTGACATATGGTTAAAAGATTCCCTAAGATACTCAAATTCCAGGCTGCCCGTATCACCTGCCAGCTGATAACCCAGATTTCCCCCTTCTATCTCTTTGGCACCAGCCATCATCTGGTCTACCGGCCGTGACAGGTACTTTCTGGAAAGCCACAAGAAAAGTAAAAGCATGGGCAGAAGCAGCAGTACCATGAGGAGAACCACGTAAATATAACCGTAAAGAGGGGTAAACAGGTCACTCTTTTTAGCATTGAGTACCAGGCTCAGTTGGAAATCACTGTCCTTCACTTTATGATAAGTGTAGGCTCTGTCCTTATGGAACATATAGGAAGCTTTTCTTTCAAAAACCAGCTCAGGAACATTATTCCATGCGGAATCATCTCCTGTTTCAATGATCGGCACCTGATTCAGATTGACTCTGACATTAAAATCCTCCTGAAATTTCAATAATGTTTCAAAACAGTAATCTACATTTATGCGGTTTACCAAAATTCCCCATGGTACAAATTTACTGTCCATCATGTTCCTGACAATATATAATCTGCCGTCCTGCTGAAAGAAGCCAACCGCTGTATCCAGAGTCTCCGCATAAGCAAGAACCTCCTCCGCATCCTTATTAAAAAAAGTAGTAATCTGAGCAAAGCTGCCTCCTGTACTGAAATTGTAACTGGTTGTCTTATTTGTCAGCGGCTCATCCGCCAGCATAAACACAGCAATGGAATTATTCTTTTTCTGAGAATATTGGGAGTCCAGATATGTCTGAATTGAATTATCCAGCACACTCTTCCCCACTTCTCCCCGCTTATATTTTTTGTACTGATCATACAGGATCCTGTCATAATTGGCCTGTCTGGAATCTGCGATGACTCCTTGTATGCGCTCAACACAGATTTTTGTATTCAGCTCTACCTGGGATATAAGACGTTCCATCTGGCTGCTTTCCTGGCTTGTAAGCATATAAGTCCCAATCGTTCCGATGATCACAAGAAACGGCAAAACCCAGTACATCAGCATTATGCTGATAAGCTTCCATTTCAGGGATGTTCTTTTTTTCTTTTTCATAACCCTGCCCTCACTATGTATTTATGTTTTCCAATACCTATTTTAGCATGTCTCCCCAAGGAATACACCAGGTTTCCAAAAGAAACACAAAAATGTAAAAAATTGCGTTATTCATAAAAACACGAAAATACCGGAGGGCTGCCCTGCATTTATCATGCACGGCAGTCCCCCGGCGGAAACATCATACAAACTTTATTTTTTAATCATCTGCTTCAACCATATTGGCATAAATACCTGGATGAGAATCCGGTATTTCCATAGCCCCAAAGCTTCGTTCATACATAGGCATAGCTTTTTCTGCAGCCCAGCCTATTATGGCATACCCATATCCTTCCTCCCGCATGGCTGCCATACATTTACGCATCAGCGCCTGCCCGATTCCCTGGGCTCTCTCTTTCTCATCTACGCCGATGGGCCCTACATAATCCTTATAAGTAGCATCATAGCAGCAAAAACCTACCACCTTTTTTTCCTTCACTGCAATATAGCAGGTGGAAGGCTGTTTCAACAGGGCCACCCGGCATTCGTCCACCCATCCCTGATGGAAATGTTCTGCCACAAAATCAAGGATTTTTGAGGTGTCCATACCAAGAGCACGCTTAATCCGGATTCCTTTTCCCTCAAGCTTCTCATAAAGCTGAGGCATATCTTCTATATCATAGAGTTTCACAAGCATATCTGCCATTTTTCTGCCTCATTTCTGTCATCATACTTCTGCCGTTGCAACAGTTCAGGCAGGCTTGAACGCTTACCTGCCGTCACATTTTTCTTCGAAACAAATTATTTCAGTTCCAGATACTGTTCAAAAATTTCACATAACTTAATAGCTTCATTCTGGGTGCTCATCTCGCAGAATATACGGAGCAGCGGCTCTGTTCCTGAGAAACGGGCAATGATCCAGCCTCCGTCTTTAAAATACACCTTACAGCCATCCAGATAGGAAACTTTCTCAATAGCGTGGGGCATCTCAGGCAGTAATTTATCTTCCATCAATATCTTATGGATCTCCACTTTTCTTTCAGCACTGAACTTGTAATCTCTCTCCTCCATAAAAATAGAACCATATTCCTGTTCAATGTCCCTGGCGATCTCAGAAAGGCGCTTTCCGGTAACTGCAATCATCTCAACAAGAAGAGCTGCTGCATAAATACCGTCCTTTCCGTTGATATGCCCCTTCACTGTCAGACCGCCTGATGACTCTCCGCCGATAATGGCATCTGTCTCCTGCATCTTGGAGGAAATATATTTGAATCCCACCGGAACCTCATAGCACACCTGTCCGAAGCTTTCCGCCACGCGGTCCAACATATGGGTGGTAGCCACATTTCTTACAGCAGGACCTGACCATCCCTTATATTTCACAAGATAGTAATAGAGAAGCACCAGAATATCATTGGGATGGAGGAATCTTCCGGTGTCGTCGATCACACCGATACGGTCCGCATCACCGTCAGTTGCAATACCGATATCACAATAACGGTCCAGTACGTAATTCTGGAGGGAACGCAAAGTGGCTGCATTTGGAGCAGGAAGCTTTCCTCCGAATAAAGTGTCATGACGCTCATGGATAGTCTCCACCTCACATCTTGCAATGGACAAGATAGTCTTAAGAGATGTCTGGCTTACACCATACATAGGATCAAGGGCAACCCGCAGTCCCTTTTCACGAATAGCATCCATATTTGTCTGGGAAATTATATTGTCAATATATTCGTTAAGAGGGTTGAATTCCACAACCAAACCGGCCATACGGGCCTTCTCATAAGGCATGGCTGTAAGGGGATTTCCTTTTTCAATACTTTCTTCTGCCAGCGCGAAATATCGTTCAATCTCCTTAGTCTGGGTTTCGTCCGCATCTCTTCCGCCCTTTGTAAATACTTTAATTCCATTATAGATAGCGGGATTATGACTGGCAGTTACCATCATACCGTAAGGAAGATCATGAGCCATCACATAATACATGATCAGCGGAGTGGGGGAGGAACGGTCTACAAACCAGCAGCGTATACCTTCTGCCGCAAAAACCTCACAGGCCCACATTACAGCCTCCTTTGCCAGAAAACGTCTGTCATAACCAATACAGATTCCCTTCTCTGTTGCACCTTCGTCTTCCATCTTCATTGCCATTGCCTTAGCAAGCTTCTGTATATTTACTTTTGTAAATTCATCACCTATAATGGCCCTCCAGCCTCCGGTACCAAATTTTATCATAGCATTTCCCTCCTGTTATCCCATCACAACTCTTACCACGTGGGTGCTTCCGCATTCCTGTGCAGATATACTGTGCACCTGGTTTCCATCTAAATATAATTCCTTGACACCTTTGGAAACATGTCCCGGATTCTCCACCTGTATCTCATACTCGGCTCCCCGCCATTGTCTTGTGAGCCTGAATCCATCCCATCCCTCAGGAATACAAGGATCGATCTCCAAGCTGTCCAGCTGCGGTCTGACTCCCAGCATATAATGTGTGGCAGAAAAATATGCCCAGCCGCCGGTACCCGTCATAAATGGATGACGTGCCCTGCCGTATGCGCTGTGATCCTTGCCCATGATAAACTGGCAGTAAGAATAGGGTTCTGCCTCACGGATTTCAATCTTGTCATTCTGGTAGTACGGACAGAGAGCATTGTAAAGTTCCATCGCCCTGTCTCCTCTGCCAAGCTTGCATTCTGCTGCCCATGCCCAGGGATTTGGATGGCTGAAAATAGATGCATTCTCCTTAAGTCCCGGATAAACTCTGGTGACAAAGCCGATATCATCATCCGGCTTTGTATAAGCAGGACCGTTCAGCATAATTCCGTAAGGAGTAAACAGTTGTTCATAGACACTGTCCATGGCCTTAATTCCCTTGTCGTAGGGCGCTGCTCCGGAAAGCACAGCCCACGCATTTGACTCCAGGTGGATCCGGCCTTCCTCGTCTTCGGCTGTTCCGATTTTTCTGCCGTTTTTGGTAATACCTCTGATATACCAGTCCTGATCCCAAAGTTCTCTGTCACATACTTCTTTCACATGTTCAGCCATAGCTGTGTATTTCTCCACATCAGCCTCATCACGCCTGTATTCTGCCAGTTCCAGGAAATTCTGCAAAGCCCAGTAATGGAGGAAGGAAACCATGGCGCTCTCACCGCCCCCAAGATTGAGGCAGTCATTCCAGTCAGCCCTAAGTCCCTTGCACACACCGTCAGCACCAACCTGCTCTGCTGAAAAGTCCAGAATACGCTTCATGTGCTCATATACGCTTCCTTCTCCGCCGTCCGCATAAGTATAAACCTCATCCAGAAAATCAAAATCACCTGTTTCCTTGATATACTCTGTGATAGAAGCGATCAGCCACAGTGCATCGTCAGAACATGTGTCCTCAAGCCCGTGAATCATATCAGACAGCTTAGGCGTCGGCACAACAGTCGGTGATTTAAACGGTTTGACTTCCTCGTCAGGATTAAACCATTCCGGCTGGAAGAGATGAAGTCCATATCCCTGTTTTACAAGTCCGCGGAGAAGTTCCACGATCCTCTGTCTGCATTTCTCCGGATTGGAATGAGGAACCGTCATAGCGTCCTGGGATGTATCACGGTAGCCAAGTCCTGTACGGCCTCCCACCTCAATAAAGGAGGCAAATCTGGAAAACATGACATTGATCTCCGCCTGGTACAAGGTCCACACATTGATCAAGGTATTCATTCCTTCATTTGGAGTATCAATCTGCAGCTTTGCCTGCTTCTGATTCCAGAAGTCAGCAAGCTGTGCATAAACCTCATCCACCTTCTGAGGATTTCCGTATTTGGCACGCATTTTGGCACCGTTCTCTCTTCTTCCTTCTCCCAGAAGAAAAATAACACGTACCTCTTCTCCCGGTTCTATGGTCAGCCGCTTATGTAAAGCTCCGCAATGATTATTGCCAAGCTCACTGCTGCCGCTGAGAACTCCCCGTTCCACGCCCACCGGATTATCTTCTGTATGATAAAGGCCAATGAAACTGTCTCTCAGGCAGTCATAGCTGTCCGGCTGAAAGTTTGAGGTAAAGAACTGAAACCCGAACTCCTCGTAAAACAAATCCTCTTCAATAATCCCGTCCTCATAGGAGGAACCTGTTGCATACATACTCATCTGAAAATTCTTATTATCCATCTCAATATGGTGGAATGAAAATTCCAGATAAGAGAAAACACTTAAATTCCGCGGATGGTCATCTTCATTCTTGATACGGACATCCCAAATCTCCACCGGATCATCCATGGCAACAGACATCTTCTGGGAAGCATGGATTTTGCTGTAATCACATTCATATACAGAATACGACATACCGTGACGGCAGGTATACTTTGCCTGGTCTAAGGGCTTACCCACAGGCTGCCATGATACGCTCCAGTAATCACCGCTGTCATCATCTCTCAGATACACATAATGCCCCGGCCGGTCCATGGGAACAGCATTTGCCCTGAATCTGGTAATACGGTGATATTCCGGCGATTTATAAAAAATGTATCCACCAGCTGTGTGGTTCATTACCGCGCACATGTCCTTCACACCCAGATAATTAGTCCACGATGTGGGCAGGTCTACACGGTCAATGACATATTCTTTTTTTTCATTATCAAAATGCCCGTACTGCATAAGAAAACCTCCTATAATTCCTATCTTATGGATTTATTATAGGAGGTTTTCTTCCCTTAAGGAATGCTTCCTTGTGGGAAAAATTGTCTAAAATTGTGCAGTCATTACTGCTGTTCTTTTACAATACGTTCAATGATATCCACACACCCTTCGTAGCCCAGCGTAGAGGTATTCAGGCATAAGTCATAATTTTCCTTTTTTCCCCATTCCTGTCCTGTGTGAAAGTAATAGTAATCCTTCCGCTGACGGTCCTTCTGGGCAATGCGGCCCGGAGCTTCCTTCTGGGAAATCTGATCCACCTTCATGATGCGGCTGATCCGTTCCTCCATATCGGAAGCATAAATAAATACACGGAGCAGTTCACATTCATCCTTCAGGATCTGGTCGGCACATCTTCCCACAAAGACACACGGTCCCTCCTGGCTGAGCCGCTTCATGGAATCGCACTGAGCCTGATAAAGCTTATAGGGAAGCATGACTCTGTCCTGATTTGTATAACCATCTGCAAGCATGGCAATCCCAAAAAGAAAACTGCTGTTCTTTTTCTCATCATACTCTTTCAACAGCCCCGGGCTGATCCCGTATTTCTCGGCGGCGATCAATAAAAGATTGCTGTCATAATACGGAATTCCGAGCTTCTCTGCCAACATAGAAGCCACCTGGCGTCCTCCGCTGCCGTATTGTCTGCTGATTGTAATTGTCTTCATATGCACTGCTCCTTTCTACTTCCTATCTGTGTTTATATTTGTATTATACGATTTTTCTGACAGTTTCGCAAGGGGGTTGTGAATTTGGGGAAATTCAGAAAACCGCAAAGGGTCCGGGCGCCGGACCCTCTGCACTCCCTTCGCGCTTTTTTTGAGCCGCCTGGGATATTGAGTTAATGGAGGATGTGACAGGGGGTACTATGCCTTGGGTTGTGGAAGGGGGGGGAGGGGAGTAGCGGCGGGGTCCGCCGGGGAAAAAGATGAGTCGGAGATGGGATATGGGGGATGATGTAGGGGGAATGGGGGTTGACTTGGGGGTGGGGATTTGGTAGAGTGGGTGTAGGTTGGATAGGAGTATGGGATTTATGAATAAAATTGTTATAGATGAGCTGAAGAGGCGAGGCGGCTCTGTGCATTTGTGTCCGATGAAGCATTGTGCGGAGCTTAAACTAATGTCTTGGTTTGTGTGTGGATAAGTTGGACAGTGGGATACTGAAACATTGATCGTGAGATGTAATGGACTGTTTGACGGGGTTTGGACGCGGCAGG
Organism: Eubacteriales bacterium; assembly: GCA_030524175.1. Lineage (GTDB taxonomy): Bacteria > Bacillota > Clostridia > Lachnospirales > Lachnospiraceae > Blautia_A. The sequence goes on from JAUNHC010000021.1 coordinate 76,852, forward strand.
ATAGATAGAGCGTGACTGCTTTTATTCATCGGGAAATATGGGATTGGCAATTGGAGTGTGTACTTTGGTATATGCTTTTAGTTGTTGTGCCTGTTTCCTGATGGATTTTGAGACGGGGCGTTTTGGTTGAGGGGCTATGGGCAATGTTTTGTCATAGCTTCTTTTTTGTGCTTTTTTAAGGCTTCTGTGGAGAGAAGGGGCGGGGATACAGGATTGATTGCTTTTATACTTATTTTTGAAAGGAATGTATATTATGAAGGAATATAATTGGAAAAGTTCTGTCGGGCGGTTTTTGTCTGCTCAGACAATTTCGTTATTTGGTTCGTCTATTGTGCAATATGCTATTGTATGGTATATCACGTTGAGCACTTCTTCCGGAAGGATGCTCACATTTTCAACATTGTGCGGGTTTTTGCCTCAGATTGTTATTTCCCTTTTTGGGGGTGTGTGGATTGACCGCTATGACCGTAAAAAAATGGTCATGCTGTCTGATTCTGTGATTGCTTTATCAACTTTTTTGCTGGCCTTATCTTTTCTTTCGGGACGCAGGAGTATGTGGCTGCTCATGGCTGTACTCATTATCCGTTCAGCCGGGACAGGGATTCAAACACCTGCTGTCAATGCCATTATTCCCCAGATTGTTCCGACAGAGCAGCTTATGAAAGTCAATGGGATCAACAGCACTCTCTCTTCCGTGATCATGTTTATTTCACCTGCTGTCAGCGGTGCGGTATTGTCCGCAGCTTCGCTGGAGGCAACCTTGTTTATTGATGTCATCACCGCGGTTATTGGAGTTGGAATTACAGCTACTATTTATATCAAACCATTTACAAAAAAAATCCAAGACAGAAATTCCTGCCTTGAAGAAGTTAAGAATGGTTTTATGTATTTGAAGGAAAATTCTTTTATCAAAAGACTGTTGGTTTTTCAGTTGGTCATACTGTTTCTGATCAGTCCGTCTGCATTCCTGACTCCTCTTATGGTCAGCCGTACCTTCGGAAATGAAGTCTGGCGATTAACAGCCAGCGAAATGACCTACAGCCTGGGAATGATAACGGGAGGTCTTATTATAGCTTCCTGGGGCGGGTTTAAGAAAAAATTGAACACCACTATACTGTCCGGAGCCTTTTACGGCGTATTGATGCTGGGCCTGGGAGCCGCACCCGTATTTCCCATCTATCTGATCTGCAACACTTTGATCGGGATAACCTCTCCCTGCTATAACGCCCCGATCACCGTAACACTCCAGGAAAAGGTACCGTCTGAAATGCAGGGAAGGATCTTCAGTCTGATGCAGATTGCCACCTCCTGCGCACTTCCCGCCGGAATGGTGCTGTTCGGGCCCCTGTCCGATTTTGTGACAGTCCAGGCACTGCTGCTTATCTCAGGAACCATAGTCCTGCTCCTCATAACCGGAATATACCTGACAAACTTTTTACACTCTTCTTCTCATTGAAACACACAGAACTCCCGATAAAATCACAGAGGGTCCGGCACACGGACCCTCTGCTCTTTTAAAACCCAGTCTTAGACCGGTTCAATCTCATAGATTTCCTCAGCTTACCCGCCTGGCAGCGTGCCTTTTCTGACTCTGAGGTGACTGCCAGATCCGGAACCTGCATAGGATTCTCCTGTTCATCCATGGCAACCATTACAAAGAATGCACGGTTTACAGAATACCTCATTCCGTCTGAGCGTTCTACATAAGTGTCAATTTCTACTTCCATGGAGGATTTGCCCACGCAGGTGATATAACCGATAAGCACCAGGAGTTCCCCTTCATAGGTGGGCTCCTTAAACTGCAGATTGTCAATAGCGGCGGTTGTCACCCTGCTTGTGCCGGCATGACGCATAGCTACTACTCCGGCCACCTCGTCGATCCACTGCATTAGTATTCCTCCGAACAGGCGCCCGCTGGAATTAAGATGCTGACGCATGATCAGGTGTACCTGCTCTGTCCTGGAATCCTCTACTTTCTTTATTAAGCGTTCGTTATTATCATTCTGCATATTTCCTCCCATTTGATGTCCTGTGGTAACTGTTCATGGTTCTGAACAGTTACGTCCTGTGATTAAATTCGGGCAACACCTGTGTCTCTTGCTGCTTTTGCTACAGCTTTTGCTACCTCCTGAACTACTCTCTTGTCAAAAGGATTGGGGATAATATAGTCAGGATTTAAGTCCTTTTCCTCTATCAGGCCTGCAATTGCATAGGCAGCGGCAACTTTCATTTCATCGTTGATATCCTTTGCACGTACGTCCAAAGCTCCACGGAATATTCCCGGGAAAGCCAGTACATTATTGATCTGGTTAGGGAAGTCGCTGCGTCCTGTTCCCACCACGGCTGCTCCTGCTTCCTTTGCCTCCTGGGGCATAATCTCCGGAACCGGATTTGCCATTGGGAAAAGGATGGGATCTTTGGCCATGGAGCGTACCATATCCTGGGTGATCGTTCCCGGTGCGGATACACCCACAAATACATCGGCTCCCTTCAGCATATCGGCAATGCTTCCTTGTCTCTTGTCACGGTTAGTGATCTTTGCCATCTCCTGCTTTTCTGCATTCATGCCTTCTCTGCCTTCATAGATAGCCCCTGTACGGTCACACATGATCACATTCTTAAGGCCAAGGCTTACCAGAAGTTTAATGATTGCTATACCAGCAGCACCTGCCCCTGAGGTTACAACTGTCACCTCATCCAGCTTCTTTCCTGTAAGCTTCAGGGCGTTGATCAAAGCTGCACATACCACAACTGCGGTACCGTGCTGGTCATCATGGAAAATAGGAATATCACAGCATTCCTTTAACTTTCTCTCAATTTCAAAGCAGCGGGGAGCAGAAATATCTTCAAGATTCACACCGCCGAAGCTTCCTGCCAGAAGGCTTACTGTCTTCACGATATCATCCACATCTTTACTGCGGACACAAAGGGGAAATGCATCCACATCCCCGAAGCATTTAAACAAGGCACATTTGCCCTCCATTACCGGCATTCCTGCTTCCGGTCCGATATCTCCAAGGCCCAAAACTGCTGTACCGTCTGTAACCACTGCCACCATATTATGACGGCGTGTATATTTGTAAGAGAGGTCCACATCTTCTGAAATCTTTAAGCACGGCTCTGCAACTCCAGGTGTGTAGGCCACGGAAAGTTCCTCCGGCGTCCCTACTTCTGCACGGCTGATCACTTCAATCTTACCGCCCCATTTCTCATGCTGCTGTAATGCAAATTCCTTTTTATCCATGGTTCTGCTCCTTTTCTCATATTTATTCATCCTGCCCGCGGCAGGCCGGCATTTATGCACTTATGTACAACGCGGCCGGACGTACATTGAACCGCCTCAGGAGCGGTACTTCTGCATACTCACAGTATAATCGCAACGGAAGTTTTGGTCAATACAGATTCTTGACTTTGAAATCACGCTCAGCCTCCCGCCGCTGATCCTTCTTCGCAATATCCTGACGTTTATCGTACAGTTTCTTACCTCTTGCCATCCCGATTTCCACCTTTACAAGGCTGTCTTTGAAATAAACCTTCAAAGGTACCAGGGTAAGCCCCTTTTCCTTCAGTTTTCCTTCAATTTTATTAATCTCATACCGATGCAGCAGAAGCTTTCTCACACGAAGGGGATCCTTGTTAAAAATATTCCCCTTTTCATATGGGCTGATATGCATCCCATAAATATACACCTCACCGTGCTGTACCTGTACAAAAGATTCCTTAATACTGCATTTCCCTGTCCGCAGGGACTTAACCTCAGTCCCTGCCAGAGAAATCCCTGCCTCATAGGTATCTTCTATGAAATAATCATGAAAGGCTTTCTTATTATTTGCGATCAGCTTGATCCCGGATTTTTTAGCCATTTATACTACCTCTCTTCCACCAACACAAAATCCACTGTTTTCAGCATGGTGTCCGCATCTTCCACACGGATGCGCACCTTCTGTCCCAGACCATAAGTCTTCTTGGTCAAATCTCCCCTAAGTTCATATGATTCCTGGTCAAAAACATAAAAGTCATCTCTCAGAGTATTTACATGTACCAGTCCCTCCACCGTGTTGGGAAGTTCCACATAAAGACCCCAGCCTGTGACACCTGAGATGATCCCTTCAAATTCTTCCCCCAGATGATATGACATATATTCTGCTTTTTTCAGTTTGTCTGATTCCCGCTCAGCTTCCTCTGACCTGCGCTCACACACGCTGGACTGCCTTGCCACCTCATCCAGGATTTCCTGGTAATGCTCTGTTCTCCCGGAGCGTGCAAGCCTTCCGCGCAGATTATCCTTGATGATCCTGTGGATCTGTAAATCCGGATAACGGCGGATAGGCGAAGTGAAATGGCAGTAATATTTGGCCGCCAGTCCAAAATGCCCGCTGCACTCTGTTGTATATTTTGCCTGCTTCATAGTCCTTAAGGTAAGCCGGCTTATCAATGGTTCATTTGGCATTCCCTCAATACTTGCCAGGATTTCCTGAATCTCTTTTGGAGAAATCTCTTCCTTTGCCTTTTGGACTTTGACTCCCTGATTCCGGAGAAGGGTGAGAAGACTCTCCACCTTTTCAGGATCGGGGTTCTCATGGGTCCTGTACACAAAGGGAATGTCATCCTTACAGTATTCTTTTGCCACTGTCTCATTGGCCAAAAGCATAAAATCTTCAATAATCCTTGTGGCTACGTTGGCCTCATAGGGCTGAATATCCACAGCACGTCCGGCATCATTAAGAATGATCTTACTCTCCGGAAAATCAAAATCAATGGAACCTCTGTGATGGCGGCTGCTTCTTATTGCCGCAGATAAATCTTTCATACGGAAAAACATAGGAATCAGATCTCCGTACCGGCTTTTCAGTTCAGCATCAGTACCTTCCAGAATTCCTTTCACCGCAGTATAACTCATTCTCTCGTCAACACAGATGATCGTCTCTGCGATACGGTGAGACACCACCCTGCCTGATTCATCCACATCCATCAGACAGCTTAAAGCCAGTCTGTCCTGCCCCTGGTTAAGAGAACAGATTCCATTGGAAAGCCGTTCAGGCAGCATAGGTATAACACGGTCAGCCAGATAAACACTTGTCCCACGTTTCAAGGCCTCTCTGTCAAGAGCACTGCCCTCCTGCACGTAATTGCTCACATCTGCAATATGGACACCCAGATGATAAATTCCCCCTTCTTTTGTCAAAGAAATAGCATCATCAAGATCCTTGGCATCTTCTCCGTCAATGGTGACCGTCTCAAGGCGGCGCAGATCCATTCGTCCCGCCATATCTGCCTCCAGTACATGATCCGGCACCCGCTCGGCCTGGGCGGTCACACGCTGGGGAAACTCACTTGGAATACCAAAGCTCTTCACAATGGCAAGTATGTCTGTTCCCGGCGCTTTGCAGTTCCCCAGGATCTCTGTGACACGTCCTTCCGGACTTTTGTTCTTTGTGCCGTAGTCTGTGATCTCCACTACCACTTTATCTCCGTTTTTCACCCCCTTGGAATCTCTCTTGGGGATAAACACGTCTTTGGAAAACTTAGGGTTGTCACTGATCACAAAACCATAATCCCGGTTGCACTGAAAGGTTCCCACTATATTGGGCATCCCCCGTTCCAGCACTTTTACGACTGTACCTTCCCTACGTTTTCCATCCTTCTGTCCTTCTTTGATAACAATCCTCACACGGTCCTGATGCATGGCTGTTCCTGTATCATCCTCCGGGATAAAGACATCTTCTTCCTCACCTTCAATGACCACGAAACCAAACCCTTTGTGATGGCCGATGAAAGTCCCTTCCACCACATTTTTCCCATGAAGCTCTTCTTCATTTTTGTCAATAGAAACTTCATGTCCGTCTCTCTTCCCTTTATTGGCAGAACGGCGTTCCTGCCTGCTCTCGTTCTTTTTCTTTTGTTTCCACTTACCGGAGGCCTTCACATATCTGCCTTTATCGTCCATGGCTACTTTTCCCTCCAGTGACAATTCGTCAAGGACTTCATATAAATCCTTTCTCTGTCCCTTGTCAAGTCTGAGGAGAACTGCCAGTTCCCGCAGTCTCATGGGCTTATATATGGGGTCTCCAAGAAGTTCCAGCATAAATTTTTTTCTTTTATCTAATTCTTTTTTCTTCACATTTTCTCCTTGTATTCAGCATACCGGCAGATTCAAATGATGATCATACCAGATATCTCTCTTTAAAATGAGGTGTTTTTAATTTCATATCATAGAACAAAGTGGAGTACTTTTCTAGTATACAAAAAAACACTCTTGCTTATAAACAAGAGTGTTTCCAATTTCTAAAGAAATTTACTAGAAATTCATGTTTAAAACTGCTGCCAGTACAAAGAACAGAACTGCCATCGCAGTGGTTGCCTTCACCAGGCCGCCTTCCATGGAACGTCCCTTGTTCTTTCCCCAGTAGGTATCTGCTACACCGGCAATGGCACCAAGTCCCTGCTGCTTGCCTTCCTGCATTAATACCACAACTGTGAGGGCAATGCAATCTATCGCAAATATAACTGTCAATATTACTCTTAAAATCTCCACGTAGTTACACCTCCTAATCAACTAGAGGTTATTGTACCATAGCCCGGCCTGGATTTCAACTGTTTTTCCATGAAATTCCCTTAGATTTAGAGGGGAGATTTTAAGGACTGCTAGTCATCGAGCCGGGTAAACGGGTCTTCATATACAGAAAGAGGCCCCAGGTACTCGTGGATACGAAGAAGCTGGTTGTATTTTGCATTTCTGTCAGAACGGCAGGGTGCACCGGTCTTTATCTGGCCGGCACCGGTTGCCACAGCAAGATCTGCGATAAACGGGTCCTCCGTCTCGCCGGAGCGATGGGAAATAATAGATTTATATCCGGCCCGGTGTGCCATATCCACTGCGTCCAGAGCTTCTGTAAGCGTTCCGATCTGGTTTACCTTGACAAGTATGGCATTTGCCACCTCAAGTTTGATTCCGCAGCGTAATCTTTTGATGTTTGTCACAAACAGATCATCTCCCACAAGCTGAACTTTCTTTCCCAGCCGCTCAGTCAGGACCTTCCAGCCATCCCAGTCGTCCTCATGCAGCCCGTCCTCAATGGACACAATGGGAAACTCGTCCATAAGCTTCTCATAATAATCGACCATTTCCTTGCCGTCCCGCAGCACCTCTTCTCCCTTCATCCTGCTCTCCCCGGGGAAATAATATACACCCCGTTCCTCATCATAAAGCTCGCTGGCTGCAGCATCAATTGCAATCTTAATATCCTTGCCCGGCTCATATCCGGCCTTATTTACAGCGTCCATGATCAATTCCAGCACATCTCTGGCCTCTGCCAAATCCGGGGCAAAACCGCCTTCGTCTCCTACTCCGGTGGAAAGACCTCTCTGTTTTAAAATAATCTTTAAAAACTGATAAATCTCCGCACACATTCGGATGCCGTCTGCAAAACACTCAGCCCCTACAGGCATGATCATAAACTCCTGCAGATCCACCGTATTATCGGCATGCTTTCCCCCATTAAGAATATTCATCATAGGTACGGGCATTCTATTCGTATGACATCCGCCCAGATATTGGTACAAAGGAATCCTCAGTGCCTGAGCTGCTGCCCGGGCCACTGCAATAGACACGCCTAAGGTAGCATTTGCCCCAAGATTACTTTTATTATCTGTCCCGTCTGTCTCTATCAGAAGTGCATCAATGTAAGACTGATTCAAGGCGTTCTCTCCCAGAACCACTTCAGCCAATTTTGTATTTACATTATTGACTGCTTTCTCCACACTTAATCCTACGTAATTACCCTTTTCCCTATCCCGAAGCTCCACAGCCTCAAATTTGCCTGTAGATGCTCCGGAGGGTACCATGGCTCTTCCTGTATATCCATTGACTCCAATGACTCCTTCTCCCACGGTTACTTCCACTTCCACCGTAGGATTGCCCCTGGAATCCAGCACTTGTCTTGCGTGAACTTTTCGAATGGGCAGATAGCGTAACATGTTCTTACCTCCTAAAGTTTTATGCAAGTAGTTTTACCCAAAGAAATGTTTTCTATGCAGTTCCTTCTAAGTCCGAAAACGAATAATGAAGTGTACTTGTCCTCTTTGTTTCTATATTTGGTAATGTTTCAAAAGTTTTTAATTTATCAGAATATTCTTCTTGTATTTTTTACTTATTAGTTATCTTTTAATATTTAAAATATTTTTCAATTTTATTATTGACATATTCAATATTATCTGTTATAGTAAGTTCATAAAACAAACGGAATTACAAATCTAACAGCAAGGGAGTGAGACCACCGAAATATTAAGTGTTTTCTCATAAACTAAGAAAGAGAGGTACAGACCACCAGAAGAATAAGTTTTTAAACAAGAGATTGTTTTATAAATTAAGATAAGGAGGTACGGACCGCCAAGAACTTAAAGTTCTAATTCCATCATTGTTTTATAAGTTTTAGATAAGCTCTAAGTAAGTAGTATTTTTTAAAATTTTAGTTTTATTGGTTTTTAAGTTTCATTAAGTTTTTAACTATAGTTTCATAAAATTTTATTTACAAAGTATTATCCAAAACACAAAGCAATATACAAAAATAAGGAAGGTACAGTCCAATGAGAACTTAAGCTGAAATCCAAATCTTTTATTACAAAACTGAATAAGGAAGGTAAGGACCAATGAAAACTTAAGTTTTTAACCGTACTTTAAGAAAGGAAGGTAAAGACCATTGGACACTGAACATTAGAAAGAGCCACCAGTAGAAAATTATATCTGATGGCTCTTTCTTAATGCCCTGATACTTCCCCTTCCTCTTATGCATGAACCTGGGCTTTTCCCCATATAATAAAGAGAGGAAACTTTATGAGGTCATTATGAAACTTAATCTTAAGTACATAGGCTATGCAAAACTCCCTCTTTTATTTGTGGGTGCTTTTTTTCTGGGTGCCTTTGCAGGAAAAGCTGCTACGTATTTCAGCAACCAGACAATAGAAACATCTGCGGAAAGCACCAGCTGGGGTTTAAGCTTCCAGGAGGAAGGAAAAAGGCCGGTGGGCAATGCCACCATTGAAGAATTAAAAGAATATGACGCTTACTATGCCAAAAATACGGAAGAAAAAATTATCTATCTTACTTTTGATGCCGGCTATGAAAACGGTAATATGCCTGCCATTCTGGATGCCCTGAAAAAACATAATGTGCCGGCTACTTTTTTTGTGGTAGGAAACTTTATCTCAGATAATCCGGACTTGATCAAGCGCATGGTGGCAGAAGGCCACACAGTAGGCAACCACACCATGACTCATCCAAACATGTCAAAAATTTCTACTCAGGAGGACTTTGCCAAAGAGCTGGGAGGTGTGGAAGAGCTTTACAAAGAAATAACCGGTACAGAAATGACAAAATTTTACCGCCCGCCTCAGGGTATTTACAGTAAGACCAATCTTTCAATGGCAAAAGAGAGAGGGTATCACACCTTCTTTTGGAGTCTGGCCTATGTGGACTGGTATCAGGATAAACAGCCCAGCAAAGAAGAGGCCTTCGAAAAGCTGCTAAAACGCATTCATCCCGGCGCTGTTGTACTGCTCCACAGTACCTCCTCCACAAATGCCCAGATACTTGATGAATTGCTGGGTAAATGGGAGGAAATGGGGTATCAGTTCCAATCTCTCAGCCAGCTTGTATCGGAGGCTTAAACTGATAAATATCCGAACAGAAATATCTATATTAATTTAAGGGGCTGTCTGACAGCCCCTTTCCTCATCAAGCTCCTTTCACATATCTGTCTTCCTTCATGATTCAAATTTTATCTCTTTCCACATTATAGCTTCTTCCTCAAGCAACTGTTTAAATGTCTTTGTGTCTTTATTCTTCTCATAATCATCCGACCAATAATAGACCTTTAACTCATCCATATATTCCACATAATCACAGAGAAATACTGTAATACTGGACACATCTCTATCCTGGATTGCTATCATATTCCCTGATCCGCCGAACTTTCCTCCAGAAGACATCAGTTCCCCGTCTGCATCCATAACAACCGGAACATAATCGAGTGGGTCGGCGGTATTACTACCGCTTTCCCCTCTAAGAACCGTACG
>JAUNHC010000022.1 GCA_030524175.1 Eubacteriales bacterium
TCACGTACGGTTCTTAGAGGGGAAAGCGGTAGTAATACCGCCGACCCACTCGATTCAGTATGTTTCCTTTAAGGGAATGACTGTAGAAGCTGCCGGACAGGATGAGGAAGGGAACGATGTTGCCTATCTCTATAATTATGACGGTTCCGGCCAGGAAGGCGATGATTTATACTTTAATGTTTCTTTGAACGGTGAGACTTATACATTTACAGTAGAATCTTACCTCTGCGATAGTTCCTCAGATGTTTATGCTGCTGTGAAGGGACTGGAAATCGGAGATAAAATTGATATGGAAGGATTCCTGTACTGGTATGAAGGCGTTAATCCGCATATTACATCTGTGACGGAAGCAAAATAGTTACTATGTGTCGCCCACAGGCGGAGAATCGTAACGCAAGATGAACAGAATAGGGAAAGTACGGCGGAAGCTCTTAAATTGTGGAGTTTCCGCTGTTTTTGTATGTAGGGGGGGGGGAGAGGGATTCCCCGGAAAGTTTTCGAACGGGTAGGAGAAGGGAACCCGGTGCGGGGGCTATCGCTTGCGGCGGACAGATCTAGGCTTTCATTTGTCACTTGGGGACGGAAAAGTCGTGCGGCAACTCACAGTGTTTGCTGATGCAAACACTGCTCAGACAGGCCTTACTCCGTGCCAGGGCACGGCTTTTCCTGATCGTTCCAACTGAAAGCCAAGATCTGTCTCGTCCTCGCTCAAAGCCCCCGCACCGGGTTCCCTTCTCCTCCCCTGCCTCTACGTTTTCGCCCCTACTCAGCGATTGTGGCTTTTGGGGGAAGACGCTTTTGTGCGGTAAAATTTGGGGTTAAGCGCTCGCTGGGATTAGCAGAAATTATAATTACGAAATGGGTTACGGCCCGTTGCTGGTTCCATAGAAACCATCATGCGAACGGCTGAATTATATGTTAATATATTGCGTCTTTACTCGTAATTCTATAGAACCTTAGAGCTGAATAAGAGATTTTACCTATAAAATCAGCATCAGCGCCAGTTTTATAGGTAATTGGGAACGCTATCTGGATGAAATTTCCTCTGAATGCTCCGGAATTACCTATAAAATTGAGATATACTTCGATTTTATAGGTATTTCAAACCGCTAGCTTAGTGAAATTCCCTCCGAATCCTCTCAAATCACCTATAAAATTCGAATTTGCCTCTATTTTATAGGTATTTCAAGCCGGAATCTCAGTGAATTTCCCTCTGATTACTCCGAAATTACCTATAAAATTCGAATTTGCTCCGGTTTTATAGGTATTTCAAACCGGAATCTCTGTAAATTTCCCTCTGATCACTCCGAAATTACCTATAAAATTCGAATTTGCCCCGTTTTTATAGGTATTTCAAACCGCTATCTCTGTAAATTTCCCTCTGATTACTCCGGAATTACCTATAAAATTAGTCTATGTTCCATTTTTATAGGTAAATCAAGCCGTTATCTGAGAGAAGCCCACCAGGATTCCCAGCACAACATTTAGTTGTGCTATTCCGCATCCATAGTAAAATTCCACCGGATCTGCCTCCATTAAATATAACTCATCATCTTCATGTCCCCCAAAGCCTTTTGTACTAAAACCTTGTAAGCTCCGCCAGAGTAAAAAAGTACAGCGGAAGCTCTGCAACTTTAAGAGCTTCCGCCGTTTTCCAATATCCGTATATCTAGACTGGCGCAGTTAAAATTCTGCCCGAAGTCCCACTTAAAATTCTCCTCAAAGTTCTATCTCAATATATTGATCCTCCGGATAGTCCACCACGATGCAATCATTGTTATAGATCCTTTCCGGCAGTACGATCAAAACATGGGCCAGTTCCTGATGGACCGGGATGGCGCTTAAGTGCCATACGCCTGTATTCAGGCAGACCATGGTTCCTTTTGGTACGAGAAATGCCTCTGTTAGCTGGGGAACCGGCTCTTTGCCGGCAGGGGCAACGTGGATCACTACATCATCGTCCAGGCAAAGGATGCCTTCCTGGGTCGTATTATGGAATTCTGCTGAATTCACGATCATTTTTTCCGGTTTGCGGATCAGCAGGGGCGAGAATGCCACCTGCATATTTCCTGCGGAATGCATGAGAAGTCTGTCCTGATAGAAATCGCCCAGACTATATCCCTCAGGATTCATCAAATCCGTGAAGCTTCCAAACGCTCTGAAATTTTCTGTTGTAATAGGCTTTGCCTTTATTGTCCTCATCTGCCTGTATCCTCCTTTTTAGTCAGCCAGTCCGCAATTCCCTGCCACATCTTATCATAGTATTCCCATTCACAGAACTCCGGGGGTGCCCAATGTGGGGCGCAGTCTGTAGTGCACACTGCACTTCTGCCTTTTCCGTATTCTGCAAATGCCAGGAAAGGATTCCCTTCCACAGTGGCGGCTACCAGGGCCTCCGGCTTTGCAATTGTCTTGTTATATCCCAGAACCTGGGGGAATTCCCACGGCATTCCTTTCAGAGCTTCGTGTGCCTCCTCCATCACAGGAGTTACACCCTCGCAATGTTCCATACGGTCATCAACTGTCAGCACCTCCACCGGAAGTACCTCCTGCAGGGCAGTGTCGTGCCACTTTCCCTTCCCGTCAATGCCAGCGAAAGTCATATAGCCGCCCACCATCAAAAGCCCGCCTCCTTCAAGGACATAATCCCGGAGCAGATTCACACGGTTGGGCTTCTTCTCACTCCTTGCAAAAGTCATTGACGGCAATAACAAAGTATTTGCCCCAATATCTGAAAGGATCACAGCGTCATACTTTGAAAGTGCCTCCATCTCAAATGGAAAACCGTCCATTGCCAGATGGTTCGGCAGAAAGTCAACCTCATAACCGCCCTTTTCCAATGCAGCCTTCAGCCACTTCTCCCCCGTCTCATACACTGACGTGGTAAAACTGTCAAATCCCTTCACATGGGTAGTAAAACTCATCCAGGACTCCCCGGCAAGCAAAACCTTCCTCATAAAAATCCTCCCTTCGCCACATTGTGCCTGAGCACAGACTACTTTCCTCCATACCTCTTCTGCTGTCTTTCTGTTATCTAAATATCATCCGGCCTTTCCAACAGCTCCAGGGGATAATCCCCAAGCCTTTCCACCTCAAATCCGTTGGCCTTAAATTTATCATAATCAAACTGATCCAGCTCATCACAAGCCAGCTTATGGAATTCGTAGAAATTCGGCCACCACTCATATCCGTCCCCGAGATAATGGTTCAGATAAGCATCCGCAATATCCTTTCCCATCTGAGGTGCCACATAAAATGCACCCATAGCCAGCACATTCACATTATTGCCGGTTATTGCACGAAGGGCAGCCGGAACACTTTCCACAACACCTGAGAAAACACCGGGACATTTGCTGGCTGCAATATGGATTCCCATTCCTGTACCGCAGAACACCAGCGCACGCTCAAATTCCTTTTCCGCAATCTTTGCTCCCACCTTAAGGCCGATGCGGTGAAACATCTCCGGATTTTCTTCATCAGCGGAACGGACACCGATATCTGTCACTTTCCAGCCCTTGCCCTTCAGATACTCCACAACAGCTTCTTTTAACGGAAATCCGGCAAAGTCAGCCCCTACCAGGATTTCCTTATCTTTAACCATCTTCATATTATGTCCTCCTTCAAAACCTAAGTAATCACATTTTCTTCTTTGAAAACAGCTTGATATTGTTCTCTGTAAAGTAATTCAGGACCATGACAAAAATCAATACTGCACCCCAGATCAACGAAATATAATAGCTGCTGATCTGCGGAAAACGGTTGATGCCTGTTTCCAGTGCCCGTACAAGGAAAATTGCCAGCAGTACACCGCTTATTTTCCCCTTACCTCCGTTAGGGCTGACACCGCCCAGCACAACGATGAGGATACACTGAAGGGTATAGTTTGAGCCGTAATCAGAACGTGCAGAATTATAGTTTGCCAGCATGATCATACCGCCCAGCGCAGAGCAGATACCTGACAGAATGTAGGTTTTCACAAGAATCCTGTCAACCTTCAGGCCGCTGAATTTCGCCACGTTTTCATTGGTACCGATAAGTATAAGCTTCGTTCCGTATGTAGTTTTGCTCAGCAGAAATACCATAACAACAGCTACAAGGACAAAGATAATAAACTGGACAGGTATCCCTGCCACACGGTTATTCACTGCATAGGCATACGTACTGGGGAATCCGCTGATCGCACTTCCGTTGGTGAGCACAAGACCAATACCTGTAAACAGCTGCCCTGTACCCAAGGTAGCCAAAATAGGCGGAATATGCACCTTTGAGATAAGAAGTCCGTTGACGGCTCCTGTAACCATACCTATAAGGACAGCAAGGATGAAGACAACAGGGATCCAGACAACAGAAAGCTCTCCGCTCTCCCCTCCTGCCCACTGCATAAGAAGAGCCATAGAGATACCCGTCATGTTTGCAACACCGACTGTGGAAAGGTCAATACCACCTGTGATCATACACACCATAACCCCAAGAGACATAAGACCAAACTCCGGGAACTGGGCAAACATTGTCTGGAAATTCACTACTGTATAAAATTTAGAGAACTTGGTGGCCGCCATGAAAATAAACCACACCACCATAATAATGATCAGTCTCCACATATGGCGGTCACTTTTATAGATATTTGCCAACCTTGAACCAGTTTTCGCCTGTTTATTTTCCATTATGCCGCCCCCTCTCTCTTTTTGGCAACCTTCATGCTCGCCCTGGTAGACTGGTAAGCACTGACTGCCGTGCCGATCACGATCAGAAGGCCTACAAATACACCCTTCCAGATAACAGGAACTCCGATAAGAATCATAGAATTCTCAACCATTACGATCAAAAGAGTACCTAAGAAACAGCCTGTAAGGGTTCCTTTTCCGCCCACAATGGCCGTACCGCCCAATACAACACCTGCGATGATATTCATCTCCATCCCCAGCATATTCGTGGGATGGCACTGCTGCATCATGCAGACACGTATAATACCGGCAACACTGGCTGTCATCCCTGCAAAGACGTACAGCAGAAATTTCGTTCTTTTTACTTTATAGCCTGCGTTGTAAGCTGCATTCTCATTACCGCCGATGGCATAGATACCGCGACCGAAGAACGTGTAGCGGAGGATAAAAAATGCCAGGGCGTATACAAATATGATGACCAGGAAGGCCACAGGCATCCTGGACGACAATCCATTCTGAGGATTGGTGGCTGTAAACAATGCCGATGTACCGAAAGATTTCATTCCGGCCGGGATCACTGCCAGCTGTTTAGACTCCAAAGTACCCTGCATGATCCCCTTAAAAATACTTGCTGTACCAAGAGTCACGATCATTGCAGGCAGGTTCAGATACCCGATAAAAAATCCATTGACCGCACCTAAGACAGCTCCGATGATCAACGCCATGAGAATCGGCACCCAGATGCTCCCCTCATATCCTGCATCCAGCAGATACTTGGTTGTGGCATATGCTGTCAGAGACGCCAGCGCCGGGAAAGACACGTCGATTCCTCCGGACAAAAGCACAAGGAAAGCTCCCACTGCAAACAATCCGGGCACGATCATAGCTGACAGGATGTCAACAATATTATTGGATGTATAAAACTGTCCGGAACGCACCTGAATCAAAAGAGAAAGTGCAAAAAGAATCAGGAAAATATATGTCTCATTGCGCTGTAACAGCTTTTTCATTAATTTCTGCATATACATTCCCCCTCTACATCATTTTGTCCAGAATCATGGACTCAGTAATATCCTGTGTGCTCAATTCCCCGGCAGTTCTGCCGTGCTTTAGAATCTGCACTCTGGAACAGTTCTGCATTACTTCCGGAAGATCATCAGAGATGATGATAATAGCCATTCCCTTGTTTGCAAGATCCTGGAGAATGGCGTGGATATCATGCTTGGATCCAATATCCACTCCCACCGTAGGGCCGTTGAGGATAAGGATCTCAGGATTACATGCAAGCCACTTGGCCAGTACGATCCTCTGCTGATTTCCCCCTGAAAGTGTAGAGGCAGCATTATCCGGGTCCGGTGTGGCGATCGCCAGCTCTTCCACCCAGCGCCGTATCTCCTCTTTACATTTCTCTTTATCTATCAGGATACCTTTGGTAAGATTGTCAATTTCAGAAATAATGATGTTGTCGCCAATGCTTCTGGGAAGGAACAAACCTTCACTTAAACGGTCCTCAGGCACAAAGCCTATTTTGTTCTCTATGGCAACCTGGGGACTGGTTATCTTCACCGGCTTGCCATGTATGATGATCTCCCCGCTGGTTGCAGGTGCCATACCGAACAAAGATAATGCCAGTTCTGTCCTTCCTGAATCCAGAAGACCTGTGATGCCCAGGATTTCTCCTCCCTTCACAGAAAAACTGATATTCTCAAAGGAACCCTCCAGTGACAAATCCTTTACCTCCAGGACCGGGGAATCTGATGTAGCCGCCGGTACGAAGGTCTGGACGTCGAACTCACGTCCTGTCATATAATAGGAAAACTTCCTGTCATCAAGTTCAGAGGTGTTCCCTGTCTTGATCAGCTTGCCGCTTCTGAATACTGTAAACCTCTCTGAGATTTCAAACACCTCATCCAGCTTATGGCTTACAAAAAGAATGGCAATTCCCTCAGCTTTCAGTTTAAGAATAATTTTAAACAGCGCCTGAACCTCTTTCTTAGTGAGGGCTGTAGTGGGCTCATCCATGATGATCAGTCTCGCGTTAAACATCAGCGCACGGCAGATAGCTACCATCTGCTTCTCAGCCACTGAAAGCGTCCCAAGCTGGGCGTCCAGATCCACCTTGAAATTTATTTTTTCCGTTGCCTCCTGGGCAATCTTTCTCATGTTCTTCCAGTTAACGATTTTCTTCTTTGCCGCAAGCTGAGTGTTGATAGCCAGGTTCTCCATCACTGTCAGGTTGGGAAAAATAGAAAAATCCTGGTAGATCACCTGGATTCCTTTCATGATAGCATCAATGGGTGTAATCTTATTCAAGGTCTCCCCGTCAAATTCAATGGTTCCTGAATCCCTCTGGTATACGCCGGAAATCACCTTGATCAGCGTAGATTTTCCGCATCCGTTCTCACCTGCCAGACAGTGGATCTCCCCCGGCTTGATCTCCAGGGTGACACCATCCAGTGCGCGGACTCCTGCAAAATATTTATGTATGTCAATGGCGCGAAGTAAATATTCCCCCATAAAGCACCTCCTGTTCGCTGTTTTTAAAAAGGGCATTACGGCATCGCCGCAACGCCCTCGTGCCTTACCCGAGCCTTTTCACATTTGCCTGTCGGCTTAGAATCCGAAAGAATCTACGTTATCTGCATCAATAACGATCCAAGCTTCACCTTCAAGTACAGTTTCGCTGCCTTCACGGAAGGTCATAGCATTATATCCGTCAACCTCTAAGTCTACTGTATCACCGATTTCTTCTCCGTTGAGAACTTTAAGTGCAAGGCTGATCATAGCCTTTCCTGCTTTTGCAGGATCCCAAAGTGTAAGGGATTTTACAACACCGCTCTTAAGAAGCTCTGCATTGTCTGCCGGCATACCGGTACCGGATGTAAATACTTTACCTACAAGGCCTAACTCCTGGATTGCTCTTGCAACGCCAGGTGCGTCAAAGGAAGAGGTTCCCATGATACCCTTCAGGTCCGGATATTTCTTAAGAAGCTCTTTTGCTACATTATATGCTGTGTCGCCATTGTCATGAGATTCCACGCGCGGCTCATCTTCAAGAAGAGTCATGTTGGGATATGCTTCTTTCTGATGCTCAACACCAGCGTCAGCCCACTCGTTATGAGAAGCGTTAGTTACGTCGGCAACCATTGTGGTATATATGCCTTCCTCGCCCATAGACTCGGCAAGGTTGTCCATAATAAATGCACCGTATCCTGAGTTGGAAAAAGCTTCGATATCATAGTCAACATTCTCCAGGCTTGCACCTTCATGGGCGATCACTACGATTCCTGCATCTCTGGCTTGTTTGAGCACCGGCTCCATTGACTGCGGGTCAACGGGAACAACACAGATTGCGTCTACGCCCTGTGCGATCAGGTCCTGTACCAGCTGAGCCTGTTTCGTTGCATCAATAACATCTGTACCTTTTTGATATACGTTTAATCCGGTTTCTTCAGCATATTCTTTTACACCGGTATCCATACGTACAAACCATGGATTGGATGCATCCTTCGGCACTACAACAATCTCGTAATCACTGTCATCAGCCAATGCTGTAACCGCTGTCATACCTGTTACCATTGCTCCGGCCACCAATACAGCCATCAGTTTCTTTACCATCTTACAATTCATACCTTTTCCTCCTAACACTTCATTTTTTATTTAAAACGTCCTAACCGACACCGTATCTGCTTACACCTCCTGTCTCCTGCTCTTCACGTTCCAACTACTGTTCACTTTGTGCCCAGCAGCACGTAGCTTTTGTACGCTCTCCGGTTTAAAACGTTTTATTTCCATAAAACAACTATGCTTCTGAAGTCAGCATGATTCTCTTAAAATAAGTTTCTGAGGCAAAACTATGTTCTCTACCTTCTCCCCGTTATCCTTGGCTAAGATCATTTTCCACAATTCCTTGCTCAGCAATTCCCTGTCCTGCATCACTGTTGTCAGCCTTGGCTGCATATACCCGGAAATCTGCAGATTGTCACATCCCACAATGCCGAAATCCTCCGGAACCCGGTATCCTGCCTCGGTAATTGCTCTTAAAATACCAATCGCCAACAAATCAGACGTTGCCAGAAATACCTGAGGCAGTTCCTCCCTGCACCTGTTCTGAAGTAATTCTTTCATATATAAGTATCCGTTTTTTGTATTGTCCAGGCAGAGACGCTCTGATATAAAGATATGATCCTCATTTAACTCATATCCGTTCTCCCTAAGGCCTTGCTTATATGCTCCGAAACGGTCTTTAAGGTTGGTAAGCACCAAAGGCTCTGATATGAAACCGATGGAGCTGTATCCCTTCTCCTTAAGGACATGTATGATTTCCCGGTATACCCTGCAGTTCTCAAATTCCACACAAGGAACACCTTCTATATCTGAATGACGGTCAGCCAGGATCACATCAATGCCTCTGTCCAGCATCTTGCGGATATATTCTTCCTCATGGCATCCGTTTACAATGACAACTGTGCCCACATTATATTCCATCAGGCTTCGCAGATCCTTCTTTTCTCTTTCCAGAGAATACTGGTAGCCCATAATGTAGACGATATATTTATATTTGTCTGCCAGATCCACAAAATTGCTGGCAATCCTGGCATGAAAGTTATTAGTCAGGTTAGGTATCATCAGACCCACTCTGTGATTGGTCTTAGACCGCATATTCCTGGCCATGGTATTCGGAACATAATGCAGTTCAGCAATGGCGTCCAATACCCTTCTGGTAGTCTCCTGGGATATGGAAGCCGTATGATTGATGACGTGGGATACTGTACCGATAGTCACTCCCGCCAGGTTTGCCACGTCTTTCATTGTTGCACGGTTATTCTTCTGTATTCCCATATTTTTCCCTTTCGTTAAATCGTTTTAATTGTATCATGATGTCCAATTTTTGTCAATATTCTATAATTTCTTTGGATAATTTGCACAAATTATCGGTAATTAAATTGGTAATTAAATTCCTTCTTTTCTCTGCTGGATCCTCCGGTCAAAAAGTCTCTTTACCACTCATCACATAATCCTGTCATTTGCCACAAACAAATTGCCGGAGCCTGCCCCCTTAGTTAAAATAACACTTAAATCCGGGGCATACCCTGATCATGTACAGGCATTTCACAATGCAGCAATTGAAAGGAGAAGAAGAATGAAACGAAAACAAGTAATGTATTTACTGCTGGCAGGTATGATGGGGGCTGGTTCCGTATCTGCCGGAACCTCCGCGTTAAATAGCACAAATCTGGTCTATGCGGCAGAATCTGAGGAAACGCAAGAAGAAACAGAGCAAAACACATCCGATACCATTGACAATGAGGTGGTTTTCCCGGAATACTACCCGGATGATGCATTAACCATTGACAGTGAAGATATCATCAGCCAGAAGATCAGCGCAGTTCTGAATGCCCTGACACAGGAAGAGAAATTCAGCTTTCTTGGAGGAAACGGCACAGGCGACCAGGGCAATGCAGGCTCACTCCCAGGTGTTCCCCGTCTGGGAATCCCGGAAAGCAAAATGTATGACGGTCCGGCAGGTGTCCTGTCCTTATACGATACCACAAATCCCCCCATCGAGCAAATGCTTGCCTCCACCTGGGATACAGATTTGGCTTATGATTATGGAAAAATACACGGCAGCGAGAATAAAGCCATCGGCGGAAATATGCAGCTGGGCAGCCAGATAGATATCACCAGAAATCCTTATTTCGGCAGAGCCAAAGATCAGATGGGCGAGGATCCTTACCTGCTGTCCGATTTGGCGGCATCTGAGACAAAGGGTATCCAGGACCAGAACGTTATGACCGTGCTGAAGCATTTCGCAGCCTTCGCTCAGGATGCCAACCCGTCCACCAACACAAATGTAAACATCTCTGAACAGGCTCTCCATGAAATATATCTGCCTGCATTTGAAGCAGCAGTAAAGGCCGGTGCCACAGGTGTCATGAGTTCCTACAATATGATCAATGGTGCCTTTGCCTCCTCCAATGAGTACCTTCAGCTTGACGTACTGCGTGACATGTGGAACTTTAAAGGCTTCACCATTACAGACTGGGGCGGAAACGACGGTTTTACCTTGAATAAAGGCACGGATATTGAAATGCCGAATGTGAACAGCAACTCTCAGGAAGCTGCGGAAGGAAAAATAGAAGCCGGCGAAATCACCCAGGAAACTATTGACGAAGCAGTATGTCATGTACTTTATGCTTACGCAAAGACAGGCTATTTAGGCCTTGTGGAATTAGATGAAAACGGCAATGTAAAAGAAGAAAAAGGCCGCACAGAACCAATTAAACTGGCTGCAGATACTGAGAAGCTTGCGGAAGTAAGAGAAGAAAATTCTCTCATCGCCCGACAGGTAGCAGAAGAAGGCGCTGTACTTCTGAAAAATGAAAACGAAGCCCTGCCTTTAAATACAGATGACGACAAAACAGTTGCGGTCATAGGTCTGAACGGAATGAACCTCATATCCGGTGTTGGAGGCGAGCGTTCCTACGGAACCATCTCCAAAATGACAAGCCCTTATGAAGAACTGGCTTCCCGTTTAGGTGAAGACAAAGTTGAAGGCCAGGTTGCCATGGATATTGTAGGTGAAGCAATTCCCGCCGATGTTCTGTATCTGGATGCCGAAGGCAGTGATAAGGGTGTAAAACGCACCTATGGCATTGCAGGAAATGAAGGCTCCGCATCTGACCAGCAGGGACAGATGAAAATGTCCGGCAACCAGGAAGCAACCCCTATGGGTGACCATGAAATCGGGGAAGACACAGGCATTATAGACAGCACTATTGATTTCACCACAGGCACCATTGACGGCAAACCAAACAAAACCTACAAAGCTGACGGGGCAGATGAAGGAACCGCCACAGCATTCACCAAAGAAAGCGGGGCAGTATACACCTGGACTACATATCTGGAAGCACCTGAGGACGGCGAATATTCCCTGATCCTGGAAGGTATCGGAGGCACTGCTGCAGCCAATATTGAACTGGCAGAAGACAATACTGCAAGCCTTGGAATCGCCAACATAAACCAGGGAACACAATGGCCGGCTGACAGCTATATAAACACAGAAACAGGCATGAGCATTGTTTCCCATAATGCCGGACTTGAAGCCGGCAAACGCTATAAAATCACAGTAACCGCTGCAGCCACCCTTGAAGAGAAAGATCTTCAGGTACGTCTTGCATGGATTACACCGTCACAGAAAACAGCTAATTATGAAAATGCCCTCAAAGCAGCGGAAAATAATGATACTGTAGTGGTATTTGCTTATAATAAAGGGGAAAGCATTGCAGAAACATTGGAGGAAACCACCTGTGCCCTTGATGCAGAACAAGAAAAGCTCATTCTTGATGCAGCAGAAGCAGCCCATGCAAACGGCAACAAGGTAGTTGTCGTCCTGAACAATGACACTGCTGTCACAATGGGGAACTGGATCGATAAGGTAGACGGCGTTCTGGAAATGTACTTCCCTGGTCAGGAAGGCGGCGCTGCCACTGCAGAGCTTCTCACCGGAGAAATCAATCCAAGCGGAAAGCTTGCCTATGCGATTCCGAAGGAAGATACAGACACTATGGTAACCTGTTCCCAGGAAGCCTTTGACAGCCAGGATATAGAAGAACCGGGTGCCCCGTACGCAGAGGAAACCTACGAAAAAGAAGTGAAAATGGGACGTTATGCATCTGTTGAGGAAGCAAAAGAAGCCATGGGTGAAACCCGCACGAACCACACTGCAGATTATTCTGAAGGAATTTACACCGGCTACCGCTGGTATGATGAAAACGGTATCGATCCGCTGTATGACTTTGGTTATGGACTTTCATATACCACCTTCTCCTACAGCGATATTACAGTAGAAGAAAATGCAGCGGAAGGTGAATCTGCCGGCTACGATGTGACCTTTACTGTAACAAATACCGGAGACACCGCAGGCAGCGAAACGGCACAGATCTATCTGGGTGAAGCAGAAGTTCCGGAAGATATTCAGATGGCTAAGTACCAGCTCTGCGGCTATGAGAAGATAAAAAATCTTGAGCCGGGTGAGAGCCGTACTGTCACTGTTCACGTAAACGAGAGATCCTTGTCCTATTGGGACACTGACGCTGAACTTCAGGAAGAAGAAGACGGTACAAGCGGAAAATGGACACTTGCCACTGGAAAACGGACCATTTATGTAGGCTCATCCTCCGATAATCTTTTACTTGAAAATGAAATAGAAGTAGGTATGTAAATAGAAATGCCGCCCTAAGACATATATGCTGTCATTGGGCGGCATTTCCTTCACTCCGGAGATGGTTGATTCTCCAGCAGCACAAAGCAGTTAAAACGGCCGTCCTCGCTGGAGGTGTTAACAGAGCCGTTATATTTCCTGACGATATTCCGTACTATGGCAACCCCCAGCCCATGAAACTGCTGATCCCCTTTGGTAGAAACCAAGGAAGGATTTTCGGCCAATACATCTCCCTTAGTACTGTTTTCCACATTCAATGAGAGATATCCTTTAATTTCCTTCAGTTCCACAGTGACATAAGGGGAATCTGCTTTACAAGCGCCCTCGATTGCATTATCGCAAAGGTTTGCAAGAATGGTGCAAAGATCCATCTTTTGTACATAAATCCTATTGGAGATATTTACTTTTATTTCCATTGATATATTCAAAGAGGATGCCTTCTGCAGTTTTTGATTCAAGAGAGTATTTAAACTGTCATCTGTACAAAAACTTCGAAAGGGCAGTCTTAAAAATTCTGAATCACGGAACTGTTCCAGATAAGTTTTCAGCTCCCCGTATTTCTCCTGCTCCACCAGCCCCTCCATGCAGAACAGATGAGACTTAATGTCATGCCGGAACTTTCTGGAATCCTCTATCATTATCTGGGCCTGCTGCAGATACTGCTGATGCAGCTCCCACTCCTTTGTCTGAATCTGATACCGCAGATTCTCCTTATAATTTCTAACCATAACCGTAAACAAATATATAAAGCAAAGGATCATACACAAGCATCCCAGCATAAAAACCGAAAGAAAAGGGCTGGCCTTAATATCGTTCTTCGTTGGGTTAAGATAAAATATATTTAAAATCAGAAGAAGAATATCGAACCCACAGAAGCCAAGCATACATGCCACATAAGTATGCGGAAGATGATCATCAATAACCGACATATTCCTTAATAAAAAACGGAGGATATGGTACATGATAAATTTACAGATTACGCGCTGGAAAAAAACAAGAAACAGCCCGGCCCCATCCGGCATTGATCCTATAGTATCCTCCAGAAAACGGTAAAAGTTCAGATATACCCCGTCCATAATAAAATACAGGGAACAATAGATACAGCACAAGCTAAGCTTACGGTATAAGGCTCCTCTGAAAAAAATGGCTTCATATATAAATATACTAAGAAATATGCTAAGGACAAAATAATAAAACTCATTAGAAAATCCAACTGCATATATAAAAGCACAAACACAGATGTAACTGATAAAAAGGAAAGGTCTTTTCTTAATACAGGTATATTTGGGTATTAAATAGTTGTTCACCAGAAGTACAATAAGTCCTCCGTCCAGAAAAATCCCTGTATAGTCAATGATACTGTAAATTAAATCGTATACGGCGCTGTCTAACTGCATTGTATGAACTCCTTGAACTTTTGCTGTACCTCATCTGCCCGCCTCCGGCTTACAGGAAGTTTAAAACCATTTTCCAGTATCACCTCATGATTGCGTACAATATAAATATACTGATAATTCACAAGATAACTTTTGTGCACACGCAAAAATTGATATGGCTCCAAAAGCTTCTCCATATCTGAAATCTTATATCGAATCAATATGTTCTTTCCGCAGCCGATAATATCCAGATAATTATCCTTGGCCTGAATATACTGAATCTCATTTACATCAAACCTGTAACATGTATTCTGTACTTCCAGCGTCAAAATATTTTTTGGTTCTAAAGCTTCTCTCTGCCGGAAATATTCTCCAACAGCTTCAAGAAGCTCTGCCTTAAAATGGGATTTACGTATAAAACGGAAAGGCTGCACACGGAAAGCCTCAAAAACATACTCTTCCTTGGCAGTGACAAAAAGAATAACTGCCCCTTTATCCAGATCCCTGATACCGGCTGCCAGTTCCAGTCCGTTCAGTCCCGGCATATCAATATCCAGGAAATAAAGCTGAAAACGGCTTCCTTCCTGAAGCAGCGACAACAATTGAATGCTTGATGTGTAACCGGACACAACACCGCTGGCCCCATAAGACGGCAGTATACTCTGTATTGACTTCTGAATATAATCTAAAGATGAAGGATTATCCTCACAGACGGCAATAGTAATCGATTTCATCGGAACACCTTCCCTTAAGTACAAATAAATATAGTGAATAGCAGAAATATATTGTTTTAATTTTAACACATTGCACTATTTTCGTCAATATTTCCAAATATTTTTGTACATTTAATACAATTCACTAATTGTTGATCACAGTATTTGACCGTACATAGTTAGAGCGTGTTTGAAAATTGCTTTCGACAAGATGTGCGTCACAATTTGTGGGAGATTTGGCTCCGATGAGGGAGGCGTAGCGGGCTACGCTGACCGAATTGGAGCCAAATATACCACAAAGTGGGGCGTGCAGCTTGTCGGAATGAATTTTCAAACACGCTCTAGGGCATTCCCGGTAATGCACATCTAAAGGCAACCATGGAACGATTTTCAATCATCCCTGCTGTTTCTCCTTTCTATATTCCATCGGAGTCACACCGCACCTTTCTCTGAACACCTTCCCGAAATATGCATTTGAGGAAAACCCTGTGTGAATGCCAATTTCTGTGATCGTCATATTCGTATCCCTCAGAAGCTTTTTTGCCGTTTCCAGCCTGTAATCCATCAAATACTCAACAGGCGATTTGTCAATAGTGCTGCGGAAACACCGGAGACACTCCCTGGTGCTCACACATGCGGAAGCTGCAATTTCTTCCAGGGTTACTTTTTCCGCATAATTCCGGTGGATGTAGGATAACATTGACTGCATTCTGTCCTGGTTCTGAAGGTTCACTCCATGGGAATCCTTGGGCAGGGCAGATATCTCATCCAAAAGCAGCAGCCAGATGTCCGAAAAAATATTACGTGTCTGAAATTCAACATTCCCTTCTTTCTGCAGAAAAGATGCCTGGCGCAGTTTTTCCAGAATCCTGCGCTGAATCTCATTGTTTCCCCGTATCTCCAGAATATCAAGGCTCTTGTTTTGGAGAACCGGGTCAATATACTTTGTCTCAAATACACTCCTGAAATGTCCGCCTAAAAATACCGGATGAAAGAGATGGGAATGCATCACCGCCGTTTCAGCCTGAGGATTCTTATGCATACAGCACAATACATTGGAATTGATAAAAAAAGCTTGGTTTTTACCAAAAATATACTTTCCGTTTGTGGTGAGCACTTCTGTCTCACCGCTGACAATATAATCAAATTCAACCTCCTCATGCCAATGCCATGGGATGGTAATGTCCCTGAGGTCAGCATGATGCATTACATATGGATATTCTGTGGTCAAGTCTTCAATGGCTTCCTCCTGGTTACTTTTGACCACCATTTTTTCAAACTTCATCTATCCCGCCTCCCTGCACTTATATTTCCTCTATAATTGTCGTTATAATTATATTATTTATACATAATTATATATTTTATTTCACTTTATAGCAATATAATTATATCAAGAAATAAAGATAACAGCTTATCCGCAGATGCTCTTACTTTAAACCTTGTCCTTCCGGCAGATATGCCCGCTCCGATCAGCAGATATATTTTATAAAACAGGGATGGTGATGACATGGAAAACAAATTGTTTAAAATGCTTGAATTTTACCGGCAGGATTTCCCGGAAAAAATTGACCAGGTGACAGAAAAGGAACTAAAAGACCATTACATCTATAGACTGAAGGAGGTGAACGGTCATGGAGGTACTGACAATTCTCATATTTATTACAGCAGTTACGGGGCTGATCGTATTTGAAAACAAAATATCCGGTTCCTGATAAAAGAGTTCACTCCGTAACCAGCAACACGCTTCGCGGTGTACAGAAATTATGCATACTTCATAATTTCGCACGTTGTATGTCTCGGGATTTTCATGCATATATGCATGAAAACACCTCGCGGGATATTACCAGTGAAAAGTAACATAAAAGAGCCCCTGCAAACCGGCAATGTGCCAATCTGCAGGGGCCTTTAACATGCACCTGAAGTAAATGATCAAGAAAATGCTACAGTCGCTTCTTCATCCTGAACGGACTGCTTCTGGAATCTCTTCACTTGTAATGCCCGGATGGCATTTAAAA
The DNA here is from genome assembly GCA_030524175.1 of Eubacteriales bacterium. GTDB lineage: Bacteria > Bacillota > Clostridia > Lachnospirales > Lachnospiraceae > Blautia_A. The sequence goes on from JAUNHC010000022.1 coordinate 16,993, forward strand.
TAGCGATCACGGAAACTCCCACATCTGCAAACACAGCAGCCCACATGGAAGCAAAGCCCAGCGCACCGAGAAGCAGCACAACCGCTTTCACCCCCAATGCAAATACTATGTTCTGGTGTACGATACGCAAAGTTTTCTCAGAAATAGCAATGGCCGCAGCGATTTTCGAAGGCTCATCCGTCATGATCACAATGTCTGCAGCCTCAATGGCGGCATCAGAACCAAGTCCTCCCATGGCAATACCGATATCTGCCCGGGCCAGCACAGGCGCATCGTTGATACCGTCTCCCACAAACGCCAGCTTGCCCTTATTACTGGTTCTTTTCATCAGCGCCTCCATACGGGCAACCTTATCTGCCGGGAGAAGCCCTGCATGGATTTCATCAAGACCAAGAGCTTGCCCAACCTTTTCGGCAACCTTGGGGGAATCACCGGTAAGCATAACCGTCTTTTTAATACCGCAGGCTTTCAGTGCATGGACAGCCTGGGCGGCATCCTCTTTGATTTCATCTTCGATGAGAAGGGCACCCATATATTTGCCGTCTTTAGCTACATATACAACTGTTCCAGTTTCTTCCACAGGCTTATAAGAAACTTTAAACCTCTTCATCAGCCTTTCGTTCCCCGCAAGGATAGTTCTGCCATCCAGCTCCACAGAAAGTCCCTGCCCGGCAATCTCCTGCACGCTGCCAATCCTGCGTGTATCTGTTTCTTTCCCAAATGCTTTCTGAATGGAACGGGCGATGGGATGGCTGGAATCCTGCTCTGCATAAGCTGCCAGCTCAAGAAGCTCCTCTGTGGAAATTTCCTGGGGATAAATCCCTGTCACAGCAAATGCGCCCTTTGTCAGTGTACCCGTCTTGTCAAAAACAACTGTCTCCGTACTGGCAAGTGCCTCCAGATAGTTACTTCCCTTAATTAGCACTCCGCACTTGGAAGCTCCGCCGATCCCTCCGAAAAAGCTTAAGGGCACAGAGATCACAAGGGCACATGGACAGGATATAACAAGGAAGGTAAGTGCACGCTGGATCCACATGGCGAACCCTCCGCCCAGTACAAGGGGAGGAAGAACCGCTAATACTGCTGCCGCTATGACAACCGCCGGGGTATAATATTTGGCAAATCTTGTGATAAAATTCTCTGATTTTGATTTCTTGCTGCTGGCGTTTTCCACCAATTCCAATATCCTGGCAACTGTAGATTCCCCGTATTCCTTAGACACTGACATACGGATAGTCCCTGATTGATTGATACACCCGCTGATAACCTCTGCTCCCGGCTCTGCATCTCTCGGGACAGATTCCCCGGTCAAAGCCGAAGTATCCAAGGTTGTATTCCCCTCAAGGATTATTCCGTCAAGAGGAATTCTTTCCCCCGGTTTAACCACGATCACTTCACCTACTGCAACCTCTTCAGGGTCAGCCTGCACTACCTTTCCTTCGCGGACCACCATAGCGTAGTCCGGGCGGATATCCATAAGTCCGGCAATGGAACGCCTGGATTTGCTTACGGCATATGACTGGAACAACTCACCGACCTGGTAGAAAAGCATAACTGCCACGCCTTCTGAATATTCTCCCAGGCACATGGCACCAATGGTCGCCACTGTCATAAGAAAATTCTCGTCAAAAACCTGTCCGTGGAGAATATTTGTAACTGCCTTCCACACAATGTCCCAGCCAATGATCCCATAGCAGACTAAATATACTGCAAACTGTGCTGCTCCCTCCAGGGGAAGGAACACTGCCCCAAGGTAGCACACAGCAGCCAGAATAATACGGTACAAATTCTTTTTCTGCTTCTTTGTCATGATTAATTCTCCTTTTATTGAATCGTCACATCCGGCTCAATCTTGCGGATCAGCTTTTCCGCTTTCTTACGGACTTCCGCAAAATCACTGTCCTCTGCTTCAAGAACCATCTTCTGGCTCAGGAAATTCACAGAACAATCCTTCACACCGTCAATTTTTTTCACTGCATCCTCAATTTTTGCCGCACAGTGTGCACAGTCCAGGTCCACTAATTTAATTGTTTTTTTCATATCCGAATCCTCCTTGAATGTTGGGTTAATTTAATTTTCGTTTCATATGAATATTTATTCATATGTTCATATATATAATAATCAAAAGCTCCGGATTTGTCAATACATAAAATGTAAAAACTATCCGGAGCCGGAATCACAGAAGCATATCGTGTGACAATTAAAATTCAACCTTATTCAGCGTATTTACATAAAAGCTCCTCCGCCTCTTTCTGACTTAGGGTAAAACGCTTCATTAATTTCTCAACTATCTGCTCCTCTGTTTTCTTTTCCTCCAGGTTGTCTAAGATCAAAGCCCTGATCCCTTCAAGCCTGCCTTCTTTCCTTCCTTTCTCCTCTCCAGACATAAAAATGGATTTTCTATCTGCTTCATAACGCTGACGAGCCATACATTGAAGCTTGACCTGTTCATCCTCCGTCAGATTGCGCAGCGTAACTACTGCTTCCTTTAATTCTTCGGATTCCTCTGCCATCTTCAGAACCTCCTCCCATTCTGTTGCCATAAACAGCTTAGTCCAACGGTAAATATCTGATTTCTTAGTTTCCTCACTAACACATTCCAGTTGGTCTAATTGTATCATAATCAGTGTAAAATCACCAGAATATACATGTCCATTTTCAGAATTTATCAATTGATACTTACTGAAAAATTCATGATAATCAGAAAATGGTGACGAATTAATAAAACCAATATGTATACAAGGCAAAGTATTGGTATAATCCTCTCCACTATGCAGATCCACATACATATTGCACGTATAGTAGAGAGAACGCTTGGGCCAATTGCCGATATTCCCTATCTGCATCTCCAGATTCACCTTTTTTCCGTAATTCAGTAAAAGCCGGATATCCAGGATGCATGTTTTATCGTCAATAGCATTCCCCAGGATGATCGGATTTGTAATTTCACAGGAGATGATCTCCTCTCTTGGAATCCCAAGAACAGCACTCAAAAGTCCCTTAAGTGCCCTCTCATTTTTCTGAAACACTGCCCGGAACATGTAGTCATTCGTAAAACCATATGGAATTTTACCACACATTTTTTGATTGTAGTTTTCTCTTTTTTGCTGATTTGTTTTCATAGATTTGACCTCCTTATAAGGCATAAGATTATTAAGAAATGCTTTTCAGATGTGATGCTTCGTGCCCAAGAACAGGGCAGCGGTTTGCTAATGCATAATTGGAACCCGTAGGCATCAGAGGGCAAAATATCTTTTGCCCCCTATATATAATTCATAGCTATATCATAATATCATATCGGATAACAAAATAAAATTAAATTACTATAAAAATTGGCGAACCGCTTGAAATCCTGTTCAAGGCTGCAACCGTAGGCTCTGACTCTGTCAAAAAACATTATACGGACACAATACCTAAAATACAAAACAATCTTTAATTTTAACGTACAGCCACTTTTTAAGAAGGCAGCATGATATTACAATGTTTCTTCGAGGAAGCTGCAATATTACTGTACTTTTCTCTCAGCAATCCTGTGCAAAAGACAGATTGATCCTTCCATTGCTGGTCCGCACCTTGAGATTCTTACGCCGGCCTGTCCGCATACTTGTGGGTAGGGTATTTGACCCGTTTGAAGTCTTACTCTCAATATTGTAATCTGCCATGCTGCCGGTGAGCCATCCCCGAACTGCCCCATTTGAGGTCTGAAGGGATATGCTGCTCCCTGAAAGACCGGTAACCTCCACAGGCGCGTTGGATGTGACTACCTCCACAGTGCCGGAAAATTCAGCTCTCTCAAGAACAATACGTCCGTTTGAATCCTTCCCACGGAAATCCCGCCCCCTGATCTCATCTGCTGAAACTGAGCTGTTGGAGGTTTTTATTTGAATCCTATCCGCTGTGATCCTGGACAGAATAATTTTCGCATTGCTGGTTTCTGCCAGAAGACTCTCTAAATGCTCCAGGTTCTCAGCCTGAATAGAAGCATTCTTTGTTATAAGTTCAAGTCTGCCGTCAAAATCTTCCGGTATCTGAACTGTGATCCATCTGTCCGCCATTCTCCAGAAACCGAAGCACCAAAAGCTTTTCATCCGTTGGACAAAAGTATATCCTCCGCCTTCTTCACTGGTCCAAACATCATCAACATTCTCCCTTGGGCGAAAGAGTACCTTCACATTTCCCTTTTTTACTCTTTGGACCATAATCCTGGTGTTTTCTGCCTGGATTTTGATAAATGCTGGGAATACTTCTTTTTGTTCTTCCTGGCTGCTCTCCTCAAACTTAGATTCTGTTCCCACACCATCCCCTTTTGACGCTGATGCAGCCTCAAATTCGCTCTGCGCTTCCTTGCCGAAAGATCCCTGGGCGGCCTTGCTCCTTTGAGGAGATCCCACTAATCTGGCTTCATACTCACTGCGTAATCTTTTTCCCGCCTCTTCCGGAGTTCCAAGCCCGCTTAAAATTTCCGCCTCAGATTCTCCGTTTTCCATCCTGTCACAGATCATTTCTTCAAAGTATTCTTTAATCTGCTCACGCTCATCCTCAGTAAAATCCGAAATTTCTACCAAAAGTCTTCTTAAATATTCTTCCTTTCCCATTATGCTCCCTCTCTTTCCTGAACAAACGCATATATTTTTTTTATTTCTTCCCATTCGGAAAGGAAATCATGAATTTTCTGTTTTCCAGATTCCGTAATCTTGTAATATTTCCGCATCCGTCCATTATACTCCTGCTTATAAGTAGTTAAATTTCCGGCCGTCTCCAGCCTCTTCAGAATCGGGTATAAGGTGGACTCAGAAATCTCAATACATTCCGATACTTCCTTGACGATCAAATACCCGTAGGAAGGCCCCTTCTGCAGGACAGACAGAACACAAATATCAAGGATACCTTTTTTTCGCTGTATATCCATGCCCATTCTCCTTTATATTTTGCAATGTATAATATTATGCATTGCATACTATATATTGCATAGTATAATACAAATGGAGATTTGTCAATATGTATATTATTTTATTGACAACTTCCTCTACGCGCATTATACTGTACTTGTTTATATGATACAGTATAATACAGTGAGGTGAGTACAGTGGAAATACATATCAATAACCATGCAAGCAAACCAATATATGAGCAGATTGCAGACCAGCTTAAAGCATTGATCATGGACGGGGAGTTAAAAGCAGGAGACGCCATCCCCTCAATACGGTCTATGGCCAAATCTCTCCACATAAGCGTACTAACTGTGCAGAAGGCATATGATTCCCTTCAGGCAGACGGATTTATTGAGACAACAGCAGGCAAGGGTTGTTTTGTATCAGTTCAGAATCAGGACTTTTATCTGGAAGAACAACAGAAAAAAATCGAGGAACATTTCACAAAAGCAATCGAAATCGCCCGTTGCAGCGGAATTAAACTAGATAAATTAACCAATCTTTTAACACTATTATATGAGGAGGATTAAAGGTGAAAAATGCATTGACTGTTGACAGACTGACAAAAAAATATAAAGATTTTGCGCTGAAAGACATCTCTTTTCAAGTGCCCCGGGGATCTATTGTGGGACTCATCGGAGAAAACGGCGCGGGCAAAAGCACTACGATCAAGTCAATTCTGGGACTGATCAAAAAGGACGGAGGAGAAATCACTGTCTTAGGCCAAAAGGAAGAAGAGGTGAGCGCTGAAACCCGGGAACAGATAGGCGTTGTTTTTGACGGTACCAACTTTTCGGAGGAACTCACTCCAGTCAGGCTAAACAAGGTACTGAAAGACATCTATCAATCATGGGATGAGAACTTATATTTTTCTCTTCTGAAACAGTTATCACTGCCTGAAAACAAAAAGATAAGCGCATTTTCAAGGGGAATGAAAATGAAACTTTCTATCGCTGCAGCATTTTCACACCATCCCCGGCTGCTGATCCTGGACGAGGCCACGAGCGGACTGGACCCGGTCATGAGAGACGATATCTTAGATATGTTTTTAGACTTTGTACAAGAAGAAGAGAATTCTATTCTGGTCTCCTCACATATAACAAGTGACCTGGAAAAGATTGCAGATTATATTGTTTTCATCCATAAAGGTGAGATAATTTTCTCCCAGGCAAAGGATGAACTGCTGGAGAATTATGGGATCATCAAGTGCGGTGCAGCCCAGTTTGATGAGATTGAAAATCAGGATATCATCACTTGCCGGAGGATGGATTACGAGTGGCAGATATTAACTGCTGACAGGAAAAAGGCAGCAAAAAAATACCCTGAAGCTATGATAGTCCCAGCAACCATTGATGAAATCATGCTTCTTTATGTGAAAGGAGAATAACTGATGAAAGGACTTATCCGAAACAACTTTTATTCTATGGAGAGCAATATAAAAACTGCATTTTTAATGTCTGCACTTTTAATTTTTACACCTTTTTTTATCAACCATCCACGGATTCTATCTGTCATTGTCTCAGTTCAGATATTTATTTTTATAGCCAATATAGGGACCTCCCTCCATGCTGACGAGGTTGCAAAATGGAATATATTTGAACTTACACTGCCTGTTGATCCTGGTATGGTCATCATGGCCAAATATGTGTCCTTTTCCTTACTGATAGTTTTCGGCCTTATAATAAGCGCTTTTACCGGTATTGTTTCCAGTTTATTATCGACATCAGCGGACCTGAGTTCCATTATTGCAGGATATGAATATGGACTGACACTGTCTCTCATTGTAGCCGCAATCATGTATCCGGTTATGCTGAAAATAGGAACCGAGAAAAACGAATTGATCATTCTTTTTTCTGCATTTATATCGGTTATACTTATGCTTTTCATCGCATTTATAGTATCTCTGTTCAGCGGAGAAATGGCATGGCAGGCTGCACTTGTTAGGACAATTTCTCTAGTTGTTTCACTGCTCCTATTCCTTCTTTCCTATTTTGTATCTTTAAAAATTTATAAGAAAAAAGAGTTTTAACTGATCAAAGGAACAAATAATAATAGTATGGCTGTCCCATGTGCTTCTGCCTTTGGCAACACATGAGACAGCCAATTATGCATCTAAACTGGATTTTGTATACCTATGTCAAACTTACTTCCCCCATATCCTGCAAGCGGCATACCGTCCAATCACCACTCCTGCCACACAAAGACACACACTCGCCGCCACATACACAGATCCATATATGTATCTCCCTTTCTCAAAAAGCCCCACGGCTTCCAAGGAAAAGGTAGAAAAGGTGGTAAAGCCCCCGCAGACTCCTGTTTTCCAGAACAATATCCATCTCTCCTGCATACCTTTTGCCGAAGAGGTTCCCACAATGAAGCCAATCAGCATAGCCCCAAGCAGATTCGTAACCAGCGTCAGGACCGGAAAAACCGTCTTACCGGGCAGCAGACTGATTAAATATCTTCCCACAGCGCCTACAGCACCGCCCATACCTACCATTAAAATATTCATCATAAATACACTCCGTTATCCAGTTATCACACTCTACTTTAACACGTACCCGTCTTAAAAACAAAAACGGGCATCCTTCCTGAAGGATTTCCGCCCGGGATTTCCCTCAACACGGAAAATCTCGCGGGCCTTCAAATCATAGATCACTGACCACACTGTGTCCTTTCCTGTTCTCCTGTCATACTGGCAGATAAATCCATCCTTCCCTGATAAAAGTTCCATTGCGTGAGACTTCTCCATCGTATCTGCCTTCTCATCCAGCGCCTTTACCATAGTCTCATACCGTGGCTGTGCATCCCAATTATCCACTTCCGCAGCTGCACAGTTCTCCATTGCACGGGAATGAAAAATATTAGCAGCACACACATATGTTTTTTCCGGCACCGGTCTGATGACTTCTGCCTTCTCAGCATTGCATTCCACAACTGCAATATCCCCAGTGGTATCCGCTATGGTGAAGGTCTGTGACGAACTGACAGGCACCTGGTTTATCATCTTGATCACTTCATCCGTTGACCGGCATTTCTCTAAGAAAAGACGAAGCAGCATCCCGGCATTTAACCCGGGCCGGATTACACGGGGATATACAGAAGTCAACCCCACTGCCAGTCCATGCTCATTCACCCCGTCCTCCATCTCCACAAAAGCAGTGGTATTTCCGGTAAAGGAATAGGAATTGCTGCTGAATTTGTATATCACATTCTTATTTGACTTTTCCAACCGCACTAAAAAATCGCTGTTTCTTCCAAACAAAATCTCATTTCCGTTGGCAACCGCAAAACAGGAACAACAGCACGCCGGCGGCATTGCATACATACTGAACAAAAAGGTCTGCAATTTTTCCACGCTGCAGCCTTGCCCTTCTCCAATTCCCCGGATTTCCTCCAGTATCTCCGGAAAATATTCCTGATAAACAGGCAGGCAGTCCGCCGCAAACTCCATCCGCGCCTCATCAATAGGAAAATCAATCATTTCTAAAATAAAATTACCGTACTTTTTAAGAAGGGAACCCCATTGAAAACCGATGTCATAATGCTCTCCCTTAAATCTGTTATGATACATAAAACTGCTCTCCTTTACCATATAATAGAGAGCTGCCGGCAACCCTAAAGTAATGGTAATTGAATAAAAATTTATTGTCAAGCATTTACTCCAAACTCCTGTCCCCTTCATAAGCATTCCGTTTAAATCCCACATAAGTTGCCCCAAAATATATAACATAAATACCCCCAAACAATGCCAGCGCCAGTGCAAAAAACTTCCATGCAGGTGCAATAACCCCGGAATAGGTCACAAACAATATGCTTATATACCCGATGATCCCCCCTGAAAGCAATACTGCCCCTGCGAAGGGAAACACATAATAAAGTGCCAGTTCCTTTAGGATCACCTTGTTCAGTTCCTTTTTCTTCATGCCCAGCTTCTGCAGTATATGATAACGCTTCCTGTATTTTGATGAATCACTGAGCTGCTGCACAGATAAGACTGTAACTGCCACCAGGAAAAAAACCATGCCGATATAAAACAATGGAAAAATCAGAGCTGTAAGCAGGAATTTCATTTCCGGTATTTCCTCATCCCGCACAAACAAAGGGGAACTGGTTGAATAAATATTATCACTGCCATACCCAAAATCGCCGTCAAGCATTACTTCCGTTGCATCCCACAAGGAATCAAACCCCCACAAATTCAAAATTTTCGTTGAAAGCCCTTCAGGTGCATCTCCCTTAAGCATTGCCATATATGCTGAATAGTAGGGTGTCATACTTTTTATTGCTTCATCAGGCACCACCAAAACATAGTCAGCGCCGTTATGTCCGTTCTGTTCGAAAAAGATAGTCTCAGTTCCTCCAAAATGATACTCCTTGCCCCCAAGGGAAATGCTTTTCTCCGTCATAGGCTTCAAGGTTTCCGTGAGCCGCTCCTTTACCTGGACAAGATACTCATTCTCTTTCATCTCCACAGGTCCATATCCCAGCATTCCCCGAAGGATATTATAATCACTCACCTTCATATACGTATCATAACGGAAGTACGCTCCTGTATCAGCCCCTGCATAGTTCTCCCCAAGAAAAGTATTCCAGTCATCGGTTCCGTTCTGGTAAATCCTGTAGGTGTGTTCTGTGTCAATGGCAGCCTCCTTCTCCACCAGTTCTATTTCCTGCCGGAAATCATAGTCTGCTTCACTTCTGTAGGCGGCCACATCAAAAGGAAACTTCTCATCCCCCTGTGTGTTCTGGTACTGGCCCAGCATCAATGCCCAGGAAGCCCCCACAAGAGCAACCATAAACAGCACCGTTAAAGTTCCAAGTGTAAACTGCATGGTCCGTATCTTTGCGGAAAGCTGACGGTATACAAAAACATTACCGCCCTTCCTCACATGCTTTCCCTTTCTCCTTATATGGCCCACCAGAAAAGCCGCAAGCCCCATATAGAGAAAGTATACGGAAATCACAAGCCCCAGAATCATAAGGTAAACGTTCCATTCATTAAACCTTTCCGTTACCATCATCCATTCAAACACACCGATAAAAATCAAAGCAGCCCAAAACATCCACTGTCTGCCGGACTTATTTCCGCCCTTGATCTCCTCGTTCTGCCGTTCCATATTCATCATACCCTGGATCGTCATCTTTTTAAACCGACGCTGATTTCGGAAAAGGGCCAGCAGATAAGAACCTGCATAAATTCCTGCTGTCATTGCCAGGGATGCCAGGCTGAAATCAATTTTAATTTTATAATCCGACTGGATCATTGCATAGATCGCAGAAGTCATCATCTGCTGAAGCACCATTCCCGGAAGAAGTCCGATCACAAACGCCGCAGCGCCCATGAGCACATTTTCACGGAAAAATAATCTGGCTACCTGTTTTTTACGGAAACCCAGCAGAAGGTACGTGGCAAACTCCCTGCTCCGCTTTTCTGCCATAAATTTCACCATATAGTGGACCAGCCAAACAATGATCAGGACAATAAAGAAGGTCATAAGCCCGATCATCATCCCCATCATTCCCGCTTCTCTGGAGATTGTCCTGATATCCTCAGAGAAAATCATGGAATCGAAGGCAAACATCATGGTGGTAATGATGATCATGGTCAAAAGATATACAAAATAATCATGAAGGGAACGTTTCGCATTCCGAAGTGCCAGTTTACCTAACATCCCCGTCACCTCCAGTCACAGACAGCACATCCAGAATCTCATTAAGAAAATCCTTTCTGTCAACGGTTCCCCTGATAAGCTCATGGAAAATCTGTCCGTCCTTCAGAAACAATATCCTTTTACAATAGCTGGCAGAAAATGCATCATGGGTGACCATCAGGATTGTTGCCCCCATATCTACATTCATCTGCGTAAAGGTTTCCAGAAGCATACGGGCCGATTTGGAATCAAGGGCACCTGTAGGCTCATCTGCGAAAATGATCCTGGGCTTATTGATCAATGCCCGGGCACAGGCACAGCGCTGCTTCTGCCCTCCGGAAACCTGGTAAGGAAACTTATCACGAAGTTCCCAAATTCCCAGCCGCTCCATGATCTCCTTTGTCCTTCGGTCAATCTCCTTTTTCCCTTTATTAGCCAGGGACATTGCCAGTGAAATATTTTCTTCCAGAGTCAATGTATCCAGCAGATTAAAATCCTGGAATACAAACCCAAGATTATCCTTGCGGAAATCTGATTTCTGGTCTTCACTTAAACCCGTGATATCATCCTTACCATAGAAAATATGACCCGAGGTTACAGTATCCACTGTGGCCAGCATATTCAGCAAGGTGGTCTTTCCGCTGCCGCTGGCTCCCATAATAGCTGTGAACTCCCCCCGGTTTACAGAAAAGGTTACCCTGTCCAACGCCTTTGTAAGATTATTTTTTGAGCCGTAATATTTCTCTATATCCTCAGCATAAATTAATTCATCCATTATCTTTCCGCCTTTCTTTTCCTTATATTGACGATGCCAGGTTCATCATACCTTTCGCCCTCTGCATCATAGTGATATCATAGCGGAATATTTCTCAATCTTCTATGGAAGTAGATTAAGGAAACCTTACGTTTTCTTAAGATAACCTCTTCCGAAATGCTCACTGCCATCGGGAAATCCAAGAACCACTCTTGTATACTTCCCTTCCTCAGACTGTATATCAATCCCCATGTCAAGCTTTCTGCACAGCTTTTTACAGAGATAAAGTCCGATTCCTGTTGACTGTCTGTTCTGCCTTCCGTTGGTACCTGTAAAGCCTTTTTGAAATACACGCCCAAGTTCAGAGGCTTTAATGCCAATACCATTGTCTTCCACAATAAGTATTGTCCTGCCCTCCTGCTCCATGGCCCGGATCACGATCCTGCATTCCCTTTCCCTTCTGTACTTCACCCCATTGATCAAAAGCTGGCTGAGGATAAAGGCAAGCCACTTATCATCACAATATACAGAAACCTCCCCCACCTCAACATCGATTCCCATCTGATTCATGCGAAGATACATCTGGTTTCTTTCTATCACCTCATACACCACTTCATCCAGGCGTATCTGCCGTATGAAATAATCCTGGTAAACCCTGTCGGAACGTGCATAGAATAAAGCCTTTTCCACATCGTTTTCCAGAAGGTTAAGCTGAAGCTTTATCCTTCTTGTCTCATCATTCTTCACATTGTCGCAGATGAGATTCATAGCTGTGATAGGCAGCTTCACCTCATGTATCCAGTTCTCTATGAATTCCTTATACTCTGCCTGCTCTCTTTCCAAATGGCGCACAGCATCAACCACTGACTTATTGGAGAATTTCAGAATCTGTGCATAAAGCTTGTCTTCAAGACGGTAAGAGTAAGGCATGATCTCAGATATAAGATAAGGCTCCTTAAGCTCTCCCAAAGTATGGAATATTTCATCAAAAAATTTCTTCCTTCTGTACCATTCAACGCCCATATACACAACAAGAACCATGAACCAAACCATATATATAAAAAACAACTGATCCGGCTTCAAACCGCAGATTTTCAGATAAACAAAACTGACGATCACGGCAAGTCCCTGGAACAGCAGCACCATAACTTTATCCTTCAAATATTCACTAAATTTCATCTCATCCACCTTACGTCCCAGGTCAGTGCACCAGATACCCCTGCCCTCTCTTAGTCTCTATAAAATCAGCAAGACCGATTTTTTTAAGCTTTGCCCTGATATGGGTAATATGCACACTTAAGGTATTATCATCTATGAAAATATGGTTCTCCCACAGATCATCCATGATTTCCTCTCTTGGCACGATCCTTCCCTCATTGGAAAACAAACAGTAACAAATACGAAATTCGTTCTTCGTAAGCTCCTGGCTTTTTCCATCATATAATATGGTACTGTTAAGAAGATTCAGGACACATCCCTGCACGGTAATCCGGTTTCCTTCTCCCCGTTCCGGCTTTTCCCCTGCAGCGCGCTTCACAACCGCCGCAATCCTGGCAAGGAGTATAGGGGCATAGAACGGCTTGGAAATATAATCGTCCCCGCCCATAGTCATACCGTTCAGCTCATCCATAGCCGTGTTTCTGCTGGTGAGAAAAATGATAGGTACGTCAGATGTTTTCCTGATATTTTTACAAACGGTAATTCCATCTGTTCCCGGCAAAGTGACATCCAACAATACCAGATCAGGGGCTTCCTCCGCCACCTGCTGCTCCAGATTTTCGAACTGTTCCGCAGCCACTGTCTGATAAAGAGCATTTCCCAACAATACCTTCAGCTCCTGACGGATCTGCTCCTCATCCTCAATAACCATAATTTTATACATATAATTTCCTCCTGGATATAAAGCTTTCCTGTACAGAAAAACAGCAGGCGGACTGCCCACTGCTGATCCCCTGCTGTTTTCTTATTAACAGTTTTGCAATACACTATTGTCCAGTATAAATGCAAACTCGTCTTCCGGCATCGGCCTGTAAAAATAATATCCCTGTATTAAATCACATCCGTTAGAACGCAGGAACTCAACCTGTTCCTCTGTCTCAATCCCCTCTGCCACTGTGCGCATCTCCAGTTTCCGGATCATCTGAAGGATTCCCTGTACAATAATACGTTCCTTCTCAATATCTGCACTTTTCTTGAAAAAACGGGCATCCAGCTTCAAAACATCAATTGACATATCCTTCAGCATACTGAGGGAAGAATACCCTGTCCCAAAATCATCCAATGAACATAAAAAACCATTATTGTGAAGCTCATTTACAATATCCATCATGTATTCCTGATTCTCACAGGCCACTGTCTCTGTAAACTCAATCTCAATAACATTGTCAGGTATCCCATATTTATTTTTTATTTCCGCATAGATTTCCACAAAATTAGGCGTGTAGAACCGGATCTTTGATACATTCACCGATATGGGGATTACTTTCAATCCCTTTACTAATCTGTCATGAAGGAACCGGCACACCTCTTCGAACACATATTGGTCCAGTATCCTGATACTGTGGTTCTTCTCAAAAACAGGAATAAACTGACCGGGCATATAAAAGCTTCCGTCTGTACTTCTCCACCGCACCAAGGCTTCCGCAGACTGGACACTCCCGTCCGCCGGTGAGACCTTTGGCTGGAAATATACAAGAAACTCATGGTTTGCCAAAGCACTAGCCATCCTGTCGGAAATCCTTATTTCAGAAAGCATCTTGTCCCGGATGCTCTCATCATAAAAAGCATAATGCTTTCTCGGCATATTTTTCACGGTTTTTTTAGCATAGTTGGCACGGTTGATCAGCCCTTGGACATCTAACTGCTCAATAACATCCTCTATACAGCAGAACCCGCACACAACTGTAACATTATGCCTGTCAGGAAGAACCTCCTGCTCCAAAAAGGAATTATCAATATCCATCTGCCTGGCTAATAGTTCATCCTTATCCTCATAACGCCTGAGAGCCATGAAACAATCCGCCACATTTCTGCCGAACAGTTCATCCTCCCCCATGGATTCCTGCATGAGCTGTGTATATTTCTTTAAAAGCAGATCCCCGCTCTCATAACCAAACACATCATTTATATACTTAAAATTCTCAAAATCTATATACAGCACAGCAAACTTAAGTCCCGGATTCTTAAGGATGATGTCATCCCCATCCTTAAGAAAACGGGCAAGATTTAACGCTCCTGTAAGAGGATCTCTTCCTGCCTGTTCCGTAAGCATCTCCGTCTTCTTGTTCAAGTCAAAATATTTTTTCACATAATTTATAACCGCAGCAATACAGGCGATCAAACAAAAAACAGCCGTAATGATCAGTCGTCTGGACAATGCGTATGAACGCTCACCGGAATACTCTTCTATAGAAAATACAGTTTCATTGGCCAAGTCGAAAAAATCTTCACTGCACTCAAGGAGCGGTTCCTTGCTGCCGCCCTCCCTGACTGCTTCGATCTCCTCCAGCATATGTCCCCATTGATCGTCCAGCATTTCCAAATCTTTATTAAAGCTCTCATACCCGGTCCGTTTGAGACCGTATTTCCCTTCTCCTGTCAAAAGCTCATCAAGAATACCACTCACATAGCCGATCAGTTCATCATTAGGCTTATCATTTGTCTCCAGCTTTATCACTCTTTGAGAAGCTCCGCGCACAATCCCAACATAATTTATCAGCTTCCCATAGGTACTGATATCCGTCATAGTCCTTGCCGACAGAAAACTCACCGCCAGAACCACCATTAACACAAATGGAAGCACTAATTTTATCTTCTTGCTCATAGAGATAACCCCCGCCCCTGTCTTCTGTCATAGAAATCAATGACATCTATTTCATTCTATCACTTTGCCGGACAAATATCATCATCTATTTAGCTTATTTATGCCATTTTTCCCCTCTTTACACGCCCACATTCACCCGGCATATCCTATAAATCAATTTCCCTGTTTTTAAAGTAATATTTTCTGTCATTGTCATTAATTTCCCTCAGCACCCGGCAGGGATTCCCCACCGCAACCACATTGGCAGGTATGTCCTTATTCACTATACTTCCAGCTCCTATGACAGAGTTCTCCCCAACAGTCACACCGGGAAGTATTACAGAATTGGAACCGATCCAGGCATTTTTGCCGATATGTACAGGCAGGTTATACTGTACCTGCTTTATCCTTAACTCCGGCGAAATAGGATGTGTCGCTGCACACAAGGTTACATTCGGCCCAAACATTACATTATCCCCAACATATATGCCGGTGTCATCCACCAGGACCAGATTAAAATTAGCATATATATTCTTCCCGAAATGCACATTCCTGCCGCCCCAGTTAGCGCGCAGGGGAGACTCGATATAGCAGCCCTCACCTATTTCTGCGAACATTTCCTTTAACAATTCATTTTTCTCACTCTGCTGCGCGGGACTTAATTGATTGTACTGAAAAAGCTTCTCCGCATAAGCCATCTGCTCCTTGATGAGCCTTTCATTATCACAAAAATAAAGCCTTCCGCTGTGCATTCTTTCTATTGTCTCTTCATAGTTCATATCTTACACTCTCCTTATACTGCGTTTACAGCCCGCGCTGCGGCTCCGGGTTTACTTTCTGCGGCCGCCTGGCCTAAAGGTCAGTATTCAGTATAGCATAAACACTAATACAAATGCCATTCCGTCAGCGCATTTTTCCCCATAGATTTCTCCCCCCATTTTGCGCATTATTTCCCGGCAGATATACAGGCCCAGTCCGTTCCCCTGGCTACGGGTGCTGTTAGTGCCTCTGAAGAAGCTTTCAAAAATATGATTGATGTCATTGTCTGTGACAATACTTCCTGTGTTGTAAATACGGATGAGCCTGCAATATTCTTCCTGGTAAAAACTGATTTCAATCCTTCCTCCGTCACCGTACTTGAAGGCGTTCTCAAATATATTTTCCAGTACTTCCAGGGAACGTTCCAAATCGCCCTTCAAAAGACAGTTCTCATACCTGCCCATCTTCAATTCCACCATGCGGAGTCTGCATTTTTCCTTGTATACGCTGAGAAATTTCTCCATAAGATCCGATAGATAGAACTCACTGTTCTCAACCTTGATATCAATAATATCTTCCCTGGACGTCTCCATTATCCTTTCCACATACTGCTCGATTTCCTGTACCTTTTTCCCTATCTGGGTCAATGCGTACTGCTTCTCTTCCTCTGTTCCGTAAAGTTCTTCTGTCAGAGCCTTTTCATATAATTTAATGGTATTAAGGGGTGTCTTGATATCATGGGAAAGAGATAAAAGCATCATTTTTTTCTCTTTGACAAGCTGAAGTTCTCTTTTCTTAGACACTGCAAGTGTGTCTTTAAGCCGCCCTACCGCCCGCATAAAATCCCCGAAATATTTTCCCTTTTCTTCACTGATCTCGCTGTTCAGATGTCCTTTTGCCAGTTCATGAGGAAGTTCACTCATACGGCTAAAGGGTTTGATAAGCTTTCTCTTAAGGTAAAACAACAAAACAAGGATATATGTTTCCATCAAGAGAAGCACTGTCTCACTTACCAAAAACATATATCCTGTATTCTTATCAGACCGGAGATAATCAAACCGGAGATTTCCGAGAAACTTCCCATTTTCATACCAGGGTCTTATCTCTGTCTGCATATCACCGGACTGCCGGAAGAAATCAACAACCTCTGACTCACCGCTGCCATTTGGAAGAAATCTCACCTTTTTTACATATTCATAGTTATCCAGGGACGGTTGGACGAACGTTCCCTCCAGACTGTGATAAATCCGGTTGATCTCCACCCTGTACAGATTGTTTTCATGGTTTGTCCAGAAATATAAGAAAAAACCACAGGATGCTGCCAGTAAGAAATAAACTGCCGCAGACATTATAATAACCCTGTTATATTTCTTCATACCGGTATCCCACTCCCCAGACTGTCTGTATTCTTTGAGGATGCTTCTGGTCCTTCTCCACTTTTTCCCTCAGCATTCTGATATGGACTGTAAGTGTCTGATTTTCGCTTTCGCTGAAACATCCCCATATACTGTTGAAAATATACTCCTTATTCAGCACGGTCCCAGGATTTTCCACAAACAGCATGAGAAGATCAAATTCTTTTGCATTTAGCTTCACTTCTTCCCTCTCAAGCCACACCCTCCTGGCATTTCTGTCAACAGTGATCCCCCCTGACACAAGAATACCGGAGTCCGTATTCAGACTGTAGCTTCTGTTCAGCAGAGCTTCTGTCTTAGCCAGAAGCAGATCCATATCAAAGGGCTTTTCCATATAATCATCTGCGCCAAGCCCATAACCATTCAGTTTATCGCTTTTATCGCATCTGGCACTAAGGATGATCACAGGCATGCTGCATTTCCTCCGGGCTGCCCGGCAGACAGCAAAACCATCAATACCGGGCAGCATAATATCAAGTATCATAAGTTTTACGCTCTCTGCCCCCAAATAATCAAGAGCCGCCTCTCCGCTGCATACATGCTCAACGGTATATCCTGACTTCTCAAGAAACAATTTTGTCAGGCTGCCGATTTCTTCGTTGTCTTCCACAAGCAAAATATCTTTCATTCAAATGTCTCCTGTTGTTACCAGCCCATTTTTACCAGCCAGGCATCCAGTTTTCGCTCTCTTGACCGGTTATCCTGTGAAGCGTCCCATTTTCCTAATGCAATCTCGTCCTTGATATCGCCGTCCTCAATATACAGCACTCTCTCACATCTTGACGCCACCTTCATATCATGAGTCACAAGGAGAATACTGGTTTCATACTCGCTGTTAATACGGTTCAGCTCATTCATAACCTCAATGGAATTCTGTTTATTAAGCGCCCCGGTTGGCTCATCGGCAAAAATTATCTTAGGATTATTTATCATACTACGACAAATGCACGCCCTTTGCAACTGTCCGCCGGATACTTCCGTGATATCATTTTGGCCAATATCACTGATTCCCAGCTTATTCATCAATACTTTAGCCCTGTCGTTGATTTCTTTTCTTTTGGATTTGTTTCCTCCTGCTGCCTGATATGCCGGCATAATAATGTTGTCAAGAACAGAAAGATTTTTCAGCATATACATCTGCTGGAATACAAACCCCATCTCCTTCAGCCGCACATCACTTAAATCCTTACCTTTAAGGGACGTAAGATCTCTTCCGAAAAAATCCACCTTTCCGGCTGTGGCTTCATCCATTCCGCTCACTGTATATAAAAAGGTGGTTTTTCCCGACCCTGATGCCCCCATCACTGCTGTCATCTCACCCTGTTCCAGTTCCATATTTATATTGCGCAGGATATTATTCTGGCGCTTATTCACAATATATGTTTTGCATAAATTTGATACTCTAAGCTTGCTCATTCTTTACTCCTTTATGTTTCATATGATTTTCACTTCAGATCTGCGGCTGTGTTCAGAACTTTTATTCCAGGTTATTCAGCTCCTGGATACGGATACGCTTCACTCTCCCGGAAGCCGCTGCCGCTGCCAGAATAATGGCGATGAGCAAAATCCCCGGATATATCACGTATGCCTCAACGATATCAACCTGAATCGTAATCTCCGCCCCCATTATCCCGAAAATTGGAGTGAGCAAAAACCGATTGCTCAATACGGACAACGGAATAGCGGCAAGCATGGAAATCACAACCACCCATACCATACGTATCACCTGCCAGCCTCTGATCACCCTGTTGGAAAAGCCCATGCTTTTCATCATCGCAATTTCGCCTTTTTCCCTGACAATAAACAGCTGCTCCATCATAATGGAAATCAGGGCGATCACATCGCAGAGTAAAGCTGTCATAGGTGCCAGAACCTCTTTAAGAACAGACCGGATGCTCCCGATATTTCCTTCCAGGATTTCCATGGCAGTTCCCCATGTATATTGAGGCAGCTCTTTCTGGAGTTCTTTTTTCATCTCTTCCTGAGTCAAGGTTGTGTCCATATTCACCATCACCGACCAGGCAGCAAAGATTCTCTCACCCTGAATATCGATCACGGGATTCATCCTGATACTGCTGCCAATCTGCATATAATCGCTGTAGGTTCCGGTGATAATAAAATCCCTCTCCCTGCCGCCTATCACAGCATGGACCGTATCTCCTAACTCCCAGCCTGTTGTTTTCAGGATGTTTTTTGAAACAGCAATTTCGTTCTCAAGAAGCGGAGCTGTTCCCTCACTGTATGTCAAATAACCGGAATCTCCCCTTATCTGTGTAGTGGACACTGCAATTTTGTCACCCTCCTGCTTGTAATAGAACAAGTTTATAAGATGGGGCACTGTTAATTCCGCCTCATATCCCTTTTCCTTTAGGTCTTTCTTTAACTGTTGTGCCCTCTCATCCACCTCTGCCACAGTCATAAGGCTCTGATTTCCGCCTCCCGTAAAGGATGTCATATACACAGAACTGTCCGGATCCAGGGAAAACTTGCTGATCATCTCCCTGCTGTTCATAGTATTGACTGTATTCAGAGGAATACTGATAAGCACAAAACTGATGCAGAAGGTGATAATGAGCACAACATATCTTTTCAAGTGACTTAAAATATCATTTAATCCCAAATACACAGGAATAGACATTCTGCTTCTGGAAAAAAGCTTTATGCCTTTTCTCTTGTGATACCGTTCCCCGTTCTGGCCTCCGCGTATAGCTTCTATCACTGAAATTTTATTGATCTTTTTGGTACATCTGTAACAAAAAAGTATAACAACCGCCGCCACAAGCAGCGCTCCTGCCATGTTGGCCCACAGATATGCACTGCTGTCTGCCAGTATGATATTTTTACTCACCCCGCCGATCATAGCCCTGGAAACCGGAAAGCTTAAAGCCAGGCCTATACCTGCCCCTGCCGCTGTCAGCAGCAGATACTTCACAAGATAAATTCTGCGTATAGTAAAATTCCTTAATCCTATTGCCTGCATGATGCCTATTTCGCTGTAGTTCTCCTCCATGGTAAACACCAGGGTAAAGCGCAGAACCAAAAAAGCTATGAGGATAAAGCAGATCCCCGCCAGGATCAGCAAGGCTGCTAACACTATATCCATCACATACAGAAGCTTATACATAGAGCGGTCAATTTTTGTGACAATACTGGTAAATCCCCGGGTGCTGATGGTTTTAGTGAGTTCATTTTCATTGTTGGTATGGATAAGATATACTCCAAATATATTATCGCCACCTGCCCTGCTGTACTTCTCAAAATCCTGCCCATTCAGGAGTATCCTGCCCATTCCGCCCATATCTGTTCCGAACGCAGCATCCTTCACTTCACTCTTTATGGTAAATTCCTGTTCTGTTCCGTCTATGTCAACAATAAGCTTATCTCCCGGTACAAGATCATTTTTCTCCATAGACCTGACGTCCAGAACAATTTCACCGTTTTTCAGTTCAACCTCTTTATTGTCTCTCCCGAATACCTTACAGTATTTACCTGTATTACTGCCCAGATAATTGGTGATCCCTCCCGACTCATAATCTGACCTTTTTCCGTTCTTCTCCACCTTAAGCCCTTCTTCGGGCACTGCTACAAGCCTGGCATATTCATAGTCATTCACCTCTTGCTGATCCTCCAGAAATTCACCCAAGCCTTCATCCTCAGATGTTTTATCCGTAAGAAGTGTGATTTCCGGTATATTGGCATAGTCCAGAAAATAGTCGATCCCTTTTGATACGGTCAGGATATTGTTAAGGCTTGATGACAAAAATACTGTCGCCAGAAGTATAAACAAAAATAAAATAATATTTACACCCTTCCGCCTCTTCAAATCCTTCCTTAAAACTTTAAACAGCATACTCTTTACCTCTCTTTGCTTTATGAAGCTATTATAAATGGAGAATTATAAAAAAATCCTTAAATATATGAAAACGATGTAGGCAAAACAAAAAAAGCTGCCGCTTCATGATTTTTCATCTTGAAGCAACAGCTCTCTTTTGCCTTTTCCATTATCCCAATATAGCCTTTAAATCCTCTTCCGGTGTTGTAACAGGAGCAATATTGTAATGCTCTGCCAGATAACTGAGCACATTTGGGGATATAAATGCCGGCAAGGTGGGACCAAGACGGATATTCTTAATCCCCAGATGGAGCAGGGTCAGCAGGATACAAACTGCCTTCTGCTCATACCACGACAGGATCATGGATAAAGGCAGCTCATTTACCTCACAGCCAAAAGCCTCCCCAAGGGCTGCCGCTACTTTAATGGCACTATACGCGTCATTGCACTGCCCCATATCCATCAGGCGGGGAAGTCCTGCCACAGAGCCTAAATCCATATCATTGAATCTGTACTTTCCGCAGGCCAAAGTAAGCACAACCGTATCCTCAGGTGTCTGCTTTACAAATTCCGTGTAATAATTCCGTCCCGGACGGGCACCGTCACAGCCTCCCACAAGGAAGAAGTGCTTGATCTTCCCGTCTTTTACAGCCTGGATAACCTGGTCAGCCACACCCAGAACAGTGCCATGACCAAATCCTGTTACCACTTTTCTTCCCCCGTTGATTCCGCAGAAGGATGTGTCTTCACTGAATCCCCCAAGCTCCAAAGCTTTTTCTATCACCGGAGAAAAATCTCTGTCATTTCCCACATGCTCTATGCCGGGATATGAAACAACCTCTGTGGTAAACACTCTGTCCCGGTAGCTGTCCTTCACAGGCATGAGACAGTTTGTGGTGAAAAGTATGGGTGCAGGAAGGTGTGCAAATTCCTTCTGCTGATTCTGCCACGCAGTACCGAAGTTGCCTTTCAGGTGTTTATACTTTTTCAGTTCCGGATACGCATGGGCCGGCAGCATTTCACCGTGCGTATAAACATTCACGCCTTTTCCATCCGTCTGCTCAAGAAGCAGCTTCAAGTCATAAAGGTCATGGCCCGTAATAACTATAAACGGTCCCTTTTCTACTGTCAGCGTAACCTCCGCGGGCGCAGGTGTACCGAAGGTATCTGTATTAGCCTTATCCAACATTTCCATACAAACAAGATTAACCTCTCCTGTTTCCATTACAACGGGAAGAAGTTCCTCCATTCCCCAATCCTCTGCCAGAACAAACAAAGCCTTGCAGAGAAAATCGTTCACCTTGCTGCTGGTTCTGCCAAGCACCTCAGCATGGTACGCATAAGCGGCTATCCCTCTGATTCCAAATAAAATCAAGGATTTAAGAGAACGTACATCCTCCTGTGCATTCCACATTTTGTCCATATCATAATTCTCTGTGTTTCCGCACGGAGAACAGCAGGAACCACATCCGGGAGCAAGCTTCCCTTTTTCTCCATTCACTCTCTTGATCAAATCCCGGAGAGTTTCCTCATTAAAATCCACATTCGTAACTGTGGCAAACAAACCCTCCATGATCAGTCTGTCTGTGTCCTTTGACCTTGGAAAACTACTGCATACACGAGCCAATCCAATCAAAGCACCTGTCAATTCATCCTGAAGCTTTGCCGCACCTGCAGACTTTCCGCAGACACCTGCCTTTCCCGTACAGCCTGTACACCCGGCTGTCTGCTCACACTGAAAACAAAACATTTTTTGTTCCATAAATATTCACTCCTCGCTTTCATGTTATCGTAACAGTTCAGACAGACTGCCTTTAAGCTCTGTTACTGAGATAAGCATAATGAAACTTTAAGGTTTTGTATGTTGTTATTACAACAAAAACAATGGGCATTCTCAAAAGTTGAGTGTTAAACTGCCTGCCAATATGTCATTTCCTCATTTGTCCCGTTTTATCGTACTGTGTTTGAAGTAGAATAAAAGTAACTAGAACAAACGTTCGAAGTTAGTAATGATAAAGGAGAGCGTGCATATGGAAGATAACGACAGACTCATAGAAGTAGGAAAGCAGGTTAAGAGAATACGCAGAAGCCGGGACATCAGCCAGTTTAACTTCGCAGAAGCATTAGGAATTTCAGATACCACTGTTTCCAGAATTGAAAACGGCTCCACAGCCATGAATATTCTGCTTTTGATGAAAATATCAGATGTTCTTAAAGTTGAAGTAAATGAAATTCTTATTCCTCCAAAAGACCAATAAGGGCTGA
Source organism: Eubacteriales bacterium (assembly GCA_030524175.1). Classification (GTDB taxonomy): domain Bacteria; phylum Bacillota; class Clostridia; order Lachnospirales; family Lachnospiraceae; genus Blautia_A. Next base: position 40,405 of record JAUNHC010000022.1, read on the forward strand.
AATCCCACAATATTGATATAAAACCCGACAAATCTGCTATTCCAGCAAGAACATATGTTTGGTATCATAAAGATGTAAAGGAGCTCCTTACATGCCGGCACTGCAGGCCGGAAACCAAATAACAGACATGTATACAGGAGGAACATCTAATGAAACGAACAGAATTAACAAGTAAAAGAACCGTTAATACCAAATTTTTTGAAAACCAGGATCACTCCATGACCGCAGAAATTTATCTTGACAAGATTCACTATCAGGATGAAGACGGTTCCTGGAAGGATATGGACGACACACTGACCGAGGCAGAGGAAGACGAAAGCGAAACTCCAGATCTCCTGAACCAACAGAACCAGAATACGAAAAAACCAAAAGACTTTAAGAACCGCAAAGGCGACTTTGAAATCAAATTTAAGAACCAGACAAACCAGCAGGGCACCATCACTATGTCCAAAGGAGCGGCAGCCCTTACCTGGGGAATTGAGGGATGCAACAAGGTTAAAGTACAGAAAACAAAGGAAAATCAGATATGCTACCCCGGTATCCTTAAAAACACTGACTTGGTGTGCGGAGTCCACGGGGAACAAATCAAAGAAGATTTAATCCTCTCCGGCCCTGAAGCGCCTTCAAAGGTGACCTATATCTATAAGATGAAGAATCTGGAAGCAGTTGACAGAGGCAGGTACATATCTTTTACAGATACCCAGGGAGAAGATATTTTCTCCGTAAGTGCGCCGTACATGAAGGACGCATCCGGCGAAAGATCAGAGGCAATTACTCTCTCCTTAGAAAAAGATAAAAAAGATACTGTGAAAGTCACCTTTACACCTGACAGAGAATGGCTGGAAAGCCCTTCCCGTCAATATCCGGTAGTCATCGACCCTGTAACCACCACCTCCAAAAAGGCAGCGGATATTCAGGATGCATCTGTATCCTCACTGTATGAGGAAGATAATTTTTATAACAATATTCTTCTCAAAACCATGGGCGGAAACGAAATCTGGCGAAGCTTCCTGAAATTCGATCTTCCGGAAATCAAAACCGGGGACATGGTTGTAGGGGCCAGGCTTGTACTGGTATCCCTGGCAGAAGACCAGAAAGAACATACGGTACAGGTACATAAGGTACTTCAGACCTGGGACTCTAATACTGTCAACTGGTATAATAAACCTATTTATGAAGAGACTGTGCAGGATCTGTGCAAATATAAGGGAGATAAACAGAAATATATTACCCTGGATATCACCCGGCTGGTCAAAGACTGGTATCAGAATGGAAGCAATAACGGCCTCATGCTGAAAGATCCCTATGAACTGTCAGGTTATACAGAATTCCTTTCCTCTGACTGTGACAACGGATATCAGGACATGCGGCCAAGGATTGAAATATCTTATGTAAATTATTCCGGCATAGAAGATTACTGGACCTACCACAGCCAGGATATAGGCAGGGCAGGTACTGCCTGTGTAAATGACTACAACGGCAATCTGATCCTCACCCACGAAACCCTGACGATGACAGGAAGCCGGATGCCCGTCAGCCTGTCCCATGTTTACAACACAAATAACAGTGAAGAAAATATCGGCTACGGAAACGGTTTCCGCTTAAACTACCACCAGACACTGAACAAGGTGACCATAGCCGGAACAGATTATTATAAGCACGTAGACGGGGACGGAACTGTCCATTACTTCTGTTATGATTCAACCAAAAAAGAGTGGAAAGAAGAATCCGGGCTGGATTTCAAGCTGACTGTCAGTACAGAAGCTGCAGAGCCTTATATCATCAAGGACAAAGAAGAAAATTGTCTGGTTTTCAATGCAAAGGGCTACCTTATAAAGGTAAGGGATAAAAACAGCAATACACTTACCATCGGCTATGCCAATAACCGCATCACGAAACTTACCGACGGCGCAGGGCGTGTTACAACCCTTCTGTATTCCAAGGACAGCGCAGGAAAAGCTGCAGACCTCATTGAGATGACAGCACCTTCCGGACAGAAAAAACTCTTTTCCTATAATTCCGGAAATCTGGTTTCCATCACAGATGTGGACGGCGAAACCATAACTTATGCATATAACAATAACAAAATGCTTACGGAAGCCGCAAATATAGATGGTTATAAAGTAAAATACAGCTATTATACCACCAAGCCTTACCGTGTAAAAACCATCACCGAATATGCAGGAACCGTGAAGGGCGGCAGCCTCACACTTACTTATGGATACAACAGCACAAAATTTAAAGACAATAAAGGACGCAGCGAAATCTTCCGCTTCGACAATAAAGGCAACCTCCTCCATATCCATGATGGCTTCGGACATGCGGCAAGCGGTAAATACAGCAAGGATTCCAATTATACTAACAGGCTGGAAAACGCCACAAGCCTTCAGGCAAACGTAGTTCAGCTTTTAAAGGATCCTATTATCCAGGCCAAAACCTGCGGCTGGTCCTCTAAGATTTCACCTGCAGGAGCCGGAAAAGTGGGTATTAATGAGAACATAAACAACTGCAAAGTAGGAACAAGATCCCTGATGGCAGAAGGCACAACCCTCACCGGCTATGCATACTGGGCACAGAACGTGACCGTTATAAAAGGCGAAACCTATACGGCTTCCATGTATGTAAAAGCATCCATCAAGCAGACCGCTGAGGATGGCGGAGCTATCCTCAGGGTAGCTTACCAGGACAAAGAGGGTAAGCAGCAGCTTCTGGACAGTGAAATACTTAAAAAAACCACCACAGACTTTGTCCGCCTGACAAATACCTTTACTCTCCCGGAAGATGCTTCCAGCGCCACTGTCAAAATTTATATGGTCATGTGGCATGCTATTGGAGTCATGTACGGAGATATGGCACAGCTTGAAACCGGTGAAACACCAAGTCGTGTGAATCTGGTTGACAACGGAGATTTCCATCTCGGAACGATCAGCGGCTTTACAAAATCAGGACGAGCTTTTGACAAAATCACTTCTGTGGGTACAGCAGAATTTATTCCAGTACAGAGCGCCCTTACCGTTACTGCCGCTTCAGCTATCATCAGATACACAGCGTCAACAACCGGAACTACCGTTGCCACCGTAACAAAAAACACGCATCTGGCAGGGCTGCTCACAGTCACAAATGAGGACAAAACCTGGTACCGCGTACAGACATCCGATGGTAAACTGGGCTACATTCTTACCTCACAGGCCGTCCCCTACCTTGGAGGCAGCGAGGGTGTAAACTCTGCGGCCGTAGGAGTCACCGGAGCTATTCTCCGTGCAACCGCTTCTCCCACAGGTACACCGGTTGAAGAAGATATACCAGAATGGACAAGTGTTGCCGTAGCTAACACAAAGACAGGCACTGACGGGAAAAAATGGTATTATGTAGGCTTGCAGATTGACAAGACCCGCTATTTCGGCTACCTGCGCCAGGATCAGGTTATGTCTCTGTGCAGAAATGCTGCCTCTGGTACAACAACCGACAATACAGGCCTGTACGAAATCATGGTTGCCCAAGGAACACCTCCCATAAAAATTGCCAAAAATGAGAGCATTGATATCAGAGGTACAGCAACCGACAGCAGCGGCAAGCTTTGGTACGTTGTCAGGTGGGGAATGAAATTACTTTACCTGCCTTCAGATAAACTGCAGATTAAAGTCGCCCCTGTTGCAGACCGGATCAAAACCTCTAAGGTCACAGAAACCATAGGCGGCCTGGATAAGAATATCTTCCGGTTCGTGGGTGAACCAGCCATGAACAAAAAACTTACAAAAACCCTGGATATCAAAGGAACTAAAGGTGACACCTACATGGTAAATGCCTGGGGCTGCGGCACACCCCTGCCTGAGACAGATAATGATAAGGCCCGCCGCTTTGGAACAGAAGTAATTTTTGTGGATGATGCCGGAAATGAAGACATACATTACACCAATTTCAGCCCGGATATCCTGGACTGGCAGTTCCTCAGTGACGTTTATGTGGCGAAACAAAATTACACAAGCATCAAAGTTTCCTACACCTATTGCCATAATGCAAACATGGCATTTTTCGACGGACTTTCCCTGTACCGCGAAGAATATGGTCAGTCCTACACCTACGACAGTAAGAATAACCTTATTTCCGTAACAGATGCCCAGAAACAGGCGGTTAAATTTGAATATAACGCCAACAACGACATGACAGGGGTTGTTGATGCCAAAGGGAATAAATTCAAATATGAATACGATACAAAACACAACGTGACAAAAGGTACATCTGCCCAGGGTGTTGTCTACAAGCTTAATTACGATACGGCTGGAAATGTGCTCAAGAGCGGCTGTGTGGATCCGGCCGATGAAGCTGTGGGAACCTGGATCACCAGAACCATGACAAACAATCAGAACCATGTACGCACAGTGACCGATGCAGGAAACAATACCATACAGTATTACTGGAACCATGACAGAGACCAGCTTGTGTATATGCTGGACGGCAAAGGCAGCAAGATATCCTACACTTATGATGAGGCTGACCGCCTGGCCAGCGTTTCACAGAATGTAACGGCAGACGGCACCGAGCAGACAGTAACCAACACCTATGCATACACCAAGGACAGGCTTACCTCCATTGGCCACAATGGGTTTACTTATGGATTTGCTTATGACAACTTCGGAAATACACTCAATGCGTCCGTGGCAGGAACACAGGTTGTAGGCTATGAATACGAGCCCAACAACGGCAATCTGTTAAAGGTACTTTACGGAAACGGAAGCTATATCCGCTATACTTATGACAATCAGGACCGTCTGCTTCTGAGCTATTATAAAAATACATCCGATGACACAGAGCAGAAGCTGAACGAGTATATCTACGACCGGGAAGGAAATCTTTACCAGGTGATCTCCCACATGTCAGGGAAAACCTACTTCCTGTCCTATGACCTCCTGGACCGCCTCATGCGTGTGACAGATGAACAGGGAAACTCCTATACCTACACGTATGATGTCAACAACAATATGACACATATGAACCATACCTGCGGCACATCCTCGGCAGATACTTCCTATACTTACGACAAAGACAGCAGAGAGGTCACTACGAAATGCGCCACAAGCTACACACGTACCACCACTTACGATAAATTCGGCAGGCCGTCTAAATTGTCCTGGAATACTCCGACTGTATTTGATACAACGTTCACATATTTTGATGTGGGAACAAACAACCGCCATAACCTGATAAAGGCCATGAAAAACGGAAGTGAAACCCTGCAGTACGCATATGATGCAAACGCAAACATAACCAGTATCAAAGACGGAACAGGAGAGAGCACCTTCCAGTACGATGAACTGAACCAGCTTATCCGCGAGAACAACCACATTCTTGGAAAGACTATTACCTACAAGTATGATTTAGGCGGAAATCTTATCACGGTTAAAGAATATGCATTTACCACCGCAGATTCTCTCCCTTCCGCAGCAGTCAGGACAGAATCAGGGGAGTACGATACTCTTTGGAAAGATAAACTTCTTAACTGGAATGGCACGGCAATGACCTATGATGCAATAGGCAATATGCTGACAAAAGGAAACATTTCCTATACCTGGACACAAGGCAGGAAACTGTCAGGTGTGAATAATGGAAAAAGTATTCAGTATTATTATGACCATAACGGTGCACGTACAAGGAAAGTCGTGGATGGAGTAGCTACAGAATACCGTATGGCTGGTGATCTGCTGGTATCCGAAAAGACCGGTACTCAGACATACTGGTATCGCTATGACTCCGGAGCAAACCTGGTATCCGTAACCATTAAAGGAAAAATCTACTTCTACGTAAAAAATGCCCAGAATGACGTAATTGCCCTTGTTGACGCTGACGGAAATGTGGTGGTAAAATACAGCTATGACAGCTGGGGAAAACTGCTTAACATCACAGGCAGCCTGGCAGATACGGTAGGGGTGCAGAATCCATTTAGGTATCGGGGGTACTACTATGATAATGAGACGGGGATGTATTATCTGAGAAACAGGTATTATGACCCGGAGATTAGACGATTTATTTGTGCAGACAAGTTTATGACCGTAGGGGCATCTCCTGAAACAATGCACAATCGGAATTTATATTCCTATTGCAATGGAAACCCTCTTGTCCGTGCGGATGACGATGGTCAACTCTGGATAACCGCCGCAGTATCTTTTGTAGTAGGAGCAGCAGTTTCTGTAGGAACACAAATGGTTACTAAGGGCGAAGTAAATGTAGTTGAAGCAATCACAACTGGGGCTACCACAGCAATGTCTTTTCTTGGAATGGGATACGTAGCCCAAGCAGTGGTCAGTGCAGTGGGAACATTTATTAGTAACCAGGTTGATGGAGAAAGTATTTCTAAATCAGTGTTTAATGCTTTAGTTAGTGGGGGTATTACTTATGGATTTGGTCGTATTAATAAATATGGTGTAAATCCTAAGACAGCCCAGAAAAATTATAATGATGCACTTTCTATGGTAAAAGAATCAAAGCTAGGAGCCTTTGAACGAGTTCAACATTATCAAAGAGAATATAAAATATATGCTACAAGCAGAAAAAGAATAGTCAAATATAGTGTTAATACATATATGGGCGGTTATGCAGCTTCCGCTACGATATCAAATGGTGCTTCCGCCGTTAAGAAATATACAACCCGTAGATTAATCGGCTGGGGATCTTATTTTGATGGAAAAACAGGGTATAAAAAAACCTATCCTATATATGGATATTAAGTATTAATACATATTTTTATATTAAATAATCAGTTTATATTGGCAAAGTCATACATAGTTCAAAAACTTTGCCAATATACATAAAAACCATAATATGTTTTTACCGAAATCCACTAATGAGATAGAACTGTGAAGGATCATATTTAATCTTCCAGTCATCCCGCCTTTACTGCTGTTGTGTTTCACTAACATTAGGCTATGGAATTTTAATGTATAACTCAGCACACGTAAATCCACAGGGCTTAAATAAGTATATCAAATAAGAATTAAACTTCGCCCAAAAATTTAAAAGAAAGGAGATGTCCAATGACATTCTAATACTATTGGACTACATAAGTTAAATGTACGGGCTACTTTTGGTACTTTTTGTCTTCATCATTTGTCCAGGTTTTTGTGCATATCTAGTGTATAATTTGGGTATAGCAGGATTTGCGGCAGCATTTTCGTTTACTATATGTTGGTTACCTTTTGATCGGTATAATAAACTGGAGGGATTCAAAGAATATAATAACACAAACCCTCTGTATGTAAGGGGATTTCTCATAAAAAAGTCTCCCAAGAGCAAGTTACTTTGTAAGTTAAAAGGAATATACTACTGCCAAATCATCTCTGCTATTTTAATGTGTTGCGTTTTTATATACCTGGGCTATTATTATTTAAATGGTTTTCAGCGAATATTTCATCTTGAAATCATATTTACAATATGTTTTACCATCTTGTTTATAGCTAGGTTATTTTTTCAGTCATATTATTTATGGTGCTATCATGAGGCATATCGTTATTCTCAAAACAAAAATGGTATTTGGACACCATTTAGTTTTATATTCAAGGGAAATGGCGGAGACATACTTAAAAGCTTTTCCTGCAACTATCACATTGACTTTGAAAAAATAATGGAAACTGTTAAGGAATCATGCAAAACAAATAACTATACTTTCTCTGAGAGCTATAAAATAGATGATAAAGCTGAACTGTCATTCTTCACCCGACATTTTTCAAATAAACTGGATGTACTTTCTCTTGTCCATGTGGATATGCTTGAAATAGAGCATTGGGATAAATTCAATGAAATTTTCGGAGTTTATTGGAAATGTTTTGTAAAAGAAAAATATGAATTTGAGGAAGCCAGGTTTACCTTTTTATTATGCATTGACAATCAGTGTAAACAATTGAGAAGAATAGATATAGGGCACAGTATAGACCAGAAAAAGGGAAGGTACCGTCTTCCAGCAGTTTTATCATATTATGATAATGATACCCTTACAATCAATTCGAATTGTAGCAGGAGGCGTGGACAGAAGCAATATAATGAAATGAGGGAAGAGCTACTGAGCATATTAAAAGTACCAGAAACATAATTACTCACATACCCAAAGAGCAAGGTATTGAATAATCTACAAATATATGAGCGGTTGGACATTCCACACCGACCGCTCTTTTTTGTACTCTTTTTTAGAAAAAATGTACAAAGAAAGAAGGTGAAAACTATGAAATACAAACTAATTACAGCTATCGGACTTGCCGGCAGCACTCTTGCAACTCTATTCGGCGGTTGGGACAGCTTCTTGCAAACTCTTCTAATTTTTATGGCAGTGGACTGGTTCACAGGAGGAATCCTTCTCCCGGCAGTATTCGGCAAAAGTCCTAAATCCCCTAACGGTGCATTGGAGAGCCGGGCTGGTTGGAAGGGGTTATGCCGAAAAGCCATGACACTATTTTATGTACTTGTGGCGGCACAGCTTGACCAATTAATGGGCACAGAATATCTGCGGAATGCCGTGTGCATTGGATTTATTGCCAATGAGGGGCTATCTATTATAGAAAATGCCGGGCTGATGGGGCTTCCCCTGCCCACGAGACTAAAAAAGGGTATCGACATGCTGAAATCAAGTGTTGAGGAAATCCCAAACCAATGAGACAATTTCAAAGAAAGTGAGGCTATTATGAATTTAAATAAGGATTACATATCAAATAACAACAGCTACCCTAACCAGAAAGCAGCTTATATCGTCATCCATAATACAGATAACTACAATGTCGGGGCTGATGCCAAAGCCCATGCTCTGGCACAGCATAACGGCAATTTCAACGACATGTCCGCTCATGTGTATGTAGATGACAAATCCGCCTTCCAGGCAATGCCTTTTGACCGTGGAGCATGGCATGTAGGCGTAAATTACGGGGGAAAACTATTCGGAACAGTAACTAACCGGAACTCTATCGGCATCGAAATGTGTGTTCAGGCGGGTTTTGACTATGAAAAAGCATTTCAGAATACGATCCAGATTTGCAGACAGATCATGAGTAATTTTAATATTCCCCAGGATCATGTAGTCCAGCATTTCGATGTTTGTGCAAAAAATTGTCCCTCTGCAATTCGCTCCAGAAATGATTGGCAGCGGTTTAAGGAAGCAGTCGGAGGGAACAGCAGCACCACTTCTCCCACAGTTCCAAATAAAATAAAAGCAGACTTGACCGGAACACTGTCACTCCGTTTCCCGGAAATCTCTAAAGGCTGCACAGGAACTGCTGTAAAGATGCTGCAGACATTCCTGGAAGTGGACGCCGACGGAATTTGGGGCTCTGATACACAAAATGCATTTATAATCTTCCAAAAGAATACAATGCAATCGCAGGACGGAATCTGCGGCCGAAATGGCTGGACAGCCATAGTAGATCAAATGATAGAAAATACATTTCAATAATGAACACGCTCAGATGAATCGTGTCCTATGTCTGATCAGATATCTGTGCTGAATATCTAAAAAATCAGCTGATATGCCAGAATGGACTTTCATAACCAGGGCTTGATCACCCTCGTTGACGCAGACAGAAAGGTGGTGGTAAAATACAGCTATCATAGCATTGGAAAACTGCTTAACATCAAAATCAGCCTGGCGGATATAGTAAGAATGAACAATGCATTTATATATTGAGTATACCACAAAATTTCAAGGGAAAGGAGAAGTCCAATCATATTCTAATGTTATTGTATTGTTGGGCTATGCAGATTAAATGTACGGATTACTTTTGGTTCTTTTTGTGTTTGTTGTTTGTCCATATTTTGCAGTGTTCTTAATGTTCCATTTGGGACCAGCCGGGTATGTGGTAGCATTTATCTTTTATTTTTGCTGGACTCCTTTAAAAAGTTATAGTAATCCGGAAAACACCTATGATTACGATAACATGAATCCACTGTATGTAAAAGGATTCCTCAGAAAAAATCCGCCAAAACTTTCGATTCTAAACAAATTAGAGGGAATATACTTTTGCCAAAACATTTCTGCTGTTTTGATGGCTTGTCTTTTTATATATTTGGGCTATTGCTATCTGAATGGAATTCAGCGGTTTTTTCTTATTGAAATTATATTTGAATTATGTTTTGCCGGCTTGTTTATAATAAGGTCATTTTTTCAGATATATTATTCACAAAGCTATAATAATGCGTATCGTTATTCGCAAAATAAAAATGGCATATGGACGCCGTTTAGTTTTGTATTCAAAGAGCACAGCGGAAATTATTTTAAAAGCTTCTCCTGTAACTATCATGTGAGCTTTGATAAAATAATGGAAACTTTAGGTGAATCATGCAGGACAAACGGCTACCATTTCTGTGAGCGCTATAAAACCGATGATAAAACTGAATTGTCTTTTTTCACCCGGCATTCTTCAAACAGACTTGATATACTATCTATTGTCCATGTAGATATACTTGAAATAGAACATTGGGATAAATTTAATGAAGTTTTTGAGGTTTATTGGAAAAATTTTGTAGAAGGAAAATATGAATTTGAGGAATCCAGATTTACTTTTTTATTGTGTATTGATAATCGGTGTAAACAACTGAGAAAGATAAATAACTTGCACAGTATAGATCAGAAAAAGGGACGATACCGCCTTCCGGCAGTCTTATCCTATTATCATAATGATACCCTTTCAATCTGTCCTATTTGTAGCAGGTTGCGAGGACAAAAACAATATAATGAAATGAGGAAAGAACTATTAAGCATGTTAAAAGTGTCCGAAACATAACAGTCCACATGCTCAAAGAGCAAAGTATTGAATCATCTACAAATATATGAGCGATTGAAACTTCCACACCGACCGCTCATTTTTAGAAAAAACACACAAAGAAAAAAGGTGAAAACTTGGCTGTTATTCCCGTAAATACAGGAATGGTCTACATATCCAACCCCATAGGAACCTATGACAAAACCAAATATAATTCGTTGCAGCATGAACTGTTAGAAGTTTTATCTAAGTAAGAATATGAGAATTTTTCATAAGCCGCAACAACAATTAAAATTTAAATTATACAAACACATGCCATATACTGTAATCAATAAGTTAAACAAAACATTACTTTACCAACACACAACTTCGGGAGATTTATATGTAAAGAAAGGAAACTCTAATGATATATGATAAAATAATCTTACTGGGAACCGGAAAACTATTTCTTGACTGTATGGCTCATTTGAAAAATTTGGGTCTTCCGTTTGCAGGTTATGATATGAGCGGTAAACCGCAGAAAATAACAAAACTTCAGGCTGAGAAAAAGCAGCTTCCATATTACCAGAAGGAAAAAATAGAAGTATGCAAGGAACTGCGAAGTGAAGAAGAGAAGATTTTGCTTTTGAGTGTGATAAATCCCTGCATTATTCCCGGGGATATACTTAGTAAAGAGAATATTCTGGCTCTGAATATCCACCAGGCGCTTCTTCCAAGACATAAAGGAAGAAATGCGGAGGCTTGGGCTATTTATGACGGTGATACCGTGTCAGGAATCACCTGGCATAAAATGCTGGCTGCAGTGGATAAAGGGGCTGTACTTTCACAAAAACAAATTGAGATCACAGAGCGGACTACTTCTTATCAGTTATTCAGACAACAGCTTGCTGCTGCCTATGAAAGCTTTACAGAATTCCTGCCTGCTGTTCTAAAGGGAGAAGAAACTTATCAAATTCAGCCTGAAGGTCCATCTGAGTTCCGGTATTCCTATGAGATTCCTAATGAAGGCCGGCTTGACCTGAACTGGGACGGTTCCCGAATCAGCCGCTTTCTCAGGGCAATTGATTATGGCGGTCTGCCTGTATTTAAGCCGGCAACAGTGGCGCTGGATGGTGAGATATATACCTATAAATCATATAGGATCACAAGGGTTGAAGATATCCCTGACCTGGGTACTGTAAAAGATGGAGATACCATAATTATCCGAAAAAAAGGATATGAAATTGTGTTGTCAAAATGCAGTGTATTTGATGTTGAAAATATATAAATCATATATTGATGATAAGGGCTGTGGGATCATTGCCGGTGAGAGTTACGTTTTTCTGTATTCACAGATAACTCTTCCTGACAGTGAAGCCACAGCCTCTATTACTATTCTTTCGGCGGATATTCTTCCATGGCCGGCTGGTAGGATACTATATTTCTCATCATTCCGCTGTCAGCGACCACACATTCCCCTGTCATGCCATCAGACATTTTCGTGCACAGACCATAGATCACAATAGCCACACTGTCTGCCGTGGGTACGCTGTCCAGCTTAGCCACTGTCATTTCTTTGTAAAGCTCCTGCTGTTTTTCAGGGGGCAAGGTGCGCACCGTGCCGTTTGTCATGCCGCCTGGTGTCATCATCCCGCCGGGAGCAACACTGTTTACCATGATCCCAAACCGCTTAAGCTCCTTTGCCAGTTCCTGTGTCATGGCCACAACACCGCCTTTGGACGCTACATAGTGTGCATAACCGCCGAAAACCGGTTGAGATAGGAAGGCGCAGTTTGAGGAGACAAGCACCAGTTTGCCTTGAATTTTATGCTGGATCATATAACGGCTCACATGCTTGGCGCACCGGAAGGCCCCCACAAGATTGATATCTAAGGTTTTAATAAACTCTTCTTCCGGCATATCGTAGATATGGGCAAAGCTCCAAGCCCCTCCTGCTGTCACCAGAATATCCACAGAGCCATAGGTTTCTGCAGCAAATGCAACAAGCTGTTCCACTTCCTTCTCACTTCTCAGGTCTGCTTTACAGAAGGATACCTCATATCCTTTTTCTTTAAGCAGCTCAATGGCCACCTTGCCCTTTTCCTCTGTAGATCCGGCGATCACTACTCTGGCACCGCCCTGACAAAGCCGTTGGGCTACACAGAAACCAAGTCCCGAAGTACCCCCGGTGACAATAGCTGTTTTTCCTTTTACATACAGCATATCTTCCAATGGCAACGTATCCGTAATATATCCTCTCATAAGCGCTGCTGACATTGCTGCTGGATCAAAATTCATGAAACACACCTCCCTGATTTTTTCTCACGCGTACTATAAAAGAAATTTCCATATATCTGTCCTAAATAAATCTTTTCTCAGTGATGACAGCTTCGTGATTGTGGATAAGGATATGGCAGCCTGTCTTTAAGGCATCTTTTTCAGCCAAAATATAACCCACATTTTTTTCCAGCACATAGCTGTACACCAGCTTTGACACACGTCCCACTTCCTCGCCGTCTATGAGAACCGCTTCTCCCGGCCCGCCCAGGTGTTTGCTGCGGATATAAATATCAGCCTCGTCCACGGTGAAGCCTTTCATCTCTCTCGCAGGCCCTGCTTCTCTTATTTTCAGGAGAGCTTCCTTGCCGATAAATTCCTTGTCCCAGCCGATTCCCCGGTCAAGCCCTACCTCAAGAGGATTTGTATGTATCAGATCACGCATATAATAAAAGCCTGCCTCTGTTGGCAATGTCCACGCCATCACCTGGAACTCAGTGACCTGTACCGCCCCGAATTCCTTTCCTGTCTCCCTTAATTTTTCTTCAATATCATCTGCTTTGTCTGCTGCCATATAAATTTCATAGCCAAGCTTCTCACCTGTAAATCCTGCACGGTTTATTTTCACAGGGATACTGTCAATCTCATTGTCACGGATCGTGAAGAATTTCTGGTCATCCACTTTATCCTTGACCAGCTTATTGACTATATCCTTGGATTTCGGTCCTTGTACGGCAAACATATGATATTCCGGAGTTATATTTGTATACTGTACTTCCAATCCACCCTTATGGCCGTCAAGCCACTTTACCAGCTTTGTGAGAAACAGAGTGGATATCCAGAACTTCTCTTCTTCCATTCGGAATACAACTACATCATCAATAATTTCTGCGTTTTCGTTAAGCATTGTTGTATAACGCTCACTGCCTGTTTTCAGATTAGCAATGGGATTTGCAAATATGCGGTCAAGAAACGCAGGAGAATCCTTGCCTGTGACCTCCAGAAGCTGATGCGTCCACAGATACCAGCCCGCTGTCTCTCTCACAGCCATATGTTCAGCGCGCTTCATATGGTCGTATTTATAATTATTTTTATACATAAACTGTACACTCCTTTCCTTTCAGAATATGGCAACGGTCAACAGAACTTGTCAATCTTTTTGGCGATTTTAATACGCAGCTTATCATCGGCCGTGCTGCCCGGCTCCTCCCACAGACACCACTGGGCATTGACGAGCGTCTTTGTCTCCCCGTACCAGTATGCCAGATATGCGTTCACAAGCTTTGGCATATTGTTTGCCAGCTCTTTTCGGTCTATGATGTAGATAACCTCGTCTTTGTTAAAAGCTTCTATTTCGTATGAATAACGCATACACTGGAGGAACATTTCAAGGCGGGCTCCCATCACACGCCCATCATCAATATCACCGGGCACACCCAGCCAGTTACGTAATCCTTCCTTGGCATAGAACTCTCCAAAGGCTGCTTTTCCTGCGGCTTCACATACACACCAGAGCACATGGTCCACCGTCTTTTCATCAAGCCTGCCCTCTCTGATCAGATCATCAATAGTAGGAAGAATATAAGAAGAACCGTTTGACATTGCCACCATAGGATAGGCACTGGTGGAATCGTCTTCTGTGGTAGTCCCGTTTACAAAAGTATAATTACACTCTTCCCGGAACATCATGGACTCACTTACAGTATCTTCTTCTTTGGTGAACTTAATCTGATCGGCAGTTGCCACCGGTCCGAAGCACTCCCACTGTTCATGGTCAGGCATAGGATATTTGTCCCTGCTCTCAGCAACAATGCGGCAATGCCGGTCACCGCAGCCTTTTGCCTCAACCATATGGTATTCAAGATGAGGGCCTTTACGTCTTAAATCCGCCTGTACATCGGCACAGGCCTGGAGGGACTGGGTGGTGGAACGGCACAGTTCTGATCCGATGATATCCCAGTAGCATATATCCAGTTCTTTTTCCACCCGATAGGTACCGAAATCATTCACACGGCCGCACATCAGAAGTTTTTCATCTCCTGCATCTCCCACCAGCCCTCCGGGAAAGTTTCCTGCACAGAAGGGATGCACATTCAGTTCGTCCGTCTGCATCGCCGCCACTCCAGGTATACAGTTAATAAAGTGAAGACGGTTATAGGCATTGGTACAAAGTGCTTTGCTCCTCTCTACATAATCGGGTACCAGAATACGGAAGGCCTGCATAACTGCAGCACCGAGCACTGACGAATATCGCTGTGCGTAATGGGCTGCATCATGATAGGAAACCAGCTTTTCCCAGGGTGACTTCACCGCCGCATGATTAGGCAGCGCTCCTTCCCCGATTTCACGGGGAAGCCGTTCATCAATTTTTTTACTCATATATCCATTCTCCTTTCTTGATCAGTGACATATTCTTGTGTGTTTCGCTGTGATAACAATAACATATCCCCTAACTTTTCGTCAGACTGCATAATTATGAAAGTTTTTTCCGGAGATGCACATTTATATTACAGAAAGGTGCCAGAGGCATATAAGAAATGACCCTGCACACATCCTGAAGGTGTAAAAAATGCGGAAAATGCGAATGAAAGGAGATCAAAATGTAGGTTATCATCCTCCATCGCTGCCTCTTTATTTTTTCTGGAGTTTTCGAAGAAATTAAGATATAATCTGATTATAAGATGCCAGGGTCAAAAGGTCACTCAATGGATGCTTGCATGCAATTGTATGAGTTTGGGACCCGTAAAACATGAGGATGCAACCCGAATAGGGCGGATTTCAAAGACCTCTTCACTATACTGAATAAATTTCATGCCGGAGGTGCTGTTATGAAGCTTAATCTTGACATTATACAAGATAATCTTCCAAAAACATATGAGACAAAACGTTTCGGACCGTCAGACCGGACATTATCTTTCGGCCGCCCGCTGCTGTATGGTCCTGATTGCGATTGGACACCCGGCCACATTTATGTCTCACATACAGATACACTGCCCCGGACTCCCCCTCCTGCAGGCACGGCTTTTATCTGCGTGTACGGCCGGATTCCCCAGGACTGGCTTGCCCAGGGCATACAGCTTCTCCTGGTTTCCAATGCCACAGATGTAATAACCGTATTCAATATAATAAATGGGATATATGACAAATTTGACGACTGGGAAGGTATGCTGCGCGACGAATTGGAGAATGACATAGACTTTAACATAAAACGGATCCTCCAGCTTGGTTCTGAAATACTGGGGAATCCCATATCAGTTACTGACCATACTTTACAGGTAATCTTTCAGTGTGAGCTTATTACCAGGAACGATGGTATGCTGCGCGTGGAAGTAGATGATACTCCCGTTCCTATACCTGTGGAGTACAGTGAAGGAATAAAGGAAGCCTGTCATCTTGAGCGTATGATCACAGTCCCTTATCTTACTACTATGCGCGGTTTGGAGAACAAGGTATACTGTAATAATCTCTATCCCCTGGGATATTTCACCGGCTGCGTCTATTTGAGCGAACTCGCCCGAACGTTTCGGGAAAGTGATTTTGCCCTGGCTGATTATTTTTTCGGATATTTTCAAAAAGCATTTACAAAATATCTCAGGGATTTCCACCAGACAGAATCACCGGGTGTGAGGGCTCTGCATAATCTTCTCAATCACGCTCCCTTAAGTGCAAAAGAACGGAGTATGCTTGAACTGGCGCCCGGTGAACACTGGCTTTGTTTTAATCTGAAGGCAAAACAGAATAAAAAATATATGCCCAAGGATTATACATACGCCACTCTAAGCGCATTGATGCCCTGGACTGTTTATGCTGTGCTTCACCATGGTGAGATTGTAGGCTTGCTGAGAATAGGAAATGGAGAGGAGCATACAGATAATGAATCCATGAAATTTTTCCGGGAGATTCTGTGCCGCATGGATTACACTGCTTGCTTCAGCAACGAATTTACAGATCTGGACAAAATTAATGACTATCTCATGCAGGCCTCCTATGTGGCTGAAAAGCATGTCCAGTGTGACTCTGAGAATCCTGTATGTTATTTTCACGAGCACATTCTGGACTATATGCTGTATGAATGCACGGGAAATCTGTCCCTTGAATCTCTGTTTACAAAGGGAATGAGCGCCTTGATCGACCATGACCGGCATAAAAAGACTGATTATATCCATACACTGAACATATATCTGAAAAACGAAATGAGTGTCACACGTACCTCAGAAGAATTGTACATACACCGCAGCAGCCTGCTGAAGCGCCTGGAAAAAATACACCATCTCATTGACGGAGATTTGAATGATCCTGACACACGACTGTATTACAGGCTTTGCCTGGCTCTCCTGGAAAACAGACAGAAGGACGAAGCGGGGAGAGATACATAAATATCAGAAGCCGAAATACTTTTTGACTCCTATATCATTATATTTAAGAGAGGAAAAGAAATATGAACCAGGAAAAGAAACAAACATTTGCCGCGGACACCTCCGGGCGATCCGCATCTGACTGGGCCAGGGCATTGCTTGTGCTGTTGATCGGTTTAACCATCGCACACTTAGGAGTAACCTTATTTTTGCTGTCAGAAATGGGAACCGATACCTTCACCGTGTTCATCCAGGGGCTGGCCAGAACCTTCGGGCTTACAGTGGGGACCATGCATGTAATTATTCTTGTGATCCTAATGATACTTATGCTTATATTTACAAAAGGTTACATAAAACCAGGCTCCGTGGTCTGTGCCTTCTGCGGCGGGCCGATCATAGACCTCTTTACCTGGATGTTCGGAAGTTATATCAATGCTGGATCTGCCATGATGATCCGTATTCTAAGCATGCTTGCCGGCTGTATCATACTGGCTCTGGGTATGTCAGTGGTGATCAACAGCAATGCAGGTACCGGCCCCAACGACCTTGTAGCTATCATTCTCTCAGATAAACTTCCCTCCGTGGAATTCCGCTGGGTAAGAGTCTTCTGTGATATTTTCTTTGTAGCTTTGGGATGGGTATTGGGGGGCACTGTGGGAGCCGGCACATTAGTCGCTGTTTTCCTCACAGGACCCCTTGTACAGTTCTGGCTCCCGAAATCAAAAAAGGTGGTACAAAAGGTTGTCAGGTAGCAGTATCCTGCTCAGAACATTCCTCAATGTTCCTGCGAAGCCTTTCCACTGCTTCTTTGAAGTCCTGATCCCCGCGGAACGGTTTACAATCATCACTGGTCAACAGATTATTCAGTAAATATTCCTTGACCTGCTTGGGCACTGCTGCCTGGTCTGTTTCCACCTTTAACGCGGGGTGGAACAACAAGGGATTGGGCATCCTTGCCGGCCCAAGAATCAGATCGATCATCTGGATCATGTATTTTTTAGTCTCTTCCATATTGTTCATGCGCTGGTAAGCCTGGATATAAAAACCTATCCCTAATCCGCCGCCTACCCCGAAAAGTTTCTCCGTCTCTCCGTAAATCTTACATATTTCCAATACCTTTTCCGGGTCCGGCATAACCTTTTCGTTCATCATCTGCATCAGGTATCTCTGGACCTTTGTGACTGTTGCATATAAAGCCTTCTGAATGGTTTCCAAGGCCTGTTCCGGCTCCTCACGCTTTAAATGGATCATGGTCCACATCATGGGGGGATCATCTGTATGATCCGGCAGCTTCTTTAAAAGCTCCTCAGCATCATCCAGCCGGTCTTCCCCTATGGCAATACCTGCCAGTCCTGACACAGCCCGCAGCCAGTATTTTGCATCCCCGCTCCTATAAATCTCTTCTAAAAGCTGCTTTTTCCACCCAGTCCATTCCGTTCTTTTCTCTTTCCCTGCCGACATACAGGTCAGCATGATCATATCAAGTGCAACAGCCGCATGGAATTTCAGTGAAATACTTGAAGGATAAGAATGCAGCAGATTCTTCAGCATAACCTCCGCTTCCTCATATCCTTTCTCCATCACATTATCTAAAATCTCATTCATGGAATCCATCATTCTGTCTTCCGGAAGTTCATCCTCAAACTGCAGAATAGTATCTACATTTGTAGAAAGTGCTCTTGCAAGGGGACATAATAGCGCAATATCAGGGCAGGAGGAATCTGTTTCCCACTTGCTCACCGCAGGAGATGACACCCCTACTGCCTGTGCCAGCTGTTCCTGCGTCATTCCTCTTTCTTTACGAAGCTTGGCTATCTGCCTTCCCAATTTAATCTCCATATCTGCCTCCTTAACCGCTGCCTTAACAGTATCTTTCTTTGATATGATAAGTATAAGCGCGGCTGCACATTTTTACAATGGAGGGCAAATCAGATTATATTCATGTTTTCCTGAATGGTGGTTATATTAGGGAAAATATTCAACATATGCCGCATATCATCCGCCCTCCCTACTTCCGACGGAACGGGCAGAAGTATCATCATTTCGGAATAAAGTGCAAATTTGCGGTATAGAGCCTTTTTTAAGTAGTGTCACCTTTTATCTTCTGTCTGCCTTAAGAATTCTACAAAAGCAAAGATGATAGAGATCACCGTAAGCACACCTATGATCAGTTCTGATATGCTGTTTGCATAGTCTGCCTGATCCGGTACCAACACACCCAGCACCAGAAAGTATGTACACCATACAAGACCTAATGAAAGCAGGAGAAATGTAACATATTTTAAAATAAAGGCTAACTTATTTAAAATTTTTCTTGCTGATCTGCTGCGCGCTTCTGTATATTTCTTTTTTCTGGCTATCTTAACTCCTCCGGCTAAAAAGCCGGCGATAATACCAACAGATATCCCTCTGCAAATAAGAAAAAAACTATCCACCTTGTCCGCCTTTCCCGAAGCCAGAATGGTTATTCGTTTATAGTCTGTCCCTCCATATGGATTATGCTTAGGATATCATTACTTCATCGTTCTTGCAAGGAATATGTATAGGCTTTGCTATATTCTTCATCCGTCACAGGGCGTACCCATTCATTTGATGCACCCTCAGCCGGGACCTCAATTGCAAGATGTGAAAACCAGCTGTCCGGCGCCGCACCGTGAAAATGCAGCACTTCAGGAGGAATTGATATCACAGTCCCCGGTACCATCTCAACCGGCGCTTCACCTTCAGCCTGATAATATCCTCTTCCGCCTGTACACAGAAGAATCTGGCCGCCCTTGTGATGAATATGCCACCAGTTACGGCATTAAACTGGACTCCCTCTCCGCAATCCCTTGTAGTTGTTGGCTTTAACGCCATACACGTCTGTGCTTTGTGCGAACCTTTCCGGACGAGCAGTTTTTTCCAGGTTACTTCTCTGCTTCATCCTCATTCCAAACCTCTTTTGCAAGGTTAAAAACTGCCCAGCCTTTTGGCCAGCCTGCATAAAATGCTACATGAGTGATGATCGCTGCAATCTCCTTCTGTGTTACCCCATGATCCTTAGCATTCTGTAAATGGAACTTTAAAGAAGAGTCTGTGATTCCCTGCGCCATCAATGCTACGACTGTGATAATACTTCTTGTTTTTAAATCGATATCGTCGTTGTTCCAGTTCTCCCCAAAGAGAACGTCATCGTTAAAATGTGCAAACTCTGGTGCAAATGTTCCCAGAGCATTTCTTCCTGCTGTCTGTGTGATCTTTGCCATGATGCCAAACCTCCATCTTTTTATTTATGGTAATTTGTTATATTCTTCTTCCGGTAAAAACTCAAGCCATTCGTTGGAGGCTCCCTCTGCCGGAACTTCAACAGCCAGATGCTGGAACCAACTGTCTTTCGCTGCTCCGTGCCAGTGTTTTACTTCTGGTGGAATATTTACTACATCTCCAGCTTTCAGTTCACGAGCCGGCTTCCCTTCTTCCTGGTACCATCCTCTTCCACCAGTAACCATAAGAATCTGTCCGCCTTTATGATGGATGTGGTATGCATTGATTGTTCCTGGCGCAAAAGTAACCAGACCAACAGGCACACGCTCTGTTGTAAGCATATTCAAATAGCATTCGCCTGTAAAATACTTTGCAAATGCTACATTTTCTTCACCGATTGGAAATACGTTGCCTCCACCCAAGTCTTTTTTCATCTGTTCTATATCCATAAAGAATTCCTCCTTGTGCTTTTTATTTTATAGTACAACCTGAAGTAAGCTCTGAGTCAACAGCTTTTGCAACTTTTTACATAAAGATAATTCCATGTGACAGTTTGCATTTCAAGTGCACTCTATTTCTTATTAATTTCATTATACACCCATATTACTTTCTATGTCTAATGCCTATTATTATGGGTTACTTAATGCCTTTTGAGCATAATCCATTTCTATATCACAATGCAAAACAGGCCTGCCGCATCCTTGCAGACCTACTTTACATTATGATATAGCTTACATCTGTTTGATAAGATTCAATTCTCTTTTGGACAGTGCTTTTTTCAATTTCTGATTTTCTTTTTTCAGATTTTCATTTTCGCTTTTCAGTTTCTGCAGCTGTTGCCGAAGCAGATCCATTTCTACTTCCATGGCCTGGTTGATAATGCTTCTCCTTGGATCTGTCATGCCAGCCTGCTGTTCCACTGCAGCATCAATTTCACTTCTCACGATTGGATTCTTATAAAAGAATCCTCTGGATAAGCCCGTCTTTTGCATCAGTGCTGGCACGGACACCTTTTCTCTCTCCAATACCATTGTTCGAATTGTCAGAACTGCCCGTTCCACTTTTTCTTCGCTCTTTCTTTTATTCGATTCCAGCATCTTGTCGTATTTGCTCATATTCTTCTCCCCATCCATCCAGATTTGCCAGTATAATCTGTGACATAAAATTTCTAACTTCTCTTGTTTCATCTGCCATCCGCTGATTACTCATTTTCCGGTAATATTGGACACTTCGTACTCCCTTATGTCCCAGAAGTTTCGCTATCGTCCAGTCATCCACATGGAGTTCTGTTAATTTTGCCCCATAGCAGTGCCGGAACATATGCGTTCCAAATCCAAATAAGTTTCCGCCGTCGTCCCGGATATTTTTTTCATAGATCATTCGAAGCACTTTATCCTGCAAGGTTCGGTAGCTGATTGGCTTCTCCGGCTTGTTTTCGTCCGCAAAAATATAAATGCTTTCAGGATAATACTCATCAGCATAACTGACTGCCTTTCCAATCAGCTGTGCCAGTTCCCGGCTGATCGGCTTTTCATATCTTCTTGTTTTCGGCTGATATATGATGATCATATCCTGTCGGTCATTTTTATACAGGCAGTCTTTCCGCAAAGTCAGCGTATCGGAAATTCTGGTTCCAAGCATTTGATGGATGATCATTGCTCTTGCTATCTGTTCTTCCATTTTCACGATCTGGGCATTCAGTCTTTTCAGCTCACTGTCTGAATACGATTTGAATTCCGCTTTCCGTTCTGGTGGAAAATCCGATTTTAAAAACAGTTTTGTAAGATGTGGAAAATCATAAATTTTTCCAACTGTCTCCAGCACGTTTCGGATTTTTTGCAGATCATCCCGGATACCATTGCCTCCGCTTGCTTCTACTTTGATGTTGATTATAAATTGTTCTATGATCTCCCTGTCAATTTCTTCGCAGCTGCTGATCTTGGGCTGTTCTTCATCCAGATACTTTGAAAACTTATTCATTGCGGACAGCTCACGTTTTACACTACCAAGGGCTTCGGTTTCCAGATGATGGTAAATTGCTTTTTTTACTTCTTCCCGAATATCTGGCTGCCGGATTCCTCTGAAATTTAGTGTCTTATGGTTGACAATCGGATTAGTCCGCAGGATAAGCGGAAGTCTTTCCAGATGCCAGATATCCTTTGCAAGCTCATTGGTTTCTGATCGATCCAAGGTAAATTCCAGAAGGCTTTCAAAATACCGGATCAGGGCAGCTTTCTCCACCGATTCTGTCTGAATGCTCGTTACCTTGTGCTTCGTCAATACCCTGCCTTTTTGCATCATCCACATTTTCAACTGTTTTATCCAGAAATCTTTTTTTCTGTCCATCAGACTATTTTCCTGGTGGGATGGCTTCTGGAAAAATTCACATAAGCTATTAAAATAATGTCTTTCCGCTTTTATGGTCAAGATGGATACCTGCGTTCCACGATAATAAATATATTCGGCAAATTCCATCTGAAGCTGTTTCCCCGGCAGTTTGTCCAAATCAAAATATTGTTCCTTATTCAACTTTTTCTTTTGCTCATCAGTAGCCTGCCAATAACATTCCAGTTGTTGGAATTCCAGTTTGTTATTCATGTTTCTCTCCTTTCTGCATACAGGCAATCAGACTATTTTCTTCTTCAGCGAAGTATGCGTCGTTTTCTTTTGCAATTTTTCTTGGCATATAATCTACATACTGCATGGTCATTTCTTCAAACGTATGTCCCAGATAGTCCCGGATGCTTTGCAGTGACACACCATGCTCATAAAAATTGGTTGCTACGGTATGGCGGTAATCATGGGATTTAAAAATATATTCTCCATTCTGTATGCCTATTTTAGCGCAGTATTTTTTCATCTGCCCCATGAAGGTACTTTTGGAAAATGCTCCGCCTTTCCGATTCTGAAAAATGTATGCTTCTTTTTCGGTAAGTTGTTTTTTCAAATAAACTTGCATCAGCCGATACAATGTTACCGGAATGGGAACTCTTTTATAATTTTTCATTTTCACCTGGTAGACCTTCATCCAGCAATCACCATTCTGGATATAATACGCATCTCCTTTTAAAGTACAGACCTCACTAATCCGGAGTCCCACACACCAGAGATGCAAAAACATCATTCTCAGGTGTTCGGGAAACTGTGCGAGGTTCTGGATAATTTCCATATACACATCTTCTTCCACACTCCTGTTATGATGCACTGGGATTTGTTTCTCCCAGTAATACGATGCATAAAACGGAACCTTTTTTATATACCCTTTCACTTCCAGAAATTTCATAAAAAACTGTATTCCCGAAACATTGGTATTAAACGTCTTTGCTCCTATCGTTCCATTCTGCAAATTCTTTAAATATACATCCATCAGGCTGGCATCACACTCTGTAACTTCCAACTGTTTTTCACTGATCTCCCGCAAAAAATTTCGGATTATACGGAATCTTTCATAAACAGTGCTAAGTGCCAGTTCACCAATTCCAATTTCGTATTTCATGTATTCTTGAAGCAGCCTGCGGTTCTTTGGCTGTAGGACTTCCTGAAACGATATTTTATCTATGTTGTCACTTTGATTCCTTCTTTCTTTTGCAATATGAAACCGCTCTAAATACCAGATAGTAGCATCCCATCTTATTTCATCGGTCTGCATAAAAATCACTTTACGAGCAGTTTCTACAATAGTTTTCAACCGTTTTCGCCGTTGTTCCTTCTCGATTTTCTGATTCAGGTAGTCTTGAAATAATGCTTCCTGTTCCAATTCCAGTAGCTGGATATCTGTAATCTGCTTCCGAATACAAAATTCATAAAAAAGCTGCAGTCCAGTCAGTTTATATTCCCTCAGTCTGGAAACTTCATAATGTTCCAGAATATATTCCAACACCATGAAAATCTGACGTTTCATTCTTTCACTGGCTGCCACCTTAAAATTCCAGACCATGTTGCTGCGGCATCGTACTGTTTCCACACTCTTTACAATTACCGGATTTGAGTGATATGGTACAAACAATATTTCATTTTTATATTTCCATTCACATTCCCGTTGTCCAGCCGGTGTTTTCATCCGTTCCCGGATGTACGCCTGTCGTATCCGGTCGAACGTTCCTGTATATCGGTAAAGGTAATTTGGCCTTATCAGTGGTGTTATGTATAATTCAAATTTCTTTCGCAGTTCATAATCTATTTCTGAAATATGTTCTACCATCTCGTCTGCCAGAAACAGCAGAATCTGTTCTGTAATGGAATCTCCTGCTTCCTTTTCTGCAAATTCTCGAACTTCCTTTCGCAGCTGCTCAATCCGCCTGCTCCGTTCTTGTTCCGCTTCTATAAAAGGCTGTAAAAACGCAGGCATAAAAATCACCTCCTATAGTAATTCCTCTATCCCATATAAAGAGGAGTGTTTCTCATAGAATTCCTTACTGGCATCCAGTAGTTCATCATCCACAATATCCAGATAGTTGATGGTTGTCTGGATGTGATGGTGTCCATAGGCCAGCTGTATCAGTTCCAGTGACCATCCTGCTTTTCTCCGCTCATTTCCAAAGTAATGCCGGAGCATATGCGGCGTGATCTTGATCCCGGTTTTCTTTTCCATTCTTTTCAGCATGGAATATACCGCTTCCACATTCATTGGTTTTCCGATGTTATTCCCAGAAATATTTACAAACAGGCTTGTCTGATGCTGAAGAAGCTTTCGGTACTCTGCGATATACAGATTTAAAAAATCGAAGGTATCCTTACTAACCTTCGCATTCCGGTATTCCGCATTTTTTGCCCGCGCCCCATTTTCATTGTCATCTCGGAAATAGACTTTTATTACACGGTTTCTATAATCAATGTCTTTACTGTAATCAATTCCTAAGATTTCACCGATTCGGTAGCCAGTCTCTGCCAGAAGCAGCATGAGAAGCCGATCTCTTATATTGGTACACGCTTTCAGGATTTCTACAATTTCATCTTTCTTTGCAGCCCTTGCCTTATGATCTTCCTCTTTTAAATAGCCTTTGAAGCTTTTTGACCGTATGCTTTTCTTTACACCTACCGTATCCACAGCTACAAAATAACTATAGGACAGAACTTTCAGCTCCCCGAACTGCTGGTACTCTTCTTCTATAAAAAGATAGAACCTGAACACATCTTTTAAATATGCGTTGCAGGTTCCATTGTTTGGGGATCTGTGATTTTCGTCTTTAGTATGGTTTCCAGCTTTCAGCCAGTATAGAAATTCCACAAAATGCTTTGTCTGTTCAACATAAGGCATTTGGTATATATCTGTCAGTTCCTGTTCTTTTTCATGGATGTATTCCAAATAATACAGGATCGCAAATGCAGAGCGCCGTACCGTATTCGGTGAACATTTACTCCGTATCTTGTGCATCAGATACTTGGTTGGAAGCAGGACGATATCCAGGGTTTCCGTATCTCTGATAAAAAAATAAATAGCAGAACCTTCTCTTTCTTTTTCCAGTTCATATCGTCTCATTTCTGCTCACTTCCCTTCTCTCTAACGCTATACACAGTATACCCACTTTACGGCAACAAAGCTATCACAAATACCAACAAACCCGGTAAAAATACCAACAAACTTTCACCCAAAAAACCGTTCAAAATCAAGCAGAACCAACAATGCTGGAATCCTGCTTCTACATATAATATTCTTCTGGTTTCTGTCTACGGATAAAATCCTCCACATCCTCCATTGTTTCTGCCATCTGGCAGACCGGAAGTGCACACAAAACCTCCTCATGGTATCTACCTCCTGCGGCTGCCCGTCGGTCCAAAATCGATACCACACAAGTATCACACTCTGTCCGGAGCGCTCGTCCAAATCCCTGGCGCAATCTTTTCTGCATATCCGGAACAATACTGTCATGAATATAATCTTCTAAAGAATCATACTGTTCTCTTTCCGCTTCACGGAGCGGATCCGGTACAGCAAACGGCAGTCTTACAATGATCAAAGACGAAACCATATCCCCCGGAAAGTCCACGCCTTCCCAACAGGAACCAGCTGCAAACAGCACCGCATTCTCTAATGTTTTAAACCTCATGATTTCTTCCTGCGCATTACGCCACACCTCGATCATCGGAAAGGGCAGATTGTCCCGCAAGATCTGATAAACATTTCCCATTAAAGAATAGGAGGTAAACAACACAAGTGTATGTCCATAAGTGGAACAGATCAATCGCTGGATATGCTCTGCCAGGACAGCAGCCTCCTCCTGGCTTCCATGTCGTGTTCTTTTCAATGTCTGAGGCAAATACAACAGACAATTCTTCTCATATGCAAATGGGGATTCCGCCACATATTCCATCACTCTGGATTCCTTTTCCAGCCCGTTTTCCTGCCGGGTCCTTGAAAATCCTTTTCCGGCCTTCAGAGTGCCGCTGGTCAGGATGGCCGGGAACCCCCGGCTCCATAACATTTCTGAAAGAAGATCCGGGATCTTTCTGCTTGTTGCACACAGTTTCGGCAGCTTTTCTCTTTCCTTTTCCAGGTGAAGGATGTCGTGTTTCCCATTCCCTGAAAAAATAGAAAGAATCTCCATTGCTTCTTCCAGCTGGTTCCGTATCCATCCTGGGACAAGCCCCCGCAACTTCTTTTCCAAGCTTTCCAAAGTATTTTTGCCTTCCTCTATCACAAGGGAACATTCTTCTGTCATATGAAAAGCCGTAGCAAGCCCATGTTCTGTCATATGGTTCTCACTAATCACATAAAATAAGTTTTGAAAAATCCCTCTTAACTGCTTCGCTGCCTCCCCCTGATATTCCCGTTCAAGAAAATAGCAGATTTCCAAGATATCCTCATAACACAACGATTTCCCATACATCTGCCTTGCCGTTTCCGGAAGCTTATGAGCCTCGTCCACAATCAATGCCCGGTAATCTGCAAGCAGTGGTTTATAGCCTTTTTCACGATGATAAGAGTCCGCCAAAAGATAATTATGATTACAGATCTGGAAAAAATTATCCGTATCTCTTGCTTGTTTCAGATACACCTGATACCGGCAGCTTGTCTTTCCTGGACATTCCCTGGGACAAAATTTAGGTACAGATACCAGCCTGCGGTCAAAGGGACTTAGATTAGGAACTTCATCCATATCATAAATATGTTTTAGTGAAAACAGTGCCTTCTTCTGCGCTTCATTTTTCACCTTTCCTCGTATGGCCTCTATACGGGTTTCCAGCCTGCTATCGCATACAAAATGTTCTTTTCCCTTCCGCACAACTGCCTTTAAAGGCGATGATATGAGCCCCGCCTCCTGAAAAATCTCTGACAGAAAAGGAATATACTCCTGTATAATTGCTTCCTGCAAAGCAATACTGGAGGTTGAGATCACAACCGGTCGTTTATCACACAGCCACCTGTTCCCCATTGTTCCAGCATATTTGCGCATCAAAACGCAGGCTACCAGATAAGCATACGTTTTCCCAATCCCTACCCCTGCATCACAAAGCGCAATTTTCCCTTCCAGCAGAGCCTCCAGCATTTGATGGCTTAATTTTATCTGTTCTTTCCGAACGCTTAACCCCGCCTGTGGCAAAAGTTTCAAAAAAACAAGATCCAGCTCCTGATATGCTTTTCTTTGATATTGATTCCTGTAATTCATTTCCATTTCCGCCTCTCCTGTATGGCGTCAATACCAAAGAAAAACACACTTTTTATAATATGGCTGTGAGTTTCCCCACAGCCATATCTATCTGATATCAACGACACACTCCAATTGATTTCTAATTTATTCGTTTCTTACTGGTGTCATATTTGTCCCCGCTCCCCTGACAGCCACTGCCTCTTTCTGGCATATATGGGAACATTACCGGCAGGCATCTGGCAATGCCATTCGCAAATGTTCTGAGGGTCTTGCTGATTACAACCCAGAGTCCATCCTCTGCTCGCTGACAGAATATCGTATCATTATCCCCTATGAATCCTCATGGCGGAAAGCCTGCCAAGGCTCTCTCTCAGATCTGATGGATCGCTCGATGGGAACCAAAACAGATGCCAGTTTCTTCGCCGCATAATCTGCAGTCAATTGATCCTGACATCCATTTTAGTTTCCCACGTCATGGCGCTCAGTCTGCAACGCTACTACCCATAGGAACGTACCAGTAATGCTGGTATAAACTTATCAAGGTGCTGGAAAAGAGATATGATCTCCCTTCCACTTCATAGCCGATGAAACAATGTATTTTTATTCACTTTTCAAAAATTTTTTTATTTTTCCTTTTATCCTCCTTATTTTTGTATAAACAGTCTGTTCCGGCATACCAAGACGTAAACTAATTTCTTTTGGCGTGTATCCCATCATCTTAAGCACAATGATCTGCAATGTTTTTCGGTCAGCCTCCAACAGGATATGTAAAAGCTGCTCATCGCCAATTGCTTCCAACAGTTCCTCCACACTTTGGATTTCGGCCTCTTGCACATCCTTCTCTGCCAGTAAAATCTCCATGTATTCTAAAAGCGAAGTTTGATGTTCCTGGTAACGTCTATCAGAATTGAAATCCTTCCAATCTGCTTCGTGTAATACCTGTATGGATGCTTCATCCATTCCAAGTTCCCGAAGCCTTTTTTCTTCCTGTTCTTTCCACTCTTTCCATTTCTTTTCTTCTCTTGCTTTGTTATAAGCCACCTTTCTTACCTCCGATCTGAATTTTTTAGAAATCAAATCGAAGGTGGCGGCGAGCGGCACTGACAGCTTCTACAACTTTCCCAATCTTTTTCAGATAATAAATATTTTTGTAGCCTGTCTAGGATATTTAAATCTCCTCTGCGCCAAACTTTCAAGCTCTGGTAACTCTCCTCATTGCGAAAGTTTTAAGTTGAAGAAGATTTAATATTTTTGAATAGCCATTATTACAATTTAATATCAGGCGATAAACAAAAAGGTCAGGGAGCTTTTTACACTTCCTGACCTTACTTTGCCGTACATTCCAATGGGTGTTACCATGTATTTTTTTTAATATACAAAAATATCTGCAAATAATCACGTTTCCTAGATATTTACTACCCCTCTTATAAATGTACTTACATTAAATAAATTTCTTTACCAGTTTCCGCATTCACAAGCATTACATACTGATTGGAAGTATCACTGGTTAATTCCAGATACCAGATCGGCTCCGCGACGTACTGCTGCGCTTCATTGATGTATACACGCTCATAAAACTTTGCCCGATTTACCGTATACACTGCTTCATCTAAAAGATTTTCATATTTCATCTCTACGGTTGCCGCAATCTCATCGAAGCTTTTTAAGGTTACACTTTCCCCTGTTTCTTTGAAATTGTATAACCCGTACACACGTAAACTTTCAATTCCTCTGGTAGAATAAATAGCCACTACCGGGCAGGAATCCGGAGTATCATATGCCAGCTGCTGTGCCATGACAGATAATTCAGGATAAACCGGGATTCCACTCACTACCTGTCTTGCATATACAACGCAGGCATCATCTTCCTTGGTCCACTCATTTTTTCTTTTGTCGTTTTCCAATAATCCTTCCTGGACCAATTGATTTTCGATTTCCTCTGAAACTTCAGCACTCAACGGATACGTCTTAAAATCCAGCGTCTCTGTCATATATCCCGCCTGCTCCAGGGCTTCTTTTACTTTTTGTACCGCCGCCTGTTCATCTACTGAAGAATTTGCTGCCGAAACATAACGTTCCATGTTCTCCGGGTTTGTTGCCCCTATCTGTCCATAATAGGTAAAGTTATCTGTCGAAATTCCAATCCCCCTTCCAATATTTACATGTGTACCATCTGCAAAAACATAGGCATTTTCTTCTGGATATAAGTCGTTTGCTGGATCATTATATTGATTAACAATATCCTGTCCTTCCACAAAATTTGCATAGGCTTTTGCACTGTCTCCAAAGTTGACACTTTCCAGAAGAATTTTGGGAGCCGTATTCTTTTCATTGATCTCCTCTGGAACCTCCAGCTCACATTGGAATCTGACTTTACCTGACTCTGATGTTTTTTCATAGGTTTGTGCATATATGTTATGAGTAAAAAATGTACACGCAAACCCATACAGACCCAAAAGCATTATCAATTTTCTCATTATTTTCTCCTCATAGCATTCAGGGCGTATAACGTCCCTCTACATGTAAACTACTTGTACTTGCCGTACAGTGCATAAAATATTCATAACCAGGTGCCGCATAGCTTTTATACGACGCACTTGATCGTGGTTTATTACTTGATATCTCAGCAACATTAGATGTCACCGTACCATGCAGTTTACTAGAAGTACATTTTAGCGTACCGCTTTTACTAAATTTCTCTCCTGTCACATAGAACCTTTGCTCATCATCAGCTTTAACTGCCCTTTTAGAAATAATATCTCCCGGAACGGTAATATTAAATGTAACCGTCTGAGCCATAACAGGAATCGTACCAACACTCACACATGCCAGTGCCATGAGACCACACAACCATTTCCTTCTACTCGTTTTCATCATAACTTTTTCCTCCTTTAAAATTAAATATTTTACCTTTAATTTACAAATTACGCCTTCACTTTTCATAACTTAGAGCCTATAACGTCCAGTTACTTGCAGGCCATTTGTACTCGATGTAAAGTATATATAGTAATAAGAGCCAGCTACTGCATAATTTCGATAAGAAACACTTGCTTCCGGCTTATCTTTTGATATCTCAGCAACAGCAGATATCCCTCTACCATTCGAGTCATAGACCATACACCTCAATATGCCATCTTTATTAAAGCTTGCCCCCCTTATATAAAACTTCTGATCATTGTTATCTTTCACCCCCCTTATTCTCACTGCCTCCCCCGGAACTGTAATGCTAAATGAAACTGTCTCAGCCATAGCAGGAACCATACCCATATTCACACACACCAGTGCCATTAAACCGCATAACCATTTTTTCTTACTCATTTTCTCCATAATTTTTCCTCCTTTAATTTTTGGGTAGTGTCCTTTAATTTACAAATTACACCTCCTTCCATCTCATAAACCTCATCGCAAAGGACATCTATATCTTCCCGGTTATGACTGGCCAAAATGATCAGTTTGCCTTCCTCCTTCATTGTTAATAACAGTTCCCGAATCTCTCTCACTCCATTTTTATCCAGGCCATTCATCGGTTCATCCAAAATTAAAATCCCAGGATCTTCCATGATCGCCTGTGCCAGCGCCAATCTCTGGCGCATACCAAGTGAATATTTTCCCACTGGACGTTTTAGTGTAGGATCTAATCCTACTTTTTTTAATACAGAATAAAGATAATCTTTATTCCCTTTATTCCGCAGCGTATAAAGAAATTCTAAATTATGGTATCCATTCCATGTTCTTAAAAAGCCAGGTTCTTCTATAATAATCCCAGCCTCCGTCAACATATCCTTATCTTTTCCCATCACCTTTCCATTTACAGAGATCGTCCCCTCATCACATGAAAGGAAACCACAAATAGCTTTAAACAAGACGGTTTTTCCTGACCCATTATGTCCTACAAGCCCATAGATCCTGCCGCTTTCACAAAAAAGCGAAACGTCTTTTAAAACTCTATTATCTTTAAAGCTTTTACTTACATGCGATACCTCAATGATATAATTCTTTCCATCCATATATTCTCCCCTCCTAGATATCCTCATTTTCCCAATGAAACTCTATCTTCTTTACCCTAATTAAAATAAGAATTGTCATGCCCAAAATTCCAATTACCAAAAAACCGATCATATAGGGAATGGACGGCAGCCAATAATATCCATAATCCGGCGTAGCAATCCTGGCTAATTCTGGCCATATAGTAGGGACAAAAAGTGCTAGTTTATGCCTTAATAGAGGATGCATATTTAATACAGGAAACAACGCAATCGCAAAAACGAGACTACCAGCAACAGCAAAAATTTTATCCATAAACAAGCTCACAAGGAACATCAAAACTCCTATAAACGTGCAGACCAGCGTACAAATGAAAATTTCCATCCCCATAAGCTGAAGGGGTGTAAATTCGGAGAAAATTTCATAATAAATATACACTGAGCTGTCAAATTGCGTAAGCGCTCTAGTCAAGCCCGCAGTTCTTAACAGCTTGCCCCATTCCGTGCTCCACTCTATACTCGGCAAAAGAGGAAGGATTGTACAAACCACTGCTAAAATGGTCAGGACTACAGAGCGGATAAAAATCCCTCCAATTTGCCCTAATACCCAGCGTTTTCTTCCTACACGAATCGCATGATACATGTTTACATGCTGCATAAAGGGCGCGTCTGAATTGACGTAAATTACCCCGAACCAAAACATAATTAAATAGGTAAAAGTGCACATGACAAAAGGAAACACGCACCATGAAGAAGGATAATTTACCGCCTCCGAAAATTCCCGGATCGGACCTACATAAGTTCTGCTGATCACGAGTATTAAAATTGCAAATACAGCCATTTTGCTGTTAAAAATTTTCAGCATAGAATTTTTCCAGGTATATTGCAATAACTTCATATTCCACCTCTACAATCTGCCTTTTATTTTCTTGTAGATTCCCCAAGTAAATAGTGCGGAAAAGCCCAAACTGCAACCGAAAACAATGAAAAAGTATTGTATATCTGATGAAAACTGGTGTAATTCAGGATTTATTAACATAATATTAAACCAGCCGCTCCCACGATATTCCATTAAGATCTGGTGCATTAAAATAGGACTGATCAAAATAAGCATCCTGTTCGATATAAACAGTGACAAAAACGATGCTGCCAAAGATAAAATCCCTGCAAGCATTCCCATCTGCAGCGCATATAAAAATATATAAAGCCAATAATGCCCTTCCGAAACCAACGAATGATACATTCCTACTAAATAACTGCCTTGATCCACGCCAGAAACTGTCCAGGGTACCTGCAAACGTATGCTCACAACAAATATCAACGCACCTAAAACCATAGTGATTACGGAACTTCCATAAACAACAATCGCTTTAGATACAACATATCTGCATGTACTTCCCCTGTTCATGCTATATCTGGCATACTTATTTTCCAGATCTTCACAGAATACAGTAGCATAAGAAAAAGCACAAAAAGCATAAGCGATCATGGTCCCTGACATATCTACCGCCATACAATAGGTATCCAATGCGTTGCCATTTATCAAGCCTTCTTCAAACGCGTAGTTTTCAAGAGAAAACCATAAGGATACTGCGACACCTATAATAGCGATATAGATCGGATAATTCTTCATCAGGCGGATCATATCTGTTTTCAGATAGTGTACTCTATTCATATATTCCTCCTTTTACAAACTACCCCCATACATATAAGGCATACTATAACGATACATACAATGATTTTCGCTGCACAAAATAACAAACTTCTGCTTTTTCTCCGCTTCTCTTTTCTTTTAATGATGTCCTTACTGGCCTCAAGAATCTCCTCCAATTTATCATAGGGGATCTTCATATCTCTAACTTTTCTATATATTTCCTTTTCACACTCATCTGGTGCATTTTCGATACATCTATTCAGCCTTTTTCTTTCTTCCACTACATAGTACGGGATCGTTGACCTATTCATAATACCGCCTTCCTTGTCAATCTATATTGTATACTTTATTATGGCAGAAATATTTCTTTTCCCGTGTTTGCATTAACCAACATAACCGATTTACTAATATCATTCTCGATCACTTCAAAATACCATATAGGTTCTGCAATATATCTCTGTTCCTCATTCAAAGATACTCTCTCATAGAATTTCGCTCTCGTTACTTCATAATTTGCATCATTCAGGACATTTTCAAATTTTTCCTCTACTACAGCCCCAATCTCTTCAAAAGATTTCAAAGGAAGAAGTTCTTCTGTATTTTTTAAATTATAGACCCCAGAAATGCTCAACTGCTCTATCCCTCTCGTAGAATATATCACTAGAATTGGCGCATTGTCCGGTGTGTCATATGCCATCTGTCTGGCTATACTCATCATCTCATGAAAAATTGGAACGCCTTCGTTTTCTTGATATGCGTAAATAAAATACGCATCATCATCCTGACTCCAGGTTTCTTTTCTTTTCTCTTCTAGTAATAATTCCTCTTTGACATATTCTTCTTCCAAATTTTTCATCACTTGATGATTTAAAGGATAAAACTTAAAATCAAAATCTTCCACATGATACCCTAATTCTTCTATCGTTTTTTTAACTTCTTCAAGACATTCTTCGCCTGTTTTAAAGGTAACCCCCTGTCCTTCAAATGCAGCCATATTATCAGAGCTCGTAGCACCTATGTTGCTATAATATCGGGAATTTGTGCTTCCATAACTAACTCCCGCTTCTATAGAGAGCGCTTCCTCGTCTGGAAACACATAATAATCAGACTGAGTTCTTCCCCCATCTGCGGGTATGTTCTGTTCTTCTATCACTTCTTTTCCCTCTCCAAATATTGTCCAGGCTTTTTCCCGATCATACTGATACAGCCCCTCAACTGTCACCGCCTCTATTGATTGTGCTTTCATGTTTTCCGGTATTTCCAGCTTACAATTAAACGTCACCTTTCCTGAGTCAGATGTCTTTTCGTACTTTTCAGGAAAACTGCCTGCCTCTTGCGCTATGGAAGTCTCTGCACTTTCTGTTTTCTCATCTACTTTTTTATTTGTATTTACAGATCCTCCGCATCCAGCACAGACAACGCTTACACATAATATCGTATATAGCCATGTCATTTTTTTCATAATATCTTCTCCTAAAATTAACCGAGGGATACAATACATGTATCCCTCTCAATTGTACTCACTGCCAAGTTTACATCACATATATCACGGTGTATATCGTCCAGTCACATGGAGACCGGATGCGCTAGCGGATGTTGTCATATAGTAATACTGTTTTGATGGCGCATATGTCCTATATGATGCATTACTTGACAATTTATTTGGAGAAATAGATGCCATGTTTGACTTTATTGAACTGGTGTTACGGTTGATTGATATACAATACAAGATTCCTGATTTATTAAACGAAGTTCCCGTTACATAGAATCTCTGTTCCGTATCCGCCTTCTCTGCCCTCTTAGAAAGAATATCACCCGGCACAGTAATGTTAAAATCAACAGTTTGTGCAAACACTGGAACCGTACAGCCTGCCACACATAAAGATGCTACTAAACCACACATTGCTCTTTTAAGTTTTTTGTTTAACATAGTTTGCTTCTCCTTTCGCTTTGAATTCTTCACACGTTCTGGAAATTTGGGCTGGTATCCTAAAAAGGACAGGTCGTATTGTCTACTCTTACAGCTATCCTTTTTGCAAGATACCCTAATGCCTTGTTACTTTTTGTAGATGGTTCCTTGTCCATTGGTTTATACCTCCCTTTAAAGTAGTTGCATTATAACATAAAACTTTTGACTTCTCTGCCAATTGTAAAAAACAGACTATAATTTTGTCAAAAATAGACTTCTCAAAATACGGACATGACATACATACACAGAAATCACTCTTATATTCCTGGCATCCTTCTTCCTTACCAATCCATGTTGTATACTTTATTACGGCAGAAATATTTCTTTTCCCGTATTTGCATTAACCAAAGTTACCGATTTACTAATATCATTCTCGATCACTTCAAAATACCATATAGGTTCTGCAATATATCTCTGTTCCTCATTCAAAGATACTCTCTCATAGAATTTCGCTCTCGTTACTTCATAATTTGCATCATTCAGGACATTTTCAAATTTTTCCTCTACTACAGCCCCAATCTCTTCAAAAGATTTCAAAGGAAGAAGTTCTTCTGTATTTTTTAAATTATAGACCCCAGAAATATTCAAATACTCTATTCCTCTTGCAGAATATATCACTTGAATTGGCGCATTGTCCGGTGTGTCATACGCCATCTGTCTGGCTATACTCATCATCTCATGAAAAATTGGAACGCCCTCGTTTTCTTGATATGCATAAATAAAATACGCATCATCATCCTGACTCCAGGTTTCTTTTCTTTTATCTTCTGGTAATAATTCCTCTTTGACATATTCTTCTTCCAAATTTTTCATTACTTGATAATTTAAAGGATAAAACTTAAAATCAAAATCTTCCACATGATACCCTAATTCTTTTATCGTTTTTTTAACTTCTTCAAGACATTCTTCGCCTTTTTTGAAGGTAACCCCCTGTCCTTCAAATGCAGCCATATTATCAGAGTTCATAGCACCTATGTAGCTATAATATCGGAAATTTGTACTTCCATAAAAAACTCCCGCCCCTATAGAGAGTGATTCTTCATCTGGAAACCTATAATAATCAGTCTGAGCTCTTGCCTTATCCGCTGATGTATTCTGTTCTTCTATTACTTCTTTTCCCTCTCCAAACATTGTCCAGGCTTTTTCTCGATCACACTGATACAGCCCCTCAGCCGTTACAGCCTTTATCGAATTTGCATTCATGTTTTCCGGCATTTCCAGCTTACAATTAAATGTCACCTTTCCTGAGTCAGATATCTTTTCATACTTTTCAGGAAAACTGCCTGCCTCTTGCTCTATGGAAGCCTCTGCGCTTTCTGTTTTCTCATCTACTTTTTTATTTGTATTTACAGATCCTCCGCATCCAGCACAGACAACGCTTACACATAATATCGTATATAGCCATGTCATTTTCTTCATACTTTCTTCTCCCAAAATTAACCGAGGGATACAATATATGTATCCCTCTTAATTATAATCGCTGCCAAGTTTACATCACATATATCACGGTGTATATCTTCCAGTCACATGGAGACCGGACACGCTAGCGGACGTTGACATATAATAATACTGCCCTGCTGGCGCATATTTTCTATACGATGCATTACTTGACGGTTTGCTTCGAGAAATAGATGCGGTGTTCGACCTTATCGTACTATCATTAAGATTAATCGACGTACAATATAGTGTCCCTGCCGAACTAAACGAAGTTCCTGTTACATAAAATCTCTGTTCAGAATCAGCCTTCAATGCTCTTTTAGAAATGATATCTCCCGGCACAGTAATGTTAAAAGTAACAGTTTCTGCAAACACTGGAACCGTACAGCCTGCCACACATAAAGATGCTACTAAACCACACATTGCTCTTTTAAGTTTTTTGTTTAACATAGTTTGCTTCTCCTTTCGCTTTGAATTCTTCACACGTTCTGGAAATTTGGGCTGGTATCCTAAAAAGGACAGGTCGTATTGTCTACTCTTACAGCTATCCTTTTTGCAAGATACCCTAATGCCTTGTTACTTTTTGTAGATGGTTCCTTGTCCATTGGTTTATACCTCCCTTTAAAGTAATTGCATTATAACATAAAACTTTTGACTTCTCTGCCAATTGTAAAAAACAGGCTATAATTTTGTCAAAAATAGACTTCTCGAAATATATGTATCCCTCTTAATCGTTACCAAATTTACATCACGTGTATTACGGTGCATATTTTCCAGTCACACGGAGATTTGATACGCTAGCCATCACCGTCATATGATAATACTGCCCTACTGGCGCATATTTCCTATATGATGCGGTATCTAACAGTCTGCTTTGAGAAATAGATGCGGTGTTCGACTTTATCGTACTATCATTAAGATTAATCGACGTACAATATAAAGTTCCTGCCGAACTAAACGAAGTTCCCCTTACATAAAATCGTTGTTCAGAATCAGACTTCAATGCTTTTTTAGAAACAATAACACCCGGCACAGTAATGTCAAAAGGAACTGTTTCCGCAAACACCGGAACCGTACAGCCTGCCACACATAAAGATGCTACTAAACCGCACATTGCTCTTTTAAGTTTTTCGTTTAACATGTTTTACTTCTCCTTTCGCTTTGAATTTTTCACATGTTCTGGAAATTTGGATTGGTATCCTAAAAAGGACAGGTCATATTGTCTGCTCTTACAGCTATCCTTTTTGCAAGATACCCTAATGCCTTGTTACTTTTTGTAGATGGTTCCTTGTCCATTGGTTTATACCTCCCTTTAAAGTAATTGCATTATAACATAAAACTTTTGATTTCTCTGTCAACTGTATAAAACAAGCTATAATTTTGTCAAAAATAGACTTCGGACAATTTTTCCACGGACATCTGCAAAGTTGCCTTTCATTATTTTTCTTATCCCCGCCCAATTCTACACGATTTTCCAATTATACTTTTTAAAACTTCATCTTTAGAAGTATATCTGCATTTTAACACGGTAAAATTATATATTAAACTTCAACTTTAGAAGTGAGGGATAAAATGAAAATATATTGGAACGGAAAGTCCAAAAATATCATCGGAACAAAAGTAAAAGAATTGCGTAAGGCACAAGGCATTTCCCAAAGAACCCTCGCCGCCCGGTTACAGACGGAGGGGTTTGAATTTACAGATTTGACAATTCTTAGAATCGAACAAGGAAAACGCTTTGTACCAGATTATGAAATCGCCGCAATCGCAAGCTATTTTCATATTTCAACCGATTATCTTTTAGGACTCACAGACATAAAATGAGCGGCTCTGTCTTTTAACTCTTGACGGATACCGCTTATTTCATTTTATCGTATTATGAAACCTATGCCTTATTTCCTATATCCTTCTGGTTATATTTCAATATGCCTGCTATCATGGCAACAGCAATCAATATGTGAATCCAGACGCCGACTTCCATCAAATATTGTTGCTGCAGACATATTCCTAACACCATCACGATTGCATAGCACACCAAAATTTTTCTTGTATTTTTAACATATTTTCTTTTCTCATTTTCATCCAGACAATGAATCGGATTTTCTACGGGAGCATATATCCAAATAAATACAGCCGTACCAATCCAAATACATATAAGAAGTATTTGTGGGAAATGTATCATTTTCTTTCCTAAAATAGCTGCATTCATGACTGCCGTTGAAATCAGATAGCAACGTAATTCTGTATCCGCATGATATCCTCCCGCATAAGGTCTCAAAAGAAAAATTCCTAAAAATACAAGCAGAATAAATGGCAGCTCTCTCCAAAAAATACCGCAAACAACTAATGTCAGGACATTCATCAATATCATGATCCCCTGGTGCAACCCGTATTGAATAATCTCCCGTTCTTCCTCATCACTGCAAATTTTTTCTGCTATTTTTACCGTATATGGCTTCTTTCCTTTTTTCATCAAAACCTCCCATTTCAAATAAATACGGTTGTCATAGACTCCCCTGCCTATAACAACCGCATTCTTTTAATCAAAAAAGCATATTTCCCTACGACCTTTTTCTACCATCAAATTATGACTTTTTTAACTTTTTTACAGCAGAAGGAAGCTTCGCTTGATAACCATAATACGGACACGTTGTATTTGCATCCCTCTCTGCCAGCTTTTTCGCAATACCTTTTACTATTTTTGTGCCAAATTTTGTGGTATCTCTTTTCATGTCAGTTCCTCCTTTTATTTGTTACTAATAACATACCACATATTCTTTATATATTTTCGCCAATGTCAAAACCTGTATATTTTTTTGTCAAAATTGGAACTAAGTAAGATCCAAACCGATTAATTCTTCCCCCTTATATAACATTTGACAAATATATTAAAACCTGTACCCGGAAACGATTTCCCGTATACTCGATTTTCATATCGCCTTCGTATGATTCCACTACCTGCCGCACGCTTTCCAGCCCCAATCCATGAATCGCTGTGTTTTCCTGGCTTGTCTTAAATTTGTTGGCTTCTTTTCTCACCGTATTTGCATAACTGTTCTCAACTAAAATGAGCAATACATCCTTTTGCACCCGAACATGAACGGATAAATATTTTTCATCAGATTTACTTGATTCCCTGATCGCGTTGTCAACTAAATTTCCCAGGATGACACATATATTAAAATTTTTACTATATAGCTGTTTCGGGATCTGGATATCAATATCCATCACATCCAGTAATTCATCTGCCCGTCGAAGCATATAGTTCAAAACGCCATCAATCTCTCTATTTCCCGTAGAAACCTTTTCAGAGGGATTTAGCATGAACTTCTCCATATTCGCTAAATAGCGCACCATATCCTCATTGCTATTCTGCTGCGCCATAGCAGACAGTTCTATCATATGATGTTTCATATCGTGCTGTAATTTCTTTATGCGTTCTTGAGACTCCTGCATAACATCAAGTTGGTTTGCATATACGTCAACCATCTGTTCTAATTTTTTCTTATTCATTTGCGCCACATAAAACTTTGTTAATGTATGGTACAAATAAAACAAAAATACGTTAATAAGTATCAAGCTGAAGGCAGCCGTCAGAACCACTTGTTTATCATTCCCAGTCAAAATTGCAATACAATGCATACAGATAATACTAATTATAGGAATCATCCCTAAAATAAATATATCCATGAGGGGCAGCGAAACATCTTTTTCCTCGTCTTGAGACCTTTTTAAAAAAGCAGTGGAAATCAAAATTGCCAGACTAGTTATTAGTTCATAGCTTGCTTCTACTGGCTGTCCTGACACATATCCACTCAATAATTGAATAACTATGATATCTGCAAATATATTGACAGCATCTATTACAAATATCATGAATAATTTTTTAGTTAATTTAATATCATAAGGAAATAATAATAGCAATAAAGCTAAAATATTTGAAATGACATTGATACTCGGTGTCACAAAAATCTCGCTAACAGCATATGTAAAAAAACATCCCAGAATATATGATATCCAAATGTTTTTCCATCTGCATTTTTCCTTGGACACAAAAAAATCTATGTATCTCTTAATTGCATAAAATCGAATCCCATTTGCAGCCAACCCTAGCAAAAGCTCAGCCATTATAATGAATTTCATTTGACATACTCTCCATCACTTTTCTTCTTATCATCACACGGTTCGATCTGCTGATATCCAGCACATCTCCATTTACCATTTTTACCCATTGATAAGTAATTTCTTTTACATTATGGATATTGATCAAATATGATTTATGAATACGCAAAAACAAGTTCTCAGGACAGTCATCTTCCACTTCTGATAGTTTGCCGTAAAAACTTTGCACCTCTTTTCCCATCACAATATTGATTTTTCTTCCGTCACTTTGAAAATATAAAATGTCTTTATACATAATGCGATATGTATTCCCCTGATTTTTGTATTTAAAATTACCCTCATTCCTACCGACAATATGAAATATTTTCTCCATAACATGATAGAGTTTTTCTTTTCTTATCGGCTTTACTAGAAAATCAAATGGCTGGTTTTGAAACAGTTCCATCGCATACTCTTTCTTGGAAGAGATATATACAAGAAACATTCCTGAGTTCTTCAGTATGTCTCTGATATACTTTCCAATTTCCACACCGTTCAGCCCTGGCAGCTCAATATCCAGGAAAAGAATATCTGGTGCTTTTTCATTTTT
This sequence comes from Eubacteriales bacterium, assembly GCA_030524175.1. GTDB lineage: Bacteria > Bacillota > Clostridia > Lachnospirales > Lachnospiraceae > Blautia_A. The sequence goes on from JAUNHC010000022.1 coordinate 82,335, forward strand.
TAAATACTTACTTAGCACCCCCCCCGTCGTAAAAAATATCCACCTCCAGCTTGATACATTTTTCAAATGCAAAATCTCGGAGCATTTGTTCTATTTCTGCACAGGTACTGATTTCATCGTCACATACAATAATACGCATCATTTTCCCTCCCACACCGTATACTACTCTATTCTTTTTATCCATGCAAGATACCCCTTTCAAATTTTTCCTAATTTTCACAAACTTCATCTTTAGAAGTATAGTAGCAAGAGTTTTCCTTAAAATCAATCATTTATTGTACTTTTCTGTATAATATAGTCTTACTTTTTTAATAGGCAGGACGCTAGCCCTGCCTTCTTTTTTACAAGTTTCTAATAAGTTACTAGGCCATATCCCATAATCGAGGCATTATTAATATCATAGCTTCTCTGATTCACAGCATTGCTGGAGTTTCCTTCCACCGTATAAACCATGCCGCCTTCACATTTTTCTACGATTCCTACATGATCACTGACCCCGTCCTGCCCTGGCCAGTCAAAAAAGATCAAAGTTCCCGGACTTGGGGTATATCCCCGTTCCTGCCACTTTCCTTTACTCTTAAACCATGCGATCCCATCATCACAAAGAGCGAACTTTGGCATCTGGCCGCTCTCAATAAGGCCGCACTGATCCCCGCACCAGCTTACGAAACAAGCGCACCAGGATACATGGCTGTCAAATCCATACCAGGACCAAAACTTCTGGCCTCCCGCATTTCCCAGCTGAGAAAGCGCAACCGATACGATCTGCTCATTTCCGAACAATGCCCCAAAAGGATTTCCTCCGGAATAATAGCGAAGCACATGAGGGACGTACTCTGGATCCCCGTACCTCGCCCATCCATGGGAAGCTGCCTGCTGTTGGGAAAACAATAAAGCATTCGCCTCGCTGTATCCCCCATAATGCTGCAGCGCCCATGATATGTATCCATTCCCGTAATTATATCCTTGCAATGACAGCTTCAGCTTGTCCATATCCTGCGGGCTGCTACACCCGGCCTCCCGAAGGCAGTCTGCATAATACTGGATCCCTACTTCTATGGAATATTCTGGATCAGTGATCGCTCCAGGACTGTTGGGAAAGCGGGTATTATACGGGCATTCGCTCGATTGCATAGGGTCTGTCCCATTTCCTCCCGACTCCTGCATCATGATCGCCTGGATCACCGGAACATACTCTGGGATTCCATACTGGCTTGCATACCGCTGGATCGCTGCCGTATACGCAAGGACTTGTTCACTTAAGGAGGCGCTATTTTGGGAGGAAGAACTGTACGCAAAAACACCTCCAATGACCCCTGCAATAATCACCAACACCAGGAACATGGAGCCAGCTCCGGCCAACAATGCAATGGCCCCATTCCGGATCGCTTTAGCCGCAGCCTCCACTACCCGTTTCATCCGTACCGCCATGGAAGCCGCATGCTGGCTTCTTCGGGTTCCGCTCTGCAGCCTGTAAATGGCTGCCTGTTTCGCCATTTTTTCTGCCCGCATTTTACCAGCTGCCAGTACCGCCTTGCCATTCTTCTTTTCCTGCAGAATGATTGCTCCCGACATACGGGGCGCCCGTTTTACCGATATCTGGCCGATCTGCTTTCCCGCTGGAATCTGTCTGGTCATCGGCTCTTTTATCGTGCGGCTTATGGTTTCTTTTGTGCGGATGCTTCTCTCCCGTTGGGGATTCTCGCTTCTACTGGGCAGAGCATTTCCTGCCGGCCGTTCCGGCTCCCTGGCCTGTGTTTTCTTTTTAGCCGCCTCTTTCTCAGCTGCCTTTACCGCCAGTTCTTTCCCTTTCTGTACAGGTGTCTCCGGCGCTTTCTGCGCTCCCGAAGCTCCCTGCGTTTCCGGTGTCTCCACCGCTTTGGCAGCCCCTTCCGAAGACGGCTCCCTGTTCTTTGTTTCTGACGCCGACCGCATTTTTAACTTCTGGTAAGTTTCCTGGGCAGTTTTCTTTCCTGCCTGATAGGAAACCTGAAGTGCAGTGCGGCTGCCTTTTTCCATTCCCCGTCCCAGTACCGCCTCTGCTTTGTTTCCGGCATACTCTGAGGGGGATTCCCTGGCTTCGATCCCGTCCGAAATCCGGGAACCCTGGAGGGACTTTTCTTTTGCTTCCAGCACAGCCTTCCTTGCCAGTTCCTTTGGCATCCGGGAAGCCTTTGTTAAGATCTTTGGCTTCCTGTCACGCTCTTTTGTTTTAATATCCCTCATCTCTCACCTCCCCTCTGTGCCTGTCCACATGATACTAATTTTGTTTTAATATCCCTCATCTCTCACCTCCCCTCTGTGCCTGTCCACATGATACTAAAAAAGTCTTGCTCCTGTTTTCCAACAGTGTCTCCAAATATTTTTACTGGATCTGCCCCTGGCTCTCCCCCGGCTTCGTTGTCATCAAACGGTACAATGCCGTATTTTTCGGAAAACTATTCTCAAAAGGCACGAGATTCCCGGAACAACGAATCAGGCCATGTCCAGCGCCCACATTCGTGATGTACGACAGCTGGTTATCGGAAATATTCAAAAGGGAGGCAAGTTCATCCCGGTCTGTTGTCGCCTGGTTCAAAAGGATCAAAAACTCGCTGTTGGCCAGCATCAGTCTCGCCGTATCGGATCGCAAAAGCTCCTCCACGTTCTGCGTCAGCCCCGTCACAAACCCGGAATACTTTCGGATTCGCTTATACAGACGATAGAAAAAGTCTGCGCTATACTGATACCGGAACAGAAGGTAAAACTCGTCTGCAAAGATCCAGGTAGTCTTTCCCTTCTTCCAGTTCTGGATCACCCGGTTGAAAATGGAATCCAGTGTCACCAGCATCCCCAAGGGCATAAGCTGCTCCCCCAGTTCCCGGATATCATAGGCAATGATCCGGTTTTTCGTATTGACATTTGTTGGCTGGGCAAACGTATTCAGGCTTCCGTTGATAAACAACTCGGAAGACAGCGCCAGACCTCTCGCTTCTTCCTCCGGCTGAAGCATCAGCTGGCGGTACAGATCCTTCAGTGTTGGCGTCTGGCCTTGATAGCCGCCCCGGATATAATCCCGGTAGACATCCGCCGTACAGCGGTCCAGGATGGACTTTTCCTTTGCAGATAAGTTTCCTGCACCCACCAGCTGCTCAAACAGGGAAAGGATAAATTCCGACTTTTCGATCAACGAATTCTTATCGTTGCCATAGGCCGAGTCCATATCCATGGCATTTAAATGGGTATCCGATGTGGCGGAAATCTTGATGACTTCCCCCTGCAGGGCTTCTACCAGAGAGGCAAAATCGAGTGGGTCGGCGGTATTACTACCGCTTTCCCCTCTAAGAACCGTACG
>JAUNHC010000115.1 GCA_030524175.1 Eubacteriales bacterium
AATCTGATACTGGTCTGATTTCCATTCAGCCGCCCTCCTTATCATAATTATATCAGCATATTATCATAATTTTCATCATGCTTCAATACGAAATTAAATGGCTATAAACAATGTTTTATCTACAAAAAACAGCGGAAACCCTTGATTTTAAAGGCTTCCGCTATTAAATGAAAAAAGCGCGAGACGGGAATCGAATAAGTCTTTCATCAAAAAAGCCTTATTCTATGCGGGTTTCAGAAACCCCAAACCCGTTTGTCTTCAAACTGTCTTCAAACTGAAAATCATTACTATTTTACTACAGAAAGGAGGAAGCTGCTGCAGTGTATCTTTCGATTGTTGTAACATACAGTTTAGCAATTCCATTTTCCTGATTAACCCATTTTTACAAATGGCATATCGCTTATTTTATCCGAAGACAAAATATCCAGCAAGCGGCAAGCTGAACCTGTCGGACGATTCGTCCCACGTTCCCACGCCTCTACAGTTTTTGGAGATACCCCCATATAATTAGCAAAAACAACCTGCGTCATACCTGCATGTCTTCGAATATCTTTAATTTGTTCACTTTTATAAGATTTTACAGGCTCTATCGTAATGGTCTGCACTTTAGCACTTCCAAGACCTTTCTCATATTCAATCGCCTGCTCTAATCCCAACTTTAAATCATCAAACAGCTGGCTCATAAAACGCTCCTCCTTGCCTGTGCGGCTTCTTCTTTTAATTGTTTTACAAGATGCTTCAATATCGTTTTTTCAGCATCCGTCAAATTATCCTGTTCCTTCTTTGCAAAAACAGTAATCAGATAAATTCGCGAATATTCCGAGAAATCCACATAGCAGACCCTTGCACTACCACTTTTTCCACGATTGTTAAAAGCCACTCGGATTTTCCTGATACCGCCTGTCCCCTGCATCATCACTCCACTTTCAGGGTCCCTCAGCAATGTCTTTTGTAGCTCTCTGAGATCATCATCATTAAAGTTGAGTTCCTGCCAACGCTTTGTAAATATGGGGAGTTCGATAAATGTCCTTGTCACTGATCATCTCCTATAATATCATACCCTATTTTATAGGGTTTTTCAATATATATCGTTCAAAATTCTTTATCTTTACCTGACATATTTGGACAGAACTTTGACCGCTTATTCTTTCTTTTCTGCTTAACCAAGTCGGCTACGTCTTCCTTGGTATACCCAACAGACGCTACTCATTTCTCTGCTTCATCTAGCTGCTTTAAAAAATCAGAATTGATTTCCGCTTTCTCTAACCCCACCTTGCTTCACCTCCTATTAACAACTCCATGCATATTCTCATCTTGCCTGACGCCAAGCCTAATGTCAATCTAATTTTCTGAAAAGGCTGCCCGATGTCTGGGCAGCCTTCCACATATTTCAAACAGTAATTTTGACCATGGCAGGGCGTCCGCTCATCAAATGGCCGTTTTCACCAATCTGCAAGGGCCCCATGGCAACGCACTCGCCAATTTTGAGACGATGCAGCAGCATAGCATAACTTGCGATATCATTCGCTCCCAGAATCTTTGCCACGTCTCGGATTTCGTTCTCACCGGGTTTGAAGTAGAGCTGAATCCCGGCTTGAAGCAGCAGACGTTGCTGAGCATTCGTGAACGCAATCCCCAACCCCTGCGTGGCAAGAAGCATTCCCACTCCATACTTTCGGCCCTCAACCAAAAACTTCTCCAAAGCGGAGTGCTTTGATAGACCTACATTCTGAAATTCATCCACTGCGATGTACAGATCCCGCAATTCTCCGGACAACACACGTCTCCAAAGATACGCAAGAAGTAACTCCGCAACGACCGTCTGCGTCGCATCGTCGAATTTGCTAAATCTGACTATATTCATTGCACCGGCCTGTATTAACTCATCGTCATTACCTGCCACGAAAACTCGCCTGCCGATAATATGATTGAACTTATCAGCCACATGAATTGCCACCTCCGTGTCCTGCAACCGGAGGCCATCATCAAGCGCTGCCAGTACAAGTCGATTGCAAAGACAGTACCGCCCATACGCTAGCAATCTGCATGAAGCAGGCATATCGCTCAAAAAATTCAAGATGATCTCGGACACCAGAGCATACGGACGACTGAACACTACATCATCGCCTGTACAGATGAACAAGACTATCAAACAAAGGCTATGGCCATCTAAGGCAGTAGTCAAACTGTAGTCATTTGTAGTCAAATCAGGCAAACAAAAAAACAGCGGAAACCCTTGATTTTAAAGGCTTCCGCTATTAAATGAAAGAAGCGCGAGACGGGGATCGAACCCGCGACCTTCGCCTTGGCAAGGC
>JAUNHC010000073.1 GCA_030524175.1 Eubacteriales bacterium
CCGCATTTCTGCGGCTTACAGGGGTTTTATTCAATTACAAGTGTTGAAAACCCGGCAGATGCCGGTACTCACCAAAGGCAAGTCTATTATAGCAAAGAAGAAAAAAAGTTTCCACATAATTTAAAGATTTGATATAATAGGAAAGACTGATATCGGGGTCAAAAGGGAGCCGGGGCAAACACTGTCTTCTCCGGTTCCCTTTTGATCCCGACATCAAAGAATTATGGTATAGCAGAAAGAGAGGCATAAAAATGAAGTGTATCGGTGTTATCGGGGCTATGGAACAGGAGATTTCCAGGCTTAAGGAGAAATTGGAAAATGTAAAGATCACCCGGAAAGCGTCCATGGATTTTTATGAGGGAAATCTTGACGGGAAACGGGTTGTTGTCGTAAAGTCGGGAATCTGTAAAGTAAATGCAGGGATTTGTACACAGATCCTTGTGGATTTATTTGAGGCTGAGGCTGTGATCAACACGGGTATTGCAGGTAGTCTCAATAAGGATATCAATATCGGGGATATTGTGGTGTCCACAGATGTGCTGCAGCATGATGTGGATGCAAGGATTTTCGGATATTCCAGGGGACAGATTCCTCAGATGGATGCATTTTCTTTTCAGGCAGATGAAGGGCTTCGAAGACTGGCTGTCCAGGCATGCTGTGAGGTGAATCCGGATATTCAGATATTTGAGGGAAGGATTGTGTCAGGTGATCAGTTTATCTCAGATAAGAAGGTGAAGGATGACATTGTTGGGGAGTTCGGCGGTTTTGCGGTGGAAATGGAAGGAGCAGCCATCGGTCAGGCGGCCTGTCTCAATGAGATTCCTTTTCTTGTCATCCGTGCTATTTCCGATAAAGCAGACGGCAGTGCGCAGATGGATTATACAGAATTTGAGTCCGCTGCCATTGAGCACAGTGTAAAGCTCACCTATAAAATGCTTCAGAAAATGTAACACTAGAAATGGGACTGTCATAGTTATATTGTCAGAAATGTTCTCTTCTGCATATACTGGAATAGATGATGGTGAAGGGATACAGGACTTTTGTATGTATTATGATAAATATTTTCCATTTTATGTCGCTTACGCCAATCCCATGCTCTATGAGGGTGAGAAAGTACAGGAAGAGGAATTTGCGTTGATGAAATCATATTATCCGGAGACTGCAAGGAGAATTCAGGAAAAGGTGGAGGAAGAGTGCCAGCTTCTGGATTATGAGGGCAGCCGTCTTTATGATGAACATCCGGATAGATATATGCTGTATCATTTGGCATCTAGGATCCGTGGGGACATTGAGCCGGATATGGCTGTTCAGGAAATGCCCCGGGGCTTTTTGGATGACTTGATCCAGGTTCTGCTGTATCAGGAGATTTCCAGGAGAAGATGCCGGCGCCACCGGTGCAGGAAATATTACTGAGCAGAGTGCAGGGAGCAATGATCGGACAGTGTGTTTGAGATTTATGGCGCAGACTATTTGTAACCGGCTATATACAAGATTGAGGAAAGCTTATATAATAAAAGCATGATGAAAACATTAAAAGATTATTTGGATGAACAGATAAATGAGCAATTGATTCAGGCAGTATTAAGCGGACGCAGGGGCGGTGAAGGACCTTCCAAGGTAAAAATCCGCCCGGTAAAGCTGAGAGAGGGTATCTTTTACCAGGCATCTGCCACAGAGGGAACGAAGGTACTCCACAGGAATTACAGCCGTCAGGAGATGATAGACTATCTGGAGGAATCTCTGGAAAAAGGCTTTGGGCAGCTGCAGACAACGGGGCAGTGTCTGGACGGAACTGTGCTTGTAAGCAAAAAAGGTAAAATGACCATTAAGACAAAGAAGCACGCCCCGGCTGCGCCTGTTCAGATCATGGCTCATAACCGGGTGAAAAATTATATATTAAAAGAGGGTATGCCTGTTCCTTTTCTTGTGGACTTAGGTGTGATGAATGCCGACGGTAAGATAATCACCCAGAAGTATGATAAGTTCCGGCAAATCAACAGATTTCTGGAGTTTATTGAGGATATTCTGCCCAAGCTTCCCCGGGAGAGGGAAGTGACTATACTGGATTTCGGGTGCGGAAAGTCATATCTCACATTTGCCATGTACTATTATCTGAAGGAATTAAAGGAATATGATGTAAAGATCATAGGCCTGGATCTGAAGAAGGATGTAATTGAGAAATGCAACCGCCTTGCAGCAGAATACAGATACAGCAAGCTGCATTTTTACCAGGGAGATATTGCAGATTATGAAGGTGTATCCAGTGTGGACATGGTGGTCACTCTTCATGCCTGTGATACTGCTACTGATCATGCACTGGCAAAGGCAGTGGAATGGGGGGCGCAGGTAATACTGTCCGTGCCCTGCTGTCAGCATGAGCTTAACAGACAAATAGAAAATGACATGCTGGAACCGATTTTCCGGTATGGTATTTTAAAGGAACGGATGGCAGCGCTTGTCACTGACGGAATCCGTGCAGAGCTTTTGGAAAGTAAGGGGTATGAGACTCAGATCCTGGAATTTATAGATATGGAGCATACGCCTAAAAATCTGCTGATACGGGCAATGAAAACAGGAAGAGAAGTAAATACAGAAAGAATCCGGGAGACTATGGAGGCCCTGCATGTAAGGCCCACATTGCTAAAACTATTGTACCCTGAAGAAAAGCTGCCGCAGCAGAAGGGAGAATGATATGAAGAAAGTTGCTCTCAGGATTGCAGTTTTTCTCATCGTCTTTATTATAGGCGTTACCGGAACTGCACTTTTGCTGAATAGTGAGACAACAGATGACCGTTCGGATATGAATAATCCCACGCTACCGGAGGTTATGGTAGATGTAGGGGGGATTATGGCCAACCGCATGTATGGATATGTACAACCCATGCAGGCGGATTTCACAAGGGACAGCATTACACCTCTGGATACCACAAAGAAGCTGACATTTGTCATCAACCCATATGACACCAAGGTCAGCAGCCTTTCCTATGAAATCCGTACTTCAGACGGAAGTAAGGTCATAGAGAACAAAAAAGTGAAAAATCTGGAGAACTCAGATAATTACCTTCGTACGACTGTGGAGATCGGCAGTGATCTGCGCATGAACCAGGAATATTCCATGCAGATCACGCTGGAGACCAATAAAGATACGGCATATTATTACACGAGAGTCATATCAAGGGCACAGCTTAACACTGAGCATTATGTTCAGTTTGTGAAGAGTTTTTATGAGAAATGTATGGACAAGACTACGGCAGATGATTTGTCAAGCTACCTGGAACCCAGCGATGAAGGGGCGGCCACAAATTTTGCCAATATTAATATACATTCCAGCCTTCAGGAGATCAGCTGGGGGTCGTTGGCTCCCCAGATTTATAAGCGGGGAATCCCTGTGATCAAGGATATCAACGAGACTACAGCCAGTATTTCACTGGAGTATCAGATTTCTGCCAGAGATGAGAACGGCACCACAGAGATTTACGATGTGACGGAGTTTTACAGGATGCGGTATGTGGAGGCCAGGATACGGCTTCTTGATTTCGAACGTTCTGCCCGGCAGGTGTTTAATCCAAAGCTTCCTGTTGTGACGGATGAAGGGCTGCTGTTGGGTGTGAGAAATAAAAATGTAGCCTACATGACTAATGATGAAGCGACTGTGGCAGCCTTTGTACAGCAGGGAGATTTGTGGTCCTACTCTCCTGAAAACGGAAAGATAATAAGGATTTTCAGTTTCCGAAAAGATGATAACGGAGATTTCCGTGATTCCAGACTCCAGCATAATATTAAGATTATCCGTGTGGGGGATAACGGGGATGTGGACTTTGTACTGTACGGCTATATGAACCGGGGACTCAGGGAGGGTTACAGCGGTATTTGTGTATACCATTACAGCAATGACCAGAATGTTGTGGAGGAAAAGGTGTTTATCCCCAGTACAGAATCCTATGAGTTTTTGGATGAGGATTTAGGCACGCTTTCTTATGTGAACCAGAATAATCAATTGTTCCTTCTGTTTGCCCAGAAGCTGTATCTGGTAAATATTGATGAGAGCAGCTTCCAGGTCTTAGAGGAAGGGATACGGTCAGAGGACTTTGTGGTATCCGACACCAATGCCCATGCCGCCTGGATGGTTCGGGAAGGGAATGATGCGGGGAAAATCAAAGAGATAGATTTTGATGATCAAAGCACACGATTACTTCAGCCGGCAGAGGGACAGCAGATCCGTACTTTGGGATTTTTAAATGAGGATTTGATCTACGGATTGATCATGGACGGTGATATTATCACAGATGAGAACGGACATGTGACAGAGGGAATCCACACAGTCCGCATAGAGGATTTTGCGGGGCAGGTGAAAAAGGAATACCATCAGGAAGGGTTGTATATCACTGATGTGACAGTGGGAAGCACTATGATGGAATTTAAGCTTTCTGCTAAATCCGGAAACTCATATGTTCCCCAGAAGAAAGACAATATCATGAATAACAAAAAAGCAGCTGCAAATACAGTTGCCGTGCAGCTTGTGTCCGGTTCCAGAACCGGTGTCAGGATAAGGCTTGCCTTCAATGAGAAGCCGGAGACAGAGGAGCCCCTTGTTATTTACGCGAAAATGCGCAGTATGGAGGAGCGCCAGATAGCCCTGGATATGCAGGTTCCTCAGGAAGAGATTTATTATGTATATGCAAGAGGCGGGCTGGACAGCACTTACCTGGATCCGGCTGCGGCAATCCAGAGGGCAGATGCCCGTACAGGCGTTGTTCTTAACCGTGCACAGCAGTATGTTTGGGAACGGGGAAATAAGAAGACTAAGCTTCAGCTTAATATCGAGGATGTGCCGGAAGCTATGAGGACAGGGTCCTGGGACAAGCAGGCATTGCAGGAGGCGCTTGGGGAGAAAGGCACTATCATTGATCTTTCAGGATGTACTCTGGACAGTGTGCTTTATGAGATCAGTGCCCAGCGGCCGGTCATTGCCAAGACAGGAAATGATACAAGTGTGGTTATAGTAGGTTATGATGAGTATAATACGTATCTCTATGATCCGGGTACGGGAGAGACGAAACCTTACGGTATGAATGACAGCACGGAATTGTTTGAAAAGGCGGGTAATATTTTTATCAGTTATATTGAATCCGTCAGCTATTGACGGCAGTATCAATGTGCAAAAACAAACCTTTACAATCTAATGTCTGTCATATAAAGTAGAGATATGTAAATTTACCTGAAAAAGGAGGAGGAAGGACAGATGCAGAGGGAACTGATGCAGAAATTTGAGGAAATGTATGGCCCAGGAGGCGAAATCAGAGAATATTTTGCTCCCGGCAGAGTCAATCTTATCGGAGAACATACAGATTATAACGGAGGACATGTTTTTCCGTGCGCGCTGACGATCGGCACATACGGTCTTGCACGGAAACGTGAGGATAATAAGCTGCGCTTTTATTCTGTGAACTTTTCGAAACTGGGGATCATTGAATCATCTCTGGATGATCTGATTCCGTCAGATAAGGCGGGCTGGACCAATTATCCTAAGGGTGTTATGTGGACCTTTGGGAAAAGAGGATATGAGCTTACAAGCGGTATGGATTATCTTATTTACGGAAATATTCCCAACGGCTCAGGACTGTCCTCTTCCGCATCTCTTGAGGTACTGACCGGCCTTATGCTTAAAGATCTGTTCGGATTTGATCAGCTTACCAAGCAGGATATCGCACTTATCGGCCAGTATTCGGAGAATAATTTCAACGGAATGAACTGCGGGATCATGGATCAGTTTGCCAGTGCCATGGGGAAAAAGGATTGTGCTATTTTCCTGGATACAAGTACCTTGAACTATGAATATGCCCCGGTGAAGCTTCCGGATGCCAAAATTGTTATCACCAACAGTAAGGTAAAGCACAGTCTGGTGGGTTCTGCGTATAATGACAGACGTAATGAATGTGAAGCAGCATTAAAGGATCTGCAGACCGTTGTGGATATCAAGACATTAGGTGACTTGACGGAAGAAGAGTTTGAGATGCACAAGGCAGCTATTAAGGATCCTGTATGCTGTAAGCGGGCCAAACATGCAGTATATGAAAACCAGAGAGCTGTCAAAGCTGTGAAAGCCCTTAAAGAGAACAGGATAGATGAATTCGGCAGGCTTATGAATGCCTCCCACGTTTCTCTGAGGGATGACTATGAGGTTTCCTGCAGTGAGATAGACATTCTGGTGGAACTGGCCTGGGAGACAGAAGGCGTGATCGGATCGCGCATCACAGGAGGCGGCTTCGGCGGCTGTACGGTGAGTATAGTGAAAAATGACGGGGTTGACAATTTTATCAGCACCATCGGAAAGCAGTACAAGGATAAAGTCGGACATGAGGCAGAGTTTTATGTAGTGGAAATTGACGACGGTGCCAGAATACTCACAAAGTAGGCGAAAGGGGAATTTGATATGCTTTACGAGAATATTAAGAAGCTTGTACAATATGGGATTGAGACTGGCCTGACACCAGCCTGTGAGAAAAATTATACGATAAATCTTCTTCTGGATGTTTTTAAAGAAGAGGATTATACAGAACCGGAAGAAGAATATAAGGATATCGACCTTGAGGAGGTGCTTGGAAATCTTCTTGAGGAAGCAGTCAGAAGAGGGCTTATCGAGGATAGTATTGTTTATAAAGATTTATTTGACACCAGGCTGATGAACTGCCTTATGCCGCGTCCGGCCCAGGTACAGAAGGAATTCTGGGATAAGTATGAGAAGAGCCCCCAGGAGGCCACAGACTATTTCTATAAGTTGAGTCAGGACAGTGACTATATCCGTCGTTACCGTGTGAAAAAAGACCAGAAATGGACAGTTAACAGTGAGTACGGGGAGATTGATATTACCATCAATCTGTCAAAGCCTGAGAAGGACCCAAAGGCAATCGCAGCAGCCAAGCTTGCAAAAGCCAGCAGCTACCCGAAATGTCTGCTTTGTCCGGAAAATGAAGGGTATGCAGGCCGTGTGAATCATCCGGCAAGGGAGAATCACAGGATCATCCCAATTACCGTTAACAACAGCCCGTGGGGATTCCAGTATTCTCCATATGTATATTATAATGAGCACTGTATTGTGTTTAACAGCCAGCATACACCTATGAAAATAGAGCGGGATGCATTTGTGAAGCTTTTTGACTTCGTAAAGCTGTTCCCTCATTATTTCCTTGGATCCAATGCAGACCTTCCTATTGTAGGCGGTTCTATTTTAAGCCATGACCATTTTCAGGGGGGACACTATACCTTCGCAATGGCTAAGGCACCTATTGAGAGAAGTGTGACCATTCCCGGTTATGAGGACGTGGAGGCGGGGATTGTGAAGTGGCCTCTATCTGTACTGCGTATCCGGCACAAAGACGAGAAGCGTCTCATCGATCTTGCCACTCATGTTCTGGAAGTATGGAGAGGCTATACGGATGAGCAGGCATTTATCTTCGCGGAGTCAGACGGAGAGCCTCACAACACAATTACTCCTATTGCACGTAAGGTGGGGGAAATGTTTGAGCTGGATCTCACATTGCGCAATAATATTACCACAGAAGAGCACCCGCTGGGCGTATACCATCCCCATGCGCAGTACCATCATATCAAGAAAGAAAATATCGGTCTTATTGAAGTAATGGGGCTTGCCGTTCTTCCTGCAAGGCTGAAAGAAGAACTGGAGCTTCTGGAAGAGTATATCCTGGGGAATAAGGATATTTCCTCCAATGAAAAGATTGAGAAGCATGCTGCCTGGGCAGCAGAGTTTCTTCCCAGGTACAGTCATCTTGATAGGGACAATATCCAGGATGTGCTCAGAGAAGAGGTGGGACGTGTGTTTGTTCACGTTTTGGAGGATGCAGGTGTGTATAAGTGTACAGAAGAAGGCAGAGATGCATTCTTGAGATTTATTCAAACTTTATAAACAGCAGGGGGCCTGTCCCCCTGTACTGGGAGGTCTGCGCCCCGTTGCCCGGGTGCAGGCCGTTTTTATATATTCTCTATATCCCCGCTTTGTCCTATGCCGGATGTGCTGCGTTTGACTTTAACTGTTTTTATCTAAATTTAAATTGAATCATTGGAAATAAAAGGATATAATAGCATTAGTCTTTTTCATTTGTTTGTGTACACTAAGGAGATGCGGCTATGAAAAAAAAGAAAATGGTTCTGGCAGCTTTATGCATTCTGATTTGCTGCATTACCTTGCTGGGTGTTTTTCACAACTATTCAACCTGGTCGGCGGAAACCTTCAATAAGCTTATGTACGAAAATCAGAAGGCGTATACCAGCAGCCGGAAGTCAGAGATCATAGCAAAGATTGAGAGCGTAAAAACAACCCTTCGGACAGTTGCGGCTGTTTTTGAACAATGCAGCTCTGAGGATGAGATAGAGAAGCTGGATTCGGCTCTTAACAATATCAGTGAGAACGAGGATATTCAGGCTGAAGGTGTGGTCTATTACAGTTTTCGGGATATTAACATAGACAGGATCCCAAAGGAAGAGAAAGTTCTGATAGAACAGCTTCAGAAGGGCGAGTCTGTCATCTCCGATATTTATATGTCTGAGGATGACCATACTTCTTTTTATGGAATAGCCATACCTGTACAGGTGAATGGAGTATATACAGGGTTTGTCAGAGGGATGATTTATTCGGATACATTATTGAAATCCAGCCAGTCAGGATTTCTTAATGATGAAACAGGGGGATATCTGATCCACAAGAATGGCAGCAATGCTTTAGTGAGAGAGAACACAGGGACTACTAATTTGTATGAGAGCCTAAAAAAGATTTCCGAAGAACCGGAAAAAATCGACTGGCTGAAAAAGCAGATTGAAGAGGGGGAAGACGTGGCTGTTGTCCAGGTGATGGCTGACGGGCAGCCGCTGTTTATTTCAGGCTGTTCCCTTCCTTTTAATGACTGGGCAGTTCTGAACACCATATCTTCCAAAAAAATAAATATTTATATCAACGATATTGTACACAGGGGCAGACTTGCAACATTGCTGGTAATCCTTGTGACATCAGTGATCATGCTGTTTATCTTTGTTTTATATTATTGGAAAAACAGAGAGCAGCGCTTTGAGCAGAAACGAGCAGCCCTTATTGCAAACTTTTCAGATACAGCATTATGCGAATATGACCTTGAAAAGGATACCCTGAAATGTACATCCAATATTACAAAGATGCTGCTGATCCCGGATATAATTATTGAAAGGTTCAGTTACTATATCTTTCACAGTGAACTGGTGTACCATGACGATAAGGGAACTATAACAAAAATGCTGGAATCGGCTCCCGGAGACGGAAAGGTAGAAGTGTATGAGCTTCGGCTTAAAAGCTATGAGGGGGATTACAGATGGTATGCAGTTCATGTGACTGCACTCTATGAAAAAGAAAACAAACAGAAAAGTGCCATTATGAAAATAACGGATATAGCCCAAGCAAAAGAAGAGGTCCGGGGACTCGTGAAGAAGGCAGAGGCGGATGTGCTTACAAACCTGCTTAACAGGGAGGCTTTTAAAGCTAAGGTAGAGAAACAACTGGATAAAGGGGGATATCTTTTTCTCCTGGACTTAGACAATTTCAAACAGGTCAATGACAGTTACGGGCACCAGGCAGGGGATGAGATCCTGAAGATGACGGCAGAGTGTATGAAAAACTGCTTCCGGGCAGGGGATTATCTGGGTCGTTACGGAGGGGATGAATTCCTGGTATTCATGCCCGGAAATACAGTTGAGGAGAGTGTGAAAAACCGTGCACAAGCACTCCTTAATATGATAGAAAATCTTAGTTTTAAGAATATGCCGGAGCTGAGACTGTCCTGCAGTATAGGCGTAGCCAGTTATGATGGCGGAGGCTTTGAGGCGTTGCTGAAAAAGGCGGACAAGGTTATGTATCTGGCAAAGGAATCAGGACGGGATGCATGGTTTTATGAGTAAGGTAAAAAACACAAATTTTTCTGTGAGTGATGCAATAAAATATCCCTTTTCTGCATTATATAAGTAAGAGGGAATGGAAAATATCGGTTAAAATCATCCCTTTGCAGTTGAAAGATAGTGAAGAAACATTTATACTTAGCATACCGTGCCGGGGAGATAAGGAACTGGCACAGGATTGTGCTTAGCAGCGGTTGTGCATCAGATAAATTGAGGAGTATTTATGAAAAGAAATAACGGGAGAAAATGGAGAAAAAGCGGGATATTGTGTTGGATGCTGGTGCTGATGATGCTGATGACCAGTATACAGGTGCCGGCGGCAGTGTTTGAAGCGCCTGCAGATACCGGTGAGCTTTTCAGTTCGGGGACAGAGGACAGCTATGTTGAGCCGGAGGGAGACAAT
Source organism: Eubacteriales bacterium (assembly GCA_030524175.1). Taxonomy (GTDB): domain Bacteria; phylum Bacillota; class Clostridia; order Lachnospirales; family Lachnospiraceae; genus Blautia_A. The sequence continues at coordinate 10,340 of JAUNHC010000073.1, forward strand.
CCCTCTGCGTCATGGAATGACGGACATTTGTCAGGAGTTTCCGGGACGTTGGAAGGGACACAAGATGCCGGGAATGGTTCGTCTGCAGTTACAGGAGAATCAGGAGAGAACGGGGAAGGAGCAGAACAGGAGATTCTGCGATTTAGTGAGGATGGCGTGGCAGCAGCTTCCATCATTCATGAGGGTGACCCTGTGACAATTAAGTTTGCAGACCCTACGGGTAAGGCCTTCTATAATGATCTGGAAATCAATACGAAGATGGGAGATTCCGTTGAGATTCCGGGAGTGCCCGGCTATGAGGATGCAGAAGGCAGCGGGTGGAAGATGGAGTTGGAGGCCCCTGATGAGGATATTTATTTTGAAGGAGGGGAAACCCTCAAACTGTCCATGGATGAAGATTTGGATGAATACATTGTGGACGGTGTACTGACCTTATATGCGGTACAGGGAAAAGAAATGTGCACCCTCACTTTTTACAATAACTCGGGTACAGGAGTTTTCAACGGCGGACAAGTGAAGGTTGTAAAGGGAACTGTCATCACTTTGCCGGATTTTCCAAGCAGCAAATATGTGAATTTCGGCTGGACCACAGTAAAAAAAGGTACGACAGTACAGTTTGACATAGGTGAAAAGTATACAGTGAACAGAAGCATGAACCTGTATATGATCAGATATGCAACAGCTAAGGTGATGAAAGTGACATTCCTGAATCCAAGCGGATCCAGCAACGCATCATTTAAGGCACTGAACACTCAGGTTCTGAAGGGGAATAAAGTTAAACTGCCGTCACCGCCGGTTGTATGCGGTTATACCAACCTTGGATGGTCCACTAAGAAAAATGCTACCTCTGCCACATATCTGGCAGGGAGGAGTATAACCGTAAATAAGAACCTCACCCTCTATGCTGTGAGGAAGAAGGTGCCTACCTACTCAGTATCTTTTAATAATAACAGCGGCACCAGTACAAGTAAGGTATATACCAGCCTGAACAAAAAGGTTGCTCAAAATTCATATGTGATTCTTCCTGATCTGCCAAAGGCAGCAGGATATCAGAATGTGGGATGGACGACTACCCGGAAAGGGACTACCCCTGTATACAAGGAAGGGGCAAAGGTAAAGGTTACCAAGAATTTAAAATTCTACACAGTGCGTAAAAAGAGTAAATATTACACCGCCAGCTTTTATTTGAATAACGGAAGTACGAACACTGCATACAAGGCCCTGCAGGTGAAGGTGGAGGAGGATAACATGATCACTCTCCCGTCAGTACCTGCAAAAAGCGGATATCTGAATCTTGGGTGGACTACAAAGAAAAATGGTACATCCGTTACAAACCGGGAAGGCACCAAGTACAATATGATAAAAAATGTCTCTTTTTATGCAGTGCAGAAACAGGCTGCCCAGGTGATCCTCCACAAACAGGACGGTTCACCATATAGGACGCACTCTGTGGGGCAGGGTGATTATTTTGAACTGCCAAGCGCCACCAGCAAGCAGCCATATACGTTTATGGGATGGTCTGCCAGAGCTAATCAGTACGTAAATCCGGATTATGAAGCCGGAGAGAAGATAAAAGTAAACGGAGAAGTACATTTATATGCAGTTGTCTTCAACCGGACTGCGGAGGAGGATATTTCAGCATTAAATCTTGCCCAGCCTGATCTAAGAAGAAATTATAAGCAGATAATTTTTGTAGGTGATTCAAGAACAAACCGTATGAAGCTTACCCTGGATGCCCAGTTTGGCACAGCCATAACCAACGGTGTGACTTTTATCAGCCAGGAGGGTGGAGGCTACAGTTGGCTGAAGAGCATCGGATATACCTCTCTTATGTCTGCTGTGGGCAGCGGAAGTACAGGCATCCTGGATAAACCCATAGCGGTGGTGTTTAATCTGGGAGTCAATGACCTTGCCTACACAGCAAGCTATGTGAACTACATGCAGGCTTTGGCTGATGAACTGCAGGCTAAGGGATGTAAATTGTTCTATATGTCAGTGAATCCGTTGAACAGCAAGCTGATAACAGCCAGCGGACATGCTGCCAGGACAGAGGCTGCTGTGCGCAGCTTCAACAGTACCATTTATAACAGCCTTTGCACCGGAGGAAAGTATACTTATATTGACACCTACTCCTGGCTGATGAGTACAGGCTATGGTACAGATTCCGGGCGGGGCATAGACTCAGGCTTTGATGACGGTCTTCACTACACTACAAAAACTTACAAGAGAATCTATGATTACTGTATAAGAAAGCTTAATGGGTATTAAGTAATGGCAGTATAACAGAAACCCTGTCTGGTTGAGATGCCGGGCAGGGATTTTTTTGCAATTAATTTTGAGAAGATCATTGCCTTATTGTCTGTTGATGGGGTACAATAACAATATCATGAAGTTGATATCATTACAGGCGCAAAAATACATAGGAGGATTTCAAAGAATGAAACAGGATATGATTGTTATTCTGGATTTGGGAAATACGGAAAATACAGCATTGGCCAGGGCTATCCGAAGCCTGGGAGTTTACAGTGAGATTTATCCCCATGACATTACGGCTGAAGAGCTTAAGGCTTTGCCAAATGTGAAGGGCGTTATCATCAACGGAGGACCTAACCGTGTTGTTGACGGTGTCAGTATTGATGTAAGCGAAGAAATTTATGAGGTGGGATGCCCGTTTATGGCTGCAGACCATGAGCCGGCACGCTGTTCGAAGAAGCTGGAAGCATGGCCTGAGGATGAGGCTGAACTTGCAGAGGTGCTGAAAGAATTTGTTTTTGGCGAGTGTAAGGCAGAAGCCAACTGGAATATGAAGAATTTTATTGAAGACCAGGTAGAACTGGTGCGCAGACAGGTGGGGGATAAAAAGGTTCTTCTTGCCCTGTCTGGCGGTGTAGACAGTTCTGTGGTGGCAGCACTTCTTATCAAAGCAATCGGCAGACAGCTCACCTGTGTTCATGTAAACCATGGACTTATGCGCAAGGGCGAATCAGAGAGTGTCATCGAAGTGTTCCGTAACCAGATGGATGCAAACCTGATTTATGTTGATGCATCTGAACGTTTCCTCGGAAAACTGGAAAATGTGTCAGATCCTGAACAGAAGCGCAAAATTATCGGCGGTGAGTTTATCAATGTGTTCGCCGAGGAAGCCCAGAAGCTGGAAGGAATAGAGTTCCTGGGCCAGGGAACCATCTATCCTGACATTGTGGAAAGCGGGACGAAAACTGCCAAGATGGTGAAATCCCACCACAATGTAGGCGGTCTGCCGGAAGATATGGATTTCCAGCTTGTAGAGCCGCTGAAACAGTTGTTTAAGGATGAGGTCCGGGCCTGCGGTGTAGAGCTTGGCCTGCCTTATGAAATGGTTTACCGTCAGCCGTTCCCGGGTCCGGGACTTGGTGTGCGCTGCCTTGGTGCTATTACCAGAGATCGTCTGGAAGCAGTCAGGGAATCAGATGCTATCCTGCGTGAAGAGTTTGCAAAGGCAGGGCTTGATAAGAAGGTATGGCAGTATTTTACCGTAGTGCCTGACTTTAAGTCCGTTGGTGTGAAGAATAATGCCCGCTGCTTTGAATATCCTGTTATCTTAAGAGCAGTAAACACAGTGGATGCCATGACTGCCGCAATTGAACAGATTCCATGGGATGTACTGCTGAAGATCACCGACAGAATCCTGGCAGAGGTGCCGAATGTGAACCGTGTCTGCTATGATCTGTCACCTAAGCCATGTGCAACTATTGAGTGGGAATAAAATGAGAGGTGCGAGAAACTCAGCGCTTATGCGGGTTTCAAGCATTTCAAGAAGTCTTTTGATAACAAATTGAAAACAGTTGTATGAGAGCCATTATTCTTGTAATCCAGTGGTTTTAGGGTTAGGGAATGATTGATAGGTGGTTGTACAACTAAAATCCATATTATTAAGAAAGCCATTAACTGTGGGTAGCAACTCATAGCTAATGGCTTTTTTGTCGTCTTTATTTATCGGGTGTAAGGTAGTCTTTGAACGCTTCAACCAATGCGTCGCTTAACTCCTGTGATGGCACTTTTGCCCATCGTTGAGTGGTATTGAACTGCGGGTAGTGATAACGCCAGTTATCGTATTCTTCCTTGATGATTTCTTCGGAAGATAGCTTGTCCGCCTGCTCTTTCTACGCATAAAGCATTTTCAGCAGCTCATAGGCTTCTTTGCCGTTGTCCTTGTTGACCTTTAGACATACCTCTCCGTCTGCTTCACTAACGGTCAGACCGTAAACATCTTCAAGGGTAAATAAGGTGTGCTTACGGGGCGTGTAAAACGCCAGTATTTTTATGAAGGGCTCTACGGAGCAGGAAAGGACAGATAATGCCAGTATTCAAAAATGAGGACAATGGTACTTGGTATGTAATGGCTCGTTATGTCAACTGGAAAGGGGAACGTAAGCAGAAATGCAAGAGGGGTTTCGCTACAAAGAAAGAAGCACAGGAATGGGAGCGAATGTTCCAGTTGCAGACTTCTTCAGACCTTGATATGAGTTTTGAAGCCTTTACGGAACTGTATATTAATGATGTGAAAAACCGACTGAAAGAAAACACTTGGCTGACAAAGGAGCATATCATCCGCACGAAGATACTTCCTTATTTCGGCAAGTTGAAAATCAGTGAGATTTCCACAAAGAAGATTATCACTTGGCAGAATGAAATGCTTGCTTACCGTGACGAGAAAAAAACCTTACTCACAGACCTATCTGAAAACGCTGCACAATCAGCTATCAGCCATATTCAATCACGCTGTACGCTATTATGAATTGCGTACCAATCCTGCCGCAAAGGTGGGAAATATGGGGAGCGAGGAACACAAGGAAATGCTCTACTGGTGCGGTATCCGTGAGGGAGAACTGTTGGCTCTTACCGCAGCTGATTTCAACTTTGATAAGGAAACAGTCACGATTAACAAATCCTATCAGCGGTTACACGGCGAAGATGTGATTACTACGCCGAAAACAAAGAAAGGCAATCGTACCATTAAAATGCCGAAGTCTCTCTGTGAGGAAATGAAGGAGTATCTCGGTATGCTCTACGGCTTAAAAAAAGAAAGACCGTATCTTTTACGGTAACAAAGCATTTGCTTGCAGGAACGTTTGTATCGGATGTTTGGAACGGAAAGTGCAGAAAAGCTCCAAAAGGTGCGTGAAGTTGGCGGAGATAATTACAGTTACGCTAATGATTATCAGATTATGGCAAGGCTGAAAAGCTTCGCAGGCGCTCACGGTTTTTGCATACTGCTTGTACACCACACAAGGAAACAGACAGCGGACGATAAGTTTGATATGATTTCAGGAACAAGCGGACTGCTTGGGGTTTATTTTTTGATATAAGGAATAACTTTGAAATAGTGAAAATGATTTGAATGGATAAAAAACACTTGACTGTAAACCTTGTTTATAGCTTATTCTTAAGATAAAATAGAATTGATTGAAGGGGGGGGGGGCATAGCATGACTATAAAAGAAGTAGAAGAACGAACAAGTCTATCTCGTTCTATTGTACGTTTTTATGAAAAGGAAAAACTTATTGAGCCTTCAAGAAATGAAAGTAATGGTTATAGAGATTATTCTGAAAGTGATGTGGAAAATATAAAGAAGATTGCATATCTGCGTACATTGGGAATCTCTATTGAGGATATACGAAATATTATATCTGAAAAAGTAACATTGCAGGAAACACTTGAGAGGCAGAATGAAGTATTAAAAAGTCAGATTACTGATTTGAATAAGGCGAAGCTCATGTGCGAAAAAATGCTGGAAGAAGAAAATATTAGTTATGAAAAATTACAGGTAGAACAATATGTAACAGAGTTGCAGGATTATTGGAAAGATAATCAAGCTGTTTTCAAACTAGATTCTGTCAGCTTTTTGTACATATGGGGAAGTATGCCTACTTGGACAACTATTACCTCATTATGCTTGATTATTGGGTGCTTGTCTTATTCTAAGTTGCCGATAGAAATTCCGGTACAATGGAGTGATGGAGTAGCAACATCTTTGGTAAATAAAAACTGGATTTTTATTTATCCGGTTATATGTATCATAATCCGTTATTTACTAAAACCTTTTATCTATGTGAAATTACAGATGAACAATCATTATGGAGAAATTATAACAGAGTATTTAACAAATTATTTGTGTTTTACTGTGCTGTCAATAGAAATCTTCTCAATACTTTTTACTTTCAAAGTGGTAAAAAGTATTGTTGTACTATTATTTGTGAACACAGTAGTTTTTATTGGATTGCTAGTAGTGGGATTAACTAAAATGGATTTGAGAGGAAAAGGTTTTTTATGATTCAGATTTCAAATTTAACTAAAAAATATGGTGAAACAGTTGTTTTTTCGGACATAAACTATACATTTGAAAATACTTGTATTTATGGACTTGTTGGAAGAAATGGAGCTGGAAAGACTACTCTTTTGAATACACTTTCGAATTATGACAAAAACTATACAGGAGTAATCTCTATCGACGGAAAAAAGATGAACAAGGTAGATTATCTTGATATGCCGGTTGCCTATGCAATGGATCAACCAAGTTTTTTTAATGAGTTGACAATATATGAAAATCTTCTGTTAATTGCTTCAAGCAGAAGGATAAAAAAACAAGAGGCATTCGATAAAATCGAGAGGATTTTAGATAGGTTGGGATTAAAAAAGTATGAGAATTATTCTCCGTTGGAACTTTCAAAAGGTACGATGCAACGGTTAAATAATGCTTGTGCAATTATACAAGAAGAAAAAATCACACTTTTTGACGAACCTTTTTCAGGGCTTGATCCTGTCCAAATGAAATTTTTAGAAAATGTAATAACGGAGTTTCATGAGCAAAAAAATGGAATTTATATTATTTCAAGTCATGATATAGAGTGTTTACAGAAGGTTTGTGACAAGTGTCTTTTGCTTCATAACGGACAAATTAGCGAAATCAATATGGAGGATGTTGACAGAGAGAAAATTACAAAGATTTTATCTGAAGGGGAGTAAAATATGTATCAGTTGCTTTTGAAACAGAGATACAAATTTGCAGTCAGAATGCTTAAACGAAATATAGGGGCTTATTTTATACTGATTGCTATTGTGCCATGCATTCATATATTACAATCAATTATCCAAGAAGTCTATGGAAAGGATATTGCTGTTTTGATTCCGTATGGTATTCTCTGTTTCTTGTTTATGAATTTGTTTGGAACAATACTGAGAATGCGTATTTCTCCTGAAGCCTATATTTGGAAAATAGAAAAAGCCTATATTTGGCGAGTGAAGAAGATAGGAAAAAGCATGGTACTGACGGGGTGTGTTGCGCTGATTTTATCTCGGACTTTTCCGATGGAGGGAATGGTTTTAAGACAGTTTATTGTGGTTATGTTCTGTAACCCAATGGTCAATATACATACAGTTCTATCGACGGAATATAGACGTAGAGATATTACGAATATATGTATGTTAGCAGTAGTAATGATCTGTTTTTTTTATGGGCTTGTATTTGTTGCCGGCGGATTATTGATTGTTTATGGATTATATTTCGTTTTATATCCTTATTTTAGTTATCAAGCAATTATCCCTTTCTTTCAACAATATGATCATATGTTATATGGATATTTGAATCGAGAATATGGTACGGTTCTACAAACACAGGATGAAGTGTTTTTCCAAAATAATAAGAAAGAAATGAAAGGGGTGATGAAGAAATATTACGGTAGCCGCTACCGCTTTTTGATGGTTTATGAGATAGTTAGTGTTGTCAGAAGAAAGAAACAGGTTTTGTATCAGTATTTTGCGATTGTTTTGATCACAATGTTATTATCGCAAGTAAACGGAAAATATATTAAGTATGCATTATTGTTTTCTATATTGATATTAGGACAGAATGTTATCAGCTATAATGCGCAGAATGAGTTGCGCTTAGTAAAAAAAGGTTTTCCTTTCATATATTCTTTAAAAGAAAAATTACAATGTAAGTCAATTATTGGAATGCTATTATTGTTACTTCCAATGATTTGCTATTGGATGGCGTATAGAATTGAATTATTCAGTATTATCCTTTTAATATGGACACCGATTCAGAGTATTATAATATATTCAGCAAAGACTCGATTACAAAGGTTGCTATATATGCTTCCATTTTATATTTTGTCATTTTTATCTATGAGAGTATGGCAGATATTCTTATAACAATAAGACTATTGATTTTCTAAGCAAAACTGCTTATAATTTGAAGCGAAACATAGTTGCCAAATCTCTGGCTGTCGTCGCAAGTCCTTGGCCAATTCCGCTTCCATTCAAATACTCTTTGATGATTTCCCCGGTGTGAAGTTCCTGTTGGCGAAAGAGCCATTGGTGCATGAACAGGGAACAGGCGGAGAAGGCCAAGAAACGGCCCCACAGCTCTTTCAGCCGGGAGGAACGGTAAAAGATAGATATATGCAAAGTTTTGTGATATACTATCCTCAAACAAAGCGGTAAGTTGGTATTGTTTTAATACGTCTTTGGCGAAGAAGGCGGAGCGGATTGAGGAATATATGAAAGTGAAGTAGGAATATGAGTCAAAAGGAAGTTCACGAAAAGAACATAAAGAGAAAAAAACTTGCAAAACGAATTTGTATTGGTTTGGCAATATTGATTTTGACAGCTGCCGTAGCAATGGTCTTTATCACTGGTCATATTGTCTTTAGCAACACTTCACAGTTTGTATCCAACGATACAACCTACTTTGAAAGCGCAATGGAGTATTTTAAGGAAAGAGGGTTTGACTATGCCAAACTCCTTGAAACTTATAATGTGGAAAAGGTAGAATTGACTTCGTCCTATGATGGGCATACGATACCGGCAGAATTGATATATGCGGACAGCAAAAACAATGATACGGTTATATTGATACATGGACTGGGTGGTAACCGCATTGAGATTCTGCCCTTTGCCTCAATATTTTTGGATTACGGGTATAATGTGTTAAGCTATGACCAACGCAGTGCAGGTGAAAATTATGCTCCATATACCACGTTGGGTTATCTTGAAAGTTATGATACAGCAGATGCTGTGGCTTATCTGGATGAAATAATCGACCCGGACAATCAAATACATATTTGGGGGACTTCTGCAGGTGCCGCCACCGCTGGCATGGCGGTCAGTCGCGGTATCGTAAAAGAGCGGGTTTCATCGCTTATTCTCGATTGCCCGATCAGCAGCAATGATGATATAGCTCGTCTCAGTATGAGTGGAATGAATATCGGAATCTCACTTGATTTTTTGATGTTTTCTGCTGACATTTATTATCAGCTTAAGCTCGGCTTTTTCTATAGTAACGCTTCCGCAGAGGAATGCCTTAAAAATAGCACATTGCCTGTGCTGATCCTCGCTAGTAAGGCGGATGAAACAGCCCCGTTTTTTATGGCTGAAAAGATACATGCAGCAGCACCTAACAGTACGTTGGCTTTTGTGGAAGATAGTGCCCACGGCAGACTGTTCCGGGATTATCCGGAATGGTATGAGGAGCAGATACAACTTTTTTTGGATAGCCAAAGTAATTAAGTATAGCGTTTATGTCATCGCAAATAAGCCATACATAGCCTATCTGTAATATGGAACAGCAATAGAAGAAAACGATCAGAACAACCGTCAGAAGCCAGTAAATATAGGGCTTTGGCGGTTGTTCTTTTATTATGAATACACCTTTTCCGCTATGGAGGGTAATTGTTAACTTCCTGAAAAAAATCCCCTAAAGATTAATTTCCCCGTCCCTCACC
>JAUNHC010000023.1 GCA_030524175.1 Eubacteriales bacterium
AAAACTTTTTTAACATTTTTCATTTTACCTATTGACATTTCTTAGCTGGACTTCTATTATGTTGACAGGAATTATGTTTCCCGCCAGCCTGCTGCCAAAACCTTTGGAAATTGCGGGCAGGATTTTCCCTGCCACCTGGGGATTCAGGATGTTGACGGATGATAGTTTTCAGTTCCTCCACCTTTTGCCGTTGATCCTAATATTTACGGCGGCAGTTATAATATGCGGTTTTCTGCTTAGAAAACTGCAGTCAGAGTAGTTGGAAAATTTCTGACTTCCGTATTAGTTCCGGGCCAGGCGGAGATGGTGTGTGGATACGGAATATTTTGATTTGAGTTATGTTTTCACATGGGATTTGATAAAAATATGTAAAAATTTTCTGAAATTATCTGCTTGTTTTAATCGATTAAAAGAGAGAAAAAAGAAATAAAGTAAAAATACATGAATTACAGTATGTTTTTCTATGTATAGTCCACAAAAACAACAAAATTATCAGAAAAATATTGACTTTAATCTTCTTACAACAGTATAATAAACATAAAATATTGCGCAAATATTTTTAAATATTTTTCTGAGTATTCCGTACGGAGGAGGAACGAGCAAAAACTGTTGTTAGTGGAGGGAAAAGATATGATGAAAAAAGTTTTAACGGCTTTTGCAGCCGGAACCATTACCCTTTCGGTAATGTTTTGCAGTTCGGTGTATGGGCAGCCGGAGACATTTGTAAAAATTCCGGATTTCGAAGGGCCGATTCCTGTTACAGAAACGTCTCATCCTTTTACGGTAGGCGGTACAGATCTGGCGGCCAACGGATATGTGCTTGAAGAGTATTACGTGAGCGGAACCTCTAATGTATATGACTGGGGCGAGGATGGCAGTGCGGAGAAACCCCAGGTTAGGACAGCTGATGCGCCTTATACTACGAGGATTGTGGTGCGAAGGCCCCAGGATACAGGAAGCTTCAGCGGAAATGTATGGGTGGAATTGAATAATCCGTCCCGGGGCTGGGATGTGGAGGTACAGTGGCCTGTGGTCCAGGAAGAGGTTATGTCTTCCAGGGATATTTGGGTTGCCATGACTGCCAAACCTAATGTGATTGCGGCTCTTAGGCGTGTGGATGAGGAACGTTACGGAAAGCTTTCTATGGATAATCCTTTGCCGCCGGAGGAACAAACGGCGGGTTTGCTGCCTGGCGAGGAAGGATACGATGAAAATCTTTCCAAGCTTTATGAAAACGGTCTTGTATGGGATATGTTCAGCCAGGTAGGAGCACTGATGCGGGATAAAAACGGACCGCTGGCAGGCTATGATGTGAAATATGTGTTTGGGACCGGAGAATCCCAGACAGGCTTTTATCTTAATACTTATGCAGCCAATTTCGCTGAGGATGCTATGGTGGAAGAGGGAAAAACCGTATATGACGGATTTATTTCTGCTTCCGGAGCCGGCAAAGTGATTGCCATCAACCAGGCCTTGGAGCCTCTTGAGCCGGATGATCCCAGAAGCCGGCTTCCTCAAAAGCATGTTCCGTTTATGAGAATAGATTCCCAAGGGGATATCTTCCGCCTGGGAAGCTATGAGTGGCGCAGGGAGGACTGCGATGACAAGGATGCCGGATATCGGATTTATGAAATTGCGGGCGCGCCTCATGGTCCTTCTTATATTATGGGATATCAACCCTTGGAGGCGGATATTCTGAAAACAGGAAACCTTCCGTCCCAGGTTCCGTATCAGTATGGGGGAATGGAAGAAAAAGCAAATCATTTTTACCGGCAGTATATGGAAAAAGCGATGTACTATAATTTTAAAGAATGGGTTATAAACGGAACCTTGCCGCCGAAGGCAGAGCCTATTGAGGTTACGGAAGACGGGACGGCTTTTGTCTATGATGAACACGGAAACGTAAAAGGAGGAGTCAGGAGTCCTGCCCTGGATGTTCCTACAGCTACTTACCATGAGCTTGCCACGGAAATGGAGGGGCAGCCCTATGCCTGGTCATTTGGCAGTCAGGAAGATTTTAGTACAAGTAAACTGCAGGAGCTTTACGGGGTCATTGAACCTCAACAGACTTATGTGAAAATGGTGGAAGAATCCGCAGATAAATTAACTGAGGAGGGGTTCTTGCTCCCTGAGGATGCGGCGGCCATTTCTGTGCAGGCGCAGTATACACCAATTCCATAAAGCATCGGCCCGGGATACTGCGGAAAGGGACCCTCTTATATCATAAGTTCTGTCAAAGCCAATTATTTTCAGTGAAGATAGTTGCGCAAATTTTATTGACACTTTTTTTGGCAACAGCTATAATGGAACTAAATGCAGTGTCAAACAGCAAAGAAAAGGAAATATGATGGGGGTCCCGAAAATGGCGACAATTAAAGATATAGCAAAAATAGCCGGGGTTTCTACATCTACCGTATCTCATGTGGTGAATCATACTCGTTATGTCAGCCCGGAATTGGTGGAAAAAGTAGAGAAGGCAATTCAGGAGCTTGACCAGCTGCCGAATTTTATAGTAAAAAAAACAAAGGGATATAAGAATCCGGGGGTACAAAAATATGTGCTGCTTTTGCTCTCCGAAAATACCAGTCTTTTTCAGCGGCAGATTGAGGAGAACATGGAAGTATTGTTTGCAGATACGGAGTACACACTTCTGACTGTGGGATATGACAAAAGTGCTGCCCGTCTTGAAATTGTCAAAACTATGCTTATAGATAAGCCGGAGCTTTGCGGAGTTATTGCGTTTCCTGATGAGATGGGGGTTTTGGATGCTTCGTTTTTTCAGGGAGCAAGTGTGCCTGTTGTTTTGATAGGGAAGGATCTGCAGGATTTTGATACAGATGTTCTGTATTCAGATACCTTTGAAGGAAGCTACCGAGCAGTGAAGCATTTGATAAAAAACGGCCATGAACATATAGCGTTTTTAGGCAGCTGGCAGGATTATACCGCCCGGCGTCTTGAGGGGTATAAGAAGGCCTTGGAGGATTACCATATCCGTTTTAACGAAGAACTGGTGTTCTCTAAACTGAACACAGAAGAAGAAGTGTTTACGGTCCTGGAGAAAATGATGCGTGCTCCTGTCATACCTACAGCGGTCATTGCTGCCAATTCTGCCCCCCTTATTCCTCTTTTGAAATATTTGAATGCACATAATATTCTCGTTCCGAAAGATATATCTGTGGTGAGTCTTAACGATTTTGAGTGGGCTTCTCTGCTGACTCCGGAAATGACATGTATTGACAAGCAGCCGGAAGAATTTGCCGCACTGTCGGCAAGGATTCTGCTGGGACGTATACAAAAAGGAGAGACGGCAAATGCGCCGGCACTTGAACAGGATTATCAGCACATTACATTATCCACACAGCTCAATGTAAGAGGGTCAACCTGCGGCATTGGAAGGGGACCCTTTGGAGAAAAAGCGGAAAATGCGGATTCCCTTATTTTGTCGGAAGCGGAAAAGGAGATGATACGCCGTAAGAATTATACAGCGGCTATTTCCTTCCATTATACAGGTAAGGCGTGGATGCGGCTGCAGGAAAACGGAATTAAAAAAATCTTCGGGGAACTGGGGATATCACTGATTGCAGTGACAGATGCGCATTTTGATGCTTCATTGCAATGCAAGCAGCTGGAAAGCATCCGTTTTCTGGATCCTGATATCCTGATCGCAATTCCTGTGGACAGCCGGGATACAGCTGAAGCCTTCCAGGAGATCGCGAAAAGTGATACCAAGTTGGTTTTGATTACAAATATACCAGAGGGGATCACTTCCAGGGACTATGTTTCCTGCATTTCTGTAAATGAGCATTCTCATGGACGCAATATGGGGCATGGACTTGGGGAATATATGGTGCATCATGGGCTGCGCCATGCTGGACTCATACGTCATGGCGACCAGAATTTTTTTGCCACCAAGCAAAGAGATGATGCAGCGGAACAGGTGCTGGCGGAAGAATTTCCTGAACTGCATATCTGCGGGGAAATGAATTTTCTTCTGGAAAGTGAAGTGTACAAAAAAACATTGGATTTTGTGAACCACCATCCAGAAGTGGAAGCATTGTACGTTTCCTGGGACGGCCCGGCGCTGGAGGTGATCAAGGCACTCACGGATATGAACCGGACAGATATTGCGGTTGTGACAGGTGACCTTGATTATTCCATCGCAATGAACATGGCAAAAGGCGGTATGGTGAAGATGCTCAGCGCCCAATGTCCTTATGAACAGGGAGAGGCTATTGCACTTGCTGCGGCTAATGCACTCTTGGGAAAGAAAACCCCGTCATTTATAGGTATTGAGCCTGTGTGTGTGGGACCTGATAATCTGCTTAAGACATGGGGCAATGTATTCAGGGAAGAGCCGCCTGCTGAACTTCGCAATGCGATCCGGCAGAACCCAAACCATATCAGCCACAAAAAAGAAAGTATATCGGACGGAGAAATATAAAAAAGGTTCCCGGCGCATCCTGCTGCCGGGAACCTTTTTGGCGGTTTATTCTTCAATTTCCTTTAATGTCGTCCACTGATGAGTCTTCGCAGATTCTATTACCGCGTCGGAGATCAGTTCGATGGCGTAGCCGTCACGGAAGTTTGGTTCCGGCTGTCTGCCCTCGGCGATCGCTTGGAAGAAATCATAAGTTTCTATGATTTTTGTCTCTGTATAACCGATTCCCAGTGCCGGTATGGGCCAAAGAGCACCGCCGTAGGGGTGCGCCGGTCCGGTATATACGGTACGGAAACCGCGGCGGTCATCCCCGTCCTTGGCGAAGCAGACCTGAAGCTCATCTCTGCGCTCGTAGTTGAAGAAGAGGGAGCCTTCTGTTCCGTGGATTTCGAAGGTGATATAATTGTTGCGGCCCCAGGCGTTCCTGGTTGCTTCAATTGTCCCGAAGGCGCCGTTTTTGCACTGAACCATAAAGCAGCATTGGTCGTCTACGTCTACAGGTTCTTTAGGAATGCTGCTGTCTCCTTTGCTGTTTCCAAGACTGTCGGCAAGGCCTGACTGAACCGGACGTTCCGGGATATAGGTGGCGGTCCTTGCATTGACGGAATCAAATTCTCCCACCAAAAAGCGCAGCATGTCAACCACGTGAGTTCCGATATCGCCTAAGGCTCCGGTGCCGCAGACATTTTTCTGGAAGCGCCATGATAATGGGGAATCGGGGTCTGCAGACCAGTCTTGCAGATATGTGCCGCGAAAATCTAAAATCCGGCCGATGGCTCCTTCTTTAATGTATTTTTTTGCCAGCTGCACGGCGGGGGTGCGGCGGTAATTGAAGGCGACCATTGTAGTCACATTGTTTTCTTTTGCTGCAAGATACATCTCTTTTGCCTGCAGAGTAGTGAGCGCCAAAGGCTTTTCACAAAGAATATGTTTGCCTGCGTTGGCTGCGGCAATGGCTATTTCCGCGTGCACATTGTTGGGAGTACAGATATCGACCACATCAATATCAGGGTCTTCTACAATTTTATGCCAGTCTGTACTGTAAGATTCGAAGGCCAGCTTGGCGGCAGAATCTTTGGCTGTTTCTTCGTTGATATCCACGATCATTTTTTTTACGGGAATGGCAGGTGCGGGCCAGAAAAACATAGGCATTCCTGCGTAAGCCACAGAATGGGCTTTTGCCATAAAACCGGCTCCGATCAGTCCGATGTTCATTTTTTTCATAATATCTTACCTCCTTCAGATAATGAATTGCCGCATGTAGCGGTATGAGAGTTTTAATGAATCTAGTACCTTTTCTTTTGTTCCTTCGAACGCTTTGTCCTCGATTTCGATGCAGGTATATCCGTCATAGCCGATGTCGGTGAGTGCGGAAACATATTTTCCCCAATCCACATCTCCAAGTCCGGGCAGTTTTGGGGACATATATTCCAATGGATAAGCCATAGTGCCGACATCCTTTAATTTGTCCGGATAAATTTTGATATCTTTGTAATGCACATGAAAAATCTTGTGTTTAAATTCATACAAAGGGCGTATGTAGTCGATATTCTGCCAGATGAAATGGGAAGGGTCGTAATTCAGCCCGAAATAATCACTGGGAATGAGGGAAAATGCCTTTCGCCAAATAGCTGGAGTAGTCATCAGATTCTGTCCGCCCGGCCATTGGCCTGCATCAAAGAGCATAGGGCAGTTCTCGATTGCTATTCTTACCTTATGTTTTTCTGCTTTTTGAATAATGGGAGTCCATACTTCCTGGAAAATTTTCAGGTTTTCTTCGATTGTTTTGTTCTGTACCCTGCCGATAAATGTGGTTATGGTGTCAACGTGAAATTTGGGAGCTGCTTCGATCATGGCGTTCAGATGGCGGACGATTTCTGCCCGCTTGTCCAGGTCTTCCGTTAACGGGTTGGGATAATATGCCAGGGCAGAGATAGAAACATTTTTCTGACGGCAGTATTGGTTGATTGATTCAATTTTTTCATCCCTCAGCTCTTCGATATTGATGTGAGTCACACCTGCATATCTACGGGAGGCTTTTTCTACAGGCCAGCAGGCGACTTCTACACATTCATATCCTATGGAGGCTGCAGTATCAATCATCTCTTCGAAGGAAGAGGAATCAAGAATGGCTGATACAAATCCTAACTTCATATTATTTCTCCTTATTTTTCTGATTTACATAAATTTGCGCAAATTTCCTTGAAATCATTATGCTACAACAAAATAGAAATGTCAATCATAGAAAAAATAAAGTGTGAAATTGGAAGAACGGGATAAGATGCTTTCTATGAAATTTGCCGTTGTATGAGTTTGCATTATATTAGGAATGAATAATTGGGATAAAGGCACTTTTGCTAGAAAATATCGGTAAAATTCATAGAAAACAACCAAAAAATAAAAAAATGACTGGGCCTGGTTGACAAGAAAAAAGAAATGGGATATGATGAAAACACATAAAAATTTGCGCAAATAACTGAGAAAAACAAGCGAAAACAAGAAAACAAGGAGGAAACATATGAAACTAGGATATATGACAAATGGATTCGGCCCTCTCGTCGGTGACGGCGGCGGAGTTACAAGTGTAAAGGATATCCGTTACTTAACAATCTGTGACGATGAGGCAGTATTAAAAGAAATTACTGATGTGGGATTCCGGTATATTGAAGTTCTGGAGGGCAATCTTACAAAATATGCAGGAGATATCCAGGTACTGAAGGATATGCTTGCCAGATATCATGCAGGAATGATGAGTGTCTGTGTGGGAGCAAACTTTATCTATAAGGATGCTCTTGAGGATGAGATGTACCACATGAAAACAGTCGCATCCCTTGCGCAGAAGGTGGGAGTTTCTTATGTAGGTTTCTGCGGCGGCGCGATCAGAGGAAAAGGGATCCAGGACGAAGACTATAAGCTGTTGGCAGAGGGCCTGGATGAGGCTGGGAAAATTTTTGCAGATTATGGGATTGAAGCCAGTTATCATCCCCATTTAGGCTCCATGGCAGAACATCCGGACCAGATAGATAAGCTGTTCGCATTGACAGATATTAAAATATGTCCGGATTTGGCTCACCTTGCGGCAGGCGGCGGAGACCCTCTGGAAATAGTAAAGAAATACTACGACAGAATTTCCTTCGTACATCTTAAGGATTTAGATGCAGACGGATTTGCTCCTCTGGGAACAGGAAGTGTAGATATAGACGGCGTACTTGGTTTCCTGAAAGAAAAGGGATATGCAGGAGATTATCTTGTGGAAGTGGATGGATATGCAGGTGATCCGCGAAAAGCATGTGAGATTTCCTATGGCTATCTTAAAGGAAAACTGATTTGATCAAGAGTTCTGCTTTGTACATAAGGCGGATCAGGGAAAGAGTGGAAACAGAGTGGTTCAGAGACTGCTTTGTAAATAAAAAAGACAGGAGGGTTTTAGAATGAAGAAGAAACTGTTGAGTGTGCTGCTTACGGCGGCGATGGTGACAACTATGGGTGTGGGGATGACAACTACGGCATTTGCGGCAGAGGAAGCGCCGGTTATAATGTCAACCGGACCTAACGGAGAAACTGCAACACCGGCAACGGAGCTTTCTCTTACGGATGAAGAAATTGAGAAGGTAAAAGAAGGAGGCTACACAGCTGCAATCAGCTTCCACTACGGTGGAAATGACTGGTCTACTGCACAGCAGAAGGGATTAAAGGATACCTTTGAAAAGCTGGGAATAGAAGTTACGGCCATTACAGATGCCAATTTTTCAGCAGAAAAACAGGTTTCAGACCTGGAAACCATTATGGCGAAGAATCCTGATATTCTTGTATCTATTCCTACAGATGCAACCTCTACAGCAGATGCCTACCGCCGTGTGGCAGAGGCCGGGACAAAGATCGTATTTATGGATAATGTTCCCAATGGTTTTACAGCAGGGGAAAATTATGTGAGCTGTGTTTCCGCGGATAACTACGGCAACGGAGTGATCGCAGCGGATCTCATCGGGGAGGCTTTGGAAGGAAAGGGAAAAATAGGCGTTATTTATTATGATGTTGATTTCTTTGTGACCAATCAGAGACTGGAAGCTTTCGAAAAAGAAATGGCAGACAAGTATCCGGATATTGAAATCGCATCTAAGATGGGATTCCAGGATGAAAACGGCTGTGATGTGGTGGCTGATGCCATGATCACCCAGAATCCGGATATCCAGGCTATTTTTGCACATTGGGATATTCCTTGTGAGGGTACTTTATCTGCATTACGTGCAGCCGGACGCGACGATATTCTTCTGAGTACCATTGACCTGGGCAATAACATCGCAAAAGAAATCGCCCAGGGGAATGTGCTGGGCCTTGGCGCACAGCTTCCCTATGACCAGGGCGTTGCGGAAGCAACTCTGGCAGCCTATGCACTCCTTGGAAAAGAAGCACCGGATTATGTTGCTGTACCTGCAAAACGTGTAGAGCAGTCAAACCTGCTGGAAGCTTATGAAGATGTATATCACACAGAGGCTCCTGACACGATCAAAGATGCGATGGCAAAATAACCGGCTGCAGAGATGTGGGGCAGGGAGCTTCCCTGCCTGCATTTCTGCCCCTGATGTAATAAGAAAGAACAGGTGGGAATTATGAGCGATTACGTATTGGAGATGAAAGGGATTGAGAAATCTTTTGCGGTGCCTGTACTGAAAGGTGTGGATTTTTCCATAAAAAAGGGAGAGGTCCACGCTCTCGTGGGAGGCAACGGAGCTGGAAAATCTACTCTGATGAAAATTATGACAGGAGTTTACAGTAAGGATGCCGGAGAAATTTCTATCGGCGGTAAGGCGGTGGAGATCAACAGTATCCATGATGCTAACCGTTATGGGATTGCAATGATCTTCCAGGAGCTTTCCCTGATTCAGACAATGACAGTTGCAGAAAATATTTTTCTTGGTGAAGAAGTGACAAAAAATGGTATCCGCGATACCTCCTATATGAACAAAAAATCTAAAGAGGTATTGGAAAGTCTTGGCATAGAGGTGGAACCGGAGACCGTGGTCAGTACACTGAGCGTAGGCATGAGCCAGATGGTGGAAATTGCCAAGGCAGTTGCCAAGGACGCAAAAATCCTGGTTTTGGATGAGCCTACTGCGTCGCTTTCCGACTCTGAGACAGAACATCTCTTTCATCTGATTTCTGATTTAAAAGAAAAAGGCGTTTCTATGGTCTACATATCCCACAGAATGAATGAAATTCTGAAAATTGCGGACTCCATTACCATTTTAAGAGACGGAGTGATCGCACACTCTGACATGGTAAAAAATATGGATCTGGATTCTATTATCATGCATATGCTGGGGAGCGGGGAGGGTAAGAAGTTTGACTGGGTGGAACGAAGCTACGACGAAACGGCCCAGGATCTGTTGACAGTAGAACATTTGAAGGTGAATGATACGATTTCAGATATTTCTTTTTCCTTGAAACCGGGAGAAATTCTAGGGTTTGCCGGTCTCATGGGAAGCGGCAGAACAGAAATCCTGGAAACTCTTTTCGGGCGAAGGAGGATGCAGGGAGGAACTGTGAAGCTGCGCGGCTCACAGGTTGCGCTGAAAAATACCCAGGATGCCATCAGAGCAGGATTTGCATTGATTCCCGAGGACAGAAGAAAGCAAGGTCTGGTTTTGATTCATACGGTAAAAGAAAATGCAATACTTCCGAAGGTTTCCAGATTATGCAAGAGAAAAGTTTTTGTGGATGAGAAGCGCGCCAATGCTATGGTGGAGGACAATGTTAAACAGCTTAATATTGTCACGGATGGCATACATAAACGGATCAACCTTCTTTCCGGCGGAAACCAGCAGAAGGTGGTGGTGGCAAAATGGCTGAATATGAATCCGGAAATCATTATGCTGGACGAGCCCACTGCCGGTGTAGATATTGGTGCAAAAGCAGAGATTATTGATTTGATCCGGAATTTTGCGGATGAAGGAAAGGGCGTGCTGTTTGTTTCCTCAGAGCTTACAGAATTGATGGCTGTGTGTGACAGGATCATCGTTCTTTTTGACGGAAAAATAACCGGAAGCCTTTCCAGGAGAGAAATTAGAGCGGAGGAGGAATTACAGCATGCAATCCAGCAAGAGTGCTAAGAAAAGTATCCAGTGGGATAAATACATGGTCTACATTATTTTTGTGGTGGTATTTATCGTGTTTGCAATTGCATTGGGTAATAAAGGATTTTTAAATAAAAATAATATTATCAATATTTTGCGTCAGACAGCAATGATTTCTATTATGGCGGTTGCCGGAACTTTTGTTATGGCGGCGGGGCAGATCGACTTGACTGTAGGCGCGACAGCGGCAATGACAGCCATGTTTGTATCCTTGATTTTGCAGAGTACCAATTCCATTATCCTGGCCTTGGCGGCAGGAATTGGCTTTGGATGTATTGTGGGAGCAGTGAACGGTATTCTTGTGACGAAATTCGGTCTGCCTGCTTTCTTGGCAACAATGGGCATGATGCAGATCGTGCGGGGCAGTGCCATGTGGATTACTGATACCTCCGCTGTTCCCATCGGGAATGAAACTTTTTGTAAAATTTTTGGAATCGGAGATGTGGCAGGAATTCCTGTATTGATTTTGTGGACGATCGTTTTTTACATTGCGGGTGTGTTGATTTTTAATAAAACGCCCTTTGGCAGGCATACACTGGCGACCGGAGGGAATGAGACTTCAGCGCAGTACAGCGGTATCAATACGGTAAAAGTGAAAATTATTGCGTTTGTGATGTCGGGTGCTTTTGCAGCCTTTGCAGGTATCTTGTATGCGGGACGTCTTCAGGCCGGACGTTATTCTTACGGCGACGGAGATGAGATGTCAGTAATTGCAGCCGTGGTATTGGGCGGAACTTCCATGTCCGGCGGAACAGGCTCAGTTATCGGAGCACTTTTTGGTTCTGTTCTTATGGGCATGATCAACAATGCATTGATTCTTGCAAACCTGAGCAGCGCACAGCAGACAGTTGTAAAGGGCGTTATCATCGTACTGGCAGTAGCTATGAGCAATCTTGCGCAAAAAAAGAACCGGAGATAAACAGAGTGAAACCTTGTAAAGCAGACGGGTACTTTGAGGTTGATAAGGTGAATTACATAACAAGTAAAAAAGTGAAAAATGGAGGATATAAGGATGAAAAAATTAAATGTTGGATTAGTGGGTGCAGGTTTTATGGGAAAAGCACATGTGGTGGGATATTCTAATATGCCCAAATTTTTCTGGCCTGCACCTGCAATGCCGGTGATGAAAACCATCTGTGATATTGTGCCTGAAATTGCAGAAGAGTCAAGGGAACGTTTCGGATTCGAAAAATCCTGTACAGACTGGCATGAAATCATAAATGACCCGGAAATTGATGTGGTAAGTGTTTGTACCCCTAATAATGCCCATGCGGATATTACTATTGCAGCTTTGAAGGCCGGAAAACATGTGATTTGTGAAAAGCCTATTGCAGCTACTTTGGAGGATGCAAAGGCGATGGCAGAGGCTGCTGAGGAAGCGGCACAGAAGGGCATTATCAGTATGAATGCTTACCAGTACCGCAGAGTGCCGGCTGTTGACCTGGCGAAAAAGTTCA
The DNA here is from genome assembly GCA_030524175.1 of Eubacteriales bacterium. Classification (GTDB taxonomy): domain Bacteria; phylum Bacillota; class Clostridia; order Lachnospirales; family Lachnospiraceae; genus Blautia_A. The sequence continues at coordinate 12,030 of JAUNHC010000023.1, forward strand.
TAGATGAAGGTTCCATCGGCAAGATCCTCAATGTAAGATGTACCTATCTGCAGAGCTGGTCTGCAGATCCTTCCTCTCCGCTTTCCTGGAGATTTCAGAAGGATATTGCAGGAGCGGGAACGCTGGGGGATATTGCTTCTCATGTTATTGATATTGCCCAGTATCTTGCAGGAGATATTGACGAGGTCACAGGTATGATGAAAACTTACATCACCGAGAGACCGGTACAGGAGGGCGGTGTAGACCTTCTGGGCACTGTAAAACTGGGAGATAATGCAGAAAAGAAACCTGTGGATGTGGATGATGAAGACAGCTTCCTTGTAAAATTCAAGAGCGGCGCGGTGGGAAGTATTGAAGCCACCAGAAATGCCTGGGGACGTAATAATTTTATTACAGTAGAACTTCACGGAACTCTGGGAAGTCTTTACTTTAATTATGAGAGATTAAATGAACTTCAGGTATGCTTTGCCAATGATCCGGATGACAGAAGAGGCTTTAAGACTATCTATACCGGACCTGCGCATTTCCACGGCGATGTTACCTGGAATATCCCGGGAATGAATATTGGCTACGGAGAACTTAAGGCCATTGAAATGTATGAATTTATCAAGGCGATCGCCGAGGGCAAACAGCCTTCTACAAAATTGTCTGTGGGCTACCGCATTGAGCGGGTATGTGATGCAGTCAGAAAGTCTGCCGAAAGCGGCTGCTGGGTAAAAGTGGAGGATTGATCTACAAAAATAAATATGTGTAACTAATACAACGTCTATTGAATAACTCCCCGCTTCACTGGCCTGATTTTTCAATTGCACAGACGCAAAAGCCTTTAATGAAAAAGGACTTTCTGCGCACGTAAGTGTGCCGGAAGTCCTTTTTGTGAGTATTTAACTGCGGCAGGAAATAAATCTGGTTCGAGTTTCATACAGCTCCTGAAACTATTTACTGGATTCCGGCGGTCTGGCTGAGCCTGAGTTTTGCCGGTAAAATTCCTTTTTATCTGCATACATGGCAGCATCAGCCTGCAGTGTGAGTTCATCCATATCCATAAGTTTTGCGCACCATTGGCTGCCGATTGCCGCGCGGCAGTCATTGTCTGTCTGAAGACGTTTTTTTAATTCCTTTATCCGTTCATTGAATGCAGGTTCCTCTATATACCGGCAGATGACCACGAATTCATCACCCCCGATCCGGTATAAGTCTGCATCATAAAAAACTTCCTTCAGCCGTTTGGCCGCTTCCTTTAACAGGCTGTCTCCGTAAGCATGACCTTTTTGGTCGTTTGCTTCTTTAAGGCCATTGACATCGAGATACACAACACCTACTGGAATTTGTGAGTTCTGCAGGGATTCCGTGTCTTTGATAAAGCGGTTGCGGTTTAAAAATGAGGTGAGCGTGTCATGGAAGCTAAGGCGTTTCAGCTGTTCCTCATCTTCTTCCCGTTTTATGGAAAGCATGAGAAAATAACATAAGGTCTGGAGCATGGTACAGGTGTGTGTCAGGCGTTCCTGAGGCGGATTATCCACACCAAGCAGGCCGCAGAAGGCACCGTTTCGTTCCATGGGAGCGGATACCAGACTATGGATATTCTGATTTTTCAGGATTTCGTATTCTTCCGGAGATGTTTCTTTGATCAATTCCACATCTGTGATCAGGACACATTCCCGTCTGTCAAATCTGGACATCCAGCAGTCAAAGAAGGAGAGCGGCAGTGCCTGAAGATTTTGCTGCTGTGGTTCTATTCCCTGCTTACACCATTCAAAATCGTTATAAACAAGATTGTCATTCTTATGTATCAGGAAGATGTAGCTTCGTTCTGCTTGCAAAAATTGCCCCAGGCTTTCCAGGATTTTTGGAATGGTTTCTGCCATCTTCCGGCCCCGGTATAATGTGCGGACGCACTCCATGATCAGCTCTTCCATTTTTAAAGTATACTTCAGATTTTTCATTTCTGTCTCTGCTCTTGTCATGTCAAAGGCAATTTCCAGCCTTGCAGTACGGTTATCCCATAATATGTCCCGGTTCTTAAGCAGATAATGACGGCATGTGATGGGATTGGTGTATTCCCAGGTATAGGTTTCTCCATCAGGGGACACGTGCTGCCGACAGTCTTCACAGGGAGTCTCCCGTCCTTTCAGTTCCCGATAGCACTTTTTACCCTCATAGGAATCCATTTTAAAATTCTGCATACCTGTTTTATTCAAATACAGCAGATCATAAGTATCCAGATCAGCCACATACATCAGTTCCGGCAGATCATCCAAAGATGAACGGAGGGTATAGGACATTTTTTCTAATTTCTCTTTTTCCTTCTTATTGTCTGCTTCAGCGTCTTTGATCAGCTTAATCCTTCGTCTGCTATGCAGTTGATTCACCGCAAATAAACAAATGCCTAAAGTGATGATAAGAAAAAGGGTGATAAAGATTTTTACGGTATTGCGTATTTGTTTTTCAGTATATTCTTCTGCCTTGGACACAACAGAATCAGCTTCATGATAGAATTCCTCGCTTAATTGGTATAGGGATTCTTTTCCGCTGCCCAGGCGTACTTCCATGATCTGGTCTTTCACTTCCTGCCAGTTCTCTTTTAAGATAACCAGAGCATTTTGATAATCTGAATCAGGTAATTTGGAAAGATGGTGTTCACCTTCTCCGGTCATCAGTTCATCCGTGATCTGATCCAAACGGTTTATGAGAGCATCATTGGGAGAATTGTGAAGTTCCTCTTTGACCAGGAGCTGGGAGGCTCCGCGCAATACTCCGGTATAGTTGATCACCCGGCCGTTTCCTTGAATACTGAGCACAGACAGCAGAGACCAGGCTCCGGATAATAGTAATATAACGAATAATATAACAGGGAGAACACGCGTTTTCATATTTATAATCTCCTATAATTAACAATGATTTTAGTGTTTCCAGCCAAATTCCATAAAATAAAGTTACATACAAGGTAATTACGCTTTGCTGGTATTTTTTGGGATTTATTTAATTATAGCAAAGTTTTAAGGGAAAATATAGAAATGAATTTTTATATTCCTGAAGCCCTGAAAATAAATGTGTTTCGGCTACTTTTTGAACGATTTTGGTAACTGGATATAAACCCTTAAATGGTATACTTATATTTTGATATGATGTATAATTAGTTCAAACATAATGCTAATAAGCTTTCCCGAAACTGTGGAAGAAAGCTTATTTAAAAAATTACAATTGTTGGAGGTACATAACTATGAGGAATAAGATTGCATACTGTGGATTGAACTGTGAAGAATGTGACGCATATCTTGCAACGGTCAATGATGACCAGGCGCTGCGTGAGAAAACTGCAAAACTATGGGCTGAGTTAAATGATGCGCCCATTCTGCCTGAACATATCAACTGTGAGGGATGTCGTGCCGATGGGGCAAAAACGGTATACTGCGATAGCTTTTGTGAAGTTCGTCAGTGTGCGTTGAAAAAAGGTGTGACCACATGTGGTGACTGTCCGGATATGGAAAAGTGTGAGACAGTTGGAATGATCATCTCAAATAATCCTGATGCTCTGAAGAATCTGAAAGGATAGACTACAGATATGAATACATTAAGGATTGCAATGGTACAGCATAAAGCAGTGCCGAATGACAAAAATGCTAATCTGCAGTTAGCGGTCCGATATGTTTTAGAAGCCTCGCATATGGGTGCTGACCTTGTTTTATTTCCGGAAATGTGGTCCAATGGATATGCACCGCCCTTTGAGGGGGCTTTTGATGACCCATTGCGTACTGGTTTTGATAAAGAGCGTGACATATGGTTAGAAGATGCTGTAGAAATTGACAGTGAATATGTTGAACACTTGAAAACTATTGCAAAGCAACTTCACATCGGTATTTGCGCCACATATCTGTCTAAAACCACATCAAAGCCGCAAAACACGGCGATTATCATTGACAGAAATGGCGAAGTCATTTTAGAGTATGCCAAGGTGCATACTTGTGATTTTTCATTGGAAAAATTACTTCAAAATGGAGATGAATTCAAGGTATGTGAGTTTGATGGAGTACAGATTGGTACAATGATTTGTTACGACAGAGAATTTCCGGAAAGTGCAAGGGTACTTATGCTGAAAGGTGCAGAGATTATCCTCGTCCCCAATGCCTGTGACATAAATCCGGCGAGGAAAAATCAACTTAGTTCGAGAGCTTTTGAAAATATGGTTGGCATTGCCATGGCGAATTATCCTGGGGATAATTGGGGACAGTCATGTGCTTTTTCTCCCATTGTATTTGATAAAGATGGCAACTATCTAGATAACACTATCATCGAAGCAACTGATGTTTCGGAACTGATTTTAATGGCCGAATTTGATTTGGATAAAATCAGAGCTTATAGAAAATCTGAAACCTGGGGCAATGCTTATCGAAAACCACAGGCATATACGGATTTATTGAGCAACGAAGTAAACGAACCATTTGTGCGCATAAAATGAAGTATAATGTGAATTTAGGAAATATCAGTTTATTAGCAAATTAGAAATTTCAAGGAAGAAATAGCATGTTGCATGGTGGAGTTTATATGGATAGGAGAGTCATATGAAAAGATACATTGCATTATTGAGGGGGATAAATGTAAGCGGAAAAAATAAGATATCCATGTCCGAGCTAAAAGATGGATTTACAGAACTCGGTTTTGCAGAGCCGGCCACATATCTTAACAGTGGGAATGTGATTTTTTCAAGCGATATTGATAATAGTGAGACTCTTTCAAATAAAATCAGGCTGCTCATAAAAGACAGATTTGAATTAGATATCCCTGTTTTCGTTATTTCCAAGGATTTACTTGAGGATATCGTAAATCATGCTCCTGCTTGGTGGGGAGATGATGACAAAGAAATATATGATAACCTTATTTTTCTCATGTCCCCTTTATCTTATGAGGAGTTTTATGATGAAATGGGTGATCCTAAAGAGGCGTATGAGAAAACATATCATTATAATAATGCTGTTTTCTGGTCTTTCAGCCGTAAGGATTATCGAAAGACGAATTGGTGGTCAAGAACGGCCAACTCAAATATAAGCGGCAGGATTACTATTCGGACAGCAAATACAGTAAGAAAAATAGTGGGTATGTAAAATGAAAGAGACCAGCAGGGGATGACACATGTAACAGAAAATGTTTGATCATATTTATTTTGAAACAATAAACTGGGATGTATTAATAAACGCAAACAACTCAGTTGTAGTTCTTGACATAGAGGCTGATGGATTTGATCATGATATCACGGTGGAGGGTTCAGAATCAGATCCATTTCGTTCGGTCTCTGTTTATTTAGATAAATTACCGGATAATGTCAGATTGGATTTCAACATAACCCAAGATGGTAGAATAAATGATCCGCAGAGTATACTCAAACAAAACAAATTTGAGGCAGGCTTAGGGAAACCAGTTATAAGTATCAACAATACAAAAAACTTGGATATATATGTAGATGCATAAAAATATCAGTTGGTTTAAAAAAGATTTCTTCTATTGATCAGTTTTTTACTAAATTCTTCTTGGGCACGCCGTGCAGTTCAGACGTGCCCTCTATGTTCTGTGGGTGAATTTTCTAATGCTATTTCACGAATAATCTCAATAAACTTTTCCGGTTCCTCCATATTAGGAGAATGAGCGGAATTGGCGAATGAAAAAAAGTCTTTTTTAGGAGCCTTTATAACATCTAAATATTTTTTTGCCAGGACTTGAGATACCATGTAATCATAATCGCCTTGAATAATATAAAACGGAACGTCAAATTTTGCAGACGATATAAAGAGATTATCTTCTAAGACGGCCGGAAACAAATGCACCATTGAAAAATCAGCGCCAAGAAACCAGTTTACTTTTTCAATTAATGTATATCCCTTAAAAACAAAGAGTGATTTCGGTATATCGGCAGAGGAAAGTCCTTGGTGCAAATGCCCGATTCCGTATTTATTGAGCATTTTTGTCCTGCCTTTTACAAGGTAATCAAGCTGCGGAAAGCAGCGGGCATACGGATCATACTTTCCCAGTTGTGTTATCACATCCTGATCATGTATTTCCTGTGCGTGCTTTCCCATAAATTCATAAGCCAATCGTTCCGATACTACCTGATTTGTCACCTGTCCGATACCAACATAGGCAAGATAATTCTCGGGATATTTTTCTATGGTTTTAACGCCAAGGTATGATCCCCAGGAGTGGCCAATGAGGTATATTTTATTTTGTCCAAAACGGCATTTCAGGTATTCGGTCACCTTGTGTGTATCCTCCACCATCTGCTCTACTGTCATAGTTGAAGGATCCGTCGATTTATGGTATGTCATTCCCGAACCGCGCTGCTCCCAGTAGCAGACTGTAAAATACTTTTCAAGACGTACTTCTTTTTCTAAATAAGTAATAAATTGCAGCATCGGTGTGCCGGGGCCGCCATGAAGATACAGTATGATTGGATTTTGGATATTCTCTCCCCGAATAAACATACCTTGCTTAATTCCATTGACTTCAATCCATATTTTTTCGGAAATAGAACCTTGAATCTCATTACCCTGCGCATCTTTTAGCGGCGGAAGTTTGCCGGGACTGTTTATAAGGATGGTAAGTAAGCTTATAAATACGATTCCGATAATTAAAAATAACATGATGGCTATTTTCTCCTTTTGTGAGGTGCCTTTTTATGATATGCCTTTACCAGTTCCACTGTTTCACATTTTACAAAAAGCCGGTCACAGCCCTCGCCAATGCCATAAACATGTTGGAAATATCCCCTGAATCATCGAGCCCCTCTGTTGCTCCAGTTGCTGCATTTTGGGCAATTCCGTCTATAAAGCTGTTTATAAACATGACAATGGAGCGGATGGGGATTTGCGGATGGAAAATGCCCTTTTCAATATTGTTTATGACATACTCTAAAATTTTATTTTGTGCATACCCAAGACTTTGCTTGAATTGTAGCTTAGGGAAAATGGCGTCTCTTTTTTCTAAATCGTAAGCATAGAAGACGGTTAATTCAAAGCAGGTTCTGCCGCCGACAGATGTTAGTAATTCTTCAATATATCTGCCGATGGCAATAATACATTCGGAGAGGATTTGTTTTTCTGTCAGTTCCGAGTTTAATAATGTATCAATGTTCTGATCCAATAAATGGCAGGCTGTATTTTTGTTAATATAATCTACATAGATATCATCCAAACTTGCATAGTAATGATAGATTATCCCCTGACTAAAGCCGGCCTTTTTGATAATATCCCTCATGGTGACGGAATATAACGGTTTCTCTTTTAATATCTGACCGGTACATTCCAGAATATAATTTCTTTTCTCTTTTAGATATTCTTCTGTAACTTTCGGCATGTAGTTTTTTCCTCCCTTGCATTTAATTGACATGATGTCAATTAAAGTATAGAGTATAAACATATAGTTGTCAATATAAAAATGACATGATGTCAATTTGAAGCAATAAGGAAAACAGCTACAATTGTGAAATCTTTTCCTGGATATCAGTTACAATAGGTATAGACGGTTCGAAGGCATGATGACAAATCAGCTATAGGGAGAGCATCTGCCGTGATCAAAACGGTCCTGCAGTACGAAAAACATTACATTATAAAGTCGGACAGCTCGTTAGTCCCCTGTAAAATGTCCTCTGCTAAAATTTTTATAGCCCGGTCCGGTTCTTCCCACAAGGGACTGTGGGCCGAATTGTTGAATGTATAGAAACCTTTCAATGACGCGTCAAGCGTTTTAAAATATTTGAGAGATAAGGGATAAGGACAGGTGTAATCATAAGTTCCGCTAAAAAAGTAGATTGGTATTTTAAAAGACAAGGATTCCTTAAATAAATCAGCACTGAAAAACTCTTCATAGACTGTAGTAGACCGCATAAATGCTTTTCCGCGCCAATAGTCTATTTTTTCTTGTATGGTATAACATTTGCTGTTCATCTGCGGAAAAAAGATTCCTGTGATAACAGAATCCATGCTTTTCATTGTACCGCAGCCGGCCTTGTGTTTCAAATCATCAATCTGTCCAAGATAGTTTTGATCAAATGTTACTGTTCCATCCTCATGCTTATTAGACCACTTATCCAGTCTTTTCAACGAAGGGATGTCATTACGGGATGAAAAAACATCAGTCATAAAATGATAAGTGAGAGTATTTGAAGCACTTCCCACAAGGTCATTCCCAACTGCCTGTGCCATTCCGATATAAGCGCAATATAAGTCGGGGCGTTCGGCAGCGGCCCGTATGCCGATAAGCGTACCAAACGAATGCCCCATCAGGTAAACTCTGTCTTTACCAAATCTGTTGTTTAGATACTCTGTAACCGATATGGTATCATCGATCAACTGTCTGGTTGACAAGCTGCTGCCATCAAGATCACTGCTATAAGACAGACCAGAACCCCTGGCTTCCCACCAACAAACAGTAAAGTGATTTTCTAAGTCCGTTGGATAAGTTTCATTCAGAAAGTATTCCGGCACACCCGGTCCGCCGTGTATAAACAGTAGGACTGGATTATTTGTATTTTTACCTCGAAGGAACATTCCCTGTTCAATACCGCCTATTTCCACTTTGATCTTTTCTGTAATACTGTTGGGAATGATAGTTCCGTTCTTGTCAGTAAAAGATTGTATTTGCCCTTTGCTGATAATTATAAGATAGACAGGAGCGATAACCATAGCTGCTAAAATAAAAGTTGCTAAAGCCAAAAATAAATTCATCAGTTTTTTACCTTTCTTTTGCATAAATAAACACCTCGACACTATACTGAACTTTAGTTCATTTTAATTATATGTTATCAAAGACGCACTGTCAATAAAAACTGAAATACAGTTCACTTTTTAGAAAAGAAATATCCGAATAGGCAGGATAATTTCTATAATAGAGCAAGAACAATATATGTTATCACCAGTGAAGCTGCTAAAGATATTTTTGTGTTTAGAATGTATCTCAAAGAGAGGATTATATAGAAATTTTCGTAAACGAAAAAATTCCTCGTTCATTTGATCAATGATCAGCTCCAGAAGAAAATACACGGTGGTATTATCCTGGATACGCCCATGTCTTAATTGAGTAAAAGGGTGACTGTAGGTATTCGCAATTAAAATGGCTCTTTAAAGAAGTACCAATGCTGGTAAATGACAGAACGATATGTTAGTATAGAAACAGAATAAAGAAACAGGGAGGAGTTTTCGATGGAATGAGGATAAATGCATAGCAAGGGCTATTGCATACGGTGACAAAAATATCACTTACAATCCTGCTTGAAGAGTAATGTATTAGTATTAAGAAAAATGAAGTGTGCCCTATTTTATAGGTAAGGCGCAGAACGACAAATGAAGCTTGTGAGGGAGAAAAAATGTTTATCATTAAAAAGATTGTTGTTTTTTTAGTTGGCATTATTAGTATTTTGAGTTTGACGGCGTGTCAAAAGGCTAATACTGATCAATCAAATGCAGCAGATACTGAGAGAACTCAAAAAACTGTTCTTGAAATGGAAATGAATGCAAATTACAATAATTCAGATTTGTTTGAGAATGGACGCCTATTTTGTGTGACTGAGGATATAGAAACTTTAAACTTAGAGGTTTATTTTCAGATGGATGGTGAAAGTAGTCTTGTAGAAATAAAAGACAGAAATTCGGACGAGGTTTTGTGGAGCAATACATGGGATGAAAACGTCAGCGGTGATACCGTTACAGTTTCGCTCAATAATCTGCAAAAAGAGAAAGAGTATGTTGTACAGTTTACTGGAACGAAAATAAATTATGCTGATGTAAAAGTTACTTTTGAAAGTGAATTGGTTCAAGAGAAATCAAGACCCTCAAAATAAACTTCCGGCTTGCCGGACTGGATGGGACAGGTATCACAAGGCGGTAGAAATGCTTGAAAATAAAAGTGAGGACTTTAATGTTACGGATTGTTTCGAAATTCTAAGGCACACTTATATTTTCCTGTTATTGAGAGAAAGTGAGTAAAGTAAAATGAAAAAAAGAAATTATATCCTACCTTTAGTACTTTTGCTAATATGGTTCTTTCTTGATATGACCGGCTTATATGTGGGAGATAACTGTTTGGTAGAGAGAGCGTACAAAGAAGATTCTTTATTCTTTATAATATATCTTGCCACATTTATTCTGTTTCTTGTCAAAGAAAAAGTAGGAAAATGGACAACGTTGATATGGCTGTCTTTGTGGTTTGTTACGCAATTTTTAAATCATGAATGGTATACCATATTTGATCATGGGTTTATGGGTACAACAGAAAGTAAAATACAATACTTTTCCAATACAATTAAATGGATTCATGTAGAAGGAAGATATGTGCTGGATTTGTATCATGTTATTTTACATCTGTTGTTGCTCATAGCAATATGCTCTACTTGTGTATATATAATCAGAACCAGGAAAAAAATTAATCAGTTTGGATAAATTCCGTTTTAGTCAGAGTAGTTGAGTTTCGAGTTGGAAGGGTGGATGCAGTGATGAAAGAAATTATTGACTTTATCGAATCAAATGTGAATGGTAAAACGCTGTTTACAAAGGAATTAGTTTATGAACTGGAGAATGGAACATTACAGGGAGTATACTCTGATCAGATATCTTTTTCTAATCTGAAGTATTCGCAAAGCGGATTTCAGTTGGATATGTTTATTGTGTCCAACGAGAAGATATGGGTTATTGGTCAGGATGGGCAGCGTGAGGAATTACGGAAAGATTTCAGCGCTGTATCCTTGTTTCGTTATGAAATGGCAGAGCGAAAAAGCACAAATGATATTACAGGCTGTTTTCGCTTTATATCTGCTTCGGGGAAACATGTGGCAGCGGAGGCTGTCATAAGTGGTATTTATGATGTGCGTCTTGAACATGATGTGTTGAAGTTATCGGAAGATCAGGTTTTGTACCGTGATCAGCCTATACAAGGTGAAGGGTTCAAGCCTGTAGCATTTCAATCGCAGCATCGTTTTTATAATAAAGACGGAAAGCTGCACTATGAGTATGATGGCAGGTGTTTTGATGTAGATACAAAGACGCTGCAGCGACGGGATAGCTCCGATACATTTCCTCCGTTTATCTCAATTGAAAAGTAAATGTATAACGACATGTATTTGAATTTTGGAAGGATATAACGATGAAGAAAGATGTTATTTTTTTATTGATAGCAGTAGTAGTATTATTGAGTTTTATTTTACCAAAACCGGCAGGTACAATAGTAGCTTTGGTAACTTTAATTCCCGCAGCCATTTATCTCATTATAGATATATTTAGGAATGGCAATAAGTGGAGAAAGAATTAAGATTCAGTGTATTGCATTGGAAATTTTCCGTTAGCACAGATTCAGATAAACCCAATGGAGGGTCACATGCTCCAAAGAGGTGGATTATATGGCAGAGATCAAGGTAAATACAATTCAGAGTAAACACAATTAAATTTTTACTTGTAAGATAGGGAAAACTGGAAGTTGCAGAGGTAATGGAATGGATGCAAAGGTATTTTGGAATGTTATCGGACAATATAATGAGCAGACAAATATAATTCAAATTGGCTTATTTATATTTGTGATTTCAGCGATTATATTATCTTATACGCATAAAGTAAACTGGGCGGCGAAATTTGCATTAGGAGTTGCAAATTTATTTATAGGTATTGTCTTCTTTGCATGGTATGGAATAGAGCCTATCCAAAAATATTTTGCCATGCCACTGTATTTATTGTGTGGAGCTTTGTTTTTATTTGAAAGTTGGTATAACAGAAATGATGTGTTTAAGAAGCCTAATGTGTTACAAACAATATTATTGTTATTCTATTTATCATATCCGTTTGTTTCCTTACTTTTAGGGAACTCTTTCCCACAAATGGTAACATATATCATGCCTTGTCCTATTGTCAGTTTAAGTATAGTTATTTATGCGTGCTACCAAAGGAAAAACAAATTGCTTCTTACTTTGTTAACCATATGGGGATTAACAGGTATAAAATCAGTGATTTTTAATGCTTATGAAGATATTATACTTTTGATCTGCGGTTTATATGGCGTTGTCCTGTTTATGAATGAAATAAAGGTAACTCAAAAGAAATAATCAAATTCCACATTTTTCGTGAATTTATGCCGATGGACGATATAGCGATAAAATTTGCGAAGTAAGTTTGGGTGAGTGGATTAACCCATTTAAGTTATGGGGATTTTTATTTAATGCAACATGTGGTGTTGCATTAAAATGCAAAAAAGCACACCTTGGTTGATGGTTTTGCGACGCTCCATATGCCATAATTAAAAATGAAACCCCACAGTGTACTGACTAAAACAAACAGGTCAGAACACCGGATTAAAATGTATATGGAGATGAGAAATATGAGTTTAGGAACAAATATCAGTTATTTGAGAAAACAAAAAAAGTTAACACAAGAACAGCTTGCAGAAAAAATGAATGTTACCAGACAGACGGTTTCAAGATGGGAAACGGATGAAGTGGTTCCGGAACTGGCAAAGCTGGTTGATATGAGCTCAGTCTTTGCATGTAAATTAGATATGCTTGTCAAAGAAGAACTTTCTGCACAAGGAGAGATATATTCAGACATAAAGATAAAAAGAGTGGCCTCATTTAAGATGGCAAGTTATGTTATTATTTCTCCGAATCCGGAAGATGACGTAAACGGATACATGGAAAGGTGGGCTGTAAACAGTGGGCTTAAGGCGGCTTGTCCGGATGCAAAGCTTATTGGATGGGATTTTCCTTTCGTATCTTTGGAACAGCAAAACAGGTTTGGAATGCGCGGATATGCGGCTGCTTATGTGATCCCGGAGAGATTTGAAACGGAATGTCCGGGAGTACACTATTTAGAAAATATAGAAGCAGATTATGCGGTAATAACAATTACAGAGCCTTTTGTGCAGGCTTTTGAAAGAATTCCGGCTGCATATAAAATGATTATGGAATACCTTCAGGCCAACAATTTTAAAGAGAAACAGCAGGATAATATTATTAGTTGTTTTGAGCATGTATATGAAAAAGATGAAGTGACGTTTATGGATGTATATATTCATGTGGATGGCGTAACGAAAGCGGACGCATTTTCACAATTTATCTAGCAAATCAGTTAATCGATTTCAACCTGTGCAATGAGTTTTTCGTCAGCGTTCTCAGTGATTTGAAGTATGTTTGAAGCTGAGCTTAGCAGATAATATATCCATTCTTCATTATAGTAGTTGATTTCCAAAAGTTTCTTTTTGAAATATGGCCAGTTAGCAAGGCGTGCAGTGAACCATTTTATATATGCAATTTTCTCATCAGCTGCATCAGGATATTCAAAACATTTATTGCATTCATTATACAGTTCGATTAGTCTGTCTAAGCTGCATAATCGTTCTGGTGGCTCCTGCTCAAATTGTTTAATGCTCTGATATATATTATTTACTGTCTGATAATGTTCATCATCAATAAAATCAAACCCAATATTTAAAGTAGTATTTATTATCTGCCAGTAAGTAATTCTCCTCTATAAAATTCAGATTCGAATACAGCCAGTTTAAAGAACATTTGCTGTATTTATCATCTGTTATATTGGTTTACCTGTTCGCATTGCTTCGGTGCAGTCGCAAACCCCGCTGCTGTCACATAAAATGCTTAGATACTGGAAACAGCCCAAAAAGAATACGAAAACATTCCGGCGGTGATTCTTGCAGAGAGGGTTATAATTTATTTCTAAGAATGAAGAAATATATTTGCCAGAAACACGATGCTGATGGTATACTGGTCATGTATACTTATTGTGTTGTACAAGATAACTTTGGGTGGTTGTATTTATATATATTATTTGGCAATGAAGACAATAACTAAAGCCCAGTTTTTACGAGGAGGGCCAGGTATGAAAAACAATAAAAATGAAAATTCAAATAATAATTTAGCGATAGGAATAAGTTTAGGACTGTTATTTGGGGTGTTGTGGGATAATTTAGCATTAGGTTTGGCTTTGGGAGTTGCAATTGGTGCATTGACCAACACTTATAAAAAGAAATAGTAAGATTCCAGTTTACCAAAGAGGAAAATTTGAATTTGTAACTGGAATTTTTTGTGTTTTGCGAAGGGAGAATATTGATTTATGCTTTCAATATTAGCTGCAGTATTATTTGGAGTTATAGCAACTATGACAGTTCTTGTTGCTTGCGGTTTGCCTTTGGGCGAATTTACAATGGGTGGACAACATAAAATCTTACCTAAGAAATTTAGAGTTATGGCAGTCATCTCATTTGCTGTCCAAATTTTTGCAATGATAATTGTTTTGCAAGCCGGAGGTTTGATTTCCTTGTGGTTGTCTTTTAAGGTTACTAAATATATTTGTTTCTTTTTTGCCGCTTACCTATCTTTGAATACTATTATGAACATGATTTCAAAAAGTAGGAAAGAAAAATATGTTATGACTCCGCTTTCACTTATAGCCGGAATATGTTTTTGGATAACGGCATTTCAGATGTAGTATGTAAAATGAGGATAATCTACAGTGCGTCATATTCCAGTTTATGGTAGAAAAAATATAATTTGGAGAAAAAATGAAACTAACATATAGAAAAGCGATAAAAGATGATTCGGATTTACTGATTGAGATTTATAACGCTTCATTTTATGATGATTATGTCCGGTACGGGGAATGTCCTGGTTATGGAAAAACAAAAGAAGAAATGGAATCTTCTCTTGAGGATTCTGCCGAATATATCTTGATTTATGATACGGTTCCTGTTGGGGTGATTTCTGTTTCCGAAGAGAAAAAAGGATACTATCATCTTGGCTGTCTGTGTGTTATACCTAAATATCAAGGAATGGGAATAGGCACGCAGGCATTTTAATATATGTTATCTGTTTGTCCTGACTGGAGACAGATTACACTGGTTACGCCTGCTGACAAAGAAAATTTGAAGCTTTAGGGCTGAATAAATTGAAAGGTAATTATTGTTATGGAAAAGACGGAATTAAATTTTGTGTGTACCGGAATGAAAACGGGTAAAAAAATCCCGATTGAATATACTGGGCGAGGACAAAACATATCGCCAGAGTTTATTATTAAAAATTTGTTGCCCAATGCCAAAACCTTAGCCATTACGTTGGAGGATTTGACACATCCAATAAAAAAATTCACCCATTGGATTATTTGGAATATTCCTGCAACTGATAAAATCGAGAAAGGAATTCCAGCGGGTAAGATAGTGTTGGGAAATGCAGTTCAAGGGGTTGGATATGGTTTCCATCAATATGCTGGGCCTAAACCTCCGAAAGGGAAAAAGCATATCTACCTCTTTACTATCTATGCTTTGGATTGTGAATTAAATTTAAGTGCTAATTCTATGAAAGGAACTTTTTTAAGAAGGGCAAAAGGTCATATTATTCAAAGCGGTAATGTAATAGGTGAATTTGAGTAGCACACCGACAGATGATTTTTGGGATGATAATATCGGAGGGAAAGAATTGCGGGAAGTCCGATATATCTACAAATAATTTGTTGGAGGAGATGTATGAAAATATATAATGCAGGAAACAGAGTTATGAATACATATCTTTACCAGATTAATGATGGGTTTGTAATGATTGATACAGGCTATGAAAATAGTTATACAAAATGCACTTCGTCTATGAAACGAAAAGGAATTTCTTGGGCCAATATTAAATATATTTTTCTAACACATGCCCATGATGACCATGCCGGTTTTCTGAAAGAGGCATTGGATAAGCATCCCAATATTACTTGTATTATAAGTGATAAGGCATTTTCAGTTTTGGCAAGAGGACAAAATTCCTTTGAGGGTGGCTGCAGTAGCAGGCTTGCACTGTTCTTTTGTCGCATTATGAAGTTATTGGGCAATGGAAAACATCTTTTTCCTGCAATAGATGAAACCTATAAAAAAAGATTTATAGAGATAACCAAAAATAATGTTTCTGGAATTGAAAAATTATTATCTGGCAAAATATTATTCACACCAGGACATACAGCGGATTCTATTTCCTTAAAAGTGGAAAATCAGATATTTTGTGGAGATGCCGCAATGAAGGGTTTGCCGAGCTTACATAGGATAACGATATGGGTAGAGAATAAAAAAGAATTTGAAAATTCATGGGAAATATTGTTGGATGAAAATGTAGATTATATTTACCCAGCACATGGACAACGATTTAAAAGTAATGATTTGTATAAGTTCAAAACTGAAATTAGTAAGCTTAAGTTATATCTTTTGAGGTGACAACAATATCTTCAAATCCCAGTTTAACAGAGAGGAGAATTAGAATTTATAGAGGGGAGAAAATGGAAATTCGATATATTACACCTACCCATAATAGAATGGCAATAAGCAAGATATAAGAGGAAAGTTGGAAATGTGCATATAAAGGAATAATACCTCAAGCCTATCTTGATTCGATTCCTAAGGGTCGCTGGTCGTCAACCTTAGATAACCCAAACTGGAAAACATTGATTTGTATTGATAATTGCAAAATTGTGGGAACAAGCAGTTTTTGTAAATCCCGTTTTGAGCAGTTTCAATACTGGGGTGAAGTTATTTCGATATATCTGCTACAGGATTATATGGGTAAAGGCTATGGAAAAACTCTTATGAAATCTACCCTTTCAGATTTAAAAATGCAAGGATACGAAAATATCTTTTTATGGGTTCTTGAAGAAAACATCAGAGCAAGGTATTTTTATGAACAATTTGGTTTTTTACCGACAGATGATTTTTTAGATGATAATATCGGGGGGAAAGAATTGCGAGAAGTCCGATATATCTACAAATAACGATAAATTCGAATTGACCGAGCAGGGAGAAGGATGCTTCTTGACTTACCGGCAACTCGGAAGTTAGTAAGGTCTTAATGAATGATTTGATTGCGCATATAGATTGCGTTCAAATAACGGTGAATGCTTATGGCTATCTAATTATATCTCACAAGAATTAATGACTAAAAATAATTAAGGAGGAACAGATATGATTGAATATAAACATATAAAGGATTTTGAAGAAGCGCAAATAAAAGCTCTCTTTAAATCTGTTGAGTGGTTTTCTGGAAATTTTCCTGAAAAAATAAGATTAGCGTTACATAACTCAAGTAAAGTAATTTCAGCTTGGGACAATGATACACTGATTGGATTGATTAGAGGATTGGACGATGGAATATGGCAGGCTAGCATTGATTGTTTGTTGGTTCATCCAGACTATCAGGGAAAAGGAATTGCCTCTACTCTGTTAAAACAGCTTGTAACAGAATATGAGAATTTCTTATATATTGTCGTTGTGCCGGACGAAAAGAAAAACATAACTTTCTATGAAAAAAATGGTTTTACAATCATGCCAGAAGGGACACCGCTGCAAATTCGGGGGAAAGCTTGGATTTGAGTTTTTTGGTCAACAAAAAGCAGTAGTACGCTTTATAAGCATAAGCCTAACAAATTCCAGTTTGTCAAACTGAAAAAATCGCAGTTTTGAAAGGGGAAAGTATGGAAAAGAGTATTGCATTTTGTGGTTTGGTGTGTTCGCAATGTCCTGTATACATTGCAACCAAGACGAATAATGAAGAACTAAAAGAGAAATTAGCAATCGAATATTCTACAGACACATTTGAGTTTGTAAAAGAAGATATGAATTGTACGGGGTGTCACTCAGTAGTTGGAGTAAATGAGAAAATGTGTAAAGAATGTCTTATGAGAAACTGTGGTATGCACAAAAGCATTTCTCATTGTGCAGAATGTAATGAATACCCATGTCAGTACATAAACAGTTATGTGCCAACTGGAAGTGATAATCGCAAAATGTTAGATGAACTGGTAAAGAAATAAATCCTAGTTTAGTCAATTGAAAAAACAAGATTTGGAGAGGAAACACTTATGTTTTTTATATAGAAAGAACAAACATTAGACATGCAAATAGATTACATCACCTTTGGCAGAGGAAAGAAAAATCTGATAATGATTCAAGGGCTTAGTACGAGCGGTATTAAAGGAGCGGAGCTATCTCTTGCATTTATGTATCGCATTTTTGCAAATGATTATAAGATTTATTTGTTTGACCGTACACGGTATTTGGCAAATTTGAAATCGCCCTTTGGCTATCAAATTTTGCTGAGGTAGATTTGGAGTATGAGCGTCTGTCAATGCTAAGTGTGCAGTTTCCTACGGGAGAACCCATCACTTATCCTTTCGGTATCCGCAATTTTTATGTAGCTGACCCAGAGGGGAATTTGCTTGAAATTGGAAGTACAAGTGAAACATAGGCTAGAAACTCTACAAATTTCAGCTTGTAGTGGGAAGATTTGAATTTAGAGGATAAGAATATGTGGATAATATTGGTCTAGTTTATTTGGGGAAAGTAAGCATAAAAAAATGGATTTATAACATCATTGATAATAGTTCTTGGTAACAAAACTACATCAAAATTTAAGCAATTAAAAAGAATCATTATGGAAGAATTAAAATCTATTATGAAAGTATGAATTTATGGAGGAAGAAATTATGGACTTAAGTAAGTTTCAGTGGACGAGAGAACCGCTCGATTATGAAATCATTGACTGCAGAGTTGAAATCACTACAAAACCTCATACTGATTTATGGCAGAGAACATATTATCATTTTCAAAACGATAATGCACCAGTATTTCAAATGGAAACAGATGAAAAGTTCTTCAGTTTTGTGGTCAAGACGGAATTTGATGATAGTCATCATAGGTTTGACCAATGTGGAATTGTAATGTATTTAGACAGCGAAAATTGGTTGAAAGCTTCTATAGAATATGAAAATGAAGATTTTCAACACTTGGGCAGCGTGGTTACAAATCATGGATATTCCGATTGGGCGACGACAGAAATCAACACTAACATAAAGTCAATGTGGTATCGGTTTAGTCGAAGAGAAGATGACTATTGTATAGAATGTTCAGAGGATGGAGTTGTATATAAACAGATGAGAATTTGCCATATACACAAAGGAAATGAAGCTATAAAGTTTGGCATTTATGCGTGTTCTCCCGAAGAATCATCATTCAAGGCGATTTTCTCAAATATGGAAATTACAGAATGCATGTGGAAAGCACATGGTGGTCAACAACCTGACGATTAGACCGCCTTCTGTTAGTCTAAAAAAGCGAGGTCTGTAAAATGAATATAATAGAAGAAGTACATGAGTTATATTGGAATAATGATATAAATTGTGCAAGAACCATTTTGATTTGCCTGGGTAGACTCTTTAATATTGAATATAATGCACAAACACTCCATTCGGCTATCGGTTTGCATGGCGCTGGAGGATTCCGAGCGCAGTGTGGGCTGGTTGAGGGCGGATTAATGTTTATTGGAATCTATTATAGCCAGCTTGGCAAAACTGAGGAAACAATTGTGTCTGTCTGCTACGATTATGCAGAAGCATTTAAACAGCGGTTTGGTTCATTAAGCTGTTACCATTTACGTCCTGATGGATTTTCTGAAAACGACCCACCGCATATGTGTGAAAAACTAACTTGTGAAGCAGTATCTTTCGCATACGAGTTTATAAGAAAACAGCCGTGACATCATGTTACGACTGTTCATCATCATAATAATATAAAAACAATAAATAGAGTAATCAATGCTATTAAAATTATAATCAAAAAAGAAAGAGCTACTAATTTCCCGATTCTTTTTACCTGGGCACGCCCTTCTGCCTCTAAGTTATCCATGTCCCCTTAGATATGCCGCAGATTTCAACTTTTCCATTCTTTTTCATCTGCTGATATACTTTTTTCTGATTACTGGTAACAAAGTACAGTTTCCCCTCAAAACTGCATACTGCTCCAAATGGACGGACATGCGGCTGTCCGTTTTCCTCGGTAGAAAGATAAAATGTACCACAAGAATAGAAAAAGGGTTCCAGATACGTTTTGGATAAGAGGGCAGGGGGAAAGCAGGCTTGAAAAGGCAGAATGAAACTGGGTGCATTCCATTAAAAATATATTTACTCGTCAGAGCTGGGTACCTTGACTTTTTATACAATGCTAAGTATGATAAATTTATGCTGTACATGAGAGGTTTAAATGTGCCATGAAATGAACAGAAATGTGTCATAAATGAACAGAGGTGAGAAGTGTGAAAACGAAACAGATTTTATTAAATGTATATCGATTACTGGATCGGAAACAGAAAATAACTTTTGTAGTCATCGTGTTTATTATGGCCATCTCCTCCATATTAACTCAAATCACTCCCAAAGCAATCGGCTGGTTAACGGATGATATTCTTTCTCAGACAGAACTTTACTTTTATAAAATCATTCCAATCCTGCTTATCATTATGATTGTCAATGTGATAAATGAACTTATAAAAATCTTGCGGAGGATCCTGGTTGAAGATATTGCAACCAAAACTGAAAAAAAGGCAAGAGGAATGGCCATTTCTTCCTTGCTCAAAGCACCTTTAACCTATTTCAAGGAGCATATGACAGGAAATATCCATGGAAGATTAAATCGGTGTTTAGAAGGCACCGTGAAACTTGAAAAACTAATCTTTATGGATTTGGCTCCCGCTGTATTCAATAGTGTGGCAGCCATCGTTGTCATCTTTACTACATTGCCGGCAAGTCTGGCAATCCTAATGCTTCTGGTTGTACCTATTGGGATCATCATCGTTTTTAGACAGATCAGTACGCAAAAAGGAATCCGAGTAGAATTATTGGAAACAAAAGCAAACATGGACGGGGCGATTGTTGAACTGCTTAATGGAATAGAAGTTATCCGAATGACAGACAGCAATACCTTAGAAGAAAAAAGATTTAACACGAAATCAGAATATCTGAGACGGAAAGAAATGAAACACCATTTGCAAATGGCCAAATACGATACTTTGAAATTCATGAACGAAATCTTTTTTACGGTTCTGATGATTGGTACTTCAGCATATCTAGCGACACAAGGCATCATTAGTGTTGGAGCTGTTTTGACATCCTATCTTTGTTTTTCCCAGCTGATCAAGCCCTTGCAGGAACTTCATAGAATTCTGGATGAACTTTCAGAGAGTTTGATTTTGGCAGAAGATTTTTTCAAAATGACTGTAATTTCTTGTGATTTTTCTTATTCCTATAGTTTAAGCAATATGCAAAGGCCAGTGGATTGTCCGTATATTGTCAACATACATAATCTGAATTTCTCTTACAATGAGGAGAAAAACATATTAAAAAATATAGACTTGTCCATCGAAAAGGGGGCCTTTTGGGGGATCGCCGGACCCAGCGGCTGCGGGAAATCATCGCTGATAAAAGCCATATGCAAACTGGAACCGTGTGAGGGGTCTATCCATATTGATGGTACGAATATTAATTCCCTATCAAGAAAAGAGTTGTCACAAATCATCGCACTGGTGCCCCAAAATCCGTTCTTGATTGCTGGGACTATATTGGAGAATATCTGCTATGGTTTGGAAGACAAGCCAACTGAAAAAGACGTCAGGGAAGCTATCATCAAGGCAAATCTTTATGATTTCATTAACAGCTTACCAGATGGGATTAACACTAACATAAGTGAAGGCGGCAGTAACTTATCGGGCGGTCAAAGACAGCGGATTGCAATTGCCCGGGTTTTTTTAAGAAAGCCTAAAATCCTGATTTTAGATGAAGCAACCTCTGCACTGGATAATACCTCTGAACGATATATTCAAAATGAAATCGAGGTGTTAAAAAACAAAGATAACATGACAATCCTATCCATTGCACATAGGCTTACCACATTGAAAAACTGTGATAAGATTATTGTTATGAACCATGGACAGATTGTGCAGGTGGGAAATTATACGGACTTAATCGAAAAAGAAGGAATATTTAGCGATATGTATTATGGAAAACTGAAATAAAAACGCTTGTTCCATGATCTTCCATGATCAGGCTTCTTTCTCTTATTTTTATACATGGAGAATACCAGCAAAATTCCGCTCACTGCCCCTGAAAATAAATAGGACTGAATCATTGGCGTAAAATTATAGGTTCCTCCTGTCCTGAAATCAATAAAATCACTGCTGATATAACTCATGGGCAGCAGGGCTGCAATGGATTGCAGAAATGCAGGAAGCGGGTGGGTCTGAATGCCTATCATCCCACACAGGATCATGGATCCAAAGTACAGGACCATTGCCACTACGTAGGTAGGACCGAATTTTTTCAACAAGCTGGACAGCCCATGGGCAATGGCGAAAAACATGGCTTCCAGCAGGTAGATGCATCCAAGGAGGCAAAGGGCTGAGGACAGCTTTGGTATCTTAACTACTTGAAGTTCTTCCTCAAAATGTATATAATGTCTAAGATTGCATCAATACAGACTTTACGAAAAATCATCTTTCTGTATCAGGCAATGTTGCATAATACTGTATAATTATGTATAGCAGCGCAGATTTGAAAAAAGCGCTATTTGTGACCTAACCCCTGTTTTTGACCCGTTATATATCAAAGTGTATAAACATACAGTGCAAATAAGGGCTTAAAATGCATATAAAGAGGGGTATTTTATCTTTACAAGGCAACTTCAAATTTGTGAATCAGCTACAAAAAACGAGAGGAAAAACATGAGAAAATTAGCTTTAAGTGATGAAATATTACTAAAAATTGATAAATCCGCACGCTATATCGGCGGTGAAGTTAATTCGGTAAATAAGGATGTAAACGAAGTGGACGTGCGGTTTGCTATGTGCTTTCCGGATGTCAACGAACATATGTTTCTGCATAATGCAATATAACAATATATAGTTATTTCTGATGATGGATAATACTACATGTAGGGAATGCACATAACAAAATAGTACCATCCATCATAAAAAAGTATTGTGACCCAAGCTGATTTGTGACCCAAATATAGCATTTTTGAAATATGATTTATGCAACTTATACAATGAAAATGAATAGTCAAGCGCTTAATCCCAATTTAAAATAAATGGAGGCTGTAGCATATCATTATGATGTGAAACGGTCTCTTTTTTATAAGATGTTACAGTTGATAAAATGGTCATAAGATTTATAGTATATATATATTAGGCAGAAGGGAAGTGAAATATCGTTAGAAAGTGTTAAAATCAATCCATCTTCAACGGATGTGTTGGATCCACTGAAGACCCATCAAATTACGGAAGACGATATTGTGAACAAAATTCGTGATTTGCAGAAGGCTGATGAAGTTTTCACAGAGGATGCAACAGAGTTACTGAATAAAATAATAAGAGAAAATAAGATGGATCTTGATATCGAGACTCAAAATCGTATTTTGAAACAAATAAATGTCTGATTAAAAATTTGATTTATATCTCCTAATCCAGGAAATTTTAATTCTACAATTTACAATTAACCTAAAGGGTGCTGTTTCACACTTCGTGTGGCAGCACCTTTTTTCTGTAGAGCCTGAGCAATAGTTCTGAAGACTCAATCTTACAACATTTCTAAAAAAATAAAAAAAATTCTCTTTTTTTATAGAAATCCACGTAAACCAAAAAAGTTATTACATGTACTTCGAACCTTGACAACAAAATATTGAATTTCGTATCAACCGTCAGCCAGAAGTGATATATCGTAGGGGCATCCATAGCATCCGCTTGATATAATTTACTGCATGGTTAGGAAAGAGGAATACAGCTTTATGCTGAGATATGCTTCAGGTGGTGTATCTTGATATCCGATAGGGATGTTTTGACATAGTAGAGATAAGGAGATAACAGGATGATTATTTTGGGATTAGCGGGCATTATAAGTGCATTTGTTTTATGGTGCTGCATTAAAGTGGGAAAAGAAAGTGATAGAGAATTGGAAGGATTATGGGAGGAAGAAGGCCCTGATCGTGACCGGGATAATCTGTGCAGAAAGGATGATAAGTAAAAATGGGCAGGAATGGTGTTTTAACGGAAAGATACGTGGGAGAAGAGAATACGGTTTACCATGATATTATATCTTTATTTAAGATTTATCGTGCGGTAAATTGGAGGATGCAGATAAAGATAAATCAAGTGAAACATCGAATCCAGAGTGAATATGGCACCGATATTGATACTTTTTTGGATAGTGTGTATCAGGCCGGCATGGATATTAATCAGGACCTGGAAGATGTACAGGATACAATAGAGTCGATTAATCGGTCAAATAAATTTTTGAAACTGATTGATGAAGCAGTAGAATTAATGAGAAAGTACCATCCGCAGGGAGAGCGGTATTATTGGGTTTTATATTATAGTTATATGTCAGCTTATAAAGCAGAGAACGTTGAAGAAATTTTAGACAAGCTGGAACCCCATTTTCCAAGAATACATAGGGCAACTTATTTCCGGTGGCGTGAGCAGGCTTTTGCGGCTGTGAATGACATTTTATGGGGCTGTGAGGAGGAAAGCCAAAGGATTATGGAATACTTTATGAAGAATTTTGAACAATCCTAGAAATACTGTTGACTTAGCAAATTCAAAATCTTTATAGTTAAATTAACTAATGCGCATAGTATGCGTAATAACAATTTGCTTAAGGTTTAGTACCGGAAAGGAGTTCATTATGATGATACCTATTGATACAGGAAATAAAGCAATTAAGACAGAACATTATGAATTTAATGCTGGTTTGGCTGTATTAGAGAAAGCCCCTGCCGAAAAAGAGGAGGCAATCTATTATAAAGGAGAGTATTACAGGTTAAGCGAAAGCAGAGGGGTATACTTGGAGGATAAGACAGAAGATGAGCGCTATTATGTTTTAACATTATTTGCCATTGCAAAAGAACTTAAATTTATGCAAAGCACCAGAATGATATTGTCAGGAGAATTATTGAACTTAGATTTAGTGGTCGGGCTGCCACCTCTGTATTACCGGGGAGAGCGTAGGAAATTTGCAGAATATTTTTACAGAGGAGGGCAGATAAATGAGATAGGATATATGGATAATACCTATAAAATCGGGATTTCTAAAGTGTATGTACATATGCAGACGTATGCAGCGTATTTTTTACTTGCCGGCAGACTTAGATTGTCTACGCATCCAAAAGTCTTGATATTAGATATCGGTGGTTTTACTTTTGACTATATGCTCCTGAGATATGGAAAGGTAGACTGGGATATTGTCGATTCTATGCCGCTTGGAGTGATTCCAATGTATCGGAGTATTAACCGAGGCATAAGGGAAAAATTCAATATGGATCTCGAAGAAAGTGATATTGACAATATCATCCTCGGATATGCATCAAAGCATAAGCAAGAGGTCATTGAGCGAACAATTGAATTGGCTACGGACCATATAAATAAATGCCTTGGTCGATTTCGCGAATGCGGGATTGACTTAAGGACAACTCTGACGGTCTTCACTGGTGGGGGAACTGCCTTATTGTATAAAATCATAGAGAAAGAGTGGAAACGCTATCAGGGAGAATATTATATTATTAATGACACAAAAGCAAACGTAAAGGGATATAAGCAAAAATATCTGGCAGATAAAGGACTGCTTTAAGGGGGCGTCTATATGGGAAAACAGAATCCGTATCGCTTTCACCTGATGTTTGACGAATCAGATATAGATCATAGACGTGTGGCTGAGTATTTGAATGCATGTGGCAGAAAAAAAGCAAGATATGTTGTAAAAGCAATTCTTGCTTATTGGGCATTACAGGATGGGAGATATACATCAAAGGAACCGGAGCTGGAACAGTTTAATAAACATGATTCTCAGCAGGATTTGAGTGTGGTACAAAGCAGGGTGATTGACCTTGATGATGATTATAAGATTGACTCGTCTGAAGCTGAGTTAATGAAGCAAAATTATTCAGTTTTCGACATTGAGGAGTAGAAAGGAGTGGTAAACACGCGGACTAAAACAAAACGTAACGCGAAGAAAATAACACAGGCTATAATTATTTCATTTTTTATAATGGTAATCTTCCAGGCTTTTCTGGGGATTGCCTATGTAACTGGTGAGTCTATGCAGCCAACTTATGAAAACGGAGATATTATCCTGTTTAAAAAGTGGGCTGCTCCCCGCAAGGGGGACATAGTAACAGCATATGTAGACGAAATAGATGCGGTTGTGATAAAAAGAGTTTTTGCAACGGAAGGAGATCATCTAAAGTTTGCTCAAAATGCGGTTTATATAAATGGTAAGTATATGGAAATTAAAAATACAAAGGAAACAGAACTTACTGTACCTGCAAACCACTATTTCCTGATAGGAGATAATGGTGCATATTCTCAGGACAGCAGAAATTTTGGCTGTGTCGGGAAAAGCAGTATACAGGGAATTGTGATCCGAAAAATATTATAGGCAGGGGGATAAAAATTGAAGATTAGAAAAAGTATATTTTGTTGCTTTTGTACAAGTGAGGTTTTGGGAATTGCAGTGTTGTTTTTTTCATGGAAAGCGGGAATCGCTATTATATCTGCAGGAATCGTCCTGCTCTTAGCTTCTATCATAAAAAAAGACCGGCAAATGGCTGACACAAAAAAATGCCCACAATGTAAAGCTGTCAATCCGTTAAAAGCTCGGATCTGTGCAGAGTGTGGATATGCATATGCTGCTGAAACTAAAGAAGAGGAACTCATGGAAATCATAGAAGAAGAGCGAGAAGAAGTAGACAAGATGACTTCTGAACAGATTGACTGCAATTTTGAAAAAATTGAGGAAATCATAGTGGATGAAGTGAGAGTATGTGACAGGGAAATCGAAGAATTCCTAAAAGAACAAGAATAAATCTATGAAAATAGTATTAGGAGGTCGATTAGTGTAAATATAAGTAAAAAGTAAGAATTTTTGGGATAAGACCTGATATTATCAAGTTAATGCTATGTAGTGTTAAAGTGATATAGAAAGGATAATAATCTCAGGGCACAAAAATTCTTTTTTGGTAATAGTTTGAGGTTTGGGTTAGCTTTATTCGAGGAGTAATAAAATCAAAACAAAAATGTATTCCGTTTCAAGACTGTTGTAGATATTATACAACGGTCTTTTTTATTTCCTCATGTCTAAAAATAAGGGATTTTATAAAAAAATGTCGAAGCTCCCATCCGCAAAGAGCACCGCCTGAAGTTTTTCTACAGGAACATTGAAAAATTTCAGGAGGTAATAAAGATGAAAAATCATGATGAAGAATTAAAGGATCATTTTAGTGCATATGTGAAGAGAGCAATTGAGAATAATACATACGCATATTTTAAGAAAAAGTGCAAAATATCAGAGGCAGAAGCTATTTATGAGAATTGTTCGGAACTGGCAAAAGTTGATACAGAAGATATTCTACTGCAAATTGATAAAATATCCGAGAACTTTTCGGAAGGGGTAATCGAAATCAAGCAACTTTTGGGACAGATTGAAAACTACCACTTATTTATTGCCATTAAGGAACTTAATATCCTGCAGAAAAATGTAATTGTACTCAGGATTTTACATGAAAAGTCCTTTGGCGAGATTGGGGTAATTTTAAGGATTGATGCGAAGAAGGCAGAATATACATACTACAATGCAATCGCAAAAATCAGGAAGATGTTGGGAGGAAAAGGGTATGAAATTTGAAGAGACCTTGCAAAGAGCTAAGGAATATGATAAAAAAGCAATGCTGCAAATCGTGGAGATGTACCGACCATTAATGATCAAATACTCCAAGGTTCATGAAGTATTCGATGAAGACTTATACCAGGAGCATGTTTATACAATGTTGAAGTGCATCCGGACTTTTTCCGAAGATAAATATACAAAAGATAAATAGAAATACCAACATGTTCTGTGTGTGGTTGCCTAAGTACCCTGATATTCTGGGACTACGTTTATACGTGGTATTTGTACAGTATACTGTTCAATAGTTGGTAAAATACTATATACTGTATATTGAAGATTGACAAATACCATATATAGATATATAATGAAGGAGATATAAAATCTTTTTCAGTTTAACGCTGAAAGTAAATTTTAATCTGGCATATGGTCAGAGTTAAAAATTAAGGCAGATACTGTCTGAAATTACACGGAAAGGCATTGATTATTTTGGGATAATCAGTGCCTTTTTTGCGTGCTGAAAAAGAAAGATATCTGGAAGGAGGAATGAAGATACATTTTTCTAATATGGAAGAAAGGAGGATAACGAATGAAAGGAAAGAAAATAGTCCTGATTTATGGAAGTATACTTCTTCCTATAGAAGAGGGAAAAACAGCAAAATATTATAATAATGGTCAATGGAAAGAAACCGACAGGATTGTAAAAATTCATGAAGTAAATAGTGAGTTTGTAAAATTTGAGACTGAAAAATTAAAATACTGTATAAGATTCCAGAAAGCAGAGGCAGGAATTTTGAATCTTGCAGCTTAAAGAGTCTAATATAGGGGTTCTGGCGGGAGAAGTAGATTTTCCTTCTGCCCGCCATGTATAGGAGGATTCGGAAATGGGATGGACATCCTATCATTTGAACGGTGAATTAAAAGATGGTAAATATATCATCAATATAAAGTCAGAATGCGACCGTTTACTGACACAAAAGGCACATGAGAGTCATGGAGTATGGTATAAGGAGATGACAGTATTAAAATCCTCTATGGTGGGTCGGACCTATTATGCAGCTGTCAAAACGACTGACCGGGATGGAAACTATCATATTTGGGCAGCAGTTTTTCTTACCAGTACAGATCAGAGAAACTATAATAATTTTGCTTATAAAGATATGGATGAGACCTGTGGGCCGATGCAATGCAAATGCCCAAAAGGTATTTTAAATCTTTTGACAGATACGGACTCTGAATATGCAAAAAAATGGAGGGAACAGTGTTGGGCGTACCATGAATCAAAAAAGAGTCCAAATTCGCTGGAGAACCTTCCAATAGGAAGTAAAATTACGTTTATTAATCAATATACGTTAAGCAACGGTACAAAGCCAGGGGATACGATTGTCCTGACAAAAGTTAAAAAACCTGGAAAGAAGCGTGAGCGGAAATACTGGACCGATGGGATATATAGGTGGGGATCTGGTTTAATACCAAAAGATTTTAAAGTGATAGCTTAAAGAAAAAAGAGATAACAGTAGGAGGAATCCATATGGAGATACAGGGTACAGTAAAAGTGGAAATGGGAACAATATATGTTTGCTACCATGAAAATTCTTTAGAACTTGAACCAGAAGAAGGTAAGATCAGTAAAATGATTGCAACAACTGATATAAGGGGGGCGTTGGAATGGATGAATGAGAGTATAAGAAAGGCAAAGGAAGAAAATTACCAATTTACAGGGGCGGAGGATGTAGTTTTACTTTACGAGGCATTAGCAGCAAACAGTAACTCTGTGTCCACAGTTTATAAAAATGGTGATAAAAATAGCAAAGAATATTATCGTATATGTGTCAATAGTTATTCATAAAAGTGCAGACATTGTCAAGATGTGGCAGGGATGGAAGTGTCCCTGCCATAGAAATTTATCATTTTACTTCGAAATCTATCCGGCTTTGCCGGTTCTATATAGTTCTTTCGTATCTGAACAATTAACTTTCCCTATTTATAAAGAGTATTTTAAAATCGAAGAATATACTAACGATTGAGGTTCAAAAAGCAGTGCCTTTTCATGAGATGAAATTGCGATGCTTTTCCTACAGTATTGCGTTATTGATGATATTGACATATGATAACAGAGTATATACAATGATAGAGTAAATTCTTGTGCATGCAGGACATGTGCATGGAGAGCCGCAAGTTTTACAAAGCCAGAGGCAGCCATAATCGGCTGCTTTTTTTGTGCGAAAAAATATGGGACAGAAAGGAGGGAAATGCTTGACAGGAAAATTGAAGTGTGAAAATAAGGAAAAAGGCAATATCAAACTGGGGAATCAGCGGACCGAGCTGGTTCCCCAGTTTGCATTCATTGTATTTTTGACAGTTTTAATGATTTGTGCGACTGCTATGCCGGCATATGCTGCCGGCGATATTTTCGAAACAGCGAAAAATGCCATGCAGACGGTATACAAGGACGTGGCGGGAATCGCTACGGTAGCGGCGGTTGTATGTGCTGCTGTGTGCCTGTTTTTAATGAATTTTTCAAAATCCGGTCGAACCGTAGATGAATCCAGGTCATGGCTGAAAAGAATTGTAGTCTGCTGGGCAGCACTTATGACACTTGGAGCAATTGTTACCTACTTCGAAAAAATAATTCCACAGAGTCTGTTCGGAGGTTAACGAAAAATAACTTATAGAAATATGCCGGTGCTCTCCCGGCTGAAAGGAGGGTATCCTTACCAGTTTGAGTTGGTTATTAGAATTATTAATAGAAGGCATTAGAGAACTATGCTCACAGTTTATCGTCGACATGATGGAGATTGTGACCGATATGTTTACGGAACTGCTTTCGTGCGACTTAACCCTATTTGAAGAATTATTTGGAGTGGTAGGAGATTTATATAAGAATGTGATGGTACCTATGGGAATTGCAATTCTATTGCTGGTCTGTACCTGGCAGCTTTTTAAGAGCATGTTTGGTAAGGCAGGGCTTGCAAGCGAAGACCCGATAGAACTGGTTTGTAGAAGTGGAATGTGCCTGTTTCTTATTGTGTCCGCCAAATATGTTGTGAACTATATTCTGGATATTGCCGGTACTCCATATCAATGGGTGGCAGGGACAGAAATCAAGGTTGAGAGTTTCAGCGGATATGTTTCGGCTTTGGAAGGTGTTACCGGTTCACTCGGAATTGACAGCTTAAGTATTGCGTTGCTTATGCTCATCATGCAGTTTGTAGTTGCCTGGAATTATTTTAAGATGCTGTTTGTGATAGCAGAACGATATGTTTTGCTTGGAGTTTTTTCTTACACATCGCCTCTGGCATTTGCGACCGGTGGATCAAAATCGACCAACAACATACTGGCATCGTGGGCCAAAATGTTTGGTGGTCAGGTCGTTTTGATTATATTGAATTCCTGGTGTCTGAAGATGTTTCTTTCGGGATATGGAAATTTAATGGCAAGCAGTTATGGATTTACGAAGTTTTTTGTTGCAACGCTATGTTTGGTTGGATTTTGCAAAATTACATTCAAACTGGATTCGTACATGTCTTCTCTTGGAGTTAATTTGGGCAGACCGAGCAACGGTCTGGGTGCAATGGGTCTCATGATGGCAGCAGGCAGGATTTTTTCGCATGTCAAAGGTGCGGCAGGTGGTGGAGAATCAGGCACAGGTGCAGCAACAGGCGGACAAGCGTATGGAAATGCAGCAAACATGACAGAGGGTTCTGGAGGACCAATTCCTATGGCAGCTGGAACAATGGCAGGAGATGCTATGGATATGGAAAATTCTGCAAATGCATTTGGCAATCCACAAGAGAATTCAGCAGATGCCGAAATGCAGCAGGGAGATTTCGATAGTGATGGCCTGACAGAAGATTCCGGGGTGCTGGATGAACTTGGCATGATGCCGTCAGATATGTCGGAAAGTAATGCATCAACCGGTGATATGAATATGGATACAGGCGATTTCACCAATACAAATGGAGAAATGGAGCCACAAGGTTCCACGGAAGCATCTTCAGAAGCTTTCCAGACGGAAGCATCAAATGGCGATATGAATAATTCAGAAGTTGTTTTAGGAAGCGATTCCAACACAATTGGAGAAATGGGCGATTATCCAGTGGAAGAGGATGATTTTGATACAGAGTCCTCAGACGGAACTGCAATGGATCTGGAGGGAGGAAATATTGACAGCTCAGGTGCGGACAATGAAACCGGGGCGGGAGGTATGGAGTCATCTTATGGAGACTCTTCTTCAGGTAGTAATATTGCGGGAGATAATGCAGCTGGTCAGGATGACGGAATCATTAATGAAATCGGAAGTCAAACGACGGCAGGTGCAATGGATTCCTACACTGAAGGTATACATACAGGAGATAGTTTGCCCCATCATACATCAGGTGAAAAGCCAGGAATGGAAGGACAACCAAACCCAGATATGGGATTGTACCATGACTTTAATGATAACGGGAATGACACAATGTTTAATCTGGATGGAAATGGCAATGAAACAATGCCAAATCTGGATGCCGGAGGTATATCGTCGGAGAAATCAGAAAGAGAAGTCCGCAGCACTAGCAGAGAGGAAAGAGTCCGGGAAGTACCGAAGTCTAGGGATGAGATTAAAAAGAGGAAGGGTAGTCCGAAAAAACATGATGAAGAAATAAAATGAAGGGGGTGAAAACCATGAAGGATGACAGAACGGATTCCACCCCTCTTGATCAAGCTCCCAATGCGGCTTTGCAGGCTGCTCAGACAGCACAGCAGGTCCAGAATATCACAGGAATGGCAAAAAAGGGGGCAGATGCGGCAAATACAGCTGCTCATGCGACGCAGGCAGCTTATGCAGCAACTGCCTCAGCACAAGGTGGAGCGGCAGCAGCAGGTGCAACAGCAGGAACTGCACTAGGTGGTCCGTTGGGTACTATTGTGGGTACGATAGTTACAAGCAAAACTTTTTGGAAAGTTATAGCTGCAATTACTGCAAGTATTATCCTGTTCATGTTTTTAATAGCCAATATGGTAGGTATTATCTTGTCCTATCTTGGCTTTGCAAATGCGGATTCTTTTGCAAACGAAGCACAATCTGCTCAACTGTCTAATACAAAAATCAGGATTGAGAAGATTTTGAATAATGAGGAGTATAAAAATGAAATCCTGAAAATCATTGAGCAGGGGCGGGATATCAAATTACAGGAAATCAATGCAGATAAAGCCCAGAACTATGCAGCA
Organism: Eubacteriales bacterium; assembly: GCA_030524175.1. Classification (GTDB taxonomy): domain Bacteria; phylum Bacillota; class Clostridia; order Lachnospirales; family Lachnospiraceae; genus Blautia_A. Next base: position 44,717 of record JAUNHC010000023.1, read on the forward strand.
CATGAACTCTCAGTTATAGACGAATATGAAACAAAATTGAAACGGAACCTGAGTTATTATCTAGCCATATTGCTGATTGAAAATATGGATTCCAGCCAGATCCAGTCATTTCTGGGATATCCAAATGCACTTGGGCTGGATATGACCACAGATTTAACAAGTACATACGACGCCATCTTCCGTGAAGCCGCTCAGACATATGGAGTGCCAGAAGCATTGCTGAAAGCGATTGCCAAAGCAGAATCGGATTTTAATCCCAATGTGATTTCTTATGCCGGTGCGATTGGAATTATGCAGCTGATGCCGGGGACAGCAGCCTCTCTTGGTGTAGATCCGTATGACCCCAGACAAAATATCATGGGTGGAGCAAAATACATAGCAGGCAATATAGAACAGTTTAAAGGCTATCCAAATGGTCTGGAACTTGCTATCGCTGCTTATAATGCCGGTCCAGGGGCAGTAATTCAATATGGTTATCAGATTCCCCCTTATCCAGAAACACAAAACTACGTTAAAAAAGTATTAGGTTACGTCAGTATTCAAGAGGCGGGAGCTTCCTCTGGAACGATATCTGCGGAAGGGGATGAAAATGAGGACTTGAGTGGTGCTTATGAGCAGTTAAAAACAGTAGTTACGGATAATATAGACCGTTTTTATTCATGGTCTGTGACAAACGAGAAAGAAACGGATGCAACGGAAACTGCTTACTATTTTCTGTCAGAATCAGGAAAAACAGAGATTGAGAAAACAACTTATGAACAACTGAAACAAGAAGGGGGAAACGTCACTACCGAGGCATTTCAGACAAAGGCCAAGTCTGTGGAGTATACGCTGGCCTTGATGCTGCACTCTCAGATGGAAGGCGGAGGAAGTGGGTACGAGTATAAGTATGTTACTGACCAAAACACATTCGAGCTGGTACTAAAAATACTGAGACTATTGCAGGATGGGCTGCAGTCTCTGAAAGAGTCGTTCTTTTCCCTTTTTTCCTGGGCTGATTTTGTTACCGGAGGAGGAAATGCCAGTGATTCCTACATAGGAAACATCGATGTGACAGGTGATATCATTGCTTATGATACTGTGGGAAGAGGTGTGAAAAATGTGGTCTACTATAACCAGACAGAAGAACCGTGGCGTAGTATGCCGTATGGTTCAAGCACTATCAGTGCATCAGGTTGTGGTCCGACCTCTATGGCGATTATCATTTCCACGTTGACCAGGCAGACAGTAACTCCACAGATGACATGCGCTTATTCTATCAATAATGGAGAATATGTTCCGGGAGCTGGAACTGCCCATTCCTTTCCAACAAATGCCGCGCACCATTGGGGGCTGACATCAGAAAGAGTTGGAAAAGACCGGATGGATTACGTGGTGCAATCACTGAAGGAGGGAAAGATGGTGATAGAAATCTGCGAAGCGTATACAATAACTGGCAGCGGGAGCGGACATTTTATAGTTTTAACAGGAGTAACCAGAGATGGATACATAACTATTGCAGATTGTGCCAGCCGGGAGCGGACGGGAAAGGTATATAGTGTGGAGACAATCAGATCTTTCGGACGTGATCTCTCCGATGGAGCATTTTGGATTATCGGAAAATAAGTAGTGAGGAGAGCAGATATGCGGACATATGTGAAAATAGCATTTTGTATTCTTTTCCTCTTATGTACTTTTCAGCCAGTAAAAATTTATGCTGAGAGTACAGATGGGAATAACCTGCCAGAGATTGTAAAGTGGGAAAATGGGAATGGATTTGATGCAAAGGGGACCATGCTCAAAGACTGTTGGGCTTATGACATGGTAAATACTGCCGGGAGATATGTACTGTTTTCAGAGGCAGGTTCTGTGCTGGAAAAAACGGAGACATGGAATGATAGAGGTTCTGTCAATGAAAACTTTACTCCTACTGAACAGGAGACGGCTACAATAGCATTGCGTGTGGAACCCTTTTCTGGATTCGATGGAAAAGTTATTGTGATAATAGAAAAAAGTGGTTTACAAAACAGATACACATTAAACCAGGAGAATCTATATGTACTCAATGTATCTGTAAACAGTGGTGATTATAGGATTCAGGCAGCAGAAGCATATGATGATCATTATGTCTATGAAACTATATTTTCGCCTGAGCAAAAACATATCCAAGAAAAAGGATTGTTGTTGTTACAGATTGAAGTTACAGACCATATAGAAGGGGAAGTAGGTGATGTACTAAAAGCAGAAGAGCAGTTGGATGTGCCAGAAGGGGAAAGCCAAAGTCAGGTGGAAAATATTGAAGAAAGTGGAGGACAAGAGGAGCCTATGATTTTTGAAACTGGATTGAAGAAATATATGTTTGTTTTAGGTGGTTTTGCAATAGTAGGTCTTGCTTTTTACCTTCTGTTTAGAAGCAAGCGGAACAAATATAATTAAAGCTGGGAGGTGTTACATATAGCAAATAAAGAGCGTGTTGACGTATATACCATACCGCCGAATTTTGCCCAGGAAGGAACCATTTTATCAGGTAGGATTGGAATAAGGAATGCCATAGAAACTGGCTTTTTAGTTTTTTTCTTACTACAGATATTGCTATCTTTGGATTGGGGGGTGCGGGGAAAAATATATGCAGGTATTATCGTAATTCTGCCGGTTGCAATATTCGCACTTATAGGAGTTCAGGGAGAGAGTCTGAGCTCTTTTATTTTTCAATTTTTGAAATATTTAAAAAATAGGAGAATACTTACAGTACCTGATGGAAGATATCGGTTAAAAAGGAACAGGCGGCTGAGAAAGCAACAACGTCGGCGGGAAAGGGAAGGAGGAGCAGACAATCGAAAGCGAAGTAAGAGAGTTAAAACAAAAGCTCAAAGAGGCAAAAAGGGCAGAGAAGCAGAGCCTGAGGGAAGAAAAGAGGCGTCGTAAAGATATGTCTGAAGCTGACCGCAAGAGAGAGAAGGAAGAAGAACAGCTTAAAAAGCAACAGCTCAAGGAGGAGGAGCGACTGAGGAAGGAGCAGGTCAGGGAAGAGAAAATATTAAAACGGGAACTTAATAAGGCAGAGCATATCAGCGATAATCAGGTTGCTTCCGAACCGCAGAAATATCAGAAGAAACATAGGGTAGAAAAAGAGGCTCCTCTGGACTTGCTCCCTATGACCTGGGCATCTCCCTATCTCCCAATCAGGCAGATAAAGCATGGGATCATCTATACCACAGATAACCGGTATGTAAAACTGGTGGAGGTTCTTCCCATTAATTTTCTACTCCGGTCAGCAGCAGAGCAGAGGAATATAATCTCGTCTTTTATGAGTTATCTCAAAATTGCCCCAATCAGAATGCAGTTTAAGATTGTGTCCAAAAAAGCGGATTTAGCGGAATATATAGCAAAAATCAGGCAGGAAGCCAGGAAGGAACCCGATGAGCGGTGCAGGCTGTTGCAGGAGGATTATGCACAACTGATTCAAAATTTAGGAAAAAAAGAAGCGATTACAAGACGTTTCTATTTAATTTTTGAATATCAATCCTATAATAACAGAAAAAACCCGGATGAAAAAGATGTAAATTTATATATGCAGTCAGCAGTACAAACGGTAAAGAAATACCTCTCTTTGTGCGGGAACGGAATTTTGGAATATGAGAATGATACGAGGTTTATTGTAGAAGCTTTCTACCAACTGCTGAACAGGAAGACAAGCATGTATGAGACATTAGATACACGCATCCAGAAGGTAGTGGACTATTATCGTCGAGAAAATGGAGAAGAAAGCATCAAGCATATTCCCGTAACAGAATTGATTGCCCCAAAGACTATTGAACTGAAACATCGAAATTATGTTGTGATTGATGGCGTGTACCACAGCTATCTTCTGATCCCATCGCACAGGTATCGTACTAAGGTTCCGGCTGGATGGCTTTCTCTGCTTATAAACGCGGGGGAAGGAATTGATGTGGATGTCTATTATTTCCGGCAGGACAAAGGCAAAACAATGGACCGGATTGGAAGACGAATCCGGCTGAACAGGTCAAAAATCAAGGATACTTATGATACGAATACTGATTTTGACGATCTAAGTGAATCTATCCAAGCAGGATATTATCTGAAACGAGGCCTGAGCGGTAGTGAAGAGTTTTATTATATGGCTGTCCTAATCACAGTTACAGGCAACAGTGCAAAAGAAGTGGAGTGGCGAACAAAAGAAATGGGAAAGCTTTTGAATTCCCAGGATATAGGAACGATGAGCTGCCTGTTCCGAGAGGAACAGGCATTTTTATCGTCTTTGCCGCTGCTAGGTTTGGATGAAAAATTATATGAGCGTTCAAAACGGAATGTCCTGACTTCAGGGGTTGCGGCATGTTATCCATTCACAGCGTATGAGATGTCCGATAAAGACGGAATCATGATGGGAGTAAATAAAGCAAATAATTCCCTGGTAATTGTAGATATTTTTAATTCTCAATTATATAAGAATGCAAATATTGCCATACTCGGTACATCTGGTGCAGGAAAAACATTCACGATGCAGTTAATGGCACTGCGGATGCGGAGAAAAAATATTCAGGTTTTCATTATTGCACCAGATAAAGGGCATGAGTTTGCCCGGGCCTGTAATAACATTGGCGGAGAGTTTATTCAAATTTCTCCAGCTTCTCCTAACTGTATCAATATCATGGAAATCCGCCAGACAGATACAACTACCAGTGAAATATTAGATGGATATATGTCAGAGCGATCAGAGCTGGCTATGAAAATTCAGAGCCTTCATATTTTCTTTTCTCTTTTAATACCAGACATGACATATGAGGAAAAGCAATTGCTCGATGAATCTATGGTCATTACCTATAATGAGAAAAAAATTACGCATGACAATAATAGTTTGGTGGATCCGGAACATCCTGAGAGATACAAAGAAATGCCTATCCTTGGTGATCTGCATGAGGTGCTGCTCAGAAAAGCCGAATGCAGGCGAATTGCAAACATCCTAAACCGTCTGGTAAATGGTTCTGCATCTACTTTTAACCAGCAAACCAATGTTGATTTGAATAACAAATATGTTGTACTTGATATATCGGAGCTTTCTGGAGACCTACTGCTTGGCATGTTTGTTGCATTGGATTTTGTTTGGGCTAAAGCGAAGGAAGACCGGACAGTAGAAAAGACTATTTTTATTGATGAGGCGTGGAAACTTTTAATGACAAACGAATTGGCAGGTGAATACCTGTTGGAGATATTTAAAGTGATACGTGCCTATGGTGGGTCTGCGGTATGTGCTACGCAGGATTTGGTCGATTTTTTTGCCCTGAAAGGAGGAAAGCTTGGTCGGGGTATTTTAAATAACTCTAAAACAAAAATCATCTTGAATATGGAGACCAGCGAAGCAGAGCACATAAAAGAGGAACTGGATTTATCTGAGGCAGAAATGACCGCTATTACACGGTTCGAACGTGGTACAGGCCTCGTATCAACGAACAATAATAATCTGGTTGTTGAGTTTAAGGCAAGCCGTCTGGAAAAAGATCTAATCACTACGGACCGGCAAGACTTACAGGAACTAAAACAACGCCTGAAGGAGCATGGAACACAGGCATATGGAAAGAAAGGAGGCTTGACGGAGATGCGTACTGGAACTTAGAACTGGCAAGGCGCAATGATTGCGTCATTTATTGTGTCATTCATTGCGTCATATAAAGAACTGGGGATGAGTGAGAACGGTTATGCGGCATATATTGTGTTTTTAATGTGTCGTTATGAATTAAAAACAATCTATGAAGGAGAGGATGCAGACTATGGAAATACAGAATAAACAGAAGGCTGTGGAGAAAGAAGTCAAGGAATTGGTACAGAGATATAACGTACTTTTGAAAAGCCAGTTATATGCCTACTTTGAGAAGGATGGCAGAGATAAATTCGTTGGGCGTGCTTTGAAAGCATTGGAAAAGGAACGCAGTATCTGTATCAATCAGGAGACAAAAGAGGTTGCAGCCAATGAGACTGGATTTTCAGCGTGGGAACGGGGAACTATGCAGGCATTTTGGGTGCTGATTGACATCATGGGTAAGAAGAAAGTAGAACAGCATTTCTTGGCTGCAAAAGAGGAATACCCAATCAGAATTATTTTTGTTGCTGATGCAGATATCTTTGATATTTCCTACATAGCTGAGACGGATATCCAGCTGGCCAATAATCTGTTTACACGGAGGAAGATAGAAGGATGCGGCCATATTGTAATTGTTGAGCAGCCAAAAGACATTGCAGGCATCCAGATCCCGGATACTATAGGATATTGTACTGTAGCAAAGGAGGATGGTCACATCGAATATTATCGAAAAGACGACTGACGATAAAGGGCTTCAAAAAATAAAACTGCAGCTTGATGCAGCACAAAGGATGGCAGGCAGTACAGAGCACTGTCTTGCAGAGGCCAGAAGCATTTTGTTGTCATATTCCAGAAATACTACAAATGTAAGATATACAAACTTTGGGGATATGGTATTGGATGCTTCAAAAAGTGCGGAACGCCTGACAGAGCAGCTGAGGCGGCTGTCATTGGAAGTAACTCTGGATTCGCAAAAATATGAAAAATATAAGTCAGATTTGGTACGCATACATGGGATTGAGCTTTCATATTTCGATGGAATCCTTGAGGTGAAGATGCCAGTTTTAGTACCTCACAGGAAGGAAAGCTATACAGATTATCTGTATAAGCCGTTGTATACGGCATGCAGACATTGGTGCCTAAAACAGAGTGAAGAGCATGGCAGTATACCAGTTTTTGAAAAATGTACGGTCTGCTTTCTTCACGTGTATGATGAAACATTACCTCTTGGCAGAGTTAGGGATCATGACAATTACGAAGAAAAACATGTCTTGGATGTATTGACCAATTTTTTCTTATTATCAGACAGCGGCATAAATGTAGATACCTATCATTTGACGAGGATGGCGGAACAAGACGGCACGCAAATTTTTATCATGGATTCCAGTCAGTTTTGTAAGTGGCTGGAGCAGTTCCACCTGTAAAACAGGTATCGAAAAATGGAATGAAAATACAACTGGCATTTTCGATGGAAGATATATCTGGAAAACCTTACAAATTAAAAGGAATTTGTGGTCCAAGAACAGATTAAGTACCCAGGTATCCATCGTATAGGGTAATAACATCGGAAAAATAGAACAGCGGAAAGGATGTAGCTGTATGAAGAAACAAGATGAGTTGTTGCTGTTGATTGCGGTCAGCGGTGAGCTGCCAACTGACTTAGCAGGTGTAATAATCGGCTCTGATTCTTATGCCGCAACTATCATAACGCTGCTTAAGAAGGAGGGCTATATTTCTGTCAGGAATAAATCTGGATGTAAAGGTTATGTTCTGCGGATGAAGGGAAAGCGTTATCTGCTTCAGGAGTATGAGACAGAGGTTGGCTATTTTTTACAAGGAGCTATTGAAACAAACCATGTGAAAAGTGAAGTGCAAAAGAGAATACGGCTGCATAGGATGAGCAAGGCATGGGTCTTCCACTGGAAGATGGGTATCCCGATTTTCAGGAATAAAAAACCGAAATTATTCGGGAACCACTCTGAGATACGGGAGGGGGAAATAACAGCATACTATGGGAGCTTGGAGTACAAAAATGGTGTTGATGCCATCAAGGGATCCAGAGCCTGTGGGATACTGATTACCGGGGAATCTGTGTATATCGTATATCATACACTTTCACAGAGAATGAAATGGGCAAAAAAAATGGAACGTGCTATGCGGAGCTGGACTGAAAAACAGGAGATGCGAAGCGGAAGCATGCGCCCAACTGAGGCAGTCATTATTGGTGACAGTATGGATTTTATTGGAGCATTGTTGGAAAGTGATGGTGGTATCCGCAAAAATCTGTTTCTGGTTGATGATGTATATGATAAATATTACTATTTGCCTATGTCTGAAGAATCCTATGTGCAAATGATGCTCCTGACAAGTCAGAGTAAAAGGAAAATGCTCTGTCAGTTTTTAAACAGGATTTTGTATAAAAAGGAGAATAAGGAATACGCTGTCAATGCAGGAACTGATGAAAATGGACATCCAGTGTATTTCTGTTATGAATTGGAGCTGCACCATTTGCTCCGTATAAAACAAGATATGGGATGGAACCGAAAGGGAAGCATCCTATGTCTGGAATATCAAAGAAAAGCATTGGGGGCTTTTTTTGGAGAGGAGGTGAAGTATATTGAAATCGCATCACATAAAGTAATGCAGTATCTGAAACAGGAAGGGTAGTAATGACTGCCCCTCCAAAACCGGCCGGAGGAGGTGTCTGCTATGCAAAATCCTAATCCATTTGAAACCGGCAGCCCTGCAGTTGACAAAATGAGCCGCCTGCACATATCTGGAAATATCATACCAGTCACGTGGTACAAGACAATCCGGAAAGATACGGGAAAACCAAACCTGAATGCTATCATTATTCTTGCAGACGTCGTATATTGGTACCGTGCGGTAGAAGTCAGGGATGAATTAACTGGACAACTAATAGGCCTAAAGAAAAAATTTCATTCTGACCTTTTGCAGAGGAGCTATCAGCAGATATCCGATCAGTTTGGTATATCGAAACGGGACGCCACCAATGCAGTGGTCGAACTAGAGAAGATTGGGGTGATCCGGCGTGTTTTCAGGACTTTGGAAATTGGAGGGCAATTAGTCCCAAATGTTCTGTTTCTGGAATTGAATGTAGAGATACTGGAGCAGCTGACATTTCTGGAACAGGATGCAGGGAGTGGAAGACTGCAGGAAAAAAGCAGGTATCCACCGGAAATGAAAGGGGTATCCCCTAAATGGGGGAGGGGTATCACTGAAATAAGTGAGACGGTCTCCCCGCAATCTGTGAGAGGTACCACTCAAATCAGAGAAACAAATACAGAGACTACTAACAAAGAATATGATACACAGAGTCCTATCATCTCTTTTCAGGAAACGGTAGCAGGGATAAAGCAGCAGGTAGCCTATGATGCTTTGAAACATGACCATCCACATGACCAAAGGCTTGATGAAATCGTTGGAATCATAGCGGACATTATGGTATCTACTGCTGGGAACATACGAGTCAATAAGGAAGATAAACCAGCTGAAATAGTGAAAGCACAATTTGCAAAGCTGGATATGCAGCATATCGAATATGTGCTTAGATGTATGGAAGAGGCAAACACGAAAGCCCGCAACATCCGGGCAGTGCTGATCACTGCATTATATAATTCAGTTAATACAATCAGCAATTATTACGAAAATCTGGTTCAGTATCATATGAGGTGTGGGATAGAGGAGGAGGTGAAAGAAGAGAATTAGTCAAAAAAATACACAAGTATGGGAGAAATCGGTAGGAATTTTTGGGTTGCTGCTCTTGGCTTTGTTTGTCGGAGGATTTTTGGAACAGCTTTTTTCTGATTCTACGATTACGCTGAATCCCCTTAATTGCATATACCATGGTTTAGCATCGGCAAACGGGCTGAAATGGTCTTGCAGTGCTCTTGTATTGTTTGGCGGCGTTGCAGGAATGATCATTTGGCAGGGGAAAGGTAAAGGGAACCATGATGAGCGGAATTTTGACGTTTCTGAGCAGGGAACCTATGGAACCTCTGGATTTATGGAAAAAGAGGAGCGGGACAGGGTCTTACAATCTGATAAGACAGCAGATAAGGTAGAAGGGGTTATTTTTGGAAAAGATTTGCAGGATGACACGATCCTTAGCCTGCCGACAAATTCAAGACTCAATCGAAATTTTGCAGTATGCGGCTCACAAGGCAGCATGAAGTCCCGAGCATTCGCAAGAGTGATGGCGCTTCAGTGTATCAGACGTGGGGAAAGCATTTTTGTAACAGACCCCAAGAGTGAATTGTATGAGGATCTGGCAGCCTATTTAAGAAGTCAGGAGTATGTTGTCAAGCAACTGAATCTGATTGACCTGATCCATTCGGATGCCTGGGACTGTTTGGCAGAAATAGACGATGGAAACTTAATTGATGTCTTTTGTGATGTTGTCATTCGGAATACCACCGACAAATTTGATCATTTTTATGATAATACTGAAATGGACCTGTTAAAAGCACTGTGTCTGTATGTGTATACGGAGTATCCGCCAGAGAAGCGTACCTTTCCAGAGGCTTATAAGTTACTGATCAATAAAAGTGTTGAGATGTTGGATTCCATTTTTGAGCGGTTGCCTGTAGACCATCCGGCGAGAGGACCGTATCAATTATTTGCAAAGGCAGAAAAAGTAAAAGGTAATGCTGTGCTGGGTTTGGGAACCAGACTCCAGATTATACAGAATAAATTGGTGCAGCAGATCATCAGCCATAAGGATATTGATTTAACCCTGCCGGGGAAGAAAAGAAGCGCGTATTTTTGTATTACATCCGATCAGGATTCTACATTTGATGTACTCGCGACTTTGTTTACGTCATTTTTGATCATTAAACTGGTAAGGTTTGCAGATCGGACCAAAGAGCGCAAATTGCCAATCCCAATGAATCTTATTTTGGACGAGTTCCCGAATATCGGCGTAGTGCCTGATTTTAAGAAAAAGTTGGCAACGGCAAGAAGCAGGGCCATTGGGATTGCAATTCTATTTCAAAACATTCCCCAAATGCAAAACAGATATCCTGACAACCAATGGGAAGAAATCCTTGGAGGCTGTGATTTTTCCATCTTTCTTGGATGCAATGACATGACCACTGCAGAGTATTATAGTGCACGAACTGGGGGGATCACAGTGGAAGTTTCTTCTATCCGAAAAAATTACAATACCATAAGAGCTACCAATTATGTACCAGAGTATACGGAATCCTCTTCTGTGGGAAAAAGAGAGCTCTTAATGCCGGATGAGGTGCTCCGATATCCACTAGACCAGGGCCTGCTCATCATAAGAGGGCAGAAAGTGTGTAGATTTCGCAAAATGGATTATACACTGCATCCGGACGCAAAACATTTAGTGATGGAAAAAGTGGAGGAGTATATTCCAAAATGGTATGAACCGTGGGTCAATAGCCAGAAAACTACTCTCCATCCGATTCAAAAAGAGGGGGAGACAGAATTAGTAGAAACACCAGACGAACAGGACATAAGAGAAGAAAAAGAGAGTCCACCACTTATGCTGGATGTTGAAGTAAAAAAGACAAATAAAAGAACCATGACTGGCAGGCAGGACCATGAGGAAGGGAAGATAACAAAAGTAGAAGATTTGTTTCTCAACATGTAATGATATGGGAGGTGTATTGTTGGAAGTAACTGTTAATTCCTTGGTCAGATATGGATTTTTAAAGATTTTAAAAGAGGAATTCAATATCCATATAAAAGAAGAGGAATTGGATAGGATAGAGCTGGCCAGATGCTGTATTTTTATATATGACAGTCCAGAGGACTTTTATGAATCTACCGGCTGGGCAAGGGATAATCCGGATGCCAGTGATTTTTCTTATCTTTTGGAACAAAAAATCTGTAGTGTGATACAAGGAAAGGTTTGGTATTTTTCACAGCTTTATTATGAAGACGGGGTAAAAAGGCTGTTATCAAATCGAGCTGGAAATGCGACTACATTGCGGCAGCAATGAAATTGACAATATACATTGTATAATTTAGAATAGTATCTGTAAAATAATGACAAGGCACAGAAGGCAGCCAGAGGGCTGTTTTTTTGTGCCTTTTTCTAAGGAGGAGATTTATGGCAGAAGTGAAGAAAACAAAAAAAGGAAGTGCGGCCGTGGATACAGAGACCAGCATCCCAAAAGCAGCCCTGGCAAATGGAATCCTGACCATTGAGGTGGATACTCATGTGGAGACGTTGGAAGAAAAGGAAGATGCCAGATGGCACCAATTACTAAACGCGCACCGTACCAGAAAAATCCTGACCGGGCAGCTGGGCGGTATTGAACGGCTGGAGAGCGGCTGGGTGGTGGCGATTACCTATTATAATGGCTTTCGGATCATCATCCCAATGGATGAGATGATGATTAACCTGACTAGAGACGGCAGAGAAAATGCGGATACACTGAACCGGCAGACGAGAATCGCGAACAATATGCTGGGATGCGAACTGGATTTTATCATCAAGGACCTGGACAGTGAGACCAGGAGTGTGGTGTCATCCAGAAAGGACGCCATGCTTAAAAAGCGGCAGACCTTTTATCTTCCGGAAAATGAAGGAGAAGAGCCGATGCTCTATCCGGGAAGAATCGTAGAGGCAAGGGTGATTGCCGTGGCACAGAAAGTGGTCCGGCTGGAGGTGTTTGGTGTGGAGATTTCAGTTAGGTCCCGTGACATGTCTTGGGAGTGGATGTCTGATGCCAGTGAAAAATTCCATGTAGGTGATCTGGTGTTAGTATCCGTCAATAAAATCAATATCCACTCCGTTGAGGATATTGACATAGCGGTAGATGCAAAAAGTGCGACGGCAAACATTAATAAAGATAATTTGAAGAAATGCGTCCGTCAGGGTAAATATGTAGGAACCATTACAGATGTGTATAAAGGTACTTATTTTATGCGGCTCAATATCGGGGTCAATGCAGTTGCACATTCCTGCAATATGTCATCACTTCCAGTTAAAAACGATGAGGTTGGGTTTGTTGTTACACGGATCAATGATAATTATGAGGTGGCGGAAGGAATCATCACCCGATTGATCAAGCATAATGGATAAAATGCAGATTTTTAGCATTCTGAGTTTAGAACTGGGGCAGAAATCAGGCAAAGAGGTCGTAAAAGAAAAATATTTTTTGTTAACCCGAAATACTGTTGACTTATAAAAACCAGATTGTTTACAATACAGGGACAGAAGCAGAGATGGGACGAATTGAGAAAGAAGGGATATATATGAAAAAAAAGAAAAATCCTCGTAATGGTATGCGTTGCCCCTATTGTGGTCGTCCAGTTCAGATTCGCCCTGCATCCTATGTTTATGGGAAGGACAATCTGGACCCAGAGAGCTATCTTTATGTTTGCAATGGATACCCGGCTTGCGACGCCTATGTTGGAGCTCACAAGTCCTCATTACAACCTATGGGGACATTAGCAGACAGTGAGCTTCGTCATAAGCGGATTGAAGCCCACCGGGCACTGGATGAAATCTGGAAATCAGGGTGCATGACAAGATACGGAGCATATGAGTGGCTGCAAAATAAATTATGCCTTAGAAAAAAAGATATGCACATAGCCATGTTCTCTATCTATTTTTGTCAGGAAACAATTAAAGAGTGCAGAAAATTCATGGAAATGAAGCAGAAGGGAGGTGGTATAGGTACATGAGAACAGTAAACAGTATAAAAAAGAGGGGGAGAAGATGCGGCTAAAAGCGAAAGAAGATGATATTTTCAATATGATGGACAGACGTGATCTGTATCTGATTGGTATCGTACTTTGCTGTATTGCCGCTGGAGTTACTGGTTATCTGCTGTCAAGATACATCTGCTGGGATCTTTTATACTTATCTGCAGCACTCTTTTTTGGAATCCTCTTTCTGATGGTCAATACGATACGCATCAGCCGAAGGATCATGGAAGCAAACCAGTGCTATATGCAGTTAGAAGAAAACTGTCTGGTTGTGCTTCAGCCGGAAAAAAATGGACATTATGAGTCCTGCCGCATCTACTACGATGAAATGGACAAAATTGTTGAGGGCAGCAGGAGAGGAATTCCAGAATTTTATATTGTCATCAAAGATGTAGAAAACAGAAAAAGCTTTATGCTTCTGGATGACGAGGAGGAAGAGAGGCTCATTTTTTGTGTCCGCTCTTTAGGATATGATATTAATGAATTCCGGGAGTTTTATCGAAAACTAAGATGGCAGGTTCCTGGTAAGGTACGGATCATAGGAACCAAAAGACAAGAAACATGGGATTTGAGAAAATCACATGTAGGAATCTGTATCGTTATGGGGATGGCGTTCACCTACATTGTTCCTAAAATCATCGAGGTCATGGGATTATTTTAGAGGAGGATTAAAATGAGATGGTACACAGCAATTGGAATGAAAACTGTCCGTGGGGATGGGAAATTTTATGTAAAGACAGACGGTGAAGAAAAGATGCTTACAGATATGGAAGCTTATCTGTGGTGTGCTCTTTTATGGTCAATTGTTCCAGAAGATACGATCTATAAAAGAATGAGAAAGATCCTGTGTCTTACCTTTCCTGGAGAAAATAAAGGAGGAGACCAGGAGGAGTTTCGGTATTGTCTCCGCAGGCTTTGCACCCGTGGGCTAGTTGCCTGGGTAGAAACGGAAAATAAGAAAGAGGCAGAAATCAGTTTATTTAAGGAAGCATTGGTCGAAACGCGGCTTTCCTCATTCAGGGAACGCCTTTCAATGTTTCTAGTAAGTCTGATCAGCGGATATGGCGTCCCTCTTTCCTTACGGGCATTAAGAGGCGACCCGCTAAAGAAACAGAATAAAAATTTACTAAATAACCTGCGTGAGCGTGGTGAAATAGCTGTATATCTGGAAGATATTCGAAAAGACGGTTTGGATTCAGGAAAAAATAATACTGAAATTATAAATCTACAAAGAAAGTTCATATCAGATATTGCAGAACTACATACCAAAAAAGTTCTGTTGATCCAAACCGTCAAAAAGGAGGGGTATGAAATCTGATCAAAAATGGATAGAAAAGGCAGTGGCTTTTATCAACAGGAAGCTGGACAGCATCCATAATATACCGCCCGTCTTAGCAGACAGGACACTTAAAACAAGTGCCCTGTCTTTTCTTTTTCTGTTTGTAGGATGTTACATGGGCAAGCAGATGAAATCTACACAATTTCTAATCTGCTCTGTTGCAATCAGCATCTACGGGTTTGTACAGGCGTACCGGATGCTGCGGACTGCAGAGAAAAAAGAGTATGAGACGCTCATTGGAACCATCTATGAAATAAAAGGACGGCACCTGCCTGGCAGGACATATAAAGTCCGAATCAGGATGGAGGATGGTAATGTGTCCCAGCTTCTGATGGATAAGCGGCATAAACTGCAGGTAGGGAAGAAATACCGTTTTTATTTTAGTAACAGACAAGAGGTACTGACTGGAATCAAAGACATTGATGCTGCATTAAACATAGATTCCTTTTACGGTTTCGAAGAAATTGAATAGGGTGGGGAGATACAGGCATGGTTCGATTCCATGCCGCCTTATTTCGTGTGGCGCCAACACGAATTATTGAAAACAATTAACTAAGTTTAGAAAAGGAGAGACATTATGGCAGACAAAAAGGGAACAGTAAAATGGTTCAGCGCAAGAAGAGGATATGGTTTTATAGAAGATGAAGAAGGCATGGATTACTTTGCCCATTTTTCGGAAATCCAAACGGATGGTTTCCGGAAGTTAAGAGCCGGGCAGCAGGTCACGTTTGAGGAAGGGGAAGATGCGAATGGCCGAAGCCTGGCGAAATGCATACAGCCAGAACCTGTGGAGTCAGAGGAAGCACCTGCGGAAATGTAAAAATGCCATCAGTAAGCGCTTAAAGATTTAATATCAAATAATGCTGGGGTCTTTGTAAAGCCAGGCTCCAGCATTCCAATTGGAAAATAATACTATATATAGTGATTGATTTGTTGACAATGGCTATATATTGTGATAATCTTATAGTGAATTAAATTTATACAGGCTTTCCGGAAAAACGGCAGCCGGTAAATTAATTTTGTTCTGGCATTTGCCGGAAGACAATATTTAGCGCAAGACGCTGCAAACAGTAAAAGTCATAAAAATTAGGAAGACACAAAAAGTAGAAAGAATCTTTTTGGGTCTTTTTTTTGTGCTTTTACGAAAAAAAAAGAAAAGAAAGGAGGAAACGAATGAAATGAAGGATTTTACACAAATGGTATTACGATTGAAAGGAAGACTTCCATCAAAGCAGGTAGATGTTCTGGATACCGTTTTTCAGGAAATGACGGGTCAAACGGAGAAAAAGAATCCGGGAGTAGGTGAGCAGATGCTCAGCATGTTTAGGAAAACAAGAGAAAAAGAAATATTTCTACAGTTGTTTAGGCTTACCACAGGATTTTCTTTTCAGGACTACCTTCTCCAGTGTTTGGAGACAATCGGGCAAGAAATGTCATCAGAAAAGGTAAAGAGCTTCCAATATATGGGATTCACTTTTATTCCCTATAAGACACTTCCGTCAAATATGCATTTACGCACATTGGGAAGCCACCTGTTTTCTGAAAATGAATTGAAGATGGGAACACAGCAGCCAGACGTAGATAAACGCTCTTGGAACTATGGCGATTTTTGCGAGGCAAGTAAAAATACGGATGCGGTGATCTTCATATGCAAGGAAACTGGAAAATTGTATTTCCCGACAGAGCATGAATTATTTGGTTGGAAGGAGGATCCAAATGAAGAAGAGGTGCTATAAAATCAAATGGTATGGTGTTAATGAACTGGATTTGTTAACCATTGAAAGTATGTGGCGTGATGGGTATCGTTTTTGTATCAACGATGGAAAAATACAAAGGCTCATGCTGGTGACAAAGCAGCAGGTGTAAACCTGGAAGGGAGTGCTTATGTATTATGAAGACGATTTCTATAAAGAGTTTAAAAAGGAGATTGAATTTCATGAATGGTTATATGATGTGGGAAGCCGTGCAGAGTGGGTCCGTGAATCATCAAAAAAACTGAAGATTTTAGAAACTTCAGAAGGAGAAGCACTGTGTACGCCAATCGAAGATGCTGATATGGAACAGATCATGGATGATACAAGGAAAAATGCCGGTCTGTACCTGCAGTATCAAAATAAAGTTGTTCCAATTGGAATGACTGCAATCGGTACCTTGAAAGCAAGGGCAAGGATCAATGGTAATGCACTATCGGATGTAACCAAGCAGGTGCTTGCAGATATCCTGAACGAATGCCTGAAGGTTTCAAAGGGTGATGCACTGCTCCGCATTTTTGAAGGAAAAGTCCGGGCGGTATTATCTGGAGACCAAAAAGATTATGCCATTATTGAGATGCCGGATCTGTTCATGGTAGCATCAGCCTATGTGAATGATTACCGTGAAAATGAGTTCCTGTACGGATATGTAGACCATTACATAGCGACGCTTGCTTGGAAGATTGCAGACGATAAGCTGACAAAAGCCTATAAAGATTTACTGGAACAGCATGGACGCAAGCAGACCGGAGATCTATCGGCATATATTCGTGTCACAACCTCAGATGTCGGAGCATCTGGTGCCAATATTTTTTATTCCTTATGGGAAGGCGGACATACAGTGGTCCTTGGTGAAGCTATGAAGATCCGACATGAACATAGTAATGGGATTGAGGATTTTACCAGTAATATGGAACATGTCTTTGATTATTATAAAGAAGTCTTAAATGACATGGGCAGGCTTTATGACATCCATATCAGCTATCCGGCAAATGCCATGGCACGCGTCATGAATAAGCAGGGTTTTTCAAAAAAGCTGATCGGAGAGGCCGTAGAAAATTTTAAAACGGTCTTTGGAGAAAAGCCGTGTACAGCCTATGAGGTGTACTGCGGGATCTGCGAATCCATATTTTTAGCGAAGCGTGACGGCGGTAATATCAAAGCTATGATCCAGCTGGAGGAAAAGGCAGCACGATGCATTTCCATACGTTGGCATGACTACGATATTCCCGGAGATTTTACATATTAAGCAGAAAGGCAGGAATACCTGTCTTTTTTGCTGCCAAACAGGAGGAAAGAAATTGAAGAGAAAAATCATGGTGACAGATGGAATGGATGTGGCCGGCGTATTTATGTCCAGCTACATCAATGTCCTCGGTTTTAAGGAAGAACCTTTTCTGCATGGCATGCAGAGACAGAGCCAGGAGATCCAGGGAAATATGACGTATCTGGCATTTGAGTGGATGCATCAGCTGAGCAAGATAAAGGATTTCGATGGCCGTAACGAAGCATCGGTCCTGATGGCGAGGGATGTGTGTCTGCATGTCCCTGAAATGCCTAAGCTGCATGTGATCCCATACAGTGGAGAGACATACATGGAAGTAGAGATAAGCGATGACGGGCAGGTCGTGGAAATGATGACGGCTTACCTGGCAGCAGACAGCAAAAATGCATACCAGGACTTCCTATTATATGCAACGATTGAGGAAGGAACCTTGCAGCAGACAATGGCTCGGCTGTTTCGGATGTGGTTGGGCATGGAACGGGAATGTCCTCTCGCACAGAGGGCCAGCAGCTATTGTGAACAGCATACCCTTCCTTATATTTAGGAGGTGAGGGCATGAAACTGACACAGGAAGACCTGGAGATGATGCCGGCTTGGGTACAGTCCGGCACTCATACAGTCCATTTTCTGGAATGGCTGTTGGGGGATTCCTCTCTGGAGGAAGTATCAGGGCATGTCCTAATCAAAGTACCGCAAAAGGATTTCCTGTTTTTGTACACTGCAGAAGACCGGTGCTTAAGCATCAAAGAACCCTTGAATTTCTGTGGAATGTTTTACAAAAACAGCTATTCCTTGCACGACGTACAGGAACCACTTCGGGAGATGCTTGGTATACCCAGAGATATCGTATTCCCGTCGAAGGAAGAAACAGAAAGAATCCTGGAGCAGGAGATTTCAGAAAAGGTTTTTGATATCATCCAGAACCACTGGGACGAGGTACTCCTAAAAAAGAAATTTAAAACCGTGCAGTTAATCCCGGCTTTAAAGCGTGAGGATGTCCGAAACATGGCGGAGGAATTTTACCTGGAAGGCAGAACTGCGGAAGACGTAGTATACCGGCCGAAGTTTACCTTACAAGGACAGCTTCCAGACCGCTATTATCTTTTATATCTGGAACAGGGCTCTCACGTGGTAAATGCCATGGCGAGACAATGGATCTACAAACGGATTCCAGAAATCTCAAAACAAAGGATTCTCTACGGATGCATCCGGGAGGAGATGCGTGAGATATCTGGCAGTGGATGTTTATCAAAAGTCCGGCAGATGCAAAATTGTCTGGAAGGGCTAAAAGAGGAGTCTGTTCAGGTGGAAATCTGTAAAAAAGGGAAAACCTTATGTATCCGGATGCGGGCATCGGATCTGTTGGGCGGTAAGGGAAGATATCTTTTAGAAGTGCTTCCACCAAGAGAACGGATGCAGTACGAAAGGATATTTGGGAAATCCGCTGCCCTGCGGATTGAGGATATCCAACGCGTTGTACATAACCGGAGACTTCTGTATGCACAGGAACAGGAAGCAGCATAGAACGATTGAGATGGAGGAAATGAATCTATGAAAAATTACCAATATATGAATCTGGAACAGAAAATAATTAAAATAAGGAAGAAAATACCGGCTCTGACCAAAAAATTCTACAGTGAGGAGGTCAATTATGACTTTTCTAAGCTGGATGATATTTATGAGCTGATGACGCCGGCTCTGAACAAATATAATGTCAACTTCGATATTATTGATGAGAAGCCGACACAGTATGATGCAGAAGGAAAACAGGTCTACCTGACGGTGGACAAGGATGGATACTGGAAGTATGAGGCTGACTTGGAGCTTTGCTGGGTCAATGCGGATCGGCCAGAAGAGAGAAGGACTGTCACAATCCATGCCATCGGAACCCATGAAATTCCGGATAAGGCAAAGGGGGTCGCATGGACTTATGCGCTAAAGGTGTATTTTCGAAACAAATTCAGCATCCCGCAGGACAGCGAGTCTGAGGACCCTGACATGAGAGGCCGTGAACTTCCGGATATAGAGCAGCCAAAGGCAGAAGAGAAGAGTGAGAGATCTGGAAGTTCTGTTAATAGAAAGGCATCGGAGAGCCAAGTGAAGACCGGACAGGGGCAAAAGAAGAACTCCAGAAAGGAGGCTTCTGTTCAGGATAGCCCGGGGGCCAAGGAGCCGAAACCAGATGGGGGCAAGAAGTCAGAGGCAGTATTTGAAAAGCCAGAAGTTTCTTTTTATGAGAAGAAGGAGAAACCGGAGACCGGAATAAAAGAGCAGAAAGCAAAGGAACTCGAATCACAGGAAAAGACTTCTACTGCAAAAGCATGTGAACCAAAAGAGAAGGTAGAGGCAACAGGTGAGAAGATTTCTGAAAAAGAGGCTGCAACAAAAACTGTGGAAGAAACTGGAGCAGTGTCTGGGAAACAGCAGGCAGGCGGATTTGAGACGCTGGCCGAAGATGATGAGGTTCCGTTCGATGAGTTCGATGAGGACAGCTTCATGGCCGCTTTAAAAGAAGATTCGGAGAAAGAGGAGGAGCAGGACAATTCAGCATATGAGAAGGCACGTAATCATATGTGTAATTTTGGTATTTACCAGAACAAGACACTTGGAGAAATACTGGATTCCGGGCCGAAGGGAAAGGAAGGGCTGAAATGGATTGCGAAAAGTTATAAGGGTTCTGACAAGGAACTGAAGGAGGCAGCAAATTATCTTTTAGAACATCAAAGTATGGGTTCTGGTGCAAAAGCAGCATAAGGCTTCATATGGAACAACATGGTCCTGGTAACAGGGCCATGTTTTTTATCCAGACTGACCGATCCATAACAAGAAGGAGGAAAATCTATGCGTCCAGCACCATTTACAATCTCTGATGTAGCGGACTTGCTGAGGATCCAGCGTCTGGAAGGGGGAAATGACAATGCATTCAATGTCGAATGTCCTTTTTGCGGTGACAGGCGCGGAAAGTGCAATTTTTGTGTAGTCAAGGATGGAGAGATCAAGAACGTCTAC
The DNA here is from genome assembly GCA_030524175.1 of Eubacteriales bacterium. Taxonomy (GTDB): domain Bacteria; phylum Bacillota; class Clostridia; order Lachnospirales; family Lachnospiraceae; genus Blautia_A. The sequence continues at coordinate 65,383 of JAUNHC010000023.1, forward strand.
CACTGTTTTGCCTGTGGAGCCTCGGGCAATATGCTTACTTTGTATGCGGATATCATGGGGCTTCGTGGGAAGGAACGGTATAAGGATGCTTATTGGGAAATCCGGGACAACATGCCCCAGGATCCCAAAGAAACACGGCGTCATCAGAGGAAAATAGAAGTGCAGGCACAGAAACAGAAGGAAACATCCGCTGAGCCGGTAGATTATCAGAAGCGGAATGAAGTATACGGTGCCTTGATCAAAATGCTGCACCTGTCGGAAACGCACCGCAATGACCTGCGCAGGCGGGGGCAGACAGAAGATGAGATCAGGCGCATGGAGCAGCGGGGATATGTAAGCACGGATTCCAGTAATTCTGTTGCCATCGCAAGGCGGCTGATCAAGCAGGGATACGATCTGGAGGGCATTCCGGGGTTCTATGTGAATCGAAACGGTGACTGGGAAATCGCTTTTTATAAAAAAAGTAATGGTTATCTTTGCCCGGTCTGGTCAGAAGACAGGCTTTTGGTTGCATTTCAGATCCGGTTAGACCAACCTTACAAAAAACGTAAGTATATATGGCTCACTAGCGCGGGATTAGAAAAGGGGTGCTCAAGCGGCAGCCCGGTCGGTGTCTCCGGAAGCAGTTATGCGAAGCGGGTATATGTGACAGAGGGCATTTCAAAAGCTGAAATCACCTATCAGCGGACTGGCAGGACACATTTGGGGAATCCCGGGGTGTCAAACCATAAGGAATTAAGGCAGGTATTGATCCATTTGAAAGAAAGAGGTCTGGAAGAGGTCATCGAGGAAGCGGACATGGACAAACTCATGGTGCTTCACTGTCAGGAGGATTATGATGAAGCATGCAGGATGTGCGAATGCAAAGGAGCAGAAGAATGCCCCAAAAAACGGATCAAGCGTGACAATATCCGGAAAGGCTGCCTTAAGCTCTACCAAATCTGTGAAGAACTGGGTATCCCCTGCAAGCGCAGGATATGGGATTTTGATGAAAATGGCATGTGGCTGGGGAATTACAAAGGAATTGATGACTGGGAATTAAGAGAAGAAAAACCAGAAACAATGGCTGCATAGTAAGAGCGTCAGATGGCTGGTCGAAAGGAACTGCCCCAGTAGGGGAAGATAAGAAATTTATAAAAAGTCAGATTCTGAGTAAAGGAGAGACCAAATGTTTATTAGAAAGAAAAGATATAGAGAATTGGAAAAACTGCAGTCAGAGCTGGAAGATGTTAAGTGTCATTTGGAAGAAACCCAAAATGATATGATTCGGGAGCGGGATAAAGCAGAGGATTTGATGTTTGAAAATATGGAGTTAGAAGAAAAATGCCGGGAACAGGGGAGCATCATCAGCTGCCTTAAAAAAGTGTTACTTCAACTGGTTTCAGAAGGTGCAAACTATGAAGGGGTTTACCATGAAGTGTCAACTGCATTAGACCCAGAGGGAGATCAGCTTTACGATGTGGCAAAAAAAATAACGCATATTGATGTATGCAGCTTCTTTCCTACCGAAGATAATCTTGGCTACTTTACGGAAGCTAATGGATATGTCTTATTGGATTGGATCATCAAAGCCAAATTCGGGGATATTGACTGGGAACCGCTTAATCCACCTTATGAAATTGCGGGAAAAGTGTCTTATGAGGGACAGGAGGAAAACATTTCTGATTTTTATAAAGAGCTGTACAAGGAGACGGTCCTGCAAATGCTATCCTAAGCAATAGGAATCCGTGGATTTGTGTTGTCGAAAAGATGAGGTATGATTTGGGTGGAATATCTGCTATAATATAGTAGATATTCTATCTGGATTTTTAGAAAAAACTGCAGGGTGCAGCGGAAAGTGAGCGTGAATTATGGGTATTTATTTAAACGGCACGAGTGCATATGCTTTATATAAGGGAGAAACCACCAAACCTTATTTTGTAGATAAATCGCAGATACTGGAAAAGTTATTTCCGTTAGTTGACAGCGGAAACAGCCATATTTGTATTACAAGACCGCGGAGATTTGGAAAGACGGTCATGGCAAATATGATCGCGTCTTTTTTCTCTAAGGGATGTGATGCGCAGGATGTGTTCAAAAATCTTGAAATCTCTAACAATGAGAAATACAGCCTTTATCGGAATCAGTTTTCTGTTATCCATATTTCTCTTAATGATATATCAGAAGACTGTTCTTCCTATCAGGAGTATATAGGAAGAATACGTGAACGCCTAGCAGAAGATTTAAGGGCAGAATACCCTGAGGTGAAATCATATGGCGAAGGAAAGGTCATTGATATATTGATGGATATTTATGGAAAAGACCCCTCCGCGCGGTTTATATTTGTGTTGGATGAATGGGATTTTATTTTCCATCAGGATTTTGTGACAGAAGAAGAGAAAAAAGCATATTTACGGTTTTTAAGAAGCCTGTTGAAAGACAGGCCATATGTGCTTATGGCATATATGACAGGGATACTCCCTATCGCAAAATATTCCAGTGGTTCTGAACTGAATATGTTTGTAGAATTCACCATGGCAAAATCCCCAGCCTTTGCGGATTATTTTGGTTTTACAGAGGCGGAGGTGGCAAATCTGTATGGACAGTACCAGCAGAAATGTGAGAATGGAAGGATTACCATGGAAGGATTGCAGACCTGGTATAACGGATACCATACAGCATCTGGAGAACGTGTATATAATCCACGCTCTGTTGTTTTAGCATTGAGCTATGACAGTCTGGAAAGTTATTGGACAAGTGCAGGGCCATATGATGAAATATATTATTATATTGAACATAACGTGGATGCAGTCAGGGATGATCTGGCACTTATGATTTCAGGTGCGTCGATTCCAGCGAAGATTGAAGAGTATGCGGCAACCTCAATGAATATGCAGACCAAAGATGAAATCTTTTCTGCAATGGTAGTTTACGGTTTCTTGAGTTATAAGAATGGAAAAGTGTGTATTCCGAATAAAGAGCTATTGGAAAAGTTTGCAGATATGCTGCAAAAAGAGCCATCTCTGGGATATGTATACCGTTTAGCCAAAGCTTCTGACCGTATGCTTCGTGCTACATTAGAGGGAGATACGGAAACCATGGCACAGATTCTGGAAGATGCCCATGACAAGGAAACACCAATTCTCAGTTACAATCATGAGACAGAACTGACAGCGGTAGTAAACCTTGTATACCTGGCTGCCCGGGACTCCTACCGTGTGGAACGGGAAGACAAGGCAGGAAAGGGATATGTGGACTTTATATTCTACCCGGAAACGGACAAGACTGCGGACTGTATCCTTTTGGAGTTAAAAGTGGATGCTACGCCTGAGGAGGCAATCCAGCAAATCAGGGATAAGAAGTATGCCTTAAAATTCCAAGGAAAGATTGGGGAGGAGCCAAGGTATACCGGCCGAATCCTTGCAGTTGGGATCAGCTATGACCGGGAAAAGAAAGAACATAGCTGCATAATTGAGGTTTTATCTTAGCTTCTGCTGTATGGATGTGTGATACAGCAGAAATGGAAATAAACAAACGGATTGTTAAAACATTATAAGTATGATGTAAAGACCCTGACTATATCTATGGTTGGGGTTTTTTTATGCCCAAAAGAGGCATGAGAATAAGAAAACCAGTCTGTACAAAAAGGGAGCTGAGCGCAGCTCCTTTTTTGTATGGTCTGGATTAGACCATAAGAAAGGAGGCTGCCTATGCGGATACGGGACGAACCGTAATGGATGAAACAAACAGGTTGGGAACATGCAGGGAACAAGCGGGAAAAGGTCGGATATGGGTATTCCACGAGATTGTTGGAAAACAAATATCCGGATCCGCTTGTACCAGTGGAAAAGCGAAAGGAGATGTGTGATTGAAGAAGTGGAAAAGAAGAGGGCTGGCTGGTATGCTGGCATTTGTGCTGACCTGCTCGGCATTACTTTCCAGCGGCAGCGCGGCATTTGCTGCAACGGAAACTGCTGCAGGGGAGACAGAGGGAGCAGCCTCCACGACGGAGGCTTCTGAAACAGAGGCTATGGAAACACAGATAGCCATTGCGGAAGATATAGAAATTCTGCAAGGAGAAGCATTTGAGGTCGAACTGGATTTTAAGGGTATCACCCTTCACGAAAAAGAAAGTATCACACTCAAAGAAGCAGTCAGGGAGGACAGCAAAGTAGCAAAATTTGATGTGAATCAGCCCGGTACTTACAGGTGTGTGTATCAGGTGACAACAGCAAATAATGAGACCTATGAAATTTCCAGAAACATTACGGTCACTCCCAGAGAATCGGAAACGGCAGGACAGGAGCAGGGAACTAAGGGTTCCGGTTCTGAAGATGGGGAGGAAGACTCGGAGAGGGAAACCGAAGAGATGGCAGAAGAAGTGTCAGACAACGGAGTGTTTTTGGCCGTGGTACCTGCATCTGCACAGTACAGCAGGGCATCTGCTACTTTAGTAAAAGGGGATAACATCTATTATCCCTCAGATCTGGGTGACTATTTGACCGCATGGTTCCACGTAAACGGGAAAATTGCCTATTGTGTGGAATCCAACAAGTCATCGCCGCCTTCCTCGGACTACGTTGCCAATGTCTATGAGTCTAATCTGCAACTGCAGAAAGTCCTGTATTATGGCTACGGCGGGCCGGGGGACCTTACAGGCACGTACCTAAAGAAATATGATGATTCCGTGAAGTATATCTTAACGCATCTGGCGGCATCGTATGCCTATGCAGGTGCAGAAGCTGCTTTTACCGGATGCTATCAGTCTGGTCTTGAAACATATGGGGTGATGGATTATATCAATTATTTAAACAGTCAGGATGCACCCCCAAAAGCAGCGCTTAACCTGGCACCGGAAAAGCTGGATGCATATGAAAGCGGGGACATACAGCGCACAGATAAATTGAAGTTGACCGGAGATAAGAGAAATTATGTGACACTCTCTCTTCCAAAAGATGTGACCTACCACAGCGGCAGCACCAGCACCACCGGGGGAAAAGTGAAAATATCCGGAGGCACCAGCTTTTATTTCAGCGCACCCAAGACCGTGACTGGTACCTGGAAGAGCGGCACCCTGAAGGGGCAGATAGGAAGCCAATGGAAGACATTGGTTGTCAGCACTGGGGGTACCACACAGGATATCAGTTACGGAGAGTTTTATGATGAACCGGAATCTGATGTCTCGTTCTCTGTGAAGTGGATGGATTTGGCAAAGGTTAAGATCATCAAAGCGGACGATGCAACTGGGGTAAATCTTTCCGGTGCTGTGTTTGGTATCTATGCAGACAAGGAATGCAAAACGCTCATTACTAAGATGCCGGCTACGGATGCAGAAGGAAAATCCGAAGTGGAGATCACGAAAACACAGGATACGGTATACCTGAAAGAAATTTCAGTGCCAAGCGGCTATAAGCTAAGCACTTCTGTTACCAATGTAAAAATAGAGGCGGGAAAGACAACGACACAAAAAATCACGAATCAGGAACAGCAGGGCAGGATCACAGTCCGAAAGACCGGTGAAGTGCTGACCGGGGTGACGGGTGAGGAGGGCAGCCTTGTATTTGTATATACTCCGTCCGCATATGAAGGTGCCCAGTATAAAATCTATGCGGCAGAAAAAATCATGAGCCAAGATAAGAAAACACAGATTTACGCTGCAGGTGACCTGGTGGAGGACCTGACCACAGGAACAGACGGAAGCGCTACATCAAAAGAGTTGCATTTGGGCAAGTATAAGATTGTGGAACAAAAAGCTCCGGCAGATCTTGTTATCGGAAAGACGGAGGCGGACCGGACCCAGTATGTGACACTTGCTTATGCAGGCCAGACTGTGGACCTGGCAGCTGGTGAAGTCAGCTATGTAAATGACAGGCCGGATGTGCAGGTGCAGGCAGTTAAAAAATCAGAAAACGATAACGTAACCCTGAAGGATGCTGTCTTTGGTCTGTATGCGGCAGAGGATATCAAAATAAAGGATGGTACGGTTCTGGTAAAAGCAGGTACCCTGATCGAGCAGGCAAACTCAGATGGGGAAGGGTTAGCAAAATTTCAGGCAGATATCCCCCTGAATTACCGCTATATGATCCGTGAGATACAGGCACCGCCGCTTTATTTCATGGGTACGGGTAGTTATGAATTTGACTATACCTATAAAGATGATAAGACCTACACCTATACATTCGCACATACCTTTACGAACAAAGAAGTACGGGGGGAAGTACATGTATCAAAGATTGACCGTGATGCAGAGGATTATATCAGCCAGGGAGATGCCAGTTTAGATGGTGCTACCTATGGATTGTTTGCCGCAGAGGATATCCAGCACCCGAACGGAAAATCAGGAACCGTCCATAAAAAGGATGAGCTGGTGGCACAGGCAATTATCGCAGACGGCAAAGCGGATTTTACGGACCTTTATCTAGGGAAATATTATGTCAAAGAGTTGGCAGCAGGAGAAGGGTATCTGTGTGATAGTGAGACAACTTACCCCGTAAATGTTGGGTATGAAGGGCAGGAAGTTGCCATCGTCCATCGGAATGTCACAGTCAAGGAAGTGGTCAAGAAACAGGCCTTTGAGCTGATCAAGATTTCTGAAGACGGCGAACAGACAGAGACTGACCTGATCGAAGGTGCAGGATTCAAAGTCTATCTGATCAGCCAGTTAAAAGGAGTCAAGGACGGCAGCCTGAAGCCGGCGAATGGAACATCGTTCGTGCCGGAGGATTTTATTGGTTATGATTACAGTGAGGATGCAACTGCATCTTATTATGAGGAAGGAAAGAAGATCACGGTAGAAGAATTGTTTACAGATAAAAAAGGCTATCTGTGTTCTCCGGAACTCCCATATGGTAGATATGTGATCTTTGAGTCTACAACGCCCGAAAACCTGCAGACTATAACCCCATTTTTAGTGACTGTCAATGAGGACAGCAGGGAGCCGCAGCCGTGGCGGATCTTCGATGATCGGCCGATCCAGTTTTATTTCAAGATCATCAAGGAGGACGCTCAGACCCACCTTCCGGTTTTAGAAAACCATGCAAAATATAAGATTTTTGACGTTGAAAAAGAAGCTTATGTCTCCATGCAGGTACGTTATCCGGAAGTCGAGACAATTGATGTTTTTGAGACCAACGATGAGGGATATCTGCAGACGCCAGAGCAGTTAAAAATGGGTACATACCGAATTGAAGAGGTAGAAGCCCCTGTTTTGTATGTGAAACCAGGTTTTGAAACTTCCCTTGTGGATGGTGAGACTGTGATCCCTTTGAATCAGGTAAGCACAAATGGAACATATGAGGAGGCTCCAAGAGAATCCATCACGATCACGGTGGATTCCAATACCGCCCATGAGGTAGAGGATGGCACCGGCAAATATATCGTGGTAGTGCGTCAGGAAAATGATGAGGCAGTCGGAAGCCTGACCATCCAGAAAACAGGTGAGTTTTTGTCGGGAGCACAAAAAGCAGGGGAAACACTTTTTGCAAACGTTAAGAACGGTCTTGCCAATGCAGTCAACGCCAAGTGTAGCGGTTGCGGACATACGATACAGTATAAATCCATAGGGAAATTTGGTTGCATAGTTACAAAGCCTGTAATCGTACAGATTTTCCAAGGCTGTCAGTCAGGAATTGTATTGCGGAAATTTAGGGCATATCTGAGATATGACCAGGAAAATTATCAGAATCCGGATATCTATTGCATGGAGCAGGAGAGGCTGTTCTATGACAAGGAATGGAATTGTGCCCCCTATTATTTTGGGAAATTTAAGCACAGAGAATTTCGATGGATAGCTGGTAACAGGAGTTTCTTTTCGTATCATAGTGAGATACATGGGCGTACCTATGACAAGAATCTGCCATATTTAGAACAGAACGAACTGAAGAAGACCGGACTTGTGCCTGCAATGCGACAGGTGGAGATCAATCCGGAGTATTCAGACAGTGTCCGAAAGGGAGCAAGCAAACTCATGGCGGGCGGCGGCGTATTGTAACGGCACTCGGCCCAATATTCAGTTTTACGCGCTGGTGGCGGCGCTCTCATTCAGCCAGCTTTGCAGGTCTACGGCCCCGATTTTGTGGTAGACGATTTCCACCTTTTGGCGGCGGTTGCCCCGCGCCTGCTCCGGCTCATGGATGATGATTTTGTCGATGAACTCATGGACGATGGCCGGGGTAAGCGTCTCAATTTCCGTATAGCGGCGCACCGTGGCGAGAAAGCTGTCCACGCCGTTTGCCTGTTCCTCCTGGTCGGTCAGTTCCGTTTCCAGCGCGTCCAGCGTGTCAATCAGCGCGGCCTGTTCCGCCTCGAATTTCGCGGACAGCTTCAAATACCGCTCGTCGGGAACCTTGCCGCTGGCGTTGTCCAGATACAGCTTTTCAATCAGCGTGTCGATTTCGGAAATGCGGCGGCGGTGCTTCGCGGCGGCCCGCTTTTTGGCGGAGGCGTCCCGCGCCTGTTCCTGCTTGCTCTTGTCCATCACAAGCCGCACAAATTGTTTTTCGTGCCGCGAGATGAACGCCAGCAAGTCCCGCAGTTCTTCCAGCACAAGCTGTTCCAAAACCGCCTCCCGGATAAAGTGACAGGTGCAGCTTCCGCCCTCCTGATACTGAACGCCCTTGCGGTAACGGGAGCAGGAGTAGGAACCCTCATAGCGGACAACGGTTTTCGCCTTGTTCCAGACGGCGCGGGTGTGGTAGTACAGCTTTTCGCTGCAGTCGGAGCAGTAGGCCACGCCGGAGAACAGGCCCGGATTGCCGTAGCGCGGGGCGCGGCGCTTGTGTTCCCGCATTTGGCGGACGATTTCCCATGTCTCCGGGTCGATAATGGCCGGGTGGGTGTCCTCAAATACAAGCTGATTTTCCACGGGGGTCTGCCGCACCTTTTTGTCCTTATAGGATTTCGTCCACGTCTTGAAGTTCACCGTTTTACCCGTGTATTCCGGCGCGTCCAGTATCTTATGTACCGTCGTGGTGTTCCAGAAATACGGGTCTTTGCAGGGCCGCGCCTTTTTCATAATCCCATGCTCGTACTTGTAGGCGCTGGGGTTGAGGACGTGTTCCCCGTTGAGGATTTTTGCGATCTGCGCGGGGCCGTTCCCGTCCACCGACAGGCGGAAGATACGGCGCACAACCGCCGCGCTCTCCTCGTCGATGACAAGCCGTTTCGGGTCGCCCTCGTCCTTGCGGTAGCCGTAGGGCGGGATGACCGCGAGGCGTTCCCCGCTCCTGCCCTTGGCCTGCCAGACGGCCCGGATTTTCTTGCTGGTGTTGCGGACGAACCACTCGTTAAACAGGTTCATCATGGGCGTGAAGTCGTTTTCCCCGCGCTCGGTGTCCACGTTGTCGTTGACCGCAATCAGCCGCACGTCCTTTTCCGGGAACAGGATTTCCGTCAGAACCCCCACCTTGAGGTAGTCGCGCCCGAAGCGGCTCATGTCCTTGACAATGACCGTCGCCACCTTCCCGGCCTCCACTTCCTCAATCATCCGGGCAAAGGCGGGCCGCTCAAAATCGGCCCCGGAATAGCCGTCGTCATAGATGAACTCATAGAGCGTGAAGCCGTTTTCCTCGGCGTATTTGGTGAGGATTTTCCGCTGATTGATAATGGAATTGCTGTCCCCGGCAAGCTCGTCCTCGTGACTCAAGCGTCCATATAAATAATTGATTTTGTCAGGCTGTCTATTCAAAATACCCTCTCTTTCCGACAGCCAACAGATGGTACTTATATTATACCATCCCCGCCGCCTGTTGTTAAGGATGTCGCCGCTTTTTATCTATCTTTTGTTGCTATCATACTGCACCAGCCGGGCAAGGGTGGAGACCACGTCCTTTTCCTTTTCGTTACTGAAACCTTGCTTACCTCGGCCTGTTCGTTATGATATGCTTTACTCAATAAATCCCTTTCCTTTCCGGCCCGTTGTGGGCCTTAAAAAACGCGGTTAATTTTGAAGCTGAAAATCTCCGTCATTCTGCACAAGAAAAGCACCGTTTACAGCCTGTTCAAGTCCTTGAAAAGCCTTGAAACCCGCATAAGACCGTGGGCCTCTTTGTGCAGTTTGACGGCGCTCCGCTCTGGAGCGGATAGAAACCTCTGAAATGATGTAGGGTACGATGGAGGGAACCAAAACGGCCACAGGGCCGCTATACCTATCCGGGCAGTCAAGGGCCGGGTTGTATTTTCTTTGCGGAAAATCTCCACCCTTAAACCCTTGACAGCCCGGATTTTTGCCGTGGCATTTCGCCGCCGAAAACGGGGAGCAGGATTAAAAATCCTGACCCCGTTTCCGTCCGCTTCATTCTACGGCAAAACCGGCGCCGCTGGATTGTGCTGGACGGCAGCCTCTGCGGGGGCCAGCCCCCGCGCCCCCGGCCTCCTCCAAAGAGCAGAAAGGGGACTTCGGGACGTTTTGTCCCAAGCTGGGCGGCGGCACTTCTGGACAAAATGTCCAGAGCTTCAACGCTCGGTTTCCTTGTCCTTCCTTCTTTCGGCGTGGGCCGTTTCCCGCTGTTCGTGACTGTTGCGGATCGCCTCCTGTAAAAGCGCCTTGACCCGCCCCGGCGCGGCCTTGACCGCCTCCCGGAAAAGCCGTGTTTCCTCGAACAGGCGGTTGAAAGCGTCCTTTAAGCCCTGTATCTCCTTTTTGGCGGCGGCAAGCTGGCGCTTCAAATCCTTTACCGTGGCTTTTGCGGAGACGCCCTCTTTCGCAAGGCCGGACACCGTTTCCCAGTCGGCGGGGGACAGCTCCACCTTGCCGAACACCGTCCGTTTCGCCATCTGCTCAATCTCCGAATGTGTGACGGCGGCTTGCCTGGTGACGGCGATTTTCTCTTGCAGTCCGGCAAGCTGGCCCTGCCGCTTCTCCACCTGTTTTTCCAGCGCGGCGGCGGTGCTCTCCCTGTCCGTGATTGCCCCGTCCAGCGCGGCGGCGCGGGCCTCGTCCTGCTGGATTTTGTAGTCCAGCACGCTCAAATGCTCCAACCTGCTGCCGCGCTCCCCGCGCTCAAAATCGGTGAAGCCCGCCGCCTTCATGTGTTCCAGAAAGCGGTCTTGCAGTAGAGAGTAGGAATTGACCCACGCCCCCGTCTCGTCCTTGAAGCGGGGCCACTTTTTGGAATGGCTCACCTGTTTCACAGTCTCCCGCACCGTCCCCACCAGCGCCGGGTCTTTACAGCGTTTCGACTATTTGATTTCCTTGTCCACCACAGGCACATAGACAACGTGCAGATGGTAATGGAACACGTCCCGACCAAGCTGGGCGGACAGGGCGCGGTTGCGCTCGTCGGCGTGCATGACCGCCGACAGGATGTACTGTTCGCCCCCGGCCTCCTGAACCGCCAGCCGGTAGGCCTCCGCGAAAAACTCCTTTGCGTAGTCGTAGCCGCCGGAGGCGTCCCCCGCGCCGTGGCTCTCGAAGTACGCGCTGTTCACGTCGAACACCAATTCATCGAACACCTTTGCGTCGGCCTTCAGCCCCCGCAGGGAGATTGTCCCGTCCTCCACCATGCGGGAAAACTGCTGTTCATAGGTGCCGGGGCAGGTCTTGAACCGCACGTTGAGGGAAGAACGCGACGGGTCTATGTCCCCATTCCCGTGGCTGATATTCTTCCGCTCGTTGTGCCGCTCCCGGATGTTGAACTCCCCACGGCGGTATGCCTGATTGCGGACGACGCATCGGTTTGTTCTGGCGATGGTGTTTCCCTCCTTTCGACGGCGGGGGCGCTCCGGGCCTATCGGCCCGGAGCGGTTCCCCTGATGGTATGATACCAAGAAAATAAGGCCCGTCCCGTATGTCTCAAAACCGGGTATCGGCCTCTGAAACGGCGCTTTTCCCAGATATGAAAACCTCCGCCCATGCGCGGAAGCCGGTTCCCTTTTGGAAAAAGCTGTGGTATAATGAAAAAATCAATGGCAGGGCTTTGTACGCATTAGGCGGATAAGGAGTACATGGAACTATTTATATAATGAAATATTAGGAGGGAAATAATGAAAAGATTTTTACCATTATTGTTATGTGCTCTACTTTTATTATCGGGCTGTACCGAAATAACTTCCCCAACTTTAATACAAATGGAAATGACGAGTAACTATGATACATCTGACCCGTTTATCAATGAAAAACTATTTTATATGGACAAAAATATTAATGTATTAGAACTAGATATTTCCATTCAGATGAAAGGCGAAAATGGTATTTTAGAAATAGTGGATAATGAAACAAAACAAGTTTTATGGAGTGATACATGGGATGGAGATGTCGACGAAACTAAGTTCACAGTTTTATTGGACACCATAGAAACAGAAAAAGAGTACATTATTAGGTTCATTGGCACTAAAATTGAATATGCAAAAGTAGTAATTACGTCTAAAGACAATTTAGTTAAAGAACGAGAAAAGCCATTGAAACCCGATAGAGACTAGCTTTTAACATAAGGTGAAGACAAATAAAATAATCATTTTGCTAATGCGTATTTTTGGACTAAGACGCACATTCACTTCTGGACAAAATGTCCATAGGTGCCGCAGGAGGTGAACCGTGAAAACAAAACTGACCTTGCAGGAAAAGCTCCGGGACTTGCGGGACGAGCGGAAAATGACGCTCTCCGATTTGGCCGGGGCCACGGGCATCCCCCTGTCCACCTTACAGCGCATGGAGGGCCGGGACGATATTCGCGTGGGCTATCAGGACGTTGCAGCCCTTGCCAAGTTCTATGGCGTGTCCACGGATTACCTGTTTGGCCTCACGGATAACCGCCAGTTCCGGCATATTGAGATTGACGCGCTCCGCCTGTCCGACGAGGCCGTGGAGACACTGAAAGACGAAAAGCTCAACAACCGCCTTGTCAGTGAACTGCTGGCTCACCCCGATTTTGTGCGGCTCATGCAGGCGGTGGAGATTTACATAGACCGCAAGGTTGTGCCGCAGATCGCCGGGATGAACGCCATGTATCAGGCCGCGCAGGACACCATACAGGAACGCTTTGACGGCGGGGACAACGAGGAAATTATTGCCTACTTGCAGGAGGCCATGATTGACGAGGACGATTATCTCCGCCACCGCATTTCCGAGCGGTTCAACGACCTGATGAAAAGTCTGTTCGCCGCCCATAAGTCAGACCCCCTGCCAGCGGAGCAAGCCGCCGCCGTACAGGAAATGAAAGAGCAAATGCAGACCTATCTGGACACGCAGAAAACCGAGAGCGCCCAGAGGGCAAAGGCCGTTGTACTCTGCAAGCAGTTAGGGTTGAACGCCTCCAAGCTGACCGACGAGGAATGGCGCGTGCTTATCAAGGTTTTGGAGCGTTCGGAGAAGTTCAAACAGGGCCGCAGACGGCGGTAAAGTTCGGGACATTTTGTCCCATAGCACGGCCAGCCCCGGCGCGGGTTTGCGTAGTGTCGGCACTGAAGGACGGGGGACGGGGGCGCGTCATATACTCCCCCGTGGGAAGTATATGACCCACTCTGACACTTTCCGCTTCGCGGCAAAGTGTCCCGTGGGCCCTGCCGGGGGCTAAGGTCAAGGGCATGGAAAAGCGGGGTGTGGTGTGGCCACACTCCTGCTTTTGTGGTTGCCGCCTGTCGGCGGCGTTTTGGCAATTCTCCACACGTTTCACTTCTGGACATTTTGGCCAGAAGTGGGTTAGTATATTGTAATGAATTGTGTTGGATTTCAGTAGAAAAGTCGAACAAATTACTTGATTTTGAAGCCGCGGCGCACTTTATAATGGATGCGGAAAGGGAAATATTTATGGTGACTTTTAGAAAAATGAAAAAGCAAGATGTCCCCATGCTTTATGAGATAGCATTGCGCGCTTTTCAGCCTGATTATGAGAAGTACGGGGTATATCCGCCACTGCTTAAAACCGAAAAGAAAGGTTTCCTGCCGCCCCTTATGTTCGGCAAAGTTATTCTTGCCGATGGCAAAGAAGTTGGTGGGACTTTCGTGGTAGCTATGGGAAAAAAGGGAGAGGTAGGCGCAATCTTTATTGACCCCGAACAACAGAAAAAAGGCTATGGCAGACAAGTAATGATGGAGATTGAAAAACAATATCCAAAAGTGAAGCGTTGGAAATTGGATACTCCAAGCGCGAACTATCATCTTCACCGCTTCTATGAATCCTTGGGCTATGTGAAAACAGGTGAGATAAAAGACCCAAGAAGTGAAATGGCTGGGTTTGTGTATGAAAAGACAATGTAATCAATTTTTAGAAACATAAGCCTACAAAACCTTCGGGCCAAGTTGACCCGAAGTGCAATAGCAAGCAAAGAAAAACGGATGCTTACATGGCATCCGTTTTTGCTGCATATACCCATCTGTTGACCGTCTTTTTCGTTGATTTTCGCGTGGTAAAGTTGCTCCCTTATGCACCCTGCCCATTATCTTGGTTATTTAAACAGCGAGCCTGTATTAGAAAAGATTGTGAAGGCCAATTTATACCAGCTTTCATATGAAATAGTGAAGTATGGATATTATTTGAAGCACGGTCCAAACAGTAGTTCTTTGACAAAGGCGCTGGAAATCAATAAAGGTCAATTAAGGCGCCTGCGGAATATGAATGGGGGAATACATAGCTTGAACTGGCTTCAGTATGAGACAAAGAGTGGAAAGCAGATTGCAAATGATGTGATTGCATGGTATGTCCAACGTAACCTGCCGCCAGAAAAGCTGGCCTTTGTATTAAACCGAATGTCTCCAGTACAGATAAAGAATTATTTATTGAGACAGTCAGAAGAAAATGAAAGTACAATATCAGACACACTTGTAACATGGAGGGATTACCTATCTATGGCAAAAATATGTTGTCACGATGTGACAGATGAAATCATATACAGAACGTCAAAACTTTTCCAGAGGCATCAAGAGCTGATAGACAAGCTGAAACAGCGTGAACGAAAAAAAAGAGTGGATGAGGTTTCTGCCCTTTATCCAGGTATACAGCAGATTTTACTGAGAATTAAAAACAAATATACATATCAGGATGATGATTATGCAATGCTCGTGCCAGAATCTATCGAAGATATTGTCCGGGAAGGTGATTCCCTTCATCATTGTGTCGCAACAATGAATATATATTTTAAACAGATTCATGACAGGGAAGCGTATATATTATTCCTCAGGAAAAGGCAGGCGGTAAAACTGCCATATTATACAATTGAGGCAGAACCGGATGGAACAGTCAGACAGAAACATTCTGAATATGACCGGGTAAATAGTGACATCAAACAGATTGAAAAATTTCTTTCTAAATGGCAGAAAGAAGTGTGCAAACGCATTGGTGAAGAAGAACAAAAACTTGCTGAGGTCAGCAGGCAGGCATGGCAACAGCAGGTGGAAATACTGCGGAATAACCATGCAGTGATTCAGGGCGGCATATACGATGGCAGGCTGATGGCTGATGTTTTGGAAGAAGACATTATAGAAAATCAAGAGGCTGCTTAATAATTTATGTGCTTTGACTCAATACAAAAAAATGGCAATCAGGCAATATGCCAGAAAGGGAATCATGAGAAGAAAAGTAGATTTACAGGAATTAGCGGAATTTATGAGGGATGCTGCATATGGTGATAACCAGATACATCATATAAACTGGGCATTAAACGTGATTCATCCGAGAACAAATGAGGGAGATATCGGATATTCCGGAGGGATGTGGAATCCAGGGGCGTTCGTTAGCCTGTCATTTTCGTATAGTCAGTCTGCAGGTATAACTGACTTCAGGATGTGGATCGACCACAATGAAATCAAACCTTGTTTTGGTGGTAAACCCAATTTTGAAGAGTTCAAAGAAACCGTTATAGGGGCATTTGGAATTGAGAAACTATATAGAGCAGAAAACAAACCGGATTGAGAAACTGGAAGTGATTCAAGAGTAGAAGAATTTCCTTACGAAACATTCAGTTGGAGGAATTATGAATAAATGTGAATTATTAAAGTTGGCTCCGCCTGAAATCACAGCGGAGATGAAGGAATTTGCCCGGAAGGATATATTAATGATGCGTAGGCCTGGAAATAGTCTTACTTATCAATATGGACGTTATTATCGTGTCAAAACCGAAGGAAAATATCTCTTAGTTTCCATTTTTCTGACTGATTAGCTCAAGAAAGGTAATGAACGGCCTAAATACATTCTTTTTATTGAAAAGGATGCAGATTCCTTTCTTACATATATACCAGAAATTGGTACATGGAGCAACGCGATGCTGGTAAATTTGGACTGGCCGGAATATGCTTTGGGGGCAGAAACTTATATAAGTCAGGTAGATTTGAAAATGTGCCGAAAATATCTTGATATTTCAGATATCACAGGACTGAGAGAGTACCAATATCAGGTCAGGGAACGACAACTGATAAAACGGTACAAAAAAATAACAGATCCTTGGGATGAAAAGATGAAGAGTGTACCAAATGTACCAAAAGACTGGATAAAATGGGTTACAAAAAGTGGAATTCGTGAACATTATATTTTTTACGAATATCAAAAGGGTGGTGCAAAAGAAGGATATTGCACTCATTGTGGCAGAAATGTCCGTATACAGTCACCGAAATACAACAAAAAAGGAACATGCAGTTCTTGTGGATATCCCATACAATATAAATCTATAGGGAAGTTCCGTTCACTTTTCACTGAATGGCATGCAGTCTACCTGTGTCAACGTACCAAAAATGGAGGTATTGTTCTCAGAAGATTTATGGCATATGCATGTTATAGGCGGGAAAAGTATAGAGTACCGGAAATCAGCATTAGAGAAACAAAACGAACATTTTATGATCATAGATTAAATAACGAAAGATTCTATTATGGAGAGTTTAAACAAAGGGAGTGCCGTTGGATTAAAGACTCCTATGCTTCAGCATACGATTACTGTTACTGCGGTGCGAAAGGAATGGTATACCCCAGAACAATTTACGATTTGAATAAACATGAGTTAAAGTATACAGGACTGCTGCATATGGTACGAAAGTGTGGGTACATGGATCCGACGAAGTATCTATACCAATTAAATGTCATTCCGATTTTAGAGCAGATTGTGAAAGCGGGACTTTATAACCTGGCAAATGAAATATATGATGAGTGGAAATCTCCTGAATTCTATAATGAACAAAAAGGCGGACTTGCTAAGATACTTGGAATTGACAAGCAGCGTTTGAAACGCCTGAGGGGATTGAATGGGGGAACGGATATACTGAATTGGCTTCAGATTGAAAAACAGCTCAATATAAATATGTCGGACGATTTGATTTGTTGGTATATAAAGAATGGACAGTCGCCTAATAATTTCCAGTTCTTATTAGACCGAATGAGTTTTGTGCAGATAAAAAATTATTTGGTACGACAACAGAAGGAGAACCACGAAGAAATAGGGGATATTGTGAATACATGGAAGGATTATCTTTCCATGGCGGATAGACTTCATATGGACGTGTACGATGAAATTGTGTACAGACCTTCTGACTTGTATAAGCGTCATGAAGAAGCAGTATGCTCAATTGAGAAATTAGAGTTGTCTGTTACAGCTACAGAATTACTGGAGAAGTATCCATTTACGAACGAGGTGATATCCGGTCTTCAGGAAAAATATGGGTTTCAAGACAGTACCTATACAATCCTTGCTCCAAAGGACGTTGAAGACATACTTAAAGAGGGGATGTATTTACACCATTGCATAGATAAAAAAGAAGAATATTTCGAACGCATCAACCAAAAAGAAACCTATATCCTCTTCCTTCGGAAAACAGAACAGCCAGATAATCCATATTATACACTGGAAATTGAGCCAGGGGGAGTGATACGCCAAAAACGAACGGAATATAACAGGCAGAAAAAAGACATTAAAAAGGCAGAGCCATTTCTGAGATCTTGGCAACTTGAAATTCAGAAACGCCTAACAAAAGAAGACAGGCAGCTAGCAGATCGGAGCAGACGATTAAGATTAGATACATATAAGCAGATGCGAATGAAGCAGGTTGCTATTCATGGTGGACTTTATCAAGGTCAATTACTGGCCGACGTGCTGGAGGCTGATTTGATGGATGTGCCGCAGGAAGGTTATGCTGCAGCATAAATATGAATGTTTGATTTTTGAATCTTATACATTTAATAGCCGTGACAGTTTTCTGTCACGGCTGATTAGGTTTTGTGAACTGTACGTCACAAAGCCGGAAGAGGCAGGATGGAGCAATTAGGAACATAGACATCAACTGTGTGATATGATATGCTATATGATAGCTTTAGAAAGATGTACTTATGGTATAAGCCAAGGAAAAGCAATGACTAAAATACAGTTTGTCAAACTGGGAAAAAGCAGAATTTGACGGAGGTTTTTAATGGATAAAGAAGTGAAAAGAGGCGGAATGGGATTTGTATCTATCTTAACGCTGATATTTATTGTTTTGAAATTAACGGGGCTAATTGATTGGTCATGGGTATTGGTGTTATCCCCGGTCTGGATTTCGGGACTATTTTTTGCTATTGTATTTGCAATAATTTTGATTGGAGGGAGAATAAAGAAAGGAAAATGGTAAACCCGAGAGAAAAATTCGAATTGAGATTTCACCTGTTTTAAGAAATTTAATAACTGTTATATTTTGTTATTA
>JAUNHC010000024.1 GCA_030524175.1 Eubacteriales bacterium
TTTCATGCATATATGCATGAAAACACCTCGCGGGATATTACCAGTGAAAAGTAACCGGAAAAAGCTACCGGTCAGGAATACTGCTCCTGTGCATTTCTTTCTCCCTTTTCTTCAGCTCTTCCCAGCTTAAGGATGCCGCCTCTTTATCCTCCGGAGAAAAAATCTTTGGGTGGCGGTAGCGCATCTTGTCAGATATTCCGGAAATCACATCCTCCAGAGTGAAAAGCCCTTCCTCCTGGGCTATGATACTGTGAAGGACGATCTGAAGAAGAACGTCTCCAAGCTCCTCGCACAGATTATCGCCCTTTCCGTCCCGGGTGAGGATATCAATCCCCTCCAGGACTTCACCGGTCTCATCTGTCAGGCAGGGCTTAAGGCTTTCATGAGTCTGAACGCTGTCCCACGGACATTTCTGCCGTAATTCCCTCACAACTTCAACGAATTCCCAGAAAACATCTTTCTTTGCATCCTCTGTCATCACATCATAGAATCAACCATGGCCAGCACTGCCTTGCCCATGGTTGCAGACTTCTCATCTGCATCGGAAAGAGAGGAACCTTTAACACCATAATAGAATTTTACTTTGGGCTCTGTTCCTGACGGACGTACACATACCCACGCATCATTTGTCAGTTCGTAGTACAGAACATTGGAGCCCGGAAGTCCGGTAGGCTTCACTTCACCTGTTGCCAGGTCTGTGATGGTATCTTTTTTGTAATCTCTCACTGCAATCACCTTATGTCCCGCAAATTCTGCAGGAGGCTCTTTGCGCAGAGTATCCATGATATCCTGGATTTTCTGCAGACCTTCGATTCCTTTCAGCGTCACTGACTTAATGTCGTCCTTGTAGTAGCCGAACTCCTCATACATGTCGATCATGGCATCCCACAAGGTCTTACCCTGTGTCTTATAGTAAGCGGCAGCCTCACAAAGAGCCATTGTTGCAACAATAGCGTCCTTGTCCCTTGCATAAGTTCCGATCAGGCAGCCGTAGCTCTCTTCAAATCCAAAGAGATAAGTACCTTCTCCGCTGTTCTCGAAGCCAAGGATCTGCTGGCCGATAAACTTAAAGCCGGTAAGCACTTCAATAAGATTTACATTGTAACCCTTTGCAATGGCGTCTGCCAGGTTGCTGGTAACAATTGTCTTGATCAACGCACCGTCCTTGGGAAGTCCGCCTTCTTTGGCCTTCTTCTGGCCGATTTCATAATTGGCAAGGAGACAGCCGGACATATTTCCCGTAAGGTCATGGTATTCCCCGTTCTTGTCCTTCACCCGTACACCCAGACGGTCTGCATCCGGGTCAGTGGCCAGTACAAGGTCTGCATCCACTTCCTTAGCAAGCTTAAGGCCAAGCTCAAAGGCCTCTGCTGCCTCTGGGTTGGGATAGCTGACTGTGGGGAAATCTCCGTCCGGAAGTTCCTGCTCTTTTACTACATAAACATTCTCAAAGCCCAGTTCCTTCAATATCCTTCTGGCAGGAATATTCCCTGTACCGTGAAGGGGAGAGTAAACAATCTTCAGATTTTTGCCCTCTGCCTGGATGGCGTCCATGTGGATCACCTGTTTCTTCAGTTCCGCGATATAGTCATCGTCAATTGCCTGTCCGATCACCTGGTAGAGGCCTGCGTTTTCAGCCTCTGCTTTATCCATTGTTTTTACTGTGTTCCAGTCGGAAATTGCTTTTACCTCACCCATGATCCCTGAGTCATGAGGCGGTGTGATCTGAGCGCCGTCCTCCCAGTATACCTTATATCCGTTATATTCAGGGGGATTATGGCTGGCAGTGATATTGATACCTGCCGCACATCCCAGATGACGCACTGCGAAAGAAAGCTCCGGCGTTGGTCTCAAGGATTCAAAAATGAACGCTTTGATTCCATTGGCAGCAAGGCATAAAGCAGCCTCCTGGGCAAATTCCGGGGACATATGACGGGAATCGTATGCAATTGCCACGCCCTGGGACTGTTTGCCCACCTTTGCAATATAATTGGCAAGTCCCTGGGTTGCACGCCTTACCACATAAATATTCATGCGGTTGGTTCCTGCACCGATAATTCCGCGCAGACCTGCAGTGCCGAATTCCAGATCCATATAAAACCGCTCTTTAATCTCGTTCTCGTCACCTTCAATTGCCTTCAATTCTGATTTAGTAGCCTCATCGAAGTATGGGTTGTCAAGCCACTGGCTGTAAACCTCTTTATAATCCATACTAGTACCTCCCTGTGCCTTTATTTTTTCTCTATTATATAACAATCATTAAAAAAAATAAAGGTAAAACAGGGTTTTCCATCTAAAAGGGATACCGTTCGAAGCACTTTCCGGCAAATTCCTCCCATATATCTTTTTGTTTCACCAATATCTTTAATTTTTCGATATTCTTTTCGGAAATCCAAGCTTTATTATGAGAATAATAGTAATTGGCCAGTTTCCAATATTTTTCCGGATAAGTAAATCTCACTCTCAGGTTCTTCCACTCCAAGGGCGAAATAGGGCGTACCTGGTGATAAACACGGAGCATTTCCCGTGCCAGGCTTAAATCCCAATTATATTTTTCCAGCACCTTGCGCATAAAACGGTAAAGATCTGCCGCCTGTATATCGAATCCCCAATGGCCGAAATTTGTCACTGCCGTACTGCCTTTCATAATAAGAACATTATGCTGGTTATACTCCCCGTGGCAGATGCGTCCTTCATCCATGGACTGCTGCCTGAGCGTTTCATAGGAGGAGTCCTCCAGCATAGCCAAAGCCTCCTCCCCCTTTTTCAAAAACCATTCCACACTTGCCAGAAAATCCTTCTCAAACAGGCTTGTCGGCCCTTTTTTACGGATAAACTTGCGGATCTTTCGGATTTCCTGATTATGACGTACATATTCCTCCTGCAGAGATTTTTCAACATAATCGTTTATCACAGGCAGCTTCATGACCTTATGTAATTCTGCCAGGGAACGCACGCTCTTTAAAATGTCGTCCCTGGATTTCGTATCACATTCCCGGCCATCGTACCAGTGCTGCAGGGTAAAAGGTATCTCGTCCTTGTCACGGCTCACCAGACTGCCTTCCTGGTTTTCCAGAAAGCTGTCCACGTTCAGGCCGCTCTCTTGTATGGTGAGAAGCAGTTCCTGCTGCTTTTGCAGTTTCTTTTCGGAACCATGGAATTCCCGCAGAATCAAAAGTCCCTTCTCCGTATAGCACAGAAGAGCTCCTCTTGTGCGGGAGGAAGACTTGGCTGTCAGGCCATACTGCTCCAAGGTGCTGAGTCCATAATCATACAATCGCGTATCCCCCTCATGTTTTTGTACCTTCTATCTTATGTTCCTGTCCTTTAGGATATGCGAAGGGAAAATGAGGGGGATAATTCTGTTATAAACCGTGATATTTTCTCGATACTTCCGGAGAGCGTGCAATCCTCAGAATGTCGTACCACTGCTCCCGGCTCATAGAATATTCAAGAGCTTTCACCGCAGCCAGGACTCTCTCTTTCTTTCCTGTACCTGTAATGGGGATTGTTTTCACCGGCAGGCGGTATAGCCATGCATACATAACTTCGTCAATACTTTCTGCCCCTAATTCCTGCCTGATTTCCTCCAGCACCTCCAATGTTGCCAGATTCCCTTTGGCAAGATTCTTCTTTTGCAGTTCACCTCCGCAAAGGGGTGAATAGGCCAGCAATGGGATTTTTCTCGTAAGGGCATCTTCCATTGTACCGTCTGCCAGAAAATCCATACACTGTACACTCATTTTAATCTCATTTGTAAGAATGGGCAAAGTCAAACAGCTTTCCAATGCTTTTATCTGCTCCGGTAGAAAATTAGATACACCTACATGTCTTACTTTTCCGTCTTTATATAATGTTTCCAGAGCTTCGGCCGTTTCTTCCGGATTCATAAGAGGGCAGGGCCGGTGCAGTAAATATAAATCTATAGTGTCAATCCCAAGGCGCATCAACGACTGTTCACAGGCAGCGATGATATATTCCTTGGAAAGATTATATGATTCACTTACAAAATATGGTCTTCTTAGAGAATCATATACAATACCCCCCTTAGTGATGATCTGCATCTTACTGCGCAGAGACGGCTCAAGCTTCAGCATCTCACCGAAATAACGCTCACATTCTCCCTGTCCGTAAATATCTGCATGGTCAAAGGTGGTAAGGCCAAGTTCCAGATATTCCTTAGTCCTGTTCAACAAGCCCTGCCTGTCCAATCCCCATTCCATCAGGTTCATAGTGCCTACTGCCACAGGGGCAATTGAAAGGTCTTTACATAATGCAATTTTTTCCATTCCCGCTCCTCCGTATTTATATCTCCTCATGTAAAATGTTCTTCCCAAGCATCCTCATCTTATGCTCTGCGAAAGCCGCAAGCTTTTCATAAGCAGGTGCATACATTTTGGCAACTGAATATCCAAAGCCTTCCCCGGTCTGGACACGTGCCGTACTTTCTCCAACTACCCGGACAAGGTCTGTTGCCAGATTCACTTTCGTGATCCCATAATTCACTGCTTCCTGTACTTTATCCTCCGGAGTTCCTGAACCTCCGTGCATTACCAGAGGGATTGACACACGGTTGTATATCTTTTTAAGTCTGTCTATATTTATATGGGGCGGAAATTGATATTCTCCATGGACAGTGCCGATAGATACTGCCAGCAGATCGATTCCTGTTTTCTCCGCAAAAAGAGCTGCCTCCTCAGGGTCTGTCTGCAGCGCCTCCTCCTGGCTAAGAGAAAGTTTCTGCTCACAGCCTGCTATTTTCCCCAGTTCTCCTTCTACAGTAACCCCATAACGGTGAGCATATTCCACAACCTTGGAAGTCCGCTCTATATTTTCTTCCAGTTCATATGCAGAAGCGTCTATCATAACAGATTTAAAGCCTGCATCAATGGCCTGACGTATCCTGTCATAATCCCGGAAATGGTCGGCATGGAGAATAACAGGCACATCCACCTCACCGGCAATGGTTTTTGCCGCTGCAACAGCATTGTCAAGCCCTCCGAAAAATTCTACCTCTGCATCGCCGATAATGTACAGCATAGGGAGTCCAAGCTTTTGTGACACCTGGGCGATGGCGTACCCATATGCATAAGTCCATATACAAAAGCCTCCCAGAGCATATTTTCGTTTTCTGGCATCCACCAGATAATCCTTTAATGGTGATAACTCTCTCTTCATAGTAAATCCTTTCCCTCTGTCTCAGAGTCCTTTTCTATGTAATAATCCCAAAACCTGCTGTCTGTTCTTAAGGGCAGAAACCGCCCCGGTTCCTGTGACACTGACTGCAGCAGCGGCATTGGCAAATAATGCTGACTTCTGAAAATCCATCCCCTGCAGCACAGCCGCCATAAAAGCACCGGTAAAATTATCCCCCGCCCCTGCGGTATCACAGACGTACTCCTGGTAAAATGCCGGAATCTGCTCCTCATATCCTTGCTCTGCGAGATAACATCCCTGTTCCCCCATCTTAATAAGAACACGTTTTGCCCCTTTATCCAAAAAAGTATGTGCCATTTTATGCACATCCATAGTTTCCGCAAGATAAGCGGCTTCTTCATAGCTGGGCACGAAATAATCGATAAATTGCAGGTTGCGGAACACCAGTTCTCTTCCCTTTCCAAACGCATCGCTGGCTGTATCTGCAGTCACCATGGCACCGGCATCCTTAGCGGTCCGGAAAATCATCTCTTCTCCTTTTCCATCCAGACCCGGAAGGAAATAAAAGCTTCCATAACTTACCATCCGAGTGTTTTTCAAAACCTGCGGATCCACATCCCTCAATGTAAAATTGTGGATATTGTCTCCCTCTCTTGTAAGAAAATTGCGGCTGCCGTCAGGTTTTACAAGGGCGATGGTGACCATGGTGGCTTCCTTCTCTGCCACATGGACCCATGTATCCTCAATCCCCTCACTGTGAAGCACTTCCATAAGATATTTCCCATATGTATCATCCCCAACACGGGAGCATAACGCCACCCGGCACCCAAGACGTTTTGCGATCACTGCCTGAGTCATGGCACCGCCTCCCGAGGAAATGCCCATATCTTTCAGCAAGGTTGCATCTCTTGTAAATAACGATTCATCCACTTCTCTTAAAATCATGTCATAGGCCATCATACCCACAGCAACAATATCATAATCCTTTTCCATCCTGTCTCCCCCATCAATTCTTAACACTGCCTGCTGTCATCCCCTCCACAAAGTATTTCTGAAAAAACAGAAATGCAGCTATTAAGGGAATGCTGGCCATGACAGACAATGCCATCATTTCATTGTACTGAGTTGTGTATTGCCCGATCAGCATCCCGATTCCTACAGGAAGTGTCCTGGCGGCTGTATCTGAGGTAAGTATCGTTGCATACAGAAATTCATTCCAGGCCAGAATGAAAGTATACACAGCCGTAGCCACCACCCCCGGTGCGGAAACAGGTACAATGATCTGAAAAAACGTACGAAATCTTGTACATCCATCCATAATGGCCGCTTCATCAATCTCCACAGGGATGGTAGAAATAAAATCCCGCATCATCAGGGTGGAAAAGGGTAAAGCAAAGGAAACATCCACGATTACTAACGCTGTCCTTGTATTGTACAGCCCCATTCTGGAAATCACCAGAAAGTAAGGCACACTGAGCAGCACCAGGGGAAACATCTGTGTCAGCAGAAGGTACAGGACTGTGAATCTTTTCCCGCGGAAGGTAAAACGGGAAAGCCCGTAGCCTGCCAGCATTGCCAGAAAAACACTAAGTGCTGTCACTGCAATGGTGACAATATAACTGTTCAGAAAAAGACGCATCATATCCGGTTTTCCTATTATGGTTAGATATGGTTTTAAGGTAA
This sequence comes from Eubacteriales bacterium, assembly GCA_030524175.1. GTDB lineage: Bacteria > Bacillota > Clostridia > Lachnospirales > Lachnospiraceae > Blautia_A. The sequence goes on from JAUNHC010000024.1 coordinate 6,841, forward strand.
CTACCTCCGGAAGAATTCTTGTGGGGATAGTAAAGACTTCGTTATTATTGCGGATTGATATCAAAATCATCCACGCCAGAGGAAAAATGACAATTGCTGAGAACACAAGCAAAAGCACAGTCACCAGAATCTTCCTCATTTTCTGCTTTCCCATCCTCATTCCTCCTTCCTAAGGGAGCGTTTGATGTATACTGCAGAGAATGCCAACATCAAAAGCAGCATAATGACAGCAGTTGCAGATGCATTTCCATAATCCAGCTTTTTAAACGCTCCTGCATAAATTAAGGTGGACAGCACCTCTGTCTTATTCATGGGGCCTCCGCCTGTCATGATATAAATTAAGTCAAAAGAGCGGAAATCCCATATAAACTGCAGAGTCCCCACTGTAAAAATCACGTTTTTAATCTGCGGCAGCACCACATAAAAGAACACTTGTAAGGAATTTGCACCGTCTACGATGGCTGCCTCTTTAATATCCTCACTCACGGTCTGCATTCCCGCCAAAAGCATTAACATGGCAAAGGGGAAACTCCTCCACACATTGGTAAGCACCACTGCAAGCAGGGCAAAGCGTTCATCTCCGAACCAGCCGATCACATCAGTTATTATCCCAAGCTTCATCAGCAGCCAGTTGATGATTCCAAAGGGATTAAGCATGATGACCCACAATGCAGATACCACTGCGCTGGAAAACAGCCAGGGAAGGAGAAGTGTTGTGCGGAGTATACCGCGCAGCCACGGATTGATTTTTGCAGATAGAAGTGAGGCAAAGAACAATGCAATTATCAAAATCAGCGCCACAGATATCACTGTAAAAAGAACAGTGTTGCCCATTGCATTCCAGAACAGGTTGTCCTTAAAAATATCCAGGTAATTACCTAAGCCGTAAAACTTGGGATTTGTAAATTTAGAGTAGTCATAAAAGCTCATTTTGATCACCTGGAGAAGAGGATACCCGGTAACAGCCAGAAGCAGAACCATGCCCGGCGCCACAAATCCCGTCCCTTTGGAAATCTCAAAAGCATTTTTTCTTCGGATCCTTTTCACAGCGTACCCCCATTTCTGTCAGGAGCTGCCGCAGGATTCACGACAGCCCCGTATAACTCTTTCCTATACACCCTTCTCTTATTTCCCAAGTTCCTCAAAAGCCTGGTCCCAGCTTGCCGCTGCATCAGCCAAGGCTTCCTCTGCAGTCTTATTACCCGTAATAAATTCTTGTACCTGTATGGTAAATTCTTTACGCAGCTGATCAGACTGAGGCATCCCCAAATCCGGGTTGACTGCAATTCCGTTATAAGCCTCTGCAAACACCTTCATATACTCATCATCCTGAATCAGGGAAGAATTTAAAACGGATTTATTTGGCGGGAAGATCCCAATATCTGCAAGCTGGGTCTGTCCTTCCTCACCGGAAAGCCAGCTTATAAATGTCCAGGCAGCCTGAGGATTCTCACAGTTGGAGGAAATGCCCATACAGCCGCCGCTGGCGGTAGTTGCCTCCTGTTTTCCTGCCGGCATTGGAACCACTCCGAATTCCAAATCCGGATTAGCTGTTTTCTGGATTCCTACTCCCCAAGGTCCTTCAATCATAAAGGCTATGTTGCCTGCGGAAAAATTCGCTCTCTTCTCTTCTTCGCCTGCACTAAGCTCTCCGGGAGTCATCACCTTGGCGTCAAGGAGTTTCTTATAAAACTCCAACCCTTCCGCTCCTGCATCTGTGTTAAAGGCCGCCTTATTTCCGTCGGTGAGTTGGGCCCCTGCCTGCAGCATATACGGCCAAACTTCATATGTAATACAGGTAGCAGGCTCTGTCTCCATATTTCCTGTAAATGCGTAAATCCCCTTCTCCGGGTCCGTCACCTTTACCGCTGCATCGTACAACTCATCCCATGTGGAAGGCGGTTCAATTCCTGCGTCCGAAAGAATCTGCTTATTATAGAATAATGCAATTGTCCCACTGTCAAAGGGAAGAGCATAATGTGCGCCTTCGTATTCTGTCCAGAGCGGGCCTTCAATATCAGTTTTAAATTTATCATCCATTTTTTCATAATATTCGTCTATGGGAATGATGATCTCATTGCTGGCAAATTCCAGATACCAGGGAGAATTTACCGGAATCACATCCGGCATCTGCCCTGACGCACTCAGTGTCAATATTTTGTCATGTACCTGATCATAGGGCATATCCTGGACTTCAACCTCAACCTCCGGATGGGCGTCATGAAAGGCTTCCATCACTTTGTCAAAATTCTCTTCCCCTAATTCACTGCGTTTCCATGTAAGAAATGTTATTTTCGCCGGTTCCTCCGGACTATTTTCCTCTGCCAGTACCAGACCGGCAGGTAAGGTACACAGCATTACTGTACTGAGCACTGCTGCAATCGTTTTTTTCTTCATAAATACCCTCCCGTTATTGGCGTGTGTGTGAAATTCCGGCCATCGCCGGAACTTTCCTTTTTCTTGTTATTGAAATTTTAAAAAATTCTAATATAAAAACTATCATGATAGATTTTTAACTTTATAAGCTCATAGAATCAACCTTCTGTGCAATGAAGAAGTTTCCGTTCCTTTGTTTTCTCAGTTCTCTTCAAGCTTTGCAATATGCAGCCGGCACATATCCTCCAGTCTGTCCTTCACCTCTGGCTGGATACCACTGTCTGTGATAATATGGTATTCCTTCCTAAGCTCACATAAACGTATACTGGCCTTGCCGTCTTTCTTATTAAGTTTAGAGGAATCTGCCAAAAAATATATTTCCTTCCCGGATTTGAGGATTTCTTTTTTATTGCCGTATTCCAGGAAATCATTTACGGAAAATCCACTTTCAAAATTAAACTCTGTCACCCCCAGAAACACTTTGTTTGCGTATATCATCTGAAACATAGTGTCGAAAAACGGATTTGAGAGGCAGGCTGTCCTGGCCCTGTATGTTCCTCCTGAAAGAATGGTGGTAATACCTTCTCTGTTTTCCAATTCCTCGGCAATATTCACCGCCGTCACCACTGCAGTAATCCCTCTTTTGCCGTATAAGGCGCGGGCCATCTGCACTGTGGTAGAGCCGCTGTCAATGATGATCGTCTCTCCGTGGAGAACCATGGATGCTGCCAATTGACCAATGGCTTTCTTTTCTTCCAGATTGATCTGTGAATGAATGTCATATCTTTGATTCAAATACAGCGGGTCATCGTCTACCAGCTTTGCACCGCCGCGTATGCGTACAATCTTATTCTTTTCTTCCAAATCCTTTAAATCCCTGCGGATTGTGATCTCTGATACAAACAGTTCCTCAGCCAAGTCCTGTACGATCACAAATTCCCGTTCCTTAAGGATATTCAGTATCTCATTCTGCCGTTCACTTAACATGCCTGACACCACTTTCCCATTTATTTTTTATGACCTTGCTGTTCTTTATCACTTTGTTTCTTTTAATATCTCGTTTTATTTCTTCTCACCTTGTTACTTCTTATCATCTCGTTATCTCGTATTGTCTTTTCTTGTCTTTAATATATTGCACATTTTTTCATTTGTAAAGTTCAATATTTTGATAATTTTGATAGTTTTTTGAACTTTTACAACAAATATAATCACAACTCTTACTTTTTATCACCAAATTATCATACTGTTTTTATCTCTTTCTCCTGGTAAATTTTCAAATATATGAAAAAACGCTGTAGAAATCCATTATTTCCACCCTTACTTATTTTATTTATTATGGACATCCATGATAATTCCATGATAAAAATTGATAATTTGTTTAAGTTCAACGACTGCAGCTTTCACACTGCGCTCAGCCAGTTTCTTCCATATTCTCATATGCCCGACAAAAATGGCCGCAAAGGTTAAAAGAGGGCTGCTGCACTTATGATTTTCACTCACAAATGCGGCAGCCCTAGCTGACGAAGCAAAATATTTCAGTTTTTAATCAGATACTTCTTTTTCCAGAAATCCTTTTCCAGGAAACTTATCCAAGAAAATAACGTCCCGTTGCATCTGCAGCCATGATCGCCGCATATACTGTTTCCGGAGTGACCGGGAACGACATGTTGTGCAGTGTATCCCCTTCTGCACAGGCAGCCTTAGCCACCTCCATGATTTTCTCAGGCTTGATTTCATTGACGCCAAGCTCCTTCAGTGTTACAGGCAGGCCAAGTTCGATACAGAACAACACCGTATCCTCCAATTCCTCCGCCGAAACATTCTCCAGAACTAACTGGGCGATCGTACCGAAAGCCACTTTTTCGCCGTGGTACATGTGATGACACTCTTCCAGCACCGTCAGTCCATTGTGGATCGCATGGGCTCCTGCCAGTCCTGCGCTTTCAAATCCAATACCGGAAAGAAGTGTATTGGCCTCAATAATTTTCTCTACTGCCGGTGTGCAGGCTCCTGCTTCAAGAGCAATTTTTGCCTTCACCCCTTCCTCAAGGAGAGTATCCAGGCACAATTTTGCCAACGCCATAGAAGCCTCTGTGGCATTGCCGCCCACACAGTTATTGGCACCGCTCCGGTAGCAGGCACGTGCCTCATAATAGGTTGCCAGGGCATCTCCGATCCCAGCCATGGTAAGGCGTACAGGAGATTTTGCAATAATCTCCGTATCCATAAGCACCATATCCGGATTCTTAGGCAGAAACAGGTATTCTTCAAAAACGCCTTCATCCGTATAAATTACAGACAGGGCACTGCAAGGTGCATCTGTGGAAGCTATGGTTGGGCAGATGATAACAGGAACGCCGCACTTATAGGCCGCTGCCTTGGCAGTATCAAAAATCTTTCCGCCGCCTACGCCGATCACCAGATCACAGCCTTTTTCTTCCATGACAGAAGCCACCCGAGCAATTTCATTCTTGGAACATTCTCCGTTGAACACTTCAAATGATACGCTGCATCCTGTGCCTTTGAAACTCTCCTCAATCAATCCGCCTGTCCTCTTTTGTCCGCCTGAACTGATAAGAACCAGCGCATGGCTTCCGTATTTCTCCCCATAAGTGCCGAGACGCTTCATCTCTCCTGCACCCTGCACATATTTTCCCGGACTGCTTATAATCTTTGCCATTGTCATACCTCCTGGTTAAAGCTCTTGTTAAATAGTTATCTCTGATTATACGCTCAAAATGCAATGCCTGCAAGATGCAGCCGCCAACAACGCAATAGAATGCGTTACTCTTCCCTCTCAATGTCAATGAACCGTAACTTAAATGCCGCTTCCGTCACCGCCCAATCAATCAGGGATGACCCAATCTCATTCTATATACAGAGAATACTCCATACGCTCTGTCACGTACCCCACGATTGCTGCCTGGGCAATGTGCTCCTGAAGCTGACGAAGACAATCCTCGGAATATGTTTCCGGCAGTGCGATCAAGAGTCCTCCGCTTGTCTGAGGGTCATAGAATATATCCTGCATTGCCCGGTCAATATTTCCCTGTACCTTTACCCCCTGTTCCGCATATTCCCTGTTACGGTAAGCCCCTGCCGGGATAAATCCCATATCTGCAAGTTCATAAGCCTCGGGATGATAAGGTACCTGATCTGCTATTATATGAATAGAACAATCACTTCCCTGTGCCATCTCATAGCTATGTCCCATAAGTGCAAATCCTGTGACGTCCGTACAGCTATGGATAGGATATCGGACCATAATATTCCTGGCAGTTTTATTCAGCGCTGCCATCTGTTTGTTAATACGTTCAAGTACCGGTTCGGCCACCATATCCGCCTTGGCTCCTGTGGTGAGAATTCCGATTCCCAGTGGCTTGGTGAGAATTAAAACATCCCCCGGCTTGGCTCCGCTGTTGGTCAGCACCTTTTGAGGATGGACAAAACCGGAGACAGCCAGTCCATAAATAGGCTCCGCCCCTTGGATAGTATGTCCTCCGGTGATGATTGCCCCTGCCTCGTAAGCTTTTTCATATCCTCCCCGCAGAATCTCCTGGACGGCAGCTTTGTCCATATGCTCTGAAAGACACATGATATTCAGTGCAAGCTTTGGCTCTCCGCCCATGGCGTATACATCACTTAATGCGTTTGCCGCTGCAATCTGTCCATAAAGGAAAGGGTCGTCCACAATAGGCGGAAAAAAATCCGTTGTCTGTACCAATGCTGTTTCATCATTTATCACATATACACTGGCATCATCACTTTTGTCATAGCCCACGATCAGACGGGGATCGTAATGAGTGCGGAAGCCTTCCAGCATATGGACCAGCGTACCTGCTCCCACCTTTGCCCCGCATCCGGCGCAGCTTGCAAGCTTTGTAAGTTTAATATCTGTTTCCATGAATGTCACCTCAGTTATTTTTTATCTGGTATGGAATCTGATCAATTGTCCGGCACCGGAAATTTCTCTTTTGCCATTCCCAGTAGCTCTTCCTTTTTGTTAATGTGAGGATTTATCAGTACCTCTTCCAAAAGCAGCTCCAGAATTTCACCAATCTGCTTTCCCGGCCCATAGCCTGCCTCAAGCAGATCCTTGCCTGACACTGCCAGTTTTTTCAGAGATACGCACTGCCCCTCTCTGATAATTTCCTGATAAATCTGATCAACACCGTCAAGACGGTTCAATTTCTGTTCACGCCTATATTCACTCTGTGCCAGCATGTCTGCCCGCTGAATCTCCAAAAATAACGGAAATATATCCTCACCGATCATGTGCACTGCCTTACGGACATCCACAGGTTCGGCTTTTGGTCGGTAATCATGCCATTTGATCAGGCGGCACACCTTTCTGACAGTATCATTGTCCAGCTTTAAACGGCGCATGATCGCACCGGCCATCTTCTCTCCTGCAGCACCATGTGTCTTAAAATGATCTCTGCCGTTTTCATCTGTTTTCCTCACCACAGGCTTCCCGATATCGTGAAGAAGCATAGTAAGGCGCAGAACCTTATCTGACCGGATATTCTTAAGACTTTGCAGAGTATGTTCCCCAACATTGAAGCAATGATGAGGTGTATTCTGTTCTGTCACCATACAGACATCCCACTCCGGCAGAAACTGTGCGGTGATCCCTGCCTCATAAGCTGTCCTGAGATAATCAGGGTTGGGGGAAAGCAAAAGTTTCAAAAGTTCTGCCTGGATACGTTCTGCACTCACATGCTTAAGGTTTGGAGCCAGCACAGCCAACGCTTTTTCCGTATCTTCTTCAATGGCAAATCCAAGCTGGGCGGAAAACCTTACTGCCCGGAGGATCCTCAGCGCATCCTCCGTAAACCGTTCCAGGGGATTTCCCACACAGCGGATGATCTTTCTCTCCAAATCCTCTGCACCACCGAACATATCCACCAGCCCTCTTGCAGGGTTGTATGCCATTGCATTTATAGTAAAGTCTCTTCTCTTTAAATCCTCCTCAAGACTGGCCGTGAAGGTTACTTCTTTTGGATGGCGTGCGTCCTCATATTCTCCGTCCACCCGGTAGGTAGTCACCTCGAAGCCTTCCTTATCCACAAGAACTGTCACCGTACCATGGGCAAGCCCTGTATCCACAGTCCGGCGGAATAATCTCTTCACCTGCTCCGGCTTGGCGGAGGTAGTGATATCCCAGTCATCCGGGGTACGTCCCAAAATAGAATCCCTCACACAGCCTCCCACCGCATACGCTTCGAAGCCTGCTTTCTCTAATGTTTGTATAATCGTCTCAACCCTGTAAGGAACAGTCAGCTGCATAAAATCTCCCTTTCTCTACTTTTCTGAACATCACCGGCAGATTGGTTTAACACTGGCCGAATAATCATGTCTTTTATTATAGCCATATTTTCTTGCATTGTACAGTAGTCAAAGCGTTACTTTACCACTTACACCTGGGAAAACATGTTGGAAAAACCGGAAAATATATTGACATATATCCTTTCTGGTTTTATACTGTATATATTGATATAAACAGTTGATACACAGTACAGATACAGTTATTCTCATATTTACAGGAAAGGGGCGATTGCTATGACACCGCTGCTGGAAGTCACAGATCTGACAAAAAAACTAGGAGATTTTTCTCTCAGCAACATCAGTTTCTCTTTGGAACCAGGTTACATCCTGGGGATCATCGGACTGAACGGTTCAGGAAAAACCTCCCTGCTCCGTACCATTATAAATCTATATGAGCCGGATGGAGGTTCCGTAAAGGTGGGCGGCATCTCCATGGCAGGGCAGGAAAAGAATGCCAAGGAACAGATTGGTACTGTGCTGGATGAAGATTTTTTCGATGAAACCTTAACACCAGAGAAAAATGCTGCTTTCTACGGGTCTTATTATCCTTACTTTGATATGGACATTTTCCGGGAAACCTGCAGAAGATTGGAAATCCCTCTTGACCAAAAGGTAAAAAAACTTTCCCGGGGAATCCGTACAAAAATGCAGTTTGCCTTCGCTCTTGCTCACAGATCAAAGTTGTATCTCATGGATGAACCTGCAGGCGGCCTGGATCCCCGCTTCAGAAAAAACCTGATAAGCTGTATGCAGGAAATCGTTGAGTCAGGTGAGAGAAGCATCGTCTTTTCCACACATCTCACACAGGATCTGGATAAAGTGGCAGATTACATTCTGATGATGCATAATGGAAAAGCAGTATTTTGTGTTAATAAAGAAGAACTGCGCGGGAACTTCTGTCTGATAAGGGGAACTAAGGAAGAAATAGATGCATTTCCTCCAGCCTGGATAGCAGGAAAAGAGCACGGACTTTATCACAGCGAAGCTCTGCTGCACCTGCTGGAAGAAAACAGGAGCCTCTTCCGGAACATGCCTGCGCCGGAGCTGTCATCCATCTTATATTATCTGGAAAGGGGGACTGAAAATGTGGAAACTGATGTTTCAAAAATCAATTAGACTTTTCTTAAAAAACAGTGCAAAGGATTTATGTATTCTCTTGGTATGGGCGTTATTTTCCTTGCTTCTTTTTACCATTATTATTCCAGTAGGAATGGCCTTCAGCGATTCCTACTATCAGGGCGTTGATGTAATGATATTAATGTTTACCTACCCCGGCTCGGGCCTTGCTGTTTTTTCTTCTATGACAATTTTACTTTTAAGTACAGGTATGGCAGCATACTTTATTAAGGAAAATCCTATTCAATTACCTAAAATGATGTTTCTCATTCCCATGGACAGAAAGACAAGAATAAACTACCTTTTCCAGCGTTTTTTCATAAAATTGTTATGGTTGCTGGGAGGTGTGATTTTATATCATTATGTTATGCTGGGAGGTTTTTTTTACAAAAAATCATTCATTGACATGGCAGTTCAGCTATGCGTATTCATCTTTACTTTGTGGAGCCTGATTTTAAAAACAGGTTTCCTGGGAATTACGTCCAATACATCTTTGGAAGAGAGCACTTCATTGAAAGAAGCATTGGTAAATTTCTACTGGATTTTTTTCCTTCTTCTGCAGCAGATCCTGCTGGCGGTGGGATACCTGGCCCATATATATGAAAAATATCCTGCTGTATGGCTGTTATGGATGGTTATACTTGGCATTGACGTATGTATCGCCAAATACTGCACCCCTGAAATCCTGCAGAAAGCCGCATCTTATGAGAATGTTTACACAAAAGCCTGATCCAGGAAAAAACAAACACAAATGGCAAGGAGGGTTCTGCCCATGTATATTATCCTAAAGGAAGAAAGCAATCTGCCCATTTATGAACAGATTGTCAATGCTGTAAAAGAAGGATTGATCAATCATACGATCCAGCCAGGAGAAATGCTTCCCTCCATCCGGTCTCTGGCAAAAGACCTGCAGATCAGCGTGATCACCACGAAAAGAGCTTACGATGAACTGGAAAAAGACGGACTGATCTATTCTGTGCCCGGAAAAGGCTTCTATGTGAAAGAAACCAACCAGGAATTTCTCAGGGAACAGCAGCTCAAAAAATTAGAGCAGCAGCTCAGTGACTGGATTGAACAGGCCAGGGGCCTTGGTATCAGCCCTGATGAAATGAAATCCATGCTGGATGTGTTGTGTGAAGGGAGGAAGGAATCATGACAGAAGTGCTCACCTGTAAGAATCTGACAAGAAATTTTGGCCATTTTAGCCTGAAGGATATCACATTTTCCGTAGAAAAGGGATATTTGACAGGGATTATGGGAAGCAACGGTTCCGGAAAAACCGCTCTGCTGAAAATCCTTTCCGGATTAGATCATGGATTTACAGGAACTGTGGAAATCCAGGGGATCTCTATCAGAGAAAACCCTTCAAAAATAAAAAATCTTGTAGGATACGTTTCAGAAGACCTGCAGCCCTTCTGGGAAAAAACGGCTTTGGAAAACGGAAGTATCCTGGGTCCTTACTTTGAAAATTATGAGGAAGCCTATTACAGAAAATGGCTGGACCGAATGGGTGTAGACACCAGTCTCCCTGTGCATCAGCTTTCTAAGGGAAATAAAATGAAATTCTTCTGTTGTTTTGCCTTATCCCATCACCCCAGTATACTCATGCTGGATGAGCCGTCCGCAGGCTTCGATCCGGTGTTCCGAAAAGAATTTCTCACTATCCTTCAGGAATTTTTGGAGGAAGACATGGCAGTTCTCATGGCATCCCATGTGACAGAGGATTTAGATAAGGTCACAGATTATATTTTACATCTGGAGGAAGGTTGTCTTGTACAACAGGAAAGCATCGAACAGCTAAGAGCCGGAAATCACAGAAAAAAACTTGCCGATTCTTTTCCGGGAACGATCCACATCAGTGACTTGCTGAGATAGAAAGGAGGGACTGTAATGAAAAACAGATTTTATGTGGAGGAAAGCCATAGAATAAGGGAAAAGAACTACGAATACTACATTATTATCGGGATCATATGGATTTTAAACATTATTGTTATGTGCTGTAAGTACAATGGCAGTCCTGAAAATGCAGGACGGTTATCCGTATCATACTGCTATATTCAATTTTTTGGAGCTTTCCAGCTCATGGCTTCTGTGTCTGAAAACTTGTACTATGTAAAAGAGCTTGGTCAGAGAAACCTTCGATTAAAAAAGTACGAATCCCTTCCTCTTTTAAAAAAGCAGTGCATTCTGGCTTATGAAGCCATCATGGCAAAATATCTGCTCCTATTGACAGGCGGATTTCTTATTTTATTTTTTTCTGTGGCTCTGGTCACTCACACTGAGCTTCGGCTGTTTGATACTGTAACCGGTATTCTATGGTTTCTCCTTGCGAGTGCCATTGGCTATGTATGGTTCACAACGGCCAATATAGTAAAAAATATAAAAAAAATGTCTTAGTTGTCTCACTTCCCCAATCTCCCTCATTCATGAGGGGAATTGGGGGCTCTTATCTCAACTTTATTTTCTTGATCATCCTTATATTGTTTTACAATAAGTATACATTAATATAAATTTTCAAACTATTTTCCAGGAGATTGCGACAAACTGGTTTAAAACTATACTTCTACCATTATATACCGAAACCGATTTTACTCCGAAAGTTTTGCTTTGCCCGTTTGTTTTGCACGGTATAAAGCATCATCAGCCTTTTTATATAGTTTACGGAATGAATCTGCCTCTTCCCCTGCATGTGCAATTCCAACACTGATGAATACCATTTGTCTTTCTCCTTCTTCTGTAAGGACATTAAAATTGCGTATTAGATTATTGACCCGCTCCTCTATTTTCCCCATGTCTGTGCCATCATATAAAAACACAACGAATTCATCACCGCCGATACGCCCAATCAATCCTTCACTTCCAAAACTTTCTTTCAGACTGTTGGCACACTCTTGCAGTACATAATCACCAAATAAGTGTCCTTTCTGATCGTTGATTTTTTTAAAGTCATCTATATCGATTACCAGCAATGCTGCAGGACTATTTTTTCCAGCAGAAAGCGAGCCCTCAATATTTTCTTCAATGGCTTTCCTGTTATAAATACCCGTCAGACCATCCATCCTGGCGGCATCCTCCAAAATTTTTCTGGTTCTTTTCTGCTCAACTAACCAGTTTGCAATAATTACGAAAAAGATGCAGACCATGATTATAACCAATTTAACAGTCAGTTGGAAACCATACTGTTCAAAATTTACAAGTTTTTGGCGCAGAGCGCTTTCCCGGACTGTCATTATAAAATACCAATCATTCTCCCCAACAGGCGTATAGCTGCAGTAACGTTTTACCCCTCTTACGCTGTACATAGAAATGCCCGGCTTACCATTCTCAAAATCCGCCTGCATTTCTTTCATAGATGATTTTAAAAATTTAGTATCTTTCATGGTATCAAAAATATTAATCATATAATCCGCACTAGTTCTTCCGCTGATTACATCTCCCTGGTTATTGACAATGCCAAGACCTGCTGATTCTCCAATCAGATTGTTATCCAGCAACAATGAGAAATTTGATACCTTGTAAGCAGAAAGCAGAATTCCCCGCCTTTTCCCAAGTGTAGTTGGCGCTCCCACACCCCACACAACCTCATCTAACTTCTCAACATAATAAGGCCGGGAAAAAACGGTATCTGTAATGTTTGATATGGGAATATCATTAATAACAGTTGCTTCTTCGTATTGCCCGGCATATCCTGTATAGTTCGTGTATACATGCCCATCCAATGTAATAAAGTAAGTCCAAACAATATCGGAAGTTTCTGCATACTCCTTAAGGATCTGTATAATATCCTCATCTGTTTGGATCTTTGCATGACTTATTACTTGTGCTGTAGACGCAGTTATATATTTTAAATGATCCATTTCATTCTGGATGGCTTCGGTACTGCTATCTTGAAGTGCTTCTATTTGGGAAAGCATATCCTCTTCCATATATAGGTTAACTTGTTTCCGAAAATCAAGGAAGCAAAACATAATTAATACGATTGCTGCCACAGTCGTACATGTTACTATTTTAGATTTTTTAAATACAATACATAATCTCTTCAGAATGGCGGTTCCCTCCTTCGTGATTAGATGTTGCTTTATTATATCACAAGACTGTATGTACTGTACAAAGGAAAAACAGTCCCGGCAGGCTTTATTTTTCTTGTTCAGGCTTTCACTTCAATATTAAGAAATCAAGACTGCTGATTATGTAGTGATTTTATAAAGTTTAATAATTTTCTTATAACAAAAACATATTTGTCAACACGAAATATTCCTGTGTTTCAAAAATTTATCAGTTTCAAACTTGTGCACTTTGTGTGCCAATTTACAACTGCCAAGCAGCTTTTCTCTGAATATTGTGTGCGTCCCCCCGGAGAGTTTTTATATCATAGCAAATTAATAACTTTCCTGTTAGAAAACATTGGAGTACTTTCCTATGAAAATAAACGCAAAACGGGTACCTGCATTAAGCAAGTACCCGCGTATGATTTAATATGCTCTGCCCCAATATACCATTTTCTTCGCCGGTTTGCCGCAGCACACACAATTCTCGCTTATCTGCTCCTGCTCAAAGGGGATACATCTGGAAGTAGCCTGTACATCTTCTTTGATCTTGTCCTCGCACTCCTGGCATCCGCACCACATAGCCTTGACAAAACCAGGCTTATTATTAATGATATCCTTAAACTCTTCATAATTTCCAGCCACATAGGTGTGTGCATCCCTGTGTGCCCTGGCACGCTCAAGCATATCCTTCTGCATGGTATCTAGGATTTCCTGAACCTTGGCAGTAATGTCTTCAAATTTCACAGTATATTTCTCTCTTGTGTCACGGCGGCAAATTACAGCCTGTCCGTTCTCGATATCCTTAGGTCCGCACTCGATGCGCACCGGAATACCGCGCATTTCCTGCTCTGCAAACTTGAATCCCGGACTCTTGTCTGTATCGTCCACTTTCACACGGATTCCTGCTGCTTTAAGCTGGGCAAAGAGCTCATCTGCTTTTTCCAGAACTCCTTCTTTTCTCTGCTGGATAGGAATGATAACAGCCTGTACAGGTGCAATTCTCGGGGGCAGAACAAGACCGCTGTTGTCTCCGTGTACCATGATAATGGCTCCGATCATTCGGGTAGTCATACCCCATGAAGTCTGATGTACATACTGGAGTTTATTTTCCTTATCTGTATACTGGATTCCGAAAGCCTTTGCAAAGCCGTCACCGAAATTATGGCTGGTGCCTGACTGCAGAGCCTTTCCGTCATGCATAAGAGACTCGATTGTGTAGGTGGCTTCTGCACCTGCAAATTTCTCTTTGTCGGTTTTCTGTCCTTTGATCACAGGAATAGCCAATGTCTCCTCACAGAAATCAGCATAAACATTCAGCATCTGGATTGTTCTCTCCTCTGCCTCCTCTGCCGTAGCATGTGCGGTATGGCCCTCCTGCCACAAGAATTCACGGGAACGCAGGAACGGACGGGTCGTCTTCTCCCATCGTACCACAGAACACCACTGATTATAAACCTTAGGCAGATCCCTGTGTGACTGGATTTCTTTCGCATAGAAATCACAGAATAAAGTCTCTGAGGTAGGACGGACACAAAGTCTCTCCTGAAGGGGATCAAGTCCTCCGTGTGTCACCCATGCAACCTCAGGCGCAAACCCTTCCACATGGTCTTTTTCCTTTTCCAAAAGAGATTCCGGGATAAACAGAGGCATATATACGTTTTCTACGCCTGTCTCCTTAAACCTTCTGTCCAGTTCGTTCTGAATGTTCTCCCAAATTGCATAACCTGCCGGCTTGATGACCATGCATCCCTTTACACTGGTGTAATCACAAAGCTCTGCTTTTTTCACCACGTCTGTATACCACTGAGCGAAATCTTCTTCCATAGAAGTGATGGCTTCAACCAGTTTCTTTTCTTTTGCCATGATTTGTTCTCTCCTTTTATGTGATTATTTGTATGCCGGGATAAGAAGACAGAAACTAAAAAAAGCCCTCAAATCCCTCACAAGGGACCGAAAAGCTTCGGCGGTACCACCCTAATTAGCAGCTCATCTATGATATTCAAATCAAGCTCACTGCTCTCTTCATTTCCCATAACGCTGGAATAACGCCGTACTTCAATTGCACGGGGCTCCGAGGCCGGTTCCACGATTCACGCACAGAATCCTCACACCACTGTCCAAAGCCGCTCTGTCGCAGCTTCAAAACCGGGACTCCTCTCTGAGATTGCTCCTCATGTACTATTCTCATCATCGCCGTAATGCCATATTGCATTTCCATTTATTCTAGTCGATATTCCTGCCAGTGTCAAGATGCAGAAGGGAATTTCTCTCCTGATTATACAGAAGAGAATTTTTTATCCTGATTTTCACACAAATGTATTGCCAGGAAAGGAACGTATAAACGTTCCCTTCCTGACCCACAATTCATTTTAATTTACATTTGCCAGATACTGATTCCGATAGTTTTCCGCCTCATCCTGAGAAAGGTGGAACTTCTGTTCAACTTTGCTCAGAATTTCCATTAAGGGAAGTCCTGTTTCCATACAAAGTTCTATTACATTTTTAATTGCTTCTGATCTTGCTTCTGCACGTGCCTCTGCTCTTCCTTCTTCTTTGCCTTCTTCTTTGTAAAGAAGCATTGCACCATCCCATGCCTCACACATTTCCTTCACCTCCATTGTACCATCATCCATAATGTCATACTGATCCAGGAGGACTGCCAGAAATCTTCTTGTCTCCAGACTCAGCTCCCAGATTTTATCTTTCCGTTGTTCTATGTACTTTTTCAGTTCTTCCCTGTTCCTGCTGAAGCTCATCACCTCAAATATATCCTTCCATTCTGTCCTGAACAATCGGGGATCCTGATTATGGATATCAACGATCAGAATCTTATATTCCGGCAGAAGTTTTATATACTCCTTCAGATTCTCAGGAATATCCATCATCTCCAACAATGAATGCTTACTTAGCCATTGCTTCTCTCCCAAATACAAAACTACATGCAAAACAGGTATCAGCGGTTTACGGGATTTGCTGTATTCTTTTCCTTCTTTGTATTTTATCTGATCCGAATATTCGATTGCATCATATGCAAAGTTCCTTACCGGCATAACATAATCCGGCTGAGCCTGCCCTTCACAGGCCAGGTAAAATCTTAACTCAGGTTTATCGTGAAGCATAAGCATGTCACGTTCCCGTTCAAAGTAACCCGCTGTATCCGAACTATTCCTCTTCTGTATATTTGTTATCTTCGTTTCTCCGTAAATACCTCTTAATACTGCTTTTCTTCTGGGAGCTCTTTTAAGGAATTCAGCCTGTACAATCTGTCTGCCGCCGAAAACAGTCCCATTCATTAAATCTGCATAACGCAGACAGTCCTCAAGGTATTCCTTCAAAACCTGGTCCTTAATCCCCAAATTCTCTTGACCGCCTTTCTTCATATGATAATTGTTAAACTCACAGGATTTCCGCGCCGAACGGCAGAATTAATAAGATTTCCTGAAATGTATATCAAGCTTACCATAGAACAGTACGGGCTTCAATACTTTTTATTCAATTTATATTTTTTTAAGAATCTGAGGCTGATTTTATTATATCATTCCTTCGCAAAGAACGCAATGGGCTAATTGATATAATATGGGTGTTAATGTTCCCATCAAATACCTGGATTCAATAGAGATATATGCTAAAAACAGGGAATGGATTTCAGAAAGTTATGGAAGGGGAAGGAGAAGGGAAACCGATTTACTTTCCCTCCCCCCTATGCTATTATGAAGTTAACAACCCCAAGACAATTGTTTCCGTCAAAGCAAACAAGGGAGGAATTTTATGAAGAAAATGCCCATGGTTCACCAGTCTGTTCTGCATATGCATCAAAGCAAAAAGTGTATCCTTATAATTTTAGCAATCCTCTGCATGTCTGGATTCTGCACCAGTATTATTTATGCTCAATCTAAAGAAAAAACGGATATTCCTGCTTCTTCCGGCGCTTCTGCCAAGATGGAAGCTGCCTTCAATACCCTGGATGCTGACACTTTGTACGATCTGCGTACCCCTTATGTGGGGGATGCATCCGCAGTCGGTAAGCTTCTGTATGCACTGAGTGATCTTCTTCCCAGCGGGGCCTACAAGATTGAGCTTGATACAGAGGATACTCCTTATGTCCTGCGTCTGGCATATGAGGAAGAACCCACTGAAGGAGAAGACGAGACTTCACATAGAATGAATGTTGCCGGCACACTGCTGCTGGCACTGATTGATAATCTTGATGAGGTACAGTGGACATTTCCCACTCATATAGACGGAGAAGAGGTTTTCTATACAGGTTATTGGAATCTTAGCAGTGTTTCAGACAACTACTCCTGCACCCCTGAGGAAGTAAAAGATTTTGGAATTTCAGAAGAAAATCTCCAGACATTGCTAGATAAATTCTCTCAGTCCATCTCTGTCATCGGCGGCGCAGACGGACCTACCTCCATATCCATTGGCCTTCCGGCCTCAAAAGAGAAGGATAGTCCGGCCCATGACTAAACCAAAATCAGGACGGCCAGAAGGTTTCCTGATTCACCGGATTCCTATACTGCGCCGTCCTGAAATTAATTTTTCAACGTTTCCGAACGGACTGTGCAATAAATGCACAGTCCTGTAATGAACAGTTACAATTTGTCATACTTTAAAGGAAATCTCCCTACCGGTACGGCTGTATCTGTAGTACCGTACACCTGCCGCATCCAGCATACGCTTGGATGCAATCACTGATGGAGTATCCGCATATTTGTCTGAATCATATACAACAGTTTTGATGCCCGACTGGATAATTGCCTTGGCACATTCATTGCAGGGAAACAGGGACACATAAAGCTTTGCCCCTTCCAGGCTTCCTCCTCTGTAATTAAGGATGGCGTTTAGCTCACTGTGGGTGACATACAGATATTTTGTATACAGAGGGTCCCCTTCTCTTGCCCAGGGGAAATCGTTATCGGAACAGCCAATGGGAAAACCATTGTAGCCCATGGACAAAATTTTATTGTCCTCACTTACAATGCAGGCCCCAACCTGAGAATTTGGGTCTTTAGAACGCATCCCGGAGAGAATTGCAACCCCCATAAAATACTCGTCCCATGATAAATGGTCCATACGTTTCTGATTTTGATTTTCCATATCTTAACCTCCTGTCTTCCCGCATAAAATCCGGCCGCTGCCTTATCACAGAGTACATGATAGACCCCAGCAATTATTTACTCCGTCTCAATCTGGGCAATTCTGTTTTTGTGCCGTTCCTCTCCTGAAAATTCCGTATTCAGGAAAGTATCCACGATCTTAACCGCCAGCCCGGCTCCCACAACACGGCCGCCCATAGCCAGCACATTAGCGTCATTATGAAGCCGGGTTGCCTCTGCAGAAAAACAGTCGGAACAAAGTGCCGCCCGGATTCCCGGGAATTTATTTGCAGTAATGGAAATCCCAATGCCTGTGCCGCAGATAAGAATTCCCTTTTCACATTCCCCATCCAGAATGGCATGTGCCACTCTTTTGGCATAGATGGGATAATCTGTGGCTTCCATACTGTCACATCCAAAATCTTTATAGGCAATGTGGCTGTCATCCAAATACTTCTTAATCTCCTGTTTCAGCTCATAGCCGCCGTGGTCACATCCTAAAGCTATCATTACTGTTCCTCCTGTACTTTTATGATTTTATGCCCTGCGGCCTTTAGCAGACGGTTCATGATCGCCTGCCCCATCCGAGGGGTATAGAACGCTTCTGAATAAATAGCGCTTACTTTACATTGGTCAAACTCTCTGAGCACCTCGTAGAGATGATGGGCAATGGTCTCTTCTTCCTGCCGGCTGCCAATACTTTTCACTACACCTATGGGATATCTGTCCATTGTCTCGTCTGTGGCAATAATTCCAACCTGCCCTCCCGCAGCCTCTGCCCGGGCGGCAAAAGAATTGATCATCTCCACCACAGAATCAATAGGACCTTCCACAATTGACAGATCTGCCTTCGGTGCATAATGCCGGTACTTCATTCCCGGTGCTTTAGGCCGGACTTTGCTGTCTGCCTTAAGCAGTCCCTGGTCCATGCGGACCTCGCCTAAGGTTTCCTTAAGCATATCAAGGGAAATATATCCTGGTCTCAGAACCACAGGCACCGCCTCAGTAAAATCCACAATGGTAGATTCCAGGCCGATCCCTACCTGCCCGCCGTCAATTATCATATCAATAGCATCTCCCAGGTCTTCCTCCACATGCTGTGCCGTGGTAGGGCTTGGCCTGCCGGAAGTATTGGCGCTGGGAGCTGCCACAAAACCTCCTGCCGCTTTGATCAAAGCCTGGGCCACAGGATCGCTTGGAAACCTTACTGCCACGCTGTCCAGACCACCGGTTGTCTCCTTGGGCACAATTTCAGATTTAGGCAGAATCATAGTCAGCGGTCCCGGCCAGAACTTATCAGCCAGAATCCTGGCCCCCTCCGGCACCTCCGATACGATCAGGGAAAGCTTGTCTATATCTGCAATATGCACGATCAGCGGATTATCAGAGGGTCTGCCCTTTGCCGCATAGATCTTTATGGAGGCTCTGGAATCCAGCGCATTTCCGCCAAGCCCATACACCGTCTCCGTGGGAAAAGCTACAAGCCCGCCTTCCTTCAGAATTCTTCCGGCTCTCAAAAGTGCCTCCTCATCCAATCTATCTGCTGACATGGATACAATTTCTGCTCTCATTCCCATCCTGCTTTCTCATATGTTCTCTTACAATATTGTACACGATTTCTATCTTTTTGTCTCTAAAAAAATTCTCTCAATAGCTCATCAGTTCCTTACGCTTGATCTTACCGTTAAAAGTCCTAGGGATCTTGTCAATCGCCACAATATGCTTAGGCACCTTATAAGCCTCAAGTTTTCCAGATAAAAAGACGCTTAATTCTCCTTTATCCACCTCATTCTCCGAAACAATAAAAAGCCTTGGGACCTGCCCCTGTATTTTGTCCTCAGCAGGAACACAGGCGCACTCCGCAATTCCGGGGAACTTTAACGCTGCTTCTTCTACTTCCTCCGGTGAAACCTTATTTCCTCCTACATTGATCACATCCCCTTTTCTTCCCAGGAGATACACATAACCATCCTCCATGTAGGCAATATCATTGGTATAAATGTAAGGACCGCTCATGACCTTGGCTGTCTCTTCTTCATCCTGATAATATCCAAGCATGTTCATACCACCCTTGATAGCCAAAAGCCCCGGGTTCTCCCGGTCAGTTTTGCCCACAGGCCTTCTCTGGTCATCTACCAGAAGAAATTCAGCATTAACAGCCGATCTTCCGATGCACCCTGTCATTCCCTTATCCTTGTTGAAATCAAGAATACAGCAGCAGCCGCTCTCTGTACTTCCATAAAAATTGTAAAGTCTTGTATCCGGCAAAAGTCTGCACAGAGTCTCCTTGTCCTCCTCAGGAAGAGGAGCTGCGCCAAGCTGTACATAGTCAAGCTGATCTCTATAATCCCCCAGCTTATCCTTGGACAGCTTAAAAATTATAGATAAAGAAGAGGGTACCAAATCCAGGGCTGTCACAGGATATTCATCAAGATACTTGAAAAACTTCTTGATATTGAGAATCCCATCCATGAGAATCACACTGCTGCCATTGAACATATTACCGTAATAACGGCGAAGCCCGTGGGAATGGTTTAAGGGCACCGGAATGATCTCTAGATTGTCAGATCCCATCTCAACCCCAAATTTTACATTTTCTGCCAAGGCTATATCATTTCCATGGGTAAGTCTGATACCTTTCGGTTTGCCGGTGGTACCTGTGCTGAAGAGAATTTCCGCCTCCTGCGCTCTGGACGGAAAATCATAATGCTCTATAGGCTCTGCCTGACTGCACATCTTGTCAAGATCCTTCAGTCCTATCACCGGAATATCACACACAAGATCCTGATCTGTAATGATCAGTCTGGCATTCGTCTGCACGGCAATATCAAGAATCCGCCCGGGAACACATTTCCGTTCCAGCGGAACGAAAATCCCCTGCAAGAGCTGAAGTCCCATCTCACAGGCCAGATAAACCACACTCTGGGATGCTTCCACAACCACACACTCACCGCTCTTAGCATATGTACCAAGCACTGAGGCCATCCTTCTTATATAATCCCAATATTCCCCGTAGGTTTTTTCAACCTTACCGTCGAGAATGCACCTTTTCTCAGGCTGACTCGCGGCATACCGGGATATACATTCTACAATCGAATCCATAATTCCTCCATTTTCCAAGTGCTTCACTGCACAGACAGGATACTGTTTACTCTGTAACCAGCAACCAGACCGGCAGCTTACTTTCATGACTGGTTATGCCTGCGTCTGCAGACATGTCCGTTTTATATTGTACTGAACATGGGCCAGAAATTCATAAGACCCCAGCACAAAAGTGTGATTACCACGATTATAAGCAAAGTGATACCAATCCCTTTCCTCAGCATATACTGGGGACTCAGCCCGTATCCCACCGGAATTGCCCTGATGGAAGTGGGCAGCATAAACGAAAGATTGACTCCCACAGAAGCCACATAAATATAAGGAATAGGATCAAGTCCCGCTCCCTGGGTGATACTGATCACAATAGGCATTGCAATGGCAGCTGTAGCCGTATTACTTGTAACATCGGACAAGAGAAGCGTGAACAAGAAAATCACAAATATGGTAACAACACCGCCGGTGATTCCCATGTTTGCCACCATATCGCCCAATGCCGCAGCAGCTCCGCTGTTATTCATGAGGGTGCCCGCTGCAAGTCCGCCTGCAAAGATAAAAATCAAATCCCAGATAATCTTCTTCTGCACATTTTTCCACCGTAACAGCGGCTCTCCGTCCTTTTTCTTTATCATAAAGGAGATGATGGCACAGATAATAAACACATAAGCCGGCTTAAGCCCCGGCAGAATATCCTGGTAAAGCTGACGTGTAAATGCCAGCAGCGCAGCCACCACAAACAAGAGAAAAGATGCCCATTCGCATTTATCCATAGGAGGCATCTTGCGGAACTCTTCTCTGAAATATTCCTTGGAGCCTCCAAGCTCGCTCCCCTTTTTTGAAAAAGCTAACAGATATAAAATATTCAAAACTACCAGCACTATGAAAATCGGCAGGAAGCGTACTACCCAGGAAATATACATATATTCTTCCCCTGTGATCTGCTGCAGATAATCAACAGTGACAAGATTCATTGCACCGCCAAGAGGTGTTGCCAGACCCCCCACTCCGGCCGCATATACAATCGTCAGTAACAACAGTGAACCTTTTTCACTCTTGCCTATTTCTCCTTCTCCCACATACCTCAGCATAGACACCGCAATAGGCGTGACTGTGGCACAAACAACAGCATTGGGCAGCACTGCAGAAAGCATGGCAGACAGCAGAAACCAAAAAATGATCTGGCTACGCATACTGCTTCCAATCAAAGCAAGAAAACTGGCTGCAATCCTCTTGTCAAGCCCTGTCTCCTCCCATGAAATCGTAAGAATAGACGCACCCAAAAGCAGCAGGATCGTCTCTGAGGCATAATTCTGTATCACAGACGACATATCCGCCATGCTGAACAAGGCATTGAGGCCAATAGGCAGAAAAGCCGTCACTGCAAAATCCACAGGCCCGGTGATCCACCAGAAAGCCATCCATACAATAGTACCCACAGCACTTCTCTGGGCCGCCTCCGGAAAAATACTTGCCGGAAGAAGCCAGATACAAAGTGCAAAAAGTAAAGGTCCCGCTGCAAGCTTCAAACCTCTGCGGCTGTTTTCTTTTTTCATTTATCCTTCCCTTCTGAAACTTAATGTTCCTCTTCATCTGCATCCGAAAACCTCGGCGCATTTTGTAGTTATTCACACTTTATTGTAATAAAGTTGTAACACATTGTCAAGGTGTTTCCATGCAGAATCACCTGCTGCCCACCTTCAGAATATACGTTGGGGAATCCGGATCTGCAAAAACTACTTCTCCCAAATTCTTCAGAAGCTCATCATTGATTCTTCCCTCATACTTCTCCCGTTCCTTTGAGCCCACAAAAATATAAGCAACCTCATACTGATCAAGCAAATCTCTTACCTGCTCTTCATCCTGGGAGGTATACACAAGCTCGATGTCAGCACTCTTCTGATTCAGATCTGCCACATCGTTCCTCCACAGCCATTGATGAACATACCATCCAAGCACAGTGGGAAGTCCCGTCATGGCAGAAACTCTGCAATACCCGGTATAGCTGTCTCCATTGGCCTCCAGCACTACAGGAGAGCCGGAAATATTACTTTTCAGCCACCTCACTGCAGACGCATCCTCCGGAAAATCATTCTCCAGAAAGGCAGTGGCATTCAGTCCCTGATATGAGGATACCTTCCATACATCCCCAAACCAGGAATGGACACTGTTTCCAAAGTATCCCACTGTCCACAAGAGACAGAATAACCCCGCTCCTGCCACAACTTTAAATACCTTCTGCCTGGATATTACCAACACACGGAATATCACATATCCCATAGCCATCCCGAAAAGAATAAATGCCTGGTAAGTAAGCTTAAACATAGTGTTTGCCCTTGCATTCCCCTGTTCATAGATATCCCGGACATAAACAAGCTCAGGGATCAAGACAAGACCTATTGCACAGAGCCCCATGATCACAGCAAAGAGATCAGGAATGGCTATTGACCTTAATAACCGGTACACACTCTTATTCTTTATCCTCCTGCACTTTTCCATAAGAACAGAAATGATAAATATGAGTGTGAGTATAATGGGAAGCCCCCACAGAATCAGAAGCTGATGCGGCAGCGAATGATTTGCCGCAAGTGCAACTCCCTGGATCATAGTCTCAAACTTAAGCGTAAAGGGAAGGATCACAAGGTATGCAATAGCGGTGACCTCAACTGCCTGGGCTGCTGTCACAGACAGGACAGTCCTTGTCTTTCCCCGGAACCGTATGATATTGGTAAAAAGCACTACACCTCCTGTCACCACAAAATAGATGACAAAATCCCAGAAATTAGTCCACTGGAACATGCCCAGAAGCATGCTGACAAGCAGAATATGCGGCATTAAAAGCTGCCGTTTCCAGAACGTCTTCGCCGTAACCTTCTCCACCACTGCTTCTTTGGTACGGATGGATTTCATCCAGGCATAGAGCAGCCCCACCAGAAGAAGTACAAACATAATATTGACCACATGGGCGTGCAGATCCCCCAACACGAAGGAATAACAGGGAAACTCATGGATCGTTTTATCAGGCACATCGGGATTATACCCAATATACCGCGTAGCATCAGGAAACCAATAACTCTCCGTATCTGTCACCCCCTGAAACTTCTGTATCCAGGGAATGATCTTACTGTAGATAACATAATGCATATTTCCGGCAATACAGACGGCAAGCCCGGCCACAACACCGGATGCAGCAGGAATCCAGGCCTTTTTCCCGGAAACCCTGCCGAAAAATCTGTCCTTAGTCATCTGGTAAACCAGGGAAAAAGGAAGGACAAAGGCAAGCCCGGCCACAAAAGTCCTCATAAGGTTATAAGTGATTTCTACTTTACTCCCGGTTATTTTTGTCAAAAACACAGCGAAATACTGGCCGCCGTAATAGTAATTAATTGTTCCCTGGGAATACCACAGATCGGTTGCCGGAAGAGTTTTGCTCCGCATCATTGCTTCCATAAAACCATAATCCATAAATTTCTCTGTCCCATAAGCCGCGGGATGAAATCCTGCCAGGTAAGTCCACAAAAGAAATACGGCAAAGAAAATAATTTCTTCCCAAAAAACAAGTTCTTTATGACTGGCGGGAAAACAGTCAATGCCATGTTTTATCTGATGATTAAAAAGAAAAAAGCAGCCGGCTGCACATACAACACAGACAAGAATGCAGCTTAAGGAAGTAAAGGGCATGATTTTCACAGCCACTAAAAACCAGGTAAGAAACCCTGTCACAGCCACAGCCAAAACCTTAGAGAACATCCATCCTTTATCATCAAAGCCTTCAAACAGCCGTCCTGTCACAGGCATGGCGATCATACCCATAAGGGCTGCCAGCAGCCACCATGACCAGAATGTCCACACATCTCCCTTAAGAAGAAAGACGGAAAGACCAGCCAGCAGTAAAACCAGCACAGCCTTTGGCCCCCATTTTTTCATCTGTCTGTCCCTCCCTTTCTCATATACTCCGGCGCAGAGAACAAAAATCCTTCCATGCCTTCCTGCCCATACGGACAATCCGTCTCATATTCAGGGAATTCCTGCCCCCCTGACGCGGCCGGAAAGTAATAGGTATATAATCCACACCAAGAGCATGCTTTTCATAAATTACAGTCATAAGTACATTAGACAGATCGAATCCGTCAGGAATACGCTTCAGTACCTCCTGAAGCTGGTCAGCCTTCATAAGCCGGTAAGGCGTATTGGCATCCTTTACCCAAACACCGAAAGCAAGATATAAAACCAATCTTAAAACCTTAGTGACAAAAACTCTGGAAAGGCCATCCTTACGGCCCTTACGGTATCCAATCAGCAGACCGCACTTTTCCCTTTTCTCCCAAAACTGCCAGAACTCCTCAGCCAGCGTCTGACCGTCAGAATCTGTCTGAAAGACATAATCTGCCCCGGAACGGATAGCATAATGATATCCCCGCAGGATCGTAGGACCGTGCCCCTCGTTCTCCTTGTCAATCCCCACAAGCCGGGGATACTTCTTCTCATATTCCTGTATTTTCCGGTAAGTTCCGTCTTTACTCCCGTCATTAAGGATCACAAGGCGGCTTTCACCGCCGGTTTTCTCTATCACCGGATACCAGTTCTCGATCACTTGTCCGATGTTCTCTTCCTCATTGTAAGCAGGCATTATTATATATAAACAATCATGTTTCATAAATTCTAATTCTCCCATCTTCCGAATTATATACCATCGGATAGGTTTGTGCAATAATATCCTCTCTGCAGGCCTGCTGTTCGAATTCCATATTCTCTTCAAAAAGAATATAATCAATACCCTCCTGCTCCACCGTGCTCTTCAGCAATTCCGTATCCCGGGTCGTATAGATCACGACAGCCTTTTCCGCCCTGTAGCTGGTGTCATATCCCGCTGACCAGGCATAATAGGGCCAGCCGCAATACATCATTGCACCTGACATAGTAACCTCGTTCATACTGTATTCCGGAGTAAGGATCAGATCATCCTTGTCCAGATTACCGGAAATCCACTTACTTAAGGGACTGTCTGCCTCCACCGCCACCCTGTGCCGGGAATCATTATCCTTCAGAATCACTACGAAATCATAAACTCCGTTCAGGGAAAGGCAGATGACAAGAATAACAGCCGCGGCCTTGTACCTCCGTCTCCCCGCAAAAAGCTTAACTGCCGCAAAGGCCCAGAACATAGTGAGAAATGCATAGGAAATCATTACATACTTATGATTCACATTGATATCCGGCGTAAGGGAAACCACAAAGGCAAACACAGCAGGAAACAAAAAGCTCACCATGACAGCTCTCTCCCTCCGCTTCAAAAAAAGTGCAGGCAGAAAAAGTCCCAGAAAAAAGAAACCGCTGATTTGTGCCACATACCAGATAATTCCCCAAATGGTCTTATCCTCTGCAAGAAATCCCAGATACAAAGAAGGACTCATGACGCTTCCGTTCACAAAAATTTTAGACTGAAGCATAGTAAAAAGCACAGCCACAGCCGCTGTCACAGCATAATCCAGCTTTCCATCTGAGAAAACAGCAAACCCCATAAGTATCAACAGACCGCCGATCACTGCAGCCCCGTTCCAAAAGGAACTAAGTCCCAGAAGCAGGCCAACCATCATGGCTGTGTCCAGACTCCTGCTTTTCCAGGCCGTTTTTGTGAACAGCCGGTTTTTAATCCAAATCAGGCCTTTTTCCTCATGGGACGTCCCCGCTTCCAGCCAGTCCAGATAGATCCACAAGGCAGCCGCAACCAAAAGCAGCCCGAATGCAAGATGTCTCTGATTCAAATACACATTAAAATTCCAAAGTCCCCAGTCCTCATTAGGTGTATAACCCAGGAAGGAGGTATTCTCCGCCAAGGTAATCCAAAGATCCCCGGCCTTAAGATGCTCCCAGGCAAAACGAAAGAACGCTGTCCCGCTCCGGAAGAAAAAAAACAGTGAAGCCAGCACTCCCCCGGCAAAGCCGCCGACAATTCTCCCTGCCAGTTTGTACAAAATCATCAGAAAACCCAAAAGTGAAAAAATGCTGACTATATTATAGGCAAAATCAAGGCGGATGCCCAAATATTCAAGATTTCCGGTCAGGAACTGGAACATAAAATGATACTTTACATCAGCACCGCCGTAATGAGGATATTGTGTGGGGAAATTATTCCCCCAGGAAAAAGAACGCATCATAGCAGTGTGGGGGGCATAATCCCCATAAACTGTGAACCCCGAATAAAGAACTCCGTCCCGTATGTAAAATACATAGAACATGATCCATGTAATAAACACCAGCAAAAAGGCAAAGAACACAGCTTCTTTATAAAAAAGCTTTCTGTCCCTTACCAGGAAACCAATGTCTGATTCTGTCTTTCCTCCTGACACTATTCCTGCTGCATTTTTCATCAGATTCCTCCTCTTCATCCTGCCCCTGTATAAAAAAAACAAGAATAAACCAACAGGGACCAAAACGAAAAGATTCCCATAAAAAAGAGGCCTTGATACTCCTGCACACACACTGAAAATCCAGGATACAGCATAAACTCCCCAGGTCATAATAAGAGTGCCTGCACCAAAAGATGCAGGCAACACAAACCAGAAACGGTTTCCCTCCGTCTCCGCTCCAGTCTTATTCTGTAAAAGCAGCCCCTCTGTTATCTCTTTTCCAAGCAGAAAAGCTAAAATCAGATAAATGATCCCAAACATAATTTCCTCTATTCCGAAAGCACTTCACAGCACGAACCAAAAGCCGGTGTACTGCCTATCGTTTATCATGGTCAATTAATTCTAAACTAAAAATACTGATCGCGGCAAATACAGCCACAAAGGCCATAAGATAAAGCCAACGCCTTGTCACAAGCTCTTCCTTATAATCATAAATCTTCTTGTAAGTCATCTGTGATGACAAATCAGAAACCGCCTCTTCGGGAATTAAGTCTATAAGCTTTTCCATACCATCAAACATCTGAAGCTGCTTTAGTTCCTCCTCCAACATTGTAGAAGGGATTTCATTGAGATTAGCCTCTATCAGCAGCGCCCTCTGTCCCCATTTACTGATCGTAAGATTAGAGAGACTCTTGGCCGGTCCGGTCAGGGGAAATATAGAGCCGGACAGTATCAGCTGTATGATCAAAAGAAACGGCATGACTGTCATAGCCGCCGTAGTTGATTTCACCACAGAGGATACAGCCAGTCCCATCATATCAGATGCATAAAGGATCAGGAAAAAACAGATAAAAATGTCAACATAGTAATTGCCCGTGACAAGCCCCTTCTGCGGAAACTCCATAAAAATCCGGAAAATTACAATCATGACAATTGCCTGGACCGCACAGATAACAGCCTGGAATATCATGTGAGACGCCACATATGACGTAATGTGCAGCCCTGTTCTGTGCTCTCTCTTTATAATGTCTCTCTCCCTGCATACATTCTGGATAGAGTTAAAAATACCAATCCAGACCATAGAAGATACAATGGCGAACATGCCAGTCCTTGTAAATTCCTTTTGCACAAACATCTTAGGTCCCATTACCAATGACAGCAGTGCAGATATTACCACTGCAAAAACAATTACCTTCCAGTCTCTTTCATTTATAAATATGCGGAAAAATTTCCCTGTGTATACACGTATCTGACCTAGCCTTCCTGTACGTTCCTGCATAGCTTCCTCCATTTTCATCTGTATCTCCGGCAGTAAAACTGCTTATTTCCCCTCAAGGCTCTGGTATTTGCTGATAAATTCATCTGCACGGCCTTCCCCGCCTTCATCCTGTCGGTTGATCTTCTTAACGATCCCCTCCATAGAGTCAGTCTCAAAGAAGTCTTTTGCCTCTTCAATGAAACCATAGAATGCCAGATGCCCCACATCATCCTTCTCGCTCTTTGCAAGAACCACCACTTTGTCAAACAGGTCATCCACCCTGTCCGGTGCATGGGTGATAACTATTACAATCTTCTGCTGATCTGCGATCCGTCTCAGATTCTCCATCAATGCCCTTGCCATAACACCGTCCAAACCTGAATCCGGCTCATCCAGAAAGAACAAACTGGGATCGGCTATAAATTCCAATGCAATAGACAATCGTTTCCGCTGACCCCCGGAAAGCTTCTCAACTAAACTATCCTTTTCTCTGTCCAGGCCGAAAGTCTCAAGCATCTGGCCGATACGCTTCTCGCGCTCATCACGGGAGAGATTTCTTGGAAGCTTAAGCTCCGCTGCATTGTCCAGGGTATCATATACCGTATCTTCCCCTCTGAGCAAATCCTGCTGAGGAACAAAGCCAATCTCATATTTCATCTGATTGTAGTTCCGGTAAATGTCCTTCTCACCTTCCATGATAGTCCCTTTAGCCTTTTCATACCCCATAACAGCATTTATAAATGTAGTCTTTCCGGCGCCTGATCCGCCCAAAATCAACACCATCTCACCAGGATTTATGGTGAGGTCAATATCCTCCAGAAGGATTTTTTTCCTGAAAAAATTCCAAACACTTCTCTCTTCAATGTGAATCATAAGCTGATTCCCGGCTGACTCTTTATGGCTGAACACCAGTTCATCCTCTCTGTAGAAAAATAATGTATTACCAATGCGGATCACATCTTTCTCCCTGAGTTCACAGTCATGAAGCATTCTCTGGTTATTCACATAAACGCCATATTTGGTATTTTTGTCACTTAAGATCCATTTCCCGTTCTCATTGGATAAAACAGCATAATGCCCGGGAAGCTGGGGTATACTGGCATTCTCCACAAATGCCTCGTCATCCCCTGTCTTCTCCTCATGGCGGCTGATATAAATCCTGTCCGCACAATCCCTCAGACTGACTGTGCGCCATTCCACATTTTCCATATATTTCTTACGGTACACAAGGACTACGGTCTGTTCCTGGTCATTTTCCGTGAACACATCACCTTCAATACGAAGTACATCTCCGTCCTCCAACGGGAAGCAGTCCTTTCCTGATAAAACGCCTGTACCGATACGGATACCATTCAAATATGTTCCGTTACGTGTACCTAAATCCTGATAAGAAAATCCATCCTCTGTTTTTAGAAACTTGCCGTGCATTCTGGCTGCATATTCGGAATGAATAGTAAGAATCCCTTCCTCTGTCCCACTTCCAATGAGTATATCACCGGACAACGGAGCCTCCTGTAATTCTCCCTTGCCGGTGCAGATCACCAGTTTTGCTGATAAGCTTTCTTCTTGTGTATGGTTATGTATATCACTCTCTGCTGACAACTGTCCATTTTCGGCAGATCCTTCTGTATATTGCTCTCCCATAGTGTCCTCCGTAAATCAAATGAATTTCTAGTAAACAACTCAAGTATAGCAAAATTATTCCTCCAGTTAAAGCAATTTCACGGAAAATAAATGCTTTTTTTCATCATTCGCCCAAATATTCACAGATTCCTTCTGCCACTGCCTGCGCCACCTTCTGCTGATACTCTTCTGTCTGAAGAAGCTGGGCTTCATTGGCATTTGTGAGGAAACCACATTCCACAATATTAAGGATACCAGGACTGCGTTTCAGCAGATAATAGCTTGTATTTCCCTTAGCCACTCTTGGGTGATCCACAGAAAGTCCTGTATTCAGCTTTTCCTGAAGGGTTTTCGCCAGTGTTTCTCCTTCGGGAGAATCTGAATAATAGAATACCTGAGGGCCGTAGACAGACGGATCCTCATAACTGTTCTGATGAATACTCACAGAAAGAAGGGGCTTTGCCTCACTGATTATGGAAATCCTTTTCTGCAAATCCTGTGCCTTCTTATTCTGCACATTCTCATCGTACAGTCCGGTGTCCTCTTCTCTGGTCATCACCACTGTAAATCCCTTTTCCTCTAATATTGTCTTTAACTTTTCAGCAATTGCAAGGTTGATCCCCTTCTCTTCCAGACCGCCCACTCCCACCATACCCGGATCAGAACCGCCGTGTCCGGCGTCCACCACGATAACCTTCTGGGAATTCAACTCTTTGGAAACAACTGCCGCCTCTCTGGATAAAAAAAAGAAGCAGACCAGCAGCAGACAGGCCATGGTAAGTTCCATAATATGTTTTTTCAATGTAAAACACCCCCTGGCATATTTATTTCAATATATGTCCCAGGGAGTGTTTTTAGCATTCAAATGATGTAGGTGCAAAAGGTATTTTGATCCTGGCATCATCCAAAACGTTTACTTCAAATTTTCAGTAATAACCTGCCAGATGCTGCTGTTCTCGAAACCAAGCTTCCACGCAGCCACACCTGCCAGTTCATATTGGGGGATTAATTTCACTTTGGCAGCCACAGACTGGGCATCCTCCAGCCAAATCTGATAAGTTGCACCTTCGTTCTCATAAGTTCCGTAATTCTGTCCTGTGGTTTTATCCCAGTATGTTTCAACCTGGTAAGTGGAAATGACCTCCTGAGCCTGATCCATTCCGATCGCTTCACTTGAAAGGCTTCCGGCCTGTGTTTTCCACAGTCTGGTATAAAATGGAATGGCATTGATCACACGCTGAGCCGGAACCTCAGCCAGCGTATCCTGGATACCTTTTTCAACCCAAGGAAGTGAGGCAACAGAACCTGCTTCCTCCGATCCCACGTAATGCTCATCATAGCCCATAATTATCACATAATCCACAACCCGGCCCTGCTCTGCCCTGTCGTAATGACTGGTAAAATCCTCCGGTACCGGATTATCCACGGAAAGTACAAGGTTATTCTTATGGCATTCAATGGATAGTTCTCTTAAAAACTGCAGGAAATGAGGCCCTACATCCTCGTGCAGAGACTCAAAGTCTACATTGATCCCGTTAAGGCCAGTATTTAAGGCTGCTTCCATAAGCTGGCTGATAATATTTGCACGGCTGCTTCTCCTGGAGAGCACTTCAGTGGTACTGATCTCCGTGCTGAAATTGTCTATCAGCCCCCATACCTGAAGTCCGCGCTCATGTGCCTGATTCACATAATCCTGTGAAGCAATACTGGTTATATTTCCTGAATTGTCCTGAATAGAAAACCAAGTAGGAGAAATGACATTGACACCTGTCATATTCTGTATTGCATCCCCAAGCCATGCATTGGCTTCCATGGTAGTCACCTGATGCCAGGCAAGATTTACAGGCTCATCCATTGTAATATACTGATACTGCTCGGTCTGAAAATCTCTGTCAGATTTCATTTCTTCCGGCACTGATATTCTTTTCTTCTCCACATACCCGATATAGCCGTCCATGGTTGCCACCTGGGACCAATCTTCCAGTTCTTCCAGAAGGATCATTGCTTCGCCCTTTTCCACCTCAGTGAGAACCTTGGACTTGATACCTCCGCGGTAACGCACGTATGTATCCTTTTCGGCCCTGACAGTCTGAATCCCTTCAAACTGATACTGTACAGCAACCCTGTCCGGATCCTGATAAACATAAGCGTCAATGTCCGTATACTTCTTAATATAATCAAGGCTTAAATATACACTGCCGTCCCTGAGCCATACTTCCCCTCCAGGCTCCTCTGAAGACGATGCTGAAGTCAGCTCCGAGGGAGTAGCATATAGAACCTGTTGATTCTCACTGTCCCAATAATATCTCTGGTTCAGATAGCCGGTAACTACCTCCAGAGGAAGATACGGCATATCTCCTGACAACAGTCCTCTCTGCTCCAGCTTTTCGCTGCCCATGATCAAGGCAGTTTCCCCTTCAGCCACTTGTCCGTAATACTCATTCAAATCCATCCGCGCCTTCGTAGGCAGATATTTCATAACTAAATGTGTACCCAGACCAGCAACTGCCACAACGAATATCAGAAGGCAGACTACTATCACAGGCATATATTTTTTCTTCATAATTTTCTTCCTTTCGGTAAAATACATGGGTCTAAATGCCCTGCGTTCAGCCGCGCTGTAAGCACGGATTGTCTAGCAAGCCTTCACATTATATCACAATTCCGTGAGAATGTATTACAAAATTCGACTTTTTACAATTTGTTTACATTCTGGAAGGTAAAATTTCCGTTGCTGTTCACTTCTGCCCAGTAACAAAGGTCCTTTTGCTTGTATGAGTGTAGGGGAGCTTACCTTGGCGCCAAAAGGACCTTTTTCTCTTTTGTTATTTATCTTCGATAAAATCGAAGCTGACACGAGCTATCTGTCCTTTTTCATCTTCTGTGTAATCCCTCATGTAAACTCCGCCCTCTGCAATCTGACAGGCTTTTGCAATGGACTTCGGATTACTGGGTTCACCGTCAAGATAGAGCGGGATTCCTTTTTCCTGGTAAAGTTCCAGCTCCTTCTTCAACGGTTTCAGGGATTTCTTTTTCTTCCTGGCTCGTGATATATTTTCCGTGTTCTGCCCTCCTTTCCTTTAAAATCTAATTTTAGAAAACACCATATAGGTTCTGGGAAAAGATACCTGTTCTGCGATTCTCTCATCTTCTGGGAATTACATCGCATCGCCGCAGCGGGAATGCTGCATGACATTTCATGGCAATGCTTTAAGAAAGCGGTTAATTGTAATTGATACATGGTTAAGGAGTTACAAAAAAATTAAAACCTCAGACCAGATATCTCTTCTTGGTATTTATTATACTTAATATGGATGATCTTGCAATAGTTTTCGTCAATTTGTGAAAAATTTTCGATTTAGTTTCCAAATATTTTATAAATAGGTAAATTGAATTTCTTTACATCTTGTGGTTGAATGTTATATAATATAAAATGTAAAACCATAAGAATGAAAGAAGCACAAAAGCATTACAATAAGTCAAGGATTATAAACTGCCTATTGTAGTCTGAGCGGAATTCCTTATCCGCTTCGCTACTTGCTCATAATCTGCCGGTTTATTATCAAGCCAGTCAGGTTAAATATCAGCAGGATATCAAGAATAGGATGTGATGATATGAAAATAGAAAAAATTAATGAAAACCAAATCCGCTGTACTCTCACAAAAGAAGACCTGGAGAACCACCAGATCCGTATCAGTGAGCTTGCCTACGGTACAGACAAGGCGAAACGGCTGTTCCGGGACATGATGCAGCAGGCACAGCTGCAGTTTGGATTTGAAGCAGATAATATCCCTCTGATGATCGAGGCTATTCCGGTAAATGCCGAGAGTATCATCCTCATCATCACTAAAGTGGAGGATCCGGAAGAACTGGACACACGTTTTTCCAAGTTTGCCCCCTACAAAGACAGCGGGCAGACAGAAAATATACAGGTAGACGGCGCTGACAGTATCATAGACATCTTCCAGAAGCTCTGTGAGGCAAAGCTTAAAAAACTTCCCAAAAAGCAGTCTGAAAAATCTGATTCTGATGCTGAAGAGAAAGCAGCCCCATCTTCTGACGAGACGCCTGTGAGCCTGATAAGACTTTATAATTTCCGCTCACTGGACGATGTGATCGCCGCTTCCCACGGATTGAGCGGATTCTTCACAGGGGAGAATGCCCTGTACAAGGATCCGGCCAGCGGGACATATAAACTTGTGATCCACCAGTCTTCTGCAACTCCCGAGGAATTTAACAAGGTATGCAACATTCTTTCAGAATATGGAAAGGGAAAAGCCTTCTCCCCTGCCGGCGAGGCACATCTCCAGGAGCACGGAGAGCTGATTTCCAGAAATGCACTTCAACAGCTTACACAGCTGTAAAAGACTTATTATAATGCTTTCCCAATATATAAAAAGCTGGCCCTCAAGCCAGCTTTTTATTATTCACCAAAAAAGTCGTTGATCTGCTGTACCAGCACGTCCACATCAAGACCATGAACCACTGCGGCTTCCTCCAGAGACTCCATCTGTGCAGACGGACATCCAAGGCAGTGCATTCCTGCTCTCATAAGAATCGGTGCAACATTGGGATCTAAATTAATCAATTGGCCAATCAGCATACTTTTTGTAACTTTTGCCATTGTTTTTCCTCCTTTTGTTTTATTTTCACATTATAATACGAAAACGCTGAGGAATCAACCAATATCCGTGCAAAATTTTACCTGGTTATGTTTACAATTTTATACTTGTAATCCTATGGAAGATATATTAGAATGGGGTTAGAACCCTTAAGGGGGCGCAAAAGAGATTAAAAGGAGGATACTACTATGGCATATGTAATTACTGAAGAATGTGTTAGCTGCGGAACTTGCGAAAGTGAGTGCCCATCTGAGGCTATTTCTCAGGGCGACGACCGTTATGTAATCGATCCTGATGCATGTGTAGACTGCGGAAGCTGTGCAGACGCATGTCCTACAGAAGCTATTGTTCCGGGAGAATAATTAATCGTAAGAAGAAACAGACGGGCTGTCGGCACTATGCCGTAACCCGTCTGTTTTTGCGTTTTATCTGCCTGTTCCGCTATGTACTTTGTTCCTTTTCTTAGACTTCTTCTCTCCTGCTGCCGCAGCCTCTTTTCTGGCCATCTGCTGCCTTCGGATCGCTGCATCCAGAGAACGGCACCGTTCCTCTTCCTCATTTTTCATCTGCAGCTCCTGAGTGATCAAACGTTCCAGGATCAGCTGAAATTCCAGGATTTTCTCGTCATCCTCCCGGTCAGGATCATCCAGGTCTATATCTTCCCTGGAGGCTTCAGATTTTGGTGCTGTGCCAGCTTCCTGTTCCCCATCCAGCAGCTTTACCTTACTCTCCGCCGAGCCCGGCGCTGCCAGGGCGATCTTGGGCAACAGGTCTTTGATGGCTCTCAGCTGAAGTCCTCGGTTCTTAAGTTCCTTAATATTCAGAAAAAGCTGAATATCATATCCGGTGTAGCAGCGGTGACCCAGCTCGTTCCTGCCGATACGCAGTTCCAGCTCGTCCTCCCAGTAGCGGAGCACGTAGGATTTAACCCCTACCATTTCTGCCGCCTGTCTGACACTGTACCTTGTCTCCATACTACCCCTCCTTATGAAATCCGCTGTTTGTTGAGGGTTGTTACATAATAATGATAAACCCACCTGTACAGTGACACAATCATATGTTACTGCACTATTCTTATTATAGCAGGTAGATGGGATATTGCAATGAAAAATGGTCGACATAATGTGTGCTGATTTGCACATCGGGCAGCCTTTATTTTTTCATATTGACAAACTGTGTATACCTTGGCAGCCATACAAGCTCCACAGTTCCGATGGGGCCGTTTCTTTGCTTGGCAATGATTATCTCTGCAATGTCCTTCTTTTCTGTATCTTTATGATAGTAGTCATCTCTGTAAATGAACATGACCACGTCCGCATCCTGCTCAATGGCACCGGACTCACGAAGGTCAGAAAGCATAGGGCGGTGATCCGGCCTCTGTTCCACGGCACGGCTCAGCTGTGAAAGGGCAATGACAGGCACACTCAATTCACGGGCAAGAGACTTAAGGGAACGGGAAATATCAGAGATCTCCTGCTGCCGGGAATCGCTCTTGCCGCTTCCGCTCATGAGCTGCAGGTAGTCAATGATTATGATCCCCAGATTGTGCTCCAGCTTATATTTTCTGCATTTAGATCGCATCTCCGCAATGGAGATACCGGGAGTATCGTCTATGATCAAATTAGAGCGGCCGATAATATCAGCCCCTTCTACCAGCTTTGTCCACTCTTCATCTTTCAGATTACCGGTACGGAGATTCTGTGAATCTACATGGGACTCCATGGCAAGAAGACGGTTCACAAGCTGCTCCTTGGACATCTCAAGACTAAATATAGCTACGGTGACATCTTTTCTGAAAGCCATATACTGGGCTACATTTAATACGAAAGCCGTCTTTCCCATAGAGGGACGGGCGGCTATCAATACCAGATCAGAGGGATGCATTCCCGAAGTCTTATAATCTAAATCCACGAAACCTGTGGGAATTCCGGTAACTGTTCCCTTAAGCTTGGATGCTTTCTCAATATTATTGATGGCATTGAGGACAACCTGCTGGATCGGAACAAATTCCCCGCCTGTATGGCGCTGCAGGATATTAAACAGCTTCTTCTCCGCCTCTTCCAGGATGATCTCGGTGTTTTCCTTCTCCAGATAGCAGGAATTGGCAACTTCCTCGTTAACCTTGATCAAACGGCGCAGAACTGCCTTTTCGCTTACAATATTGGCATAATATTTCACATTGGCAGAGGTTGGCACCGCTGATATTAAATCCCTTACATATTCCATACTGCTGATATCAGGAGGAAGATCCTTCTCCTTCAGACGGTTCTGTAAGGTGATCAAATCCACAGGCTTCCCTTCATTGCAGAGCTCCACCATGGCGTCAAAGATAATCCCATACTGTTTCTGATAAAAATCATCACTTGTCACAATCTCCGATGCCACTAAAATAGCATCACGGTCCAATATCATAGAACCGATGACAGATTGCTCTGCTTCTATGCTGTGAGGAAGAATCCTCTTGATCAGCGCTTCTTCCATTTATTGCACCTCCAAAGGAATCTCAGGCCTCTTTTACCCAAACCTTAAGGCTTCCGGTTACCTGAGGATGCAGGCGTACAGGGACCTGGGTTACACCAAGATTCTTGATGGGTGCGGGAAGCTGCAGTTTCTTCTTGTCAAGGTCAATGCCAAGCTGTTCCTTGGCTGCCTCTGAAATCTCCTTTGTGGAGATGGAGCCGAAAGTTCTGCCGCCTTCTCCTACTTTCAAAGTGAGAATGATTTCTTTCGTGGCTAAATCTGCTGCAAAAACTTTTGCTGCCTCCAGGATTTCCTGGGCCACTTTGTCTGCATTTGCTT
Source organism: Eubacteriales bacterium (assembly GCA_030524175.1). Lineage (GTDB taxonomy): Bacteria > Bacillota > Clostridia > Lachnospirales > Lachnospiraceae > Blautia_A. The sequence continues at coordinate 44,558 of JAUNHC010000024.1, forward strand.
TCTGCAGCTTCAGATCGTTCAGATTTTTGGATGTAGCCTCAATGCCTAATTTTTTCGGCAATATCATATTTCTGGCATAGCCGTCGCTCACATTTACAATTTCTCCCTTTTTGCCAAGGGATTTTACGTCTTCCAATAAAATTACTTTCATTCCTTTAAATCTCCTTCTTCACATACTTCATCTAAAATGCCTTTCAGCATATTTTCTGCATCTTCCACAGAGGACTTCACCTGGGCACCGGCGATATTCAAATGTCCGCCTCCTCCCATACGCTCCATCAAAAGCTGCACATTAATTTCATCAATTGCCCTGGCACTCACATAAATCTCATTATGGTACTCAGTAAGCACAAAGGACGCTTTCACTCCTGCTATGTTCAGCAGCTCATTGGCTGCCTGGGCTCCCACCACTGTAGGACTTTCCAAACCTTCGCTGGGGCATCTGGCGATGGCGAAATAATCCCTGTAAATCTCAGCAGTGCGTACCGCTTCTGCCCTTGCTTTATAAGAATCCAGATTATCGCGCAGCATCTTCCGCACTCTTGTGACATCTGCACCGTTCCTGCGAAGGAAAGCGGCAGCCTCAAAAGTTCTGACTCCTGCCCGGGTGGTAAAGTTGTTTGTATCAATCATAACCCCTGCATAAATACAGTCTGCTTCCATATTGCGCAGGCGCAGGTCATCGGAAAAATACTGAAGTATTTCTGCAACCATCTCACAGGTAGAGGAAGCATAAGGTTCCACATAAGACAGAACTGCATTCTGGATCACTTCATTTCCACGTCTATGATGGTCAAGGACCACGATCGTCTTTGTGAGATACAGAAGATCCTGACACTCAGTATAGCTTGGCCTGTTTGTATCCACCACAACCACAACCGTATTATTGTCCACCAGATCTTTTGCCTGGGCGCTGTCCACAAACATGGAAGGCTCATAGTCAGGATTCCCCATATAACCCGCCATCAGCGGACGGATAGAAGTGGTGGGATCATTGACTACTATGTGCACCGGCTTGCCTAAGGTCTTGCCTGCACGGTAAATACCGATGGCCGCACCAAGGGCATCCACATCTGTGATCTTATGCCCCATGACAACCACACGGTCTTTTGTACTCATAAACTCCTTCAGTGCCTGAGCCTTTACACGGGCTTTCACCCTGGTATTCTTCTCCATCTGCTGGGCTTTCCCGCCGAAATACGTAATATTGTTGCCATTCTTTATTACCACCTGGTCGCCGCCGCGGCCGAGGGCCATCTCAATGGCGATCCGGGAATACTCATAATTCTGCAGATATGTGGATGCATTTAATCCGATACCGATGCTTAAAGTAACAGCCATCTCATTGCCGATATTGACGGTCTTCACCTCATCCAGAATATGAAAACGCTGTTCCTTCAGGGCTTCCAGTGAGCTCTGCCTCATAATAAGGAAATACTTATCTTTCTCAAGCTTTCTCACCAGACCATCAAAATTGGAGAAATACTTGGTGATCTTCCTGTCAATAAGCGCAATAAGCAGAGAGCGGCGTACATCCTCAACACTCTCCAGCGCCTCTTCATAATTATCAAGATAAGCTAGGGCAACTACAAGCTTATTATCCTCATTCTTCTGGATATACTCCTTAAGCTCTGTCTCATCATACAGGTACATTGCAATAAGATCTACGTTTTCGTCTGTGTTCTCCAGCATTTCCGTTCTGAGGATCACTTCCTTCAGCGAAACTCGCTGCATGGAGATACGGTAAATCCTGTCTCCGAACTGGGTACTTAACTCTGAAATCTCTTTCTCCTCAGCCACAGGAAGCTTGTCCGCAGTGATTTCCGGAAAAATGGTGTCCACACCCTTCTTAAAAAACTGGTCTCTTCCGGTCAGTTCAGAAAACAGCTTGTTTGACCAGATCATTTTCCCATTCATATCCATAATGGCATAGGGCATAGCCAGCTCGTCAAGAATACGCTTCTCCAACAGATCATACTGATTGGCAAAAGCGATAAGGTCATTCATAATCATCGGTCTGTGATAACGGTATAAAATCGCCGCCACCCCCATGTACACCACCAGCCCCAGTGATACTACGAAGCCGGCCTTTCCGTTCACCAGGTAAACCAGTATATTGAGCATGATCAACAATATAGAAAGGTATAATGGCCACTGTACAAACCGTTTTATGTGTCCTTTTAATTTCAGTTTATCATTCATATTTCCATTCCGTTCTTTTTTTAATTAACAAGAAACCTCGCCTTTCGCCTCCGGCTCGGGCTCACTAAGTGTTCTCATTATAACAGATTTTTATGGATTTTACCATATGGTATGTGGAAAAAGATTGCCGGGGCGGGTGACAGGGCGGAAAATAGCCTGTTCAGCGCAGAAAAAAAGACCCTACGGTCTCATTTTTCTGCGCTTCCTTTCTTCATTTTTACTTTGTTCCGGTACATGTCTCTGTCGCTGCGGATGAGCATATTGTGGATACAATCGCTTTCATAATCTTCGATTTTCCCGTATCCCAGTGCCATTCCGAAGCTTTTATTGTCATATTGATAAAATGCTTCACATTTATCCCTGATTTCCTTAAGCTTCTGCTCCATGCTCCTCTCTTCGCAGTCGGGAAACAACAGTACGAATTCATCCCCTCCTGTCCTGTATGCTCCAATTGCTTTTTCTCCGCAATCACGAAGTACATCGGCAGCTTTTTTTATAAATACGTCCCCTTGAAAATGTCCGTATTCATCATTTACCCGTTTTAGGTCATTAAGGTCAAACATCACATAAAAAAAAGATTCTCTGGCTTTTTCAAGCCTTTTCATTTCATGATCCAGTGCCCTGCGGTTCAGCAGGCCTGTAAGTTCATCAACAAAGACAAGCTCCTCATACTCCTTCATTTGCTGGATCCTCATTCTTACGGCACAATTGTTTACTGCAAGTATAAGGCTGCGTCCCATAAGCAGATAGGTAAAGCCGGTTGTGATACAAAATATTAAAGCTGCAGGTATAAATTTTTCTGATTCCCATATTTTTACGGTACCCAAAATTAAAAACAACACAATTGAATGCCAAAAAGAAATTGCGCCGAGCACTTTCCAGCCGTTCTTAACATTTTCCAGAATACTTCTGTATTTGGGGTGAATTTTATAAAGATAAAGAAGGTATCCTAAAGACAGGAGTAACTGAAAACAGATACTTAAATTTATTTCCCGGCCCATAAGCCTGCCGATCCCCCACGAGACAACATGTATACTTACGCCGAAGGTAAATGCGGAGCACAGAGTAAACAGAAAACGGCAGTCCCTGTATTGTGAGGTCTTCCAGGCAAAAACAGTGACAGGGACCATAAGCCATAAAATTCCATATACAATATATCCTTCAACAGGATACTTCATAGATGACCAGAGATATCCTGAACTACAAATCCCCAGAAGCACCAAGGCCGATATCCGTGTTTTTCTTTTGTCATACCGGGCAGGGAGCAGAACAAAAAGTGTTAAAGATATACTGATATACGTCAGTATATCCCATAACAGCCGGATAATTTCAATTTTCATGGCTTCCCCACTCCTTCCGTTCATATATATAAATATACTATACTATCTTTTTTAAGGCAAGTATTTCCTTTATAATTACTTTTCTTCTTTCTTTTTTAAAGATAGTATATAAAAAAGAATCAGAGGTAGGAATATGATAACAAATAAGGAAATCAGCAGGCATGTAAAAAAATACAGAAAAGCAAAAGGTTTTACACAGGCACAGCTTGCAGAGATTGTGGACATCTCAACCATCCACATGTCTCATATAGAGACTGGAACTGTTTCCATGTCCTTAGAATGCCTTCTGAAAATCTGCGATGCCCTGGACATTTCGCCCAATCATCTCCTGCTGCCGGACTTTGCCGTTCCCCTGGACAACAGTCTGCTCCAGGAAAAAATCCAAGCTCTGACCAATGATGAAAGAGAATTTGTGATGTACATGATAGATGCACTGGACTCCATGCACCTTAACCGTCCATAACCCTGACAAAATCCGTACTCGAATATAAAAAGGATACCTTAAAGGCAGACAAAAGCCTCTGAAGGTATCCTCATTACTTATTCCGGACTATTTTTATTTACGGATCAATATTGCTGTTCCGCTTCGGGGAACATGGATCAAGTTCATTCCCTGAGCAACCTTTAGCTCCTCTTCAGACACCAGATTTCCTCTGCAGTCATAAACTGTTAGTCCTGCTGCTCCGGAAATCCCTTCATTGAAAATACTGAGAATATTTCCACTTGTTCCGTTTACAAAAACCATCTCACCATACAACTGATCAATCTGTATGAGTTCCCGGGCATGACAGGTGCAGACCATCACATCTTCTGAGATTCCTTTTATGACAGAATACCTTCCTGCTGGATTCAGCGGCTGAAAACTCCCCTCTATAAATGCTGATTTATATTTTTTCCACAGTTTCAAATAAAATTCCAGCATTTCCCTGTGTTGGGACTGCATATCCTCCAGTCTGACCGATATTTGGGGAACACTGAACAATACTTGTATGATCTGCAGCGCCGCACTCTCCGCACTGTCTTTTGGGTGCCACATAAGCATATCAGAATGGACCGCACTGTTTCCTGCCAGAAGCCTTATATCAGTCACTCTTTGATGATTTTCCAGTGCATCAAAGGGACAGTCCACTGCACGGAAAATATTCCCGTAGCTCCGCATCAACGGACCATTGTAGGTCTGCCGGAATTCCAGCAGAATATCCGGTTTACGCTGCTTCAGGCGCCGGATACATTCCTTCATAAGAAAATCTGCCGCCTCGCCTACAGAACGAAAGTCTCTTCTTTCATCCTCCTTTTTGCCGCTGAAAGCTGTCACCACAAACTCATCCACAAAATCCAGTTTAAAGCCATCCAGGTCATATTCTTCCAATGCCTTCTCATAGGTACGGATTATAAATTCTCTCACCTGTGGATACCTGGGATCAAGGACATACCATTCCCGGTCATTGACAGGGTCTATGACCATATCCTTAAATTTCCGGTAATTTTTTGACCGCTCTCCAATAAAGGGAACAGAATACCAGGTCATAACCCGCATCCCCAGTCCATGGACTTTTTTCACAAAACTTTTCATATCCGGTATTTTTGACGCTGCCGGAAGCCAGTCACCGCAGTAAGCGTATCCTCTGTTATTGTCGTCTGTCTGCCATCCGTCGTCCAACAAGATTGTTTTGAATCCGAATTTCTCCGAAAGACGGCACTGAAGGAGCAGTTCCTCCTCTGACAGCCTTTGGTGAAAGCTGTACCATGTGGAATACATCGGCTCCCTGTCTGCCTCCGGCACATAAGCAGGACGGTTTCGTTCCACCTTTTCCCACCACAATGCCGTATCCGCCAAACTCCTGTAATAAGGAATCTCCCGGGTGTCCAGCCGTATGGTCAGCTCATATTCCTTTTCCTCATAAGGATCTTCAAATAAATCCACCAGAAAAGCATACTCCCCTGTTTCCTCCAAAGGGGCGGCAGACAAACCTGTGCTGTGAAGGGTATCCGACAGCCCAAGCGTAGCTCTGTTCTCATTTTCATTTCCTATGAGACTCACCACAGGTGCGCCGGTAAAGCCGCTGACCTTCTTTAAGTTCATGAACCAGTCCAGGTTCAAAGCCTTTATGAGATGTATTTTAGGTGTCCACATATAATGGATATCCCAGGCAGGAACCATGATTTTCCACCTCATGGGCGGAAAATTTCTGTTTTGTTCACATTTCATATGTATGTGAAATTCCGTAATTCCCTCCCTGCTCTGTTCCTCCCAGGCAATAGTGATTCCCCGTTGTTCTTCAGGGGCTTCTAATTTGTAATCAACTCTCATCCTTCAGTCCTCAAATTCTGTTATTCTGTCCATCATTCTCCGGTAGCGGAATCTTGCCATTTCGTTTTTCTCCAGAACATCCTTCTCCGTACCTGTATACTGGCAGCGGATACAATAATATTCTTCTTTCTCTTTGTCATAAAACATATCAATATCCAAATCCCTCATAAAACAGGAGGGACATCTGTAATTCAGTCTGCCTTTTCCACTTTGAGCCATGAGCGAAGCACCTCCTTATTTTTCATAGTCTTCTTTAACCCCAGGGTATACATGGGACTGAAGGCATATCCCTCCCGGATATACGCTGACACCTCTTCCTCTGCCCAAACCCTTGCCCTTGTGTGTATCTGGGGAATGAGCACACTGGCCTCTTTCGCATCTTCTACCTCTTCTTCACGGCATTTATATGCATATTCAATCCTTTTTTCCTCCTCAGGAGATCCACAGGAAAGCACGATCCCCGTCATGTCCTCCGGATATTCTGTGGTACCGTAACATCCCGTGAAATATTCCAAAAGCTCTATCTCTGCCTCAGGGCAGCTCATTTCAAGAATATGACGTTCTATCCCAATAGCCGAACTGCCTTCCTGAAAACGGAAAATAGTCTGTATGACTACGGAAAGATCATGAAATTCAATTTCCACCGGATCCAGCGTCAGGATCCGTGTGTCTCCATCCTCACTGAAATGAGCCTTTGTACGGCAAAGGCATAAATCTACCTCCTCACCGTTATATACCACTTTACAGCTTTTTACAGTACCTTCTCCTGCGTAGTGGGTAAAGTAACCTGCCCTGTATTTTTCCTGTATCAAAAAGGGATAGGAAGCATCCTGTACGTGCCTGGTGCCAATCCCTACCTCCCACTCAATCTTCGCGGCATAAGGGCGCAGGTCCACCAGCGCCCCGCCCTGATTCATGTCTATACAGGTGCGGAGATATGGATCTGCATACCAGAATAGCTGCTTCTCTGAGCCGTACAAAATATCTCTCCAAATCGCACATTCCGGCCGGGTATAAGTCTTCGTTTCACGGAAAAAGTCTGCAAATTCAGCCATTGTCATATCTTCCAGCTCCCCCTGTTCCCGAAGCTGTGCATAATAAGCCATGGCATCCTCATAACTTTTCAGGAGCAGCTCATAAGGAGCTTCCCACCGGCCCATCTTATTCATCCATCCCGGCCCCACAAACATCATATTATATGCGTATCCCCTATTGTATCTTTTCAGGTGACGGTATTGGTCAATGAGATTGTAGAGATAAGGGTACTGTCCGTCATGGTAGATCATCCCTCTCAGCACATTCTGGGGATGTGTGCCAAAATTAGAACCGTTTCCGTCAAAGCAGGCAATCAAATCCCGTGACAAATGAGGAATGGCCACAATTCCTGCATCCTGTTCCTCATTTTCCGCGGGAGCATGAGTATTCTGCTTTGAAGGAATCCAAGGATTCCACGGACCTCCGTCGAACAATGTATACCAAGAATTATTACAGGTATGATATGCCTTGGGTCCTTCCTCCCAGCAGGTTGCCACTGCACATTTCACGGTAGGATACTGGGTCTTGATGTATTGTATCAATGGTGCATCCATATAATAAGAACCTGTAGACTGGGGATAAAAGCCGAATCTATCATGGAATTTTTCAAACACATCTGTCACGATCGCTTTTTTGTCCTCCATGGAAAACATCCAGATACAGAAATCCTTTGTCTTATATTTCTCATGGAATTCCTCACAAGGCAGGCCCAGAAGGGTCAGACCGATTTCATCCCCGTATGTTTCATGGTGCTCTTTTGCAAGCTGTACAGCCTCCTCATTAAAAAGGCTGGCATAAGTCATTTGAATGGTGGTTTTAAATCCATGTTTATGGGCAATGCTCTGCTGTGTTTTAAAAATATCCAAGGATTCTGTGAGAAGGGAATCCCGGCTCAAATCCTCCTCCTTTCCGTGACCTGTCACTTTCTCCGCATATTCAGGCACCATCTCCGGACGATGGATAATGTTCAAAATAAATCTGTCCATGTCTCTCTCCTTTCCTCAGCTCTTGACTGCACCTGCAATCATCCCGTCAACAATATATTTTTGGGCAAAACAGTAAACGATCAGTATGGGAAGTATGGAAAGCACAATAAATGCACATACATAATTCCATTTATAAGTCATATATCCCACAAAACTATAAATACTTAAGGGAACCGTATTCTTCATGGTATCGGTGATAAAATACAGGGAAACCTGGAAATCATTCCACACCCCCATAAAAACAATGATCACATTGGTAAAAACCGCCGGTTTCAGAAGCGGGAAAACCACCTGGAAAAACATACGGAAAAAACCGCATCCCTCCAACATTGCAGATTCGTCCAGGGAATTTGGTATCCCCTTGATGATGCCGGAGTAGATCATAATGCTCAAAGGCATTCGGGATGCCACATGTATGAGGATCACCGACAAAAAAGTACCGCTCAGCCCAAGAGTCTTTACTATGATCACCTCAGGGATCAGAGACAGAGGTGCGATCATGCCTATCAGGAAATAATTGGATAACAGTTTGCTCAGCCGGTCATGTCTCCTTGTAAGGATAAAAGCTGTGACTGAAGAAATCAGCACAGTAAGAGCCACTACCGAGAGTGTGACAATCAGACTGTTCTTAAACGCCCGGATCAGATTCCCCTGTTCCACCACATAAGAGAAATTTTCCCATAAGAAGTTCTTTGGCATGGACAAATCCACAATGGCAGCTTCATCCACCGTCTTAAAAGAGGTGAGCAGCACCAGGAAAAAAGGAAACAGCACCACAAATGTCATCACACAGCAAATTGCATACAAACCTGTTTTAGAAAGGATTTTCTTCGTCTTATATTTCATCAGATATCCGGCTCCTTTCTTCTCAAAAAGCTGAGCAATGGAGAAATAACAATGACGATCAGCACAAACTGTATAAGATTTATCGCGGAAGCATATCCCAGTGTTCCCACCCGCATAGCATCATAAGAAAGTTTGCTGATCACCTGGGTAGCACCGTTGGGCCCTCCATTTGTCATAGACATAACGATATCAAAAATATTAAAGCCGCCGATCACACACAAGGTAATGGTTGTATTGATGGACGGAACTGCCAGAGGAAGGGTTATATACCTGGTGGTCTGCCATGCATTTGCACCATCTATCCTTGCAGCCTCGTATACATCAGAGGAAATAGACTGCAGTCCGGCCAATATGATAGCCGTATTGAAGCCAATCCACATCCAGGATTCCACCACACAAACCGTATAGATAGCAATATCCGGATTTCCCAGCCAGTTCAGCGCCAAGCCGTCCAACCCTATGGAACGCAGGGCGGCATTGAGGATTCCCGTGTCCGGCTGGAGAATGAAGGTAAACACATACCCGATCACCAGCGCACCTATGGTACAAGGAAGGAAAATCACTGCACGGAAAAAATTTCTTCCCTTAAAAGCACGGTTGAGAAGCAGGGCAAACACAACTGCGATCCCTACCTTAAGGATTGTTGTCACCACTGCAAATAAAAAAGTATTGCCCAAGGCAGGAAGGAAGCTGATGGACGCAAATAAATCCTTGAAATTCTCTATTCCGATAAAATTAGGGGCTTCAAAGTTATAAATACTCCAGTCTGTGAAAGAAAAAATAAATCCTCCAACAATAGAGCAGATATAAAAAACCGTAAAAATTATAATTCCAGGAATTGCAAAGTAAAGCGGATAATACTTCTTTTCCAGTTTACCGACTTTGTTCTTTCTCACACGGCCTCTCCTTTCTCTTAAAAAGCCGCCAACGCTCTGCGCCGGCGGCCCTGTCAATGTCTTACAGTTTTACTTAAAACCATCAAATCCAAGCTGCTTACCTGTAGTGATCACAGCATCACTCCAGATTTTCGCACATTCCTCCGGCTCTCTCTGTCCCAGCAGAACAGAAAGGAACGCACTGTTCGCTTCATCAGACGGAGTGATAACATATGTCTGGTTATAATGGATTTCCGTATTTCCTTCGTCGATATATGCCTGGGTATCCTTCAGCGTCTCACTTAAGTTCACAGCCTCAATATCCTTCCACACAGAAGTACAGGCTCTTGTCTCAAGGTTCAGTTTAATATTGTCTTCCTCAGCCATGAAATTCAGAAAATCCTTGGCAGCATCCACATTTTTGCTCTGGTTGGAAATATAATATCCCCCGGGCCCTGCAATTGCCAGCTTGCTGTTTCCGTCTTTGGTTGGTGCGGCAAAAATTCCGATGGTTCCGGCATCATCGGGAGCCACTTTGGCAAATTCCGGGTCTGCCCAGTCGCCCATATACATCATAGCAGCTTCACCTGTAGCAACTGCCTTCTGTCCCATCTCATATTTTGCGGTGGACATATCGGAATTGATATAACCGCTGTCCACATAGCCCTTCAGACGCACAAACATCTCGTTAAACTCAGGTATGTCGTCCCAACGTTCTTCATTGGCATTAAGTTTATCAAGACTGTCCGGATTTGCACTTAAAATATTCGGCCATTCGCCGTTCATGATCTGATTCACCGTCCAGGCATCTGCCATAGATACATAAACAGGGGTGATTCCTGCTTCCTTAAGCGTGTCGCAGACTGCATTAAACTCGTCAAAGGTTTTTGGGATTTTCAGGCCGTTTTCCTCAAATACATCTTTATTGTATACAATTCCGAAGGAATTCACCCCGCCGTTGGGGAAACAATAAATTTTTCCGTCTGTGTGAGTTACAAATTCTTTCCCTGTATCTGTCAGCTTGTCCACCCATTCTTCTCCGGAAAGGTCTACCAGATTTTTTTCATGCTGGTAAGAGGTTGACTGGGTACCTGTGTCGCCGATAAAAATGTCCCACATTCCGCTTGTAGACATTTTGGTCTGAAGCAGAGAATCAAACTGGTTGTCGTCAATTGCCTGTACATCCACTTTATTGCCGGTTTTTTCTTCCCATGCGGCCTTAAAGGTTTCGATGTTTGAAATCTCCACATGTGATGCCTTCATTCCCACTGTGATGGTATCGCCTTCCGCACGCACCTCTGATACACCTGACACAACCGTACCAGACACAGCCAGCACTGCTGCCAGACCTGCTGCTGCCATTTTCTTTGATAAATTGTTTAATTTCATAACCATCCTCCTTCTGTTTTTCTGTAACTTTTGTAACTACATTGTACTTAGTTTTACAATTAATGAGAATGTATTTTTTTTATTTCCTGTTTATATTTTTTTGACATGCGGTTGTCAATGCATTTTTTATATGGCATATTATAGATAGCACTTAAGAGGAAGCAGTTCAGGAAGTCCTGGAATGTTTCCGGAAGACGACCGGGGGAGTGAAGGATGAAAAAATACAGACTCAGCAATTCTCATTTTAAAACAAGATTATTCATGGGAATCAGTGTCCTTTTGATCACATTGGCCCTGGCTGTATCTCTTATTTTTTCCGTCACCTCTGTGAGCAGCACAATTGACGCTGAGAAACTTTCTGCGCTTGGCCTCACCCAGCGTATTGCCATGCAGGTGGACAATCTGTACGAACAGATGAATATTGCAGCCACATCCATCACGAAAAACAGCACTCTGAAAAGCATTGTTACGGAACTTAACACCAAGGATCCCTCGGAGACAGTGGAATACATGAGCTGGCTGGAACAGGAACGGACGATTCAAAAGCTGTTGGTAAACATGATGTTTTCCCCTATTATCTCCAACGTGATCCTGTACAGCAGAGATCCCCAATACTTCTATTATACGGGAACCTACCTCAATGATTCCCAGCATATACAGGCTGTTCTGTCTGCAGACACCACTGCGGACAGTTTCCGGGATAAAACTGTTATCTACCGGGGCCCCTCCCAAAATCCATGGCTTACCTCCTCCCAGACCGTATTGTCTGTACAGAGAAATTTCTCGGACAGCCGTGTAACAGAGGGAACCGTTGTATCTGTCCAGGTGCCCTACCGGGAGCTGGAGGAACTGTGCACTCAGGCATCCTTTGAGGGTGAAAAGGAAATCTTCCTGTTGGACGGAAACGGTGAAATTTTATACCCTGCAGATCCGGATTTTAGCCTTTTACCCCAAAAGCAATACAAAGAGATACTGGAGGGAATCGGAGAAGGAAAGACTGCCTGCTACACATTTCCCTACTCCTATTTTTCTTCCCCAAATGAGAACACCGGCTTTACTACTGTGCTGATTTCCAACAACAAGGCTGTCCAGAGGCAGATCAAATCATATGTCATCTCCACGGTCCTGGTAGTTCTGGCTGCTCTGCTTGTGACCCTGGGAATTGTATTCTGCATTTTGTCCGTGATCACAAAGCCCCTGAATCAACTCATTGATTCTGTAGATGCGCTCAGCAAGGACAGCGATGCAAAGCTTCAGATTCCTCCGGGCTCCCTGGATGAATTTAAAATCCTCCGCTCCTCCCTTGACCAGATGGTAAAAAACCTGAAGCTTTCCCTTGAAAAAAACTATGAACTGCAGATCCGGGAAAGCAATGCATCTCTTGCTGCACTCCAGGCCCAGATCGACCCTCATTTTCTATACAATGCCCTGAACAGCATCAGTGCCGCAAGCGAAATTTACGGCAGTGAAATGACCACCATTATGTGTCAGGAATTTTCCTCCATGATGCAGTATGTCACCTCTTCTAAGCAGACCGTCACACTGGCCGAAGAGCTGCGGCATACAGAAAATTATCTGAATTTTATGAAGCTGTCCAATGAAGATAATTTTTCCTATACACTGGAAACAGAGCCGGAACTCTATACTCTCACCGTTCCTAAAATGTGTATCCAGCCTCTGGTTGAAAACAGCTTCAAACACGGATTTAAGTCCACTCTGCCGCCCTGGTCCATCTCCGTTGTCTGCCGTTGTGCACCGGAGAATCAGTTCGAGATCATCATTTCTGATAATGGATGCGGTTTCACTGAAGAAATGATCCGTTCTGTCACTGAGATGCCTCTCACCTTTCACGGTGTGGAAATTAACGGACTGGGACTGAATAATACTTTTTCCAGAATGTCCCTTCTTTACAAAGGAAATTTCAAATATTCCATTGAAAATCTTAACCCAGGAAGCCGGATCACACTAAAAGGAGTAATTTTAAATGTTGACTGTGATTGTTGCTGAAGACCAGATGCTCATCCAAAAAGACATCTGCCGAAAAATAGAAAAAACCGGAAAGGACGTACAGATTGCAGCCACTGCCATAAACGGGCAGGATGCCTACGAAAAAATACTGAAGTTTCATCCTGACATTCTCATTACTGATATCCGGATGCCCATTCAGTCCGGTCTGGAGCTTATACGCCGCCTGCGGGAAGAGAATATTTCCATACAGACTGTCATTTTAAGCGGATACCGGGACTTTGAATATGCTAAGGAAGCTATGAAGCTCAATGTTGATGAATATCTCCTGAAGCCTGTCAGCGTTGAAGATTTATATTTCATACTGGACTCACTGGAAAAGAAGCTTGACGCCCAAAAGGACCACTTACTCAAAGAGGCCTTTGGCGCCCTCTTTGCTTCCAGGCCCCTTAAGACTCCGCCGGATATTCTGGAAAACTTCTCCTGTTCCGCTTACTACCTGGCACTGGTAAACCTTGATTCCTACTGTACCTTTTCCATAATGGATACGCTTCCTATTGAAAATGAACTCAGCGAACTTTTTGACGGGGATTTCACCGGACGGTATCTCAGCTCCAGGGAACATTTTTTTGTCTTTGACGGCAAAACATATAATGAAAAGATTCTTATGTTCTGCCTGGAGACCACTGCTGAAAAGAAGCTTTTACTTCTTCTGAAAGACTTAAAATGCCAGATTGAAAAGCTCACTCAATGCGTTACCATATGCATCAGCCCCCGTTTCACTTCCCTCTCCTTTGCAGGGATGGAATGCAGGCTTTTGCGCACCCAGATAGAGCAGCAGCTGATCTTTGAGAAATCGGCAATTCTTTCTATGCACAATTTTCTCTCCATTGATGAACCGCTGCATACCCAGCTTCTCACCACGGCACAGGCAGAAAAATTTCTGTTTTATATTCAGTCACACAACCCTCATGGCTTTCTGACAGAACTTGATACCTTCCTGAAACATTGCAAGTCCTCAGAGATCACCCAGAAGGATTTGTCCCTGAACCTGAAAAATATACTGCAGAAATGCTTCCTTTCCCTGTCACCCAGAGCAATAGCCAACGCTGAGCTGGAAATAGACGAATATCTTTCTATTTCCAAAACCTACCAGGAGCTTTACCTCTCCCTGTCCTTCTTATTTGAGCATCTGTTTAAAAAGGTACATCATGAAAAAAGCCTCTCTGTTGAGCCGGAACAGCTTGTAGCTGATATCAAAAAGTATATTGAAGAAAACTACACCAGGGAAATAAATATCAACGACATAGCCGTTCACTTTGCCATCACCCCAGCCTACTTAAGCCGGCTTTTCAAAAAACATTCTGACACGAAGCCAATTGATTATCTTACAAACTGCCGCATTTCCCAGGCCTGCCGGTATTTTGTTGACTCCCAGCTTTCCGTAAAAGAGATCGCACAGCTATGCGGGTATTCCAATCAGTATTACTTCAGCAAGGCTTTCAAACAGGAAACCTCCCTGGCGCCTACTGAATACCGCATTAAATATAAAAAACCGTCACCCTAAGGTGACGGCCTTTTTGCTGTTTAATCCTGTATTAGTCCTGGATGTACGGCATCAGTGACAGATGACGTGCTCTCTTAATAGCAACAGTCAGAGCTCTCTGATGTTTTGCACAGTTTCCGGTGATTCTTCTCGGAAGGATTTTTCCTCTCTCGGAAACATATTTTCTTAATTTTGCTACATCCTTGTAGTCGATCTCATTGTTATCTTTGCCGCAGAATACACAAACTTTTTTTCTTCTGCGTCCGCCTCTCCTCTTCATTGGAGAGTCTGGTCTTTCGCCTCTATTATTATAAGCCATGATGGTTTCCTCCTATCTTAATATTCAGTTTTGAACGTCCGATCACTAAATTCGGTCTGCGCCTTTCGGCTTGTCCTCATTAAGTGCTCTAGTTGAACGGCAGTTCTTCGTCAATCCCGTCGGGGATATTCATGAAGCCGTCCGCACTGGCTGCACTGGGACTTGGCATAGACGGTGCCGGAGCTGCACTCTGCTGTGGATGGGAAGCAGCATAGCTGTCACTGGATGACTTGCTCTCTGCAAATTCCTGATCTTCCACAACTACCTCTGTGGTGTAGACCTTCTGGCCTTCACGGTTGGTGTAGCTTCCTGTCTGAATACGTCCGGTGACTGCTATTTTCAGCCCCTGACGGAAATACTTCTCAGCAAATTCTGCGCTGCGGCCAAATGCCACGCAGCTGATAAAATCAGCGCTGGCTTCACCGTCACGGCGGAATCTTCTGTCTACTGCCAATGTATATCTGGCAATCGCCAATGCATTTTCTCCTGCGGAATATCTAACCTCAGGATCTCTTGTTAAGCGTCCCATTAAAATTGCTTTGTTCATTCATCTTACCTCTTCTTTTATATTCGTGAACGGGTTTAATGGTGCTCTCTAAAATCCATTGTAAAAAGATTACGCGTCTTTTCTAACGACTAAGTATCTTAATACGTTGTCCATGATACGTACATGTCTTTCTACTTCCGCCGGACACTGTGCGTCTGCTTCAAACTGAATAAAGTAGTAGAAGCCTTCATGCATTTTCTGAATTTCGTAAGCTAATTTCTTCTTACCCCATTCTTCAACTTCTGTGATCGTACCATTGTAACGGGTGATGTAGCCTTTAGCTTTCTCAACGATTGCTTCGCGTACTTCATCTTCTACTTTGGCACTCACAACTAATGCTAACTCGTACTTGTTCATGCTTTCTTTACCTCCTTATGGTCTTAATGGCCCTTTGCCTGTCAAAGAGCAAGGATATGAAAATATATCACAATTGTTGATTTTAACACAATCTTCGGAGGTTGTAAAGCAGGATTATTCATTTTTCTTCATATTTTTTATTTTCTTATTTCACCGGAAAAATCTGTGAAGTGATTATGAGAGCATAATTTATTCTATTACTAACACCTGAGTGTGGTTTTGTAATAACTCCTCTAAATTAATCAGAAGCCCCTTAAATTCTTTGTGTTCTAAGTTATCATCAAAGTCATGAATGGAAAAATGATTATTCTTCCAATCAAATACAAGAATTTTCTTAAACATATAGTCCACCATCCAGCATTCCGGAAAACCCATACATTTATAGAGAAAAAGTTTATTTAGGAAATCATCGTTTCTTGTATTACTCATCACTATTTCAATACCCAAAACAAGCTTACGGCTGCAATTTCTTTCTCTGTAAATCAATATGTCCGGATGCAGCTCCTTTCTATTCTTATCTCCTTTGCACTGAACTTTTGCTGCTAAAGCCACTTTATAAAAACTTTTATAATCCTCTATATATTTAATTACTTTTTCATAAAGGCCGCAGGTTATGATTTTTTCAATGTTACATTCGTCTTCCTTTTTACCGCCATTCTCTGTGGCAGCTTTTAGTTCAAATTCCGGTACCTCAGCAGGGGAAAGAAAAAACTCCTGCTGTTTTTCCGTTTGGGGAGCACTGCTTTTACGTATACCCTCTGTCTTTTTTTCCAAAGTAATTTTCTGCAAAAACTGACTTCCGTACTCTGTAAGTTCATATTGCTTATGCCTATTAACACGAACCATACCCACACTCTTGAATATTTGAAGTCTCCGGGTAATATCGGTGTTATTAAATTCAATGCCATAATATTGCAGAGCACGGTTCTGTAACTCCTCTCTGCTCATCTTCTGTTTTTCCAATTGCTCAAGGAGTTCGCCTATATAAGCAATATGCTCATGTATGATCTGGATTAATTCTTCCTTGCCCCCATGTTGAAGCCACTGCCTTCCTTCATTTGTAATTACAAATATATAGTCCTCTGTTTCCCGAATCAAGCCATAATTCAACAAAGTATTCTGGAGCAGCCTGATGGTATTTCTATTTTTTATTCCATAACATGTTTCCACGTATTCTTCCAGCTTTATACTGCTTTTCTCTTCTTTAAAAAATTCCAGCAGATCACAAATGCAGTCTTCCGCTTCATCAAACTTTGGCAGATATCCAATACTTTCTTTTCTCATTTTTATTTCTCCTTTTCATCTCTCCCAGATTTATTATCTGGTATAAAATTTCGTGTAAAGCAAAACGTCCTATATTTGTTATCTTTATTGTTATTT
The DNA here is from genome assembly GCA_030524175.1 of Eubacteriales bacterium. Classification (GTDB taxonomy): domain Bacteria; phylum Bacillota; class Clostridia; order Lachnospirales; family Lachnospiraceae; genus Blautia_A. Next base: position 61,656 of record JAUNHC010000024.1, read on the forward strand.
TAATTGCGCTTATCGTTGTGGTTCTAGTCGCGATTCTAGTTGCGGTTCTAGTTGCTCTGTAGATTGTAACAATTCAGCACAAAAAAATAATGACTTGCCTTTTGTCTTATATCAGCCTGGCATGCTATATCATTCCCAGTTCGCTGTGAAAATAAGGTAAAGCCGAACACTTATATCTTCGGTGAAATTCTTTGTCTATTAGGACTTTTGTACCGTTTATATGATTCTTATACCCTTCCACATATTCTTCCGCTTTTTCTGCTATGTATGATATATGCTTCCTCGTCTCAACAAATTCATCCTGGTCAATGACCGCTTTTTCAATACTTAAATATTTCAAATCCTTTATAATTACTGTTTTTGTATAATCCAATCCTGATTTGTGTTTTTGGGAACGCCTGGTATTCTTAAAATGAAATGCATATTTATGTGAGATTTCCGAACGATACGGAACACAAATAAAATATCCGTTATGACTTTGGAATAAAAGACACGCATACCCGCGTGTATGCTTTTTCAGAATTTCCACATATGGCGGATTGGGATAATCATCATAAAATTTTTCTGATAATTTAAGTATTTCATAATCAAATATTTTTCCCACCGTAATACCTCCCGGATAAAATAAGCGAGAGGGCTATGCCCTCCCGCAATTTTTCTTCGCCCGGTCAAATTTTATTTTACCGACGAGTCGGAACCGTCACTCGTCTCAACATTCGGTCAAATTTTATTTTACCGACGAGTCGGAACCGTCACTCGTCTCATGCTGCGAAGAGAGATAAACATCTCATGATTATTATATAACATAAATTCTCCGAAAATACAAGTAACTGCTTTAAATATCAGGCAGTAAAAATCATACACCTTTCTTCAAATTTTTCGTATTTTTCTCCACCATTTTTCTGGGGACCATGATCTGATGGCCGCAGCCTGTGCATTTAAGGCGGAAGTCCGCGCCCACGCGGAGGATTTCCCATTCCCTGCTGCCGCAGGGATGGCCTTTTTTCAATGTTACTATGTCTCCAACTTCATATAGAAGGGCCATAATTTATGCTCCTTTGACAACAATTTGTGAAAATACCTGACCTATTGGCTCCTGTATCAGGAGATTTGCGTGCCGGTCTCTGGGCGTTGGGGATTTGTTGATCACCACAAGATAATCTCCGCGGAAATAATCGATCAGACTGGCGGCCGGATATACAGCCAGGGAGGTTCCGCCGATGATCAGCACCTGTGCATTGGCAATGGCATTCACAGATTCATTAAGAATATTATTATCAAGTCCCTCCTCATATAGGACTACATCCGGCTTGACTATACCGCCGCAGTCACAGTGAGGTATCCCCTTGGCATGTTTCATGTATGAAAAGTCATGAAATTTTCCGCATTTCATACAATGATTACGGTATACACTGCCGTGCAGCTCCAGTACCTTCTTGCTCCCCGCCATCTGATGGAGGTTGTCTATGTTCTGAGTGATAACTGCTTTCAATTTGCCGGAACGTTCAAGCTCTGCCAGCTTTAAGTGCGCTCCATTGGGCTTCGCTGTGTCACACAGCATCTTGTCCTGATAAAACTTAAAAAATTCATCCGGCTTGTTCATGAAAAAAGTATGACTCAAGATTGTTTCCGGCGGATAGTCATATTTCTGATGGTACAATCCGTCCTGGCTTCGGAAATCAGGAATCCCGCTCTCCGTGGAAACTCCTGCTCCTCCGAAAAACACAATATTGTCGTGCGTGTCTATGATTTCCTGTAATTTCTCAACTTCTCTTCCCATTTGAACCCCTCCCAAATGTACGGCCGTACGTTTACTCAACATCCAAGGTATCAATACGCTTTCCCTGAACCACAAAACGGGTTGCCTCATTCCCTGTACAGGTGGACAAGGTCACCACCTTATCTTTGATACCTAACTCAACATCATCTGTCTGTATTTCAGAAAATCCTTTAATAGTCTTCAGGTATTCCTCAAATTCCTTTCCCGGCCCCTTAAATAACGTATAGGTGTCACTGTTTACGGATGTTGTATAAGCGGATATGATTTCATAGCGGTAATTCTTCTCGGGTGTAAGAATCCAGAAGTATTTGCTCTTCTTATAAGTTTCTTCCTTCTGTGAAAAATCCTTCAGCTGTCCGAACATGGAACCGTTCTTCATATTATGCCCGTATACCAGAGTATTGCAGTCACTGAAATCTCCTTTGTTCTCATAATCCACAAATATAGTTCCTGCAAAATTATAATTCTTCTCATAGGTTGTATGAAGATAGGTATCATTATCCTTTCCCTGTACTACAGGATAGCTGACGCCGTCAAGTGCCTCCACATAAATCCAGCCCACCACATCCTCATTCACACTTTTAAGGGAAGCAAAATCTATGTCCAGGGGAGCTTTTAACCCTCCCGGCCCGGCCTGTTCCGCCTCCTTCAGTTCATCCGGATCCCGCTCTGTAACTGCCATATCAGTGATATGGTTATATTCATCCGTTCCTTTCTTATACTCTGTATAAATATGATACAGATTATATGCCGCAAAACAGAAAACTCCGATAGCCACAATTAAGACTAATGTGAGCAGGACATCTCCTGCCTTACTTTTCTTTTTTTGTTTTTTATCTGCCATAATCACACTCCTTTGCCTCCATTATAATTACCCGGAGGACTTCTTGCAACCTCTTTTCCTGACAGTATAACACATATATCAGCGCAAAACGTAAAAGGGCCTTTATAAAATGAGTAAACTGCAGGATGATCTTGTTGTCCCATGGACACCAAACCATCTTGCAGTTTACTCATTTTATATAAGCCCTTAAAACCTTTTTCTCTGATTTACCATTTTTCAGTATGATCCGTTTTATCTGCCTTCCCGGCAGTCTTTCTCACTCATCCAGTGTGATGTAAGCATCAAGCCCTGTGGGTAAATCAGGATTTACCCCGCGTACCATCGCTTTCTCAAAGGCCAGAAGCTGCAGCACATTAATAAACAGAATCCCTGCCGGCAAACTGTCTGTCAGCGGACCTATACAGAAATGTGCATCTGCATCATATTTATTTTCTTTGTTTGAAGATAGGGTTACAATTTTACCTCCCCGGCTTTTTAAATCTATCAGAAGATTCATTTGCAGGGTTTCATTTTCCTTGTGAAGAAGCACAATATTTACCGTATCCCTGTCATTAAGAACCATGGGGCCATGCCGGTAATCCAGCAGGCGGCAGCAGATTCCAGGTATCTGTGCTATCTCCGTAAAGGCCAGGGCACCTTCCTCCCCGATTCCGGCAAAAGCACCGTCCGCAAGCACAACAGCCTTATCCCAGCTCTGTTCAGACAGCGCCTTTACTGCAGGACGTATCTCCGCTTGAAAGCTGGACACACTCTGTACTGCCTTTCTCAGCAGTTCCAGCTCCCACTCCCTTTCCTCATAAAAACACCCCAGCATACACAGCGCCAGATAGAAATTTGTCACGGATCTTGTCTGACACACACTCTTGTCATAGCACCAGTCCAGTGTCAAGTCCATATCCGTATACGGCGTGAAATCATTGTCCTCCAGCATGGTAAGGGAAAGTATCCTGCAGTTAGTCTCTGCTTTAAGACGCATCAATGAACGCAGTATTTCTGAAGTCTTTCCTGAACGGGATATAGCCACCACGATACTGTCGGTAAATAAATTCTGGTACAACACAGGATTCAAAAGATAATCACCGCCCGCCACTGCATCCGCCCCTACATCTGCTGACTTTATAAAAATCCTCTGCCCTGATTTAGCCAGCATATAGCTGGAGCCACAGCCGAGAAATACAAACTTCTTTCTTGATTTCAAAAATTCCTGAAGTTTCCCTCTCATACCGGTAAGATAGTCATAAGTTTTTTCCAGCGCTTCCTGCTGGGACATGATCTCCTGCTCTGTCAGATACATTTCTCTTCCCCTCCCCTTTTCACAAACATACGGAAATCTATCTCCTTGGGAGGTATACAGTTTTTTTCCACATACTCCTGTGCTTCTTTTAACGTCATGGTATTTTCAGGCTCATCCAGCTTTTTCAATACATGATACCTGGTAAATAAATCTGTCAGACTGTTGTCCCCCTCACGGATGCAGGCAAATTCCCGTGACAAAACTTTTTCTACAAAGGAATATTCCTTAAGTTCAACTCCGGCAAGTGCTGCCTGCAAAGTCAGTCTTTCCCCTTTCTTTCTTTCCTCCGGAAGTTTTTGGTAATAAGCCCAGGCCTGCCCGAACTTTCCGTTCTCCAGGAGCAAATCCATGTATTCTTCTGAAAATATCTTGTCTATCCCATTGTCTTCCTTTTCTACAGCCCCTTTCATCAATTCCACAGCCTTATCCATATCCCCGTCCAGCCTTCTGTCCCATGCAAGGTTGCGCAGAGTAAATGGTGATGGACAAAGCTTAAGCGAATTTTCCCAGGCCTCTGCTCCGGCTTTTCTGTTTCCGCGTTCGTACTCCATCACTCCTAAATGCAGCCAGGTCAGATAATGGCATCCTTGAGATTTTTCTAGGCTCTCCTTTAACAGAGGATAAAATTTTTCATCAACCATCCAGCTCTCCGGAGCCTGTTCAGGGGAAAGCTCAGGCAGGAATCCCTGTGTCAGCAGGCAGTACCACGGATACTGTTCCTTCCCCAGGGCACTGTCAGGAAACAGGAGATGAGATGGGAAATCCTCGCCCTGCAGTTCCGTGCGCAGGCGTTCCAGAGTCCCCCAGCCGGTACCCATTGACAAAATCTCTTCTGTAGGCTTCTGTGCCATAATCTCAAAATAAATATTGTTCTTTTCTATGATAGCAACCAGCAAAGCCCCTTCCACTATGGTCTCCACATTTTCCCGCGCTGAATGGTAATCATTTCCGTATGCCGCATCTGCATCCAAAAACTTCGTCTCACCTATAGCCTGTGTGAATTTCCAGGTAGTATCAGCCGGTATTTCCAGCCCGTTTAGCTGGGTAGGTGCAAGTCCTGCCTGTAGTTCCACATAATCCCCATCTTCCGCTGTTGCAAGATAAGAACACCAACGTTTCCCTCCCTGGTGGCTGCCCCAGCAGAACATTTTCCTGTAGCGCAAAGGCAAAGTGGACCGCTCAAAAAACACCCGTCCATCTCCGTACGCCGCTGCACTCCAGCACTTTTCCGGGCTGGCAGGATTCTGGAAAAAGAATTCATTAGAGTAATCAGCATTGGAAGGATATGTAGAATCCAGCCCGGGAAGGGTAGGGATATACGGAAGTTTCCCACGGCCGAAAATCCGTACCGGATTCGTATTATCACTGATACTTTCCGGATGAAGGTACAGCACATCTTCCGTTCCTGAGAAAACCCGCAGCTTCTCCTCTGACTGTATGGCAATATTACTCCACCAATACATGGATTTCGGCATCTTATCCTGGTTAATGATTTCCACGTGTACATACAATACCTTGGAGTCTTCCGGCAGATGAAAATCAAGCTGCACAAAAAGACGTTTCATACGCTCAAAATCATACATACGCAAGAATTTTTCTCCGTGTTCTCCTGTCATCTCAGCAAAAAACACAGGTGAACTGCTGTACATAGTGTGTCCGTACTGCGCAACATTCCACTCTACACCTCCTGAGAACCAGGCGTTACGGATTCCCAGATTCGCTGGCTGAAATACAGGGTTTTTATACAGAATCTCCTTCCCCGTCTCTTTATTTTTTAAGGAATACAAGCGCCCTCCGTATTCCGGCAGAAACGCTGCCTTTAGATATTGGTTTTCCAGAACCACTGTTTTAAGATACATTTTCCGCTTATTTCTGTTGTATTTATCCTGCATACGGTAAGGCAGAACACGATACCCTGTATTTTTTCCAAGGCGGTCCTCTTCCTCTGCTGTCAGAGTGCCGTCCCCTTTTGACGGCTTATCTCTTTGTATATCACAAAATACAGGCAGGGGGTGTTCTCCCTCTATTTCGCATCCTGTCACCGGCAGTATTTCCGTATAAACCTTCATCAAATTCCCCTTTCCATATAAGTATTCAGCTCGTCAACTATCTTCTTTGTAATTATCTGAGGCCTTGTAATTCCCGCTCCTATGACTACATTATGGGCTCCCGCCTTCATGGCCTCTTTCGCCATAACCTCATTCCAATAACGCCCCTCAGCGATCACAGGAACTGAAACCTTTTGTACCAGCTCGGCTACCGTGTCCAGGGCAGGCGGCTGCAGTTCAATGATCTGGCCGCTCTCTTTTCTGGTATATTCTGTATATCCCGCCAAAGTTGAGGACACCAGGTCTGCTCCGGATTCTTCAGCCACACGTCCCTCCTCCGGCGTGGACACGTCAGCAAGCAGAAGGATATCTGGGAACTGGCTTTTAATTTCTCTCATCAGGAATTCCGTGGTTTTCCCCTCCGGCTTCGGCAGTCTGGTGGCATCTACAGCCACAATTTCACTCCCGGTGGCATAAACTGCTTCCACATCCCTCAAAGCAGGTGTAATATAAGACCAGAACCCATCATAATGGTGCTTGATCAGTCCGATGACAGGAATGGTCACCAACTGTTTCGCTGCCAGAATGTCAGCCACTCCGTTCATACGCACCCCCACAGCTCCTCCCATCTGAGCTGCCAGGGCAAACCGCCCCATAACAGAGCTGTCCCTCATAGGCTCCTCTGCGGTAGCCTGACAAGATACGATCAGGCCTTTCTTCAATTCTTCAATCTTCATCTCTGTTCTCCTTCAGTAATTCAAATGCCAGTTTTGCCGCACCCAGAAGTGCTGCTTGATTTCCATTGACAGCAGGAAGTATGACCATTGAGGGAAGATTTTTGTTTTTCCTGCTCTCTATAAGCTCCAGCACATCATCCCACCAGTATTTCCTGGTATCAATGAGTCCTCCGCCCAAAAGCACTGCTTCTACTTCAAAAATATTCTGGATTGAGATAAGACAAGTACATAAATCATTTTTAAATCCATTCAGCACTGTCCGGGCTGCCTGCTCCCCCTGCTCCACAAGCTGAAAAAATTCATATCCCGATGTAATCTGCTGTTCCTGTACAAGCTGATCATAGGACTGCCATAATGCTGTTCCTGATACGTATTTCTCCACACAGCCATTCTGTCCGCACAGGCACTTTTTTCCATTGGGGTAGAGGATAAAATGTCCAAACTCCGCCTGAGACACTTTCCATGTGCTGCCTTCACCCCTTCTTACAGCAACAGCGCCCCCTACACCGGTTCCCAGAATCAGGCTGGCAACCTTACGGTAATCGGATAAGCCTCCCTTCCAAAGCTCGCCGCGCAATGCCATACTGCAGTCATTATCCACAAACACAGGCAGGCCGATACGCTCCTCCATCTCTTTTTTAATATTAAGTCCGATATAGTCTGAATAAATAGCTACCGCACTCTTCACCACTCCGGACTTCCTGTCAAGCCGTCCTCCGGCTCCGATGGAAAGAGCGGAAAATTTATATCCTTTACTTAGTTCTTCATATATCCTGCTGTAAGTCTCAATGACAAACTTACCGCTTCTGCCTGTATTTTCCACACGTATCTGATCATAAATATTACCCTGTTCGTCCACAGCAGCCCCTGTTATCTTCGTACCTCCCGTATCAATCGCTGCAATATACATACCTATTCATCCTTTTTTATATTTTCATTGCACATTCCATGACAGCTTCCTGTGTCACCTTGCCGCCCTCAAATTCTCCTGTACGTTTTCCTTCTGCCAGAACCACGATACGGTCACAGCATCCCAAAATCTCCGGTAATTCCGAAGAAATCATAATGATAGCTATCTGCTGCTTTGCCAGCTCTCCGATAAGCCTGTGGATCTCTGCCTTCGCACCCACATCTATCCCTCTTGTAGGTTCATCCAGAATGATCAGTGACGGCTTGCAGGCCAGCATCTTAGCCAGACAGCACTTCTGCTGGTTGCCTCCGCTTAACCGTCCTATGGGCTGTTCCTGTGATGCAGCCTTGATTCGGAACTTCTCGGTATATTCACTGCTCAGGGCCTGTTCTTTTCCTGTGTTCCTGTATCCTTTCCGGCATAATTCTTCCAAGGCAGCAAGGCATATATTCTCCCTCACACTTCGAAGAGGAATGATCCCCTCACCTCTTCTGTCTTCAGAAACATAACAGATACCGTGCTTTAAAGCCTCCTTGGGTGAACGGATATTCAGTTTTTCTCCTTTCATCCACACTTCTCCGCCGTCATGCCTGTCCATTCCAAAAATACACCGGGCAATCTCTGTTCTTCCTGCTCCCATAAGTCCGGAAAATCCCAGAACCTCTCCTGCCCTTACCTGAAAACTGATAGGGGCAAACACCCCTTTTCTTTCCAGATCAGAAACCTTGAATACCACTTCTCCAGGTTTTGTTTTTTCTCTGTTAAAAATATCCTTTACCTCACGGCCTACCATAAGTCTTGTAAGGTCATCTTCATTTGTTTCTGTTATGGGCATTGTCTTTACATGGGCACCGTCACGCAGTACAGTGACTTCATCAGCAATCTCAAAAATCTCCTGCATTCTGTGAGAAATATATACCACTGCAATTCCTTGCTTTTTCATTTCTCTGATAATACCAAATAATTTCTCCTTATCAGCCTCTGTGATAGCAGAGGTGGGTTCATCCATCACCACAAACCAGGCATTGGAAGAAAATGCTTTTGCTATTTCTACCATCTGCTGCTGGCTTACGCTTAATTCCCTGATTTTCTTCGTCACATTGGAATTGAAATGAAGCTGTTCCATCAAATTCACAGCATTTTTAAGCATTTCCCTGACAGACAGTAACCTCCCTTTGCCCTGTATTTCCTTTCCGAGAAAAATGTTCTGGACAATATTCAGCTCCGGTACCAGGGCAAATTCCTGGTAAATCACAGATATGCCCAGTTTCCTGGAATCCACAGTGGAATGGATTTCCACAGGCATGCCGTCAATGGTAATACTGCCCCCATCTCTCTGGTATACACCTGATAAAATCTTGATCAAAGTAGATTTTCCCGCACCGTTTTCGCCAAGAAGAGCGTGTACCTTACCGCTCTCAACCGTCATAGATATCCCCTTCAATGCAGGAACTCCTGAGAAACTCTTTGTAATGTCTTTTATTTCCATCCTGTGAACCTTAGATTGACTCATAGCCTCCAGCACTTTTTCGTTGGCTGAAGAATCTTTCAGGTTTTTTCCTGCATTCACTGCATCTTTTACAAGACTTACAATCTGGTTGGACAATACAGCCACCAGCACGAAGACGCCCTGGATAATATAATTAGAGTAGGATGGAATATTGATCATATTGATCCCCAGTGTAAGGACACCCATTAAAAGGCTTCCCAGAAAAATTCCGGCCATTGTCCCAACACCGCCTAAAAGGCTGATCCCGCCCATAACCACCGCTGTGATAACATCAAACTCCAGTCCCGTACCGGCCAGCGGCTGTGCAGAACTGGAACGTCCTATGGTAATGACTGCAGCAAGCCCGCACAGCGCCCCGGAAGTCAGATATGTTTTAAAGGTTTCTTTTTTTACATGGATACCTGAAGCATAGGCTGCCGTAGCATTTCCGCCTACAGAATATATTTTGATCCCTGTACTTGAATGCTTCATCCAGAATAAGGCAAGAATCACCGCCGGGATAAGGATTACTGTTACATTCGGTACTATAAGTGGCCCTATGTGAAACTGGCCTCCACCAAGCCAGTTGAAAACCGGATTTTTCACAACAATCCTGGAACCGTCTGTGATCATCATAGTAAGTCCCCTTGCAAAAGTCTGCATAGCAAGAGTAACCATGAACGGACTTATCCTCATATAACCACAGAGATATCCGTTAGCTGCCCCTACAAGACTGCCTACGGCTATGGCTGTTATCATACCAAGTACAGCGCTGCCAGGTGTCTCTGCCCCTGTGCTGTTGATCACTGCTGCGGCACATGCCCCTGATAGAGCCATTGTAGCGCCTACGGATAAATCAATACCGCCAGTCAGTATGACCAAGGTCATGCCTATAGCAAGTATCATAAGGACTGCAGACTGCCGAATAAGATTAGTCACGGTCATCAGCTTTACAAAGTTAGGGATTTTAACAGAAAACAGTATTAAAAACCCTGCTATGATGGCCAATAAAAACAGATATCTCTTCTGCTCCGCAGTCATTTGTTTTTTTGCTTTCTCATGCATCTTCCTATCACGGCCTTTCTCTTATGCGTTAAAGGGAAAAAGGCATGTCCGAAGAAACAGTTCTCCGCACACGCCTCTTCCTCAACATTTACTTAGTAGGAACGAAATCCTCATTAAATTCTTTCACATATCCTTCCTGGGAACCAATCTGTTTTGCCTCTTCAAGACTTACGATCTCATATACATACCCATCCTCGCCCTTTTCCAGGCCTGCTGCCTCGATAACAGGCTTAATGGCCTCACCCGGTACTTTGTAGGTAGGAAGGTACTGATCCGTTGCCATCTCTTCTCCGTCTGCCAGCCGTCTTGCAATTACCATACCCCAATATCCCAGGCGACCGTTTCCAACCAGGTTCTCAAGTAAATATTCTCCGTCCTCCAGATGCTTCAGAGCATCAGATTCACCATCATTGGAAGACATAGTGATTTCTTTTCCGGCATTGGCAACAGCCCTGTATACTCCATAGCTCATTCCGTCGGCAATCACATGGATATGAAGGAGATCGCTGTTTGCCCGTATTAAATCCTCAGCCTTCTGCATAGAGGTGGTGGCATCCCACATTCCCTGCTCTGTCACAAGCTTCAGATTAGGATAAGCTTCCATCCCTTTTTCAAAGCCTTCCTGACGTTTCTCAGATACTAGGTTGCCGGCAGAGCCTACGATGAGCCCGACCGTCCCCTCTTTATCCTTGTAATATTCGCCCACTGCCCTGGCTGCAAATTCTGCATCTGCAAGATCCGGATAGATCAGATTATAATTTTCTTTTCCTTCCACCTTGCTTCCTGCTGTAAGGACAATAACCCCTGCATCTGCAGCTTCATCTACAACAGAAACAATACCGTCAACATCCACAGAATCAATCCATATTGCATCAACGTCCTGCTGGATAAATCCCCGGATCACGTCAATCTGAGTATCCAGATCTCCGTCACATGCCTTCCAGATAAGTTCCATATTATAGTCCTCTGCCGCCTTGTCTGCGCCCTCCTTAATAGCTGCCAGTCCGGCATCTGTAAGATTAATACAGGACATTCCTACAGTAAGCTTTTCCCCCTCTGCTGCCATACAGGTAACGCTCCCCGCTCCGGCAAGACACCCTGCTGCCACAGCGGTACTTAACATAACTGCCAACACACGTTTTCTTAACTTCATTGCCTGTTCCTCCTTTGTTTTATAAATTTGTACAGTCCTCCCGGCCCCATCCCATAAAGCTGAGTCAAAGCCTCCGGACAGTTACTTTTATTTTCGTTCCTTCACCTGGTTAATTAATGCGTCAAAAATAACTGCAAAGATGATGATCAGGCCTTTCACTGCATCCTGTGCAATAACGGGCACATTTAAAAATGTTAATGCATTGATTATGACGCCGATAATAAGTACACCGACTATGGTACCCCCTATTGTGCCTTTCCCGCCAAGGGTACTGGTTCCTCCGATAACAGCCGCTGCGATGGCGTCCATCATAGCACCCTCTCCCAGGTTCGGAGAAATCTGACCCACACGGCACACTGTCACCAAAGCAGCCACAGATATACAGATTCCGTCGAAGATGTATACCTTTGTCTCTTCCTTTTTTACATTTATTCCTGAATATTCTGCAGCTTCTTTATTTCCTCCAAGAGCATACACTGCAACGCCCATCTTTGTCCTGTACAGGAGTACAGCGGCAATTGCACTCATCAAACCAAATATCACCACCGGCATGGGCAGAAATCCGAAAACTTTTCCGCTTCCTATATAAATAGTTGCCGGGTGATTGAGAAACATGATCTTTCCTTCTGAGGCGAACAAGGTAACTCCCTTTGCCACAGACATCATAGCCAAGGTTGCCACAAAAGGCAGGAGTTTCATTCTGGTGATCAAAAAGCCGTTAATACCGCCTAAAACCACTCCCAAAAGCAGACACAACAGAACCAGCACCAGGAAATTCTCTCCGGTTGTAATATGTATCACACTGGCAACTACTGCAATCATTGTAAGTCCGTTGCCGCAGGCCAGATCAATTCCCCCTGTCATCAGCACAAAGGTTGCGCCCAAAGCCAAAATTCCTTTGGCTGAATTCTGTACTAAAATGCCAAGCAGATTGTCTGCGGTAAGAAAAGCCGGATTGACAATGGATGCCACAGCCATCAGGATGATCAGAATCAGGATACTGATGAGCCTGTTATAGGAAATATGTAATTTCTCCAATATGCTCTTCGCTGTTTTCCCCATCTTCTCCTTATCTCCTTCTTTTATAAATCCCGGCATCAGCGCCTGATCTCCGCCGGCATTCCTGTTCTGAGAGATTCAAAGCAGGCATCGATCGTCCTCACTGCCTCCACAGCCCGGTCATTATCAACAACATATGGCTCTCCGCTCAACGTGTTTGTGACAAAATGGGCGATTTCCTCTCTCAATTTCCCGTGGACATGACCATAATATTCCGGCCAATAGGTAAGTTCCGGATATTCCACCGGCTTGTCACTACGGTATATGGACAATCCCTGGTCTTTAATGTCTATATAGCTGACACCCTCAGTTCCCACAACCTCCCCATAAGCCACAAAATCAAGGGAGCCGTCCGGCAATGCCCAGCATAACTGGATACTTGCAACAATTCCATTATCAAAAGTGATGGTATTAAATACTGTATCCTTTCCGTTATATTTTGTATTTTTCTTCCCAACCCACTGGGAATAAACCTTCACTGGCTTGGCTGGTTCAGCAAATGTAAGCATTGCCTCAAAATCGTGAACTCCCATATAGTGGAACATCGATATTTTTCCATTCAGTCTTTTTACAGTCCCGTTTGTGGATGAACGTTTGAAATACATAGATATCACATCACCCAGCTCACCCTTTTTCACAGCCTCGGCTGTATACTGATATCTCCCATCCCATTTCAGCACATGCCCTACCATCAGACGGATATTATTCTCCTTCGCCAGACGAAGAATTTCCAAAGCTTCTTCTGTATTCCTGGCAATTGGTTTTTCAAGAAGAATATCCTTTCCTGCAGCGGCTACAGGCCTTACTGCATCCAGATGATATGTCTCCGACACCGCGATAGAAACCGCATCAATCTCTTCTGACTTCAGCATTGTCTCAATGTCCGTGTAATATTTACACCCCAATTTCCCGGAAAGTCTCACTGCTGCTTCCTCATTTACATCACAGACTGCTGCAAGCTCTGCATTTGGCAGTTCATTGATGATGTCTGCGTGCTTCTCCCCAAAATACCCGCATCCAATCACTGCCATACGAAGTCCTTGTCCTTTCATGTTACCTCTCCTTTCTTTTGCTCAGAACCATATTGCTGTTTTGGGGATGCCTGACGTTCAACAGCACCCCATCGCTTTTCTGTAAGTCCATCATATATAACTTGGAAGGATTTGTATTTGCACTTTTTTAATGAGATGTTACACATATTTATTTGTAAATTACCCATTTACTATATTTATTTTTTATATTTTTATATAATATGCCTATTAATTCTGTATTTTTTGAATTAAAAAGATTTGTTTTTTGTTTAAAATGCTGTGTTTTTAGTATTTTTCGACCCGCTTGATATAACATGCAATTTTTGCTATAATTTGCAAAATTTATATATACCCTGGTTGCATATTTTTACGCTTTATGGAAAGACAACTGCTTCTCCCGGCTGGATGGATTACTAAGATATACTTGCAGAAAGGAGGATTCCTATGATTCAAAACCTGAACCCTTTGACATTTTCAAAGTACGGGCAGATTTTTACACCAAAAGAATATACGCAAATGAAAAATGAATCCTCCAAAACCCGCCGCTTTCTTAAAGCCTCCCCTTTGTTTTTTACCGGCGGACACCATTTGTTTCTGGATGTTGTTGAGTTCCCCACTCTGCTTATGATCATGTACGACCAATGTGCCTTATCTTCCAATAAATATGACATCTATCTTTTGGACAAGCCTGTACGCCTTGAACCAAGAGTATATTTTCGTATTATCCCCATGCATCACAGCTGTTCCGTGGAGTTCTATCCTTCCTCAGTCCCTCTGGACCAGTATTTTTATTCGCTTCCGGATCACATCAGCGCAGAATATAAAGTTCAGATACCAAGAATCTACGTAGCCTTTTATCAGGAAAAAGAAAAGGGATTCTACTTTAAGGGTGAGCATCATCCTTGCTGGGAACTGGCATACGTAGATATAGGAGAAATGTATAGTGTTGTAAATAATCAGAAGTCAGTGGTACGCCAGGGTGAGCTTGTGTTTTACGCACCAAACCAGCACCATATCCAATATGCAGCTAAAAATATTTCAGTGAATTTTTTCTCTATTTCATTTGATCTGGAACTGGAAATGACCTCATGGGATTTGCTGTTAAACCAGAAGTTCAGGATTTCACGGTCACATGCCTCCCTTTTAAACAAGATCATCCAGGAATCCACCAGCTCCAATCTCTATTCTGCCGATATGATGCAATGCCATCTCAAAGAATTTATGGTTCTCTTCCTGCGCACCCTTACCCCGCGGGCAGATAACCAACTGCCATACACCACACTAAAACAGAACTCTGAAGAAAACATTATAGAAGAGGTATGCAATTATGTGAACGAAAATATCTTTCAGCCAATTACTGTAAGCGATATTGCACAGCATGTAAATTTGAGCGTACCCTATCTGTCCTCGCTTTTTCACCGAAAAAAAGAAGTAAGGCTGATAGAATATATTACTCATAAAAAATTGGAAAAAAGTAAAGAAATGATACGAGATGGACAATATACGATTACTCAGATTGCAGAAATGCTGGGCTACTCTTCTCTCCACTATTTCTCCAGAGTATTTAAAGCCCATTATAATATAGCCCCTTCGGAATATGCGAAGGCATTGAGATGATCCCCTTACGCCGCAGCGCACCGGCATATAAAAAAGTGCCGGAAGCCAGCGGTCTGTTAAACCGCTGCTCCGGCACTTTTTTGTTGCTGTTCTACATGATCATAGAGTCAGCTCATATTAAAATTCTGTGCTGTACAGCTGAGCTACGAAATCCCAGTATGCTTCGCCGTCCACATCATAAACAACCGTACAGGTAGCAGATTTTGCAGGGCCTGTGCCTTCTGCCCAGGCAACAGACTCACCATAGGTATATCCCATATTAGTTTCCATAGCGATATCACGTACATCTGTCTTGGAAATCAGATCCGGGCAAAGGAAGATTCCGGGAACCTGTGCATCCCAAAGCTTCTGCTGACGGTCAGGCTCATCGATAAATCTTGGCAGTGCATATTCTTCAATCATCTTATTGTAGATGGTGTCACCGCTCTCAACAATATGCTCTACAAGATCTTTTGTCAGTACCTGGTTGTAGGAAATATCATGCGGAACCACTACCTGCTGGGGGAAATCAGCCTGCAGACAAATATCTACTGCTTCCGGATCATAATACCAGTTTCTCTCTGCACATGGGGTATCATTTCCAGGAACATCAATTGCGCCGCCCATGTAATAAATGCCTGCTGTCTTAGCTGCAAATCCAGGATCACTCTGTATTGCCATAGCAACGTTAGTACAAGCACCTACAGCGATGATCGTCACCTTGCCGGGATTGGCGTTAACCTGCTCTACCATGAACTCCCACGCTTTGTCTTCCTGTGGCTTAAGTGTGCTGTATCCCCAGGTCTCATCCTCAAGGTCACCAAGATTGTCATAAGAAATGGTGTCTCCATAAGTGAGAACCTTGTCCATACTCTTAATACGTTTTAATCCGTTTGCTTCAATTGTTGCATCATCGTGAAGTCCTAAAGTCGGTCTGTCTGTACCCATGTAAACAGGGATATCGTCCCGTCCGGCTTTTTCAAGCTGATTGAGGATTGCAGTGGTACCTTCAGCAATTGTAACATTACCGCCCACAGATGTTACTCCCAAAAGATCGATCCAGTTTGCAGCATCTGCCTGAAGCAGCATAAAAAGCGCATAAGTGTCATCTCCGAAATACCCCATATCTGTATCGAAGATAACCTTGTTAGATTCCGCATTCGTTACAATCTTATAGTCCTCCAGAGGAGCTGCTGCTGCAGTCAATGGAGAAAGCATTGTTCCGACCATTCCCGCCGTGAGTAACATTGATACTAATTTTTTCATGAGTATCCTCCTTCATATTTAACTTATTAAGTATATATTTTTGTTATTTTCACATCCGGTTTTATCCCTTTTCCTCCGAAAAGTTTGGCCAGTCCTCTCCGATGATGAAGCAGGATAACTCGGCTGATCCAATTCCCATGATTTTCAGGCTTCCCCAAATACCTCCGGGTAACCATATACCTTCATGTTGTAGAGATTATATAATGTTTAGTTGAGTTAATCTGTGATAGGAATCACAAAGGTGTAAATACATTTTCATTTAATCTCAAATTAAAAATAAACAACTTTCATTACATACCTGTAAATATATATTTATAAGGTCTTATCACTTAACTATTTCATTATATTTAATTGTTTAAAAGATAAAATCCTGTTAAAAACCAAATGCGGCTGTCAATCAGCCGCACTCATATATAAAAAAAATAGGGGGTGTTCTAAAATGATATTTAAAACACCCCGTAAAATTTATTTTGTTCTATATTTTATCCCCAGAAAGTATAACTTCCCGGTTCCACCACATACTCTCTTCCGTCAATGATAACAACGCTTTCAGATGGTGTGGTGATCTCGTATTTAATCCTGTCCTCCTGCCAGGTCCAGCGGGAACTCACCAGCCCTTTCCGTGTGCGGATAGATGCTTCCAGCCACTCCAGGCGCTGATCTGCCTTTGGCTCAATCCGGATTTTTTCAAAGCCGGGGGCATCCTCAACCACATTGATTCCGGCTGCCACTTCATAGACCCAGTCTGCTACAGAGCCATATGCATAGTGATTAAAGGAATTCATATCTGTACTCCAGAACTCACCGTTTTCCATAATGCCGTCCCAATGTTCCCAAATAGTGGTAGCTCCTTTTTCCACAGAGTACAGCCATGACGGATATTCTTTCCTCAGAAGCAGGGTGTATGCCAAATCTGTATGATCATACTTGCTCAATACCGGAAGAATATATGGTGTACCTACAAATCCCGTACGCATCTGGCTGCCGTCTTTTTTAATCAGCTCTGCCAGTTCATCTGCTGCCTTCTGCAGGTCTTCTGCCAGCTCAAACCATATTGCCAGGATATACTCTGTCTGTGTCTTGTATTCCGGGTACGTCTTTCGGAATTTTTCCACAATATTATGATATAGAACTTCGTATGATGCTACATCCTCTCCCAGCAACTTACCTGCTTTCACAAAAAGGCTGGTAGAATATGCATAAAATGCCGAAGCTATAAAATCTTCCCTTGAAGAGCCTTTATAGCTGCCAACCGGTGCATCCAGGCCAAGCCAGTCACCGAAATGTTCCCCGCCTGTCCACAAAAACTTATCCTTAGTCGCGCCTGTAATATAGTCCACCCAACGCTTCATGCTTTCAAACTGTTCTGCCAGTATCTCTTTGTCCCCATAGGTAAGGTACATCTGCCATGGACAGATTGTGGCCGCGTCCGCCCAGGCAGCGCTTGGCCCTTCATCCGGAAGGAAATTGGGGATCACATGTCCTACTGCACCATCTGCCCGCTGCTCTGCTGCCAGATCATGCAGCCACTTTCTGTAAAACTTCTGCGTGTCATAGTTATAGCTGGCAGCTTTGATAAACACCTGTGCATCACCGGTCCAGCCCAGCCGCTCATCCCTTTGAGGGCAATCTGTAGGCACATCAAGAAAATTATCCTTCTGCCCCCAGAAAATGTTGGAAAACAGCTGATTAAGCCCGGCATCTGAACAGCGAAGGCTGCCTGTTTTTTTCATATTTGAATAAACAGCAACTGCCGTAAACTGTTCCGCAGCTGCTTTTCCCGGAAATTCAACCAGTTTAATATACCGGAAACCATAGAAAGTCAATACAGGATGCCAAGTCTGCACGCCGTCTTTACAGGTATAAATCAGCTCTGCCTTAGCACTGCGGTAATTGTCATTATAGAAATTCCCCTGCTGGTCCAGAACTTCGCCGTGAAGAATTTTTACAGTGTCTCCTGCTTTGGCGTTCACATGAAATTCTACATACCCGGTCACTTCCTGTCCGAAATCCACAACTGTCTCGCCAGCCGGTGTGACAAATATGGATTTTGCCTGCACGCGCTCCATTTCTCGGATTTCCTCACCCTCCTGAGGAATGAGAGTTTCCCACGGACCTTCAAATTCCGCTGTCTCAGCCCATTTCTTCCGTGTATAGGATGCATCATAAATTTCGCCGTCATAAATCTCACTGAACCGGATCTGACTTTCCCCACAGTTCCATGATTTATCAGTGGCAATGACTTCCTGTGTTCCGTCAGTATAGACTACATGCAGTTCTGCCAGAAGACCAGTCTTACGGGCAGCCCTTCTGATTCTGTCCTCTGTCATCATCCACCCGGGCATACTGGAACTATACCATCCTTTTCCTACCAAAACTGACAGTTCATTTTCAGCTTTCAGAAGCTCTGTCACATCATACTGCTGATACTGCAGACGCTTTTCATAGGCTGTCCAGCCCGGGGCCAGAATATATTCGCCCACACGTTTTCCGTTTATCCTCGCTTCATATACGCCAAGGGCTGTAATTAACAATTCTGCTCCGGCAACCTCTTTCTCTGGACTCCATGCCTTTTGAAATACCGGACAAATATCCCCCATATCCTCCTGCGGACGTATCCACTGTGCCTTCCATTCTCTCATTTTTAATCCTCCCAACTACATACTGTTATGTTTATATAAATGTCCTGATGTCGGGGTCAGAAGGGAGCCGGGGCGGGTGCTGTCCTCTCCAGACAGACTTGCGGAAGCGCGCCTGAAAATCCAGTGCTTACGAAGACTTAGGCGCGAAGGCTTTCCTGAGCGTCTTAGTCGCAGTTAGTACTTAGTTGAAGGGAAGCGAGCGTCTGCCTGAAGAGGACAGCATCCGCCCCGGCTCCCTTTTGATCCCGACATCATGTCCTTTCACTATATCATTTCCCCAGCTATTTAAACATAGAAAATCCAGCATATTTGAATGTAAAATCCAAGCGTATTAAAAATAATTTTCCGCACTAAAAAAGGCCCAGGCAATGCCTTCAGGCCTTTCCGCTCACTGCTTCTCAGTGCTTCAGGGATTGTTCTGACATCCATTCAAAAATAGTCTTCCCGTTACCCATTTCCCCTGTCTGTTTACCTTCTTTATAGTCGTTGTCTATCGTACACGCATTGTTCAGCGTATACATCCAACTCATATGTCCAAAGTACCGGACAGGATTTCCCTCTTCATCTTTAAAATCACCTGTAATATCATGGACATCCTTCCAATATGTAAAATGGACATTCTCAGCCCCTGCATCAATGAGACGCTTGTAAGTAGGTACTGTATTAACCTCCGGCGGTACTACGGTATCGTCTGCTGCATGTGTAAACCATATAGGAATCTCTTTGAGCTGCTCTATCTGCTCATCTGTTATAAATTCATCACTGTAGGCTTCGCAGATAGGATAAGCTGCTGCAAAATAGTCAGGATATAAAAGCAGCATATTCATGGTCATATATCCACCGTTTGAGCAGCCTCCAATATATATTTTATCTGTATCTATTCCGGGGTGATCCTGTACATACTTAAGTATCAGCTCCATTAGCGTTTCTGTATAGATAGACTTAATGGATTCCTTTGAAATTTTTATATTCATACCGTTTAATATACCATCTGTGTTCATCCAAAAGGTAGGCGCCTGCGGTACAAGAATATAGGCACCGCCCATGATTCCCTGAATTTCCTCATCCACAAGTGTGGTAACCCGGTTTCCCAGAACAGTTCCCCTGGTATCCGTGCCGCCCTCTCCCAATCCATGAAGCCAGATAATAAGGGGGTGTTTTTCCTTGTCTTCCGGCTGGAAACTAGCGTAGTATAGAGTTTCATTATCATAATTATCATTGAGAATTTCAGGATTTTCCGTTGTATAAATTTGGTTGTGTTGGAATTTATCAGCTAAAGTGTATACACTGTTTTCATTTTCAGTATTACATATATATTCTGACCCGTCACTTCCTTCAAATGTAATAGTATAACTGAAATTCAATAACACATTCATATTTAAACCTGTTTCGGTTTCAGCCCCCAGCACATCGCCATAGCCTTCAAACGGACCGGCATACAGCTGGATTGTTACAAAGCTTGTATCTTCTTCTTTTACATTTCCTTCTTCATCCGACAGATACACGGCTTCAATCCGGCGTTCTCCCTGCCCTGCCGGGGAATCAATGTATTGTCCCATGCTGTAATCCATTGTCTGGACAAGCTTTTCCGTCCCCATATAATTTTTCCGTACTTCCACTGAAATATCATCTGCGGACAAACTGATGTCTTTGTCTACCTCCCTGCCAAAATCAACAACAATTTTGGTAACCGATGCGCCCCAGTCAAATTCCTGCGTCACTGTTGAATAAGTAAGGTCATAATCTTTTGTCCCCGCAGCACTGCACGGGGAAATCATCCCTATCACCATCAATGGTATTGCTGCCAATAAAAACTTTCCTTTCATTTTGTCTCTCCTTTCATTTACATCCTCTTTTCCGTAAGTACCGGCCTTTCATACCTGCCTGAAAAGTCTCGAAAAATATATTCTGCTGAAAACTTATCTTGGAATTACTATACCATGCAGTGAAAAATCATGGGGATTTCATCATAATCTGCAGTTATTTTTCACAAATCGCATGTGTATTGTGAATTCGTACAAAATAGTCCATTGTTTTTTGTGCATTTCTCTGGTGTATCCACCAGATTATTGTTAATGAAACAGGGCTGTATCTTTTATCATCCTTTCTTAAGCCGGGTACTGCTTGAATCTTTTCACAGGTATAAGAGAAAGCCAGAAGTGTACTGTGGTATACAGATTTTCTTCTGGCTTTCTCTCAATCATTTATTCTGTTGGCACAAAAATTAAACATATTTAATACGTAAACAACTGGGTCCAATAATTTGTCCCTGCAGCATTCTGATAATACCCTACACCGATCGTAGTAAAGTTTTTATTCAGAATGTTTGCCCTGTGGCCCTCACTGTTCATCCAGCCCTGCATAACCTGTTCAGGTGTTTTCTGTCCCCAGGCAATATTTTCACCTGAGCCTCTGTAAGATACTCCCTGCTGTGTCAGTGCTGTTGAGAAAGAACTTCCATCCGGACGGGTATGAGCGAAGGATTTCTCAATTTCCTTTGCCCGCACCTGTGCTGCAGCCTGAACCTTTGTGTCTGCAGTAACAGGAGACAATCCCGCTGCCGCACGTTCCTTATTAACCAGATTTACAACCTGCTGGACAAAGTCTGCATTTTCACTGTCCTCACCTGCTCCGGGATTACCATCAGGTGAATCCGGTGTTCCCGGCTTATTGTTGTCAGGAGACTCCGGAATTTCCGGCTGGTTGTCATCGGGATTCTCTGGGATTTCCGG
>JAUNHC010000074.1 GCA_030524175.1 Eubacteriales bacterium
TGTCAACAGCTTTTTTTATTTTCTGAAAAGTTTTTAATTTTTCACTTTTTCAGAATCAATTATTTCCGACAGCTAGATTAATTTACCACAAAGCCAGAGGCATGTCAACAGCTTTTTTCATTTTTTTGCATTTTTTAATCTTTTTCTACAATTCTTACTGTCCAAGGCCCTGTTTTCATGTTTGCGACCGTACTCTTTCCGTCAGCTCAAGCCCGCCTTGCGCATACCACTCCTCCACAAATCTATCAAAATAATCCATAGGCTGATTTCCCATGATCAATTGAAGGAAGGTATTCCGCTCCAAGGACTTAAGCGTCTGGGGGATTTCTCCGTCTGTGTCTCCCAGGTACTCCCTTCTGGGAGGCTGGTAATTTCCGTCCACCAGAAGTCCAACCGCAGATATCCTTGATTTATAAGCCGCCCAATCCTCCACTGTCACTTTGTTTCCTTCTATATAATTTGAGCAAGCATCATAGTAAGATTTTTCGATTGCACTCAGCTCTTCCTTTTTTATTTCCCCGTCAAAGGCCTTGCGGATATTTTCCGTAACCTTATAGGTGGCTTCATTATAGTCCACATTAATGACAAGGGGTCTGGCAGTGGGATCTACATTTAAGGCAAAATAACTGTTCACTTCTTCTGCATCTTTTGCCTCATAACGTGTATGATCGAACAGTACACTTACAATTTTCATCACAATCTCAGGATGCTCGTATCCCTTTTTTACCACCACATATTTGTTGTCTCTGAATGCTGTAAAAGTATTTTCCCCGTTTTTCCCATCTTCAGTAAGGTAATAAGGTTCCCAGTCGGATTCCGGGTTTTTCTCATATTCATCCATTAATGGATTATTCGGTGTCCACCAAAGTCCGAAAAATGCTCCGCATTTTCCGTTCACCACCAAATCTCTTAAATTATTCTGGGCGCGCAGGGCAAAATTTCTATCAAGGATGCCTCTCTCATATAATCCCCGAAGGTATTCCAACGCATCCTTCGTCTCCTGGGTAAGGGATCCATAAATGATCTGCCCCTCCTCATTTTTCTGCCACCTCTGCGGATTGGCGCCGAACATCTGAAAAATAGGATCTACCGAATAGCTGCTGCTGGTGGTCCCAACGAGAGCCGTATCACATACAAGCCCAATTGGTTCTTCCCCTTCTTCTGCCCCCATTCCATTCTCCATAAACGCCTCAATAATATCAAAAGCATCTTCAAGGCTCTTTGGCTCAGCAAGACCCAATTCATCCATCCAGTCCTTCCTCAGCCACAAAAGGCAAGGGCCATGATCGATCACTGTCTCAGGAAGGGCCAAAAGCTTACCGTCAAACATACCTGCCTCCAACAATTCTCCGCCATAGCTGTCATACATCTCTTTGATCCTTGGAGATGTGCAGTCCTCGTAAACCTGTGTCAAATCCGCCAGCATATCATTATCTACCAGCTCTTTCAGCGTTTCTCTGTCAGAGACTACCAGTACATCCGGTAAGGTCCTGTCCTTCACATACACATTCAAAAACTCATTGTAACGGTCTTCTGTTTCCATGTATGAATTCTTATTCTGGACATTCAGCATTTGTCTCAAGTATCTGGTATAAGCATTGTCCTCGTAGGTATCTCCTTCCGGCAGATTAGAATTATTGGCACCGCTCATCTGTCCAAGAGTATAAGTGACAAGCTCAGGATATTTGCCATAAGGTGTTGAACCAGCTTCCTCCCAGGCTGCCTTGGTATCTTCCCGGGAAATCTGTTTCTTTTCCGGAACTTTTTGTTCTTCCCCGCAGCCTGAAAGTCCCCACAGTGTAAATACCGTCAATATAATTCCCGCGGCAATCTCCAGGGCTTTTTTCCAAATCCTATTCTTCCGTCTCATGTCCCGTTTCTCCCTTCGGTATCCGCATCTCCACTCTGGTACCTTCTCCAATACGGCTGAAAATCCGAATCGTGTATTCCTCTCCATAGAGAAGGCAGATACGGTCGTTAACATTTTTAAGTCCATAGCCTTCTGCCTGGTAAGTGACTAATGTCTCAGCCTCTTCCTGCTCCATTCCCTGACCGTTATCCTCCACAGCCAGCAGCACATCAGGGCCTTCCTGGACAAAGAACAGCTTAAGGATTTTTTCCCCTTCCTCTTTTACATCCAATCCGTGCTCAAGAGCATTTTCCACCACTGGCTGAAGAATAAGCTTAGGCACCTTCTCATTTTTCACCTGTGGGTCAATATCCCAAACCACCTGAAAATCATTGTCATGCATGACAAGCTGTATCTGCAGATATGCTTCTATATTCTTGATGCAGCTTTCCACTGTCACCATATCCTCCCCCTTGCTTAAAGCAGTACGGTAAAATGTGGAAAGGGCGAGAGTCACCTTACTGATATCCTTCTGGTGGCTTCTGATAGCCATCCAATTGATGATAGAAAGTGAATTATACAGAAAATGCGGATTGATCTGTGCTGTCAAAGCCTTCAATTCAAACTCCTTAAGGGAAATTTTATTCTCATAGACCTCATGGATAAGGCGGTCAATTTCTTCCATCATCCTGCGGAAGCTGCGGATCAAAAGACCTATCTCATCCTCTGAATCACTGTGTACCGTCACCTCTCTGCTGCCGTGGTTTACCTGATCCATATTAGCTGTAAGCTGCTCAATCCTTCTTGTAAATACTCTTGAAAAAAACAATCCCAGAAGCAGAGTTATTCCTGCACATAAGGCAATAAGAGGGATTTCACTGATCAAAAGCCTGGAAACTGAGGCAGAAATAACAGCCTGAGGCTTATAAAGATAAAAGGTCCAGCCGTTCTCGTGGCTGCGGCTGCTTACGTAAGCATATTTATCCCTGATAATATCAAGAACCTCGGATGCCCTGTTATTCTCGGACAGCTCCGTTGTCTTCATATTTTCCATACGGAAAAAAACCTTCCCCTCGCTGTCAACGATCATCCCCCCTGTCTCAGAGGATACAATATTAAGGAAGGTCTGAAAAACCTTGTTATAATCCAGTGTGACACAAAGCGCCGCCTCCAAATCCTGACCCCTGTAAATTTTTCGTACAGCAGCTATCTCCGGCTTTTCCTCATTTACCAGCCACTGGACGGACACCTCATCGTCAAGCTCTTCACTCCACCATTCCTCCCCCATCTCATTGAGAGGAATCAGTGTATACTCATGACGCACTTTAATGCTGTCCGCAAAAAGCTGGATCTGTAAAATGGCATCATGATAAGATTTAGGCACCGTGAGCAGCGGATCTGCCACCTCTGTATACTTCTCATAAGCATGGTAGTTGTCCATGTTTTTATCCTCAATGATCTCCTCGATATCAGGAGCATAGGTGAGATAATTGAGGAGACTCGTGTACACCTCAATCTGACTGTCGATTCCTTCCCGTGTCTGCTCCAGAATAGAATACATATCTTCCATTTCGTTTTTCCGTATGAGACTGCTCATGCGGCTGTGGCTGTACAGGGCAAGTACCGTCATAGGAACTAAGCTGGCAATCACCAGAAGGATTGTCAGCTTATGACGGTATTTCATATTCTTAATTTTCCGTAGAAGTTTCTTCATCCTCACCGGTTCCTTTCCGATAGGATTCCGGACTGCTTCCGTAATATTCCCGGAAGCTTCTGCAAAAATAGGAGACATTTGCAAATCCTACCTGTTCGCTGATCTTGGCCACCTTCATATTTGTGGTACATAACAGCTCTTTGGCCTTTTCCATACGAAATACACGGATGAAGCGGTTCAGGTTCATACCCGTCTCTTTTTTAAAAATAAAACTTAGATACCCCGAGGAAAGATACACCTTGTCTGCCAGCATTTCCAGATTTAAATCCTCTCCATAGTGCTGGTAAATATAATTTTTCACAGCTGCAACCTCATCCCTTGACTCACTCATGGAACGATTGAGGAAATCTTCATATTCCTTGATATTTTCTTTTGTAACTTGGATGATCTGGGCAATATCGTTACAGTTGTAAAGGCGTTCAATTTCCTTTTCCAGCCTATGTTCTCCCGAGAACTGATTCTCCTGAAACAACTCCTGGATCACATTGCAGAACACGAATTTAATATACATGGCAGAAAACTGGGTATTTCTCTGATATTTGTCTGCCAGACAGGAAAAATGATTCCATAGCTGTTCCATGTCTTTACGGCTGATGTCCTCTGATATTTTCTGCATGATCTGGGAATCCTGAGTCTCCTTCTCTCCTGTTTTCCATTCATCCTCTTCGCTGTTGAACACATGATTGTCCGGATGGTAGAATTTCTCCTCCATCTGCTGTTCCAGCTGGCTTAAAACATCCGGCAGAGACTCATACCCCTCAAACTTCCGGCTCACAGCCAGATGAAAACGTACCGGATACTTTCTCTTCAGGAATACATAAATATGCTTTGCCACCAGAAGGTAATCACAATATATATCATTAAATAAAAGAAGCGACTGCCTTGCATTAAGATTCAGGTAAAAAAATATCCTGTGCAGTTCCTCCTGGATCTCATCAGGAAACACTTCCTCTGCTGTGTCAAAAAAGGCCTGGTCAGTCTCAATAAGTATTGCACAGTGCCAGTGATTCCACTCTTCCAAATCCAGCATTTCCCCTGCTGTCTCCAAAATTTCCTGTTTTCCGCTGTATAGATAATTCTGAAGAAAATACTGATGGAGAAAATTTTTCTCTTTATTCTCTTTGATTTCTTCCCTCTTTCTTCTGTCTATCTCCCGCTGGGCCTTACGGATTGTCTCCTGGAACTGTTCCGGGTCCACAGGCTTGAGCACATAATCCGTCACCCCGTACCGGATGGCCTCCTGGGCAAAAGTAAAATCATTATAGCCGCTGAAAATCACTACCTGCAGCCCTTTGTTCTCCGCCTTAGCCCTCCGTGTCAGCTCCAGCCCATCCATATGCGGCATTTTAATATCCGTAAGAAGCAGATCTATAGATTCACTGTGGAGTATATTCAATGCCTGCTTTCCATTGGCAGCCTCGAATATTTCCCTTTCCCCCTCCTCCATCGAAAGTAGAAACTTAATACCCTCACGTTCAATTTTTTCGTCATCAACCACTAACACTCTGTACATTTATACACCCCGTTCCAATCCTTTTGCATAACGATCCAGCTTAATACTGTCACTGAATCCAATTGTACTGACACATACATATTCCGTTTGACAGCGCTGTCAAGCCAGTGCTCGTACAATAGTTCTCTGACTTCCTTTATTTTAACATTTACAAACGTGGTTGGAAAGGAGTAACTGTACAAAGTACACAAACCGGCTGAAGGAATAGTAACAGTTCAAGCAGGCCTGAACTGTTACAAATAATATTCACTCCACAGCCGGTTGTATCAGGTATTTCAGATCACCCTTTGACAGCTCCTGCCACCACACCTTCAATAATGTATTTCTGGCAGAGAAGATAAAACACAATGATCGGTATGATGGAAAGCACCAGCACCCCCATCATTGCTCCCATATCGATAGCTCCGTAACCGCCGCGCAGATACTGTATGGCAATGGGAATGGTTTTATATTTCTTGATATCCAGTACCAGATACGGAAGAAGGTAATCATTCCAGATCCACATGGTTTCCAATATAGCCACTGTCACACAAGTTGGCTTCATGACAGGCAGAACCACCTGGAAATATGTCTGGATAGGCGTACATCCGTCAATCATGGCAGCCTCTTCTATTTCAATGGGTATGGACTTCACAAATCCACTGAACATAAATACCGCCAGCCCTGCCCCATAGCCCAGATATATAATGATCAGCCCCCATGGAGTGTTAAGTTTCAGCATGTTAGCGATTTTTGACAAAGTAAACATAACCATCTGGAAAGGTACCACCATGGAAAACAGACATAAATAGTAAATTGTTTTGGTCGCCGTATTGATCACCCTGTTAATATACCAGGCACACATAGAGGTACACAGCAAAATTACTGCAACTGAGAATACTGTGATAAATAATGTCCAGCCAAAAGCCTGGAAAAATCCAGTCTTTTCAATCCCATTGATATAATTCTGGAACTGCACAAACATTTTATCAGTGGGGATTGCAAAAGGTTTTCTGCTGATATAAGCCTTTTTCTTAAAAGAATTAATTACTACAAGAACAATAGGGAACAAATATGCCACAGACACGATGGAAAAGAATACAGTCCACACACCACTGTGTTTTAATTTTTTCGTCATTACTGCTGCACCTCCTTACTTCTTGTCAGCCTGTTCTGAATAACTGCGATCAGAGCTACCAGGATGAAGAATACAACTGCTTTTGCCTGGCCT
The DNA here is from genome assembly GCA_030524175.1 of Eubacteriales bacterium. GTDB lineage: Bacteria > Bacillota > Clostridia > Lachnospirales > Lachnospiraceae > Blautia_A. The sequence goes on from JAUNHC010000074.1 coordinate 6,287, forward strand.
ACCCCCTCCCAGCCTGTACGGCTGTAAAAGGTATTGTAAATATTCAAGGCCAGCATCTCCGACATGTTGGAGGGTTCGCCGTTTGTCAATGCCAGGTTCTGGTCAAACAGTTTAAAGGAATTCGTAAGTGTCAAAAAGGTACAGATTGTGATGGAAGGCATGACCATAGGGATAATAACATCCTTTAAAAGTTGTTTTCCATTGGCTCCGTCAATCTGAGCTGCCTCGATCAAATCCCCCGGAATGTTCTGGATACCGGCTATGTAAATGATCATCATATATCCGACCTGCTGCCAGCACATAAGGATCACAAGACCCCAGAACCCATATTTGGAGGAATACGTCAATGTGCGGTTAAACTGGAGAAGGATACCGTTTAACAGAAGCTGCCATACATATCCCAAAATGATTCCTCCGATTAAATTCGGCATAAAAAATACGGTCCGGAATACATTGGTTCCCCTGATTTTCTTTGTAAGCAGCATTGCCACGGTAAAGGCTAAAACATTGATAAGGATCACCGATACCACGGTAAAGGCGGCTGTATACCACAATGCATGGGGAAAGGTTCCGTCATCTGTAAACATCTTTACGTAATTTTTCAGTCCCACGAATTTTGCATCTGTTACTGTCGTAAATTTACAAAAGGAAAGATATACTCCCATAATAAACGGGACAATAAATCCAATAGTAAATGCAATCAGCGTGGGCAGTACAAAGACTGGAAAATATTTCTTCATTGACTTATCCATTCTTTTTCTCCCTTCAAAAAAGTCAAGCAGTTTTTGGCAGCGCGGTCTGTTGTCCGGCCGGGACAAAATAAGGGCGGGCGAAGCGCGCCCACCCTTATCCTGCTGTTATTATTCTGCCAAAGAATCACTTTTACATTTTAAACTTATTCTGCATGTGCTGCTGCATATTCAGTAGCCCATCCGTCAACAAATGCTGTCTTCACTGCATCCCATTCGCCTGTGCCCTGTGCATACTCAAGCATTGCGCTGCCCAGCTGGTTTTTCCACTCTTCAGAAGGCATTGTAGTAAAGTTCCAAGCTACAGGTGTCTTGCCTGCTGCGATGTACTCGTTGGATGCAACTACAAGCGGATTATCAGATTCAAAGTTCTCATCAAAGGTTGTGAACGGTGTCACAAAGCCCATTTCCTGGCTTAAGGAAGTTCTTCCTTCATCACTTGTGATTACCCAGTTCAGGAAATCCAAGGTAGCCTGAATATCTTCTTCGCTGGCTTTATTATTTACGCACCAGTAGTTTTCACTTCCTGTACATAAGCCCTGATTTTCTTCACCTTCTGCACCGATATAAATCGGAAGCATTCCTAAATCTTCGTCAGCAACTTCATTGTCTTTAATATCATTGTAAGCCCATGTTCCGTTCTGATAGAATACAGCCTCGCCTAAAGCAAATTCAGAGTTTGCATCCTCACCGGTCTTGCTGGATAACAGAGTCGGCTCACAGGTAGCATCTGTGATATACAGATCAAAGATATTCTTGAAATTATCTAAGTAAGTACCTTTAATTGCATCAGTGGAATCAATTCCGTCTGCCTTATACTCATAATAAACCGGAAGGTTTGCCAGATGAGTTTTAAATCTCCAGTCACTGGAAGCATCAAAGCCTGCTGAAGTAAATGCACCTTCAATTCCAAGGTCATCCTTCTTAGCCTGGATATCATCAGCAACTGCTTTTAATGTATCAAAGCTGGTGATCTCATCTGCAGACTTGATCACTGCGCCCTCTGTCTCACAATATGCATTGAGAAGCGCCTTGTTATAGATAATACCGTATGTCTCAATTACATAAGCAATACCGGAAACAGCACCGCTCTCATCCTTCAATGCAAAATCTTCACTGGACAGGTTCTTATAAATTTCACTGTCTTTTAAATCATAGCAGTAATCTTTCCAGGATGCCAATCCAACAGGACCATTTACCTGGAACAGTGTCGGCATCTCATCTTTCGCCATCTCAGATTTCAGAGTGGATTCATATGTGCCGGAAGCTGCTGTCACAACAGTTACAGGAACTCCTGTCTCCTCAGTATATTTCTCGCCCAATGCCACCCACTGGTCAGCCTGCTCAGGTTTGAAATTCAGGTAGTACACAGATCCTTCGCCCTCTGCCGCCATTGCAGGAACTGCCGGTACCATAGATGCTGCCATCACTGCAGCCAGTCCTAATGCTGTGATTTTCTTCATTTTCATAATTTACCTCTCCTTTTTATTGGAATCTCGTTATCAAGTGATTTTATTTTAGTTCTCCTGAAGCATTTCCGCCATATAAAAAAATCAAGAAACATATCACATTTTCAAGATATTGTTATATAAAGGAAAGCAGGAAATCTTGGTATTGGTATATTTTCAGTGAACATGGGACTTCCCATAAGCCAGGCCCACAGAGAACTCCATCTTCCGATTGGTATGTTTTCAATCCGATCGGTATATTCTCAATGAATATGGGAATTACCTATAAGATTTGCAGCAATAGTGATTTTATAGGTATTTTCAGCTTCTATCCGGGGGAATTTCCTTGGAACTTCCCATAAAGTACCTATAAAATTTTCAGCAGCGGACTTTTTATAGGTAATTCAAGTGATCATCTGAAGGAAATGCACTGGAAATCCCCGGAAAATACCTATAAAATTTTTAGTAACAGCAATTTTATAGGTATTATCCTTACTCATTCCTAATCATGCAGATCACTTTCTAATGAAAAAACAGGACAGTATAGTCCACTATAACTACACTGTCCCGTAAATTAAATATCCTTTTTATCTTTCGCAGACAGACTGATCACAGACTGTCTATATGTTCACCTGTATTGCTGGATCAAGCCTTGCCTACAGATCCGAATAATTCCATTTTCTCTTTCACTGTTGCTTTAATAGCCTCGAGTCCCGGAGCCAGAAGCTTACGAGGATCAAAGCCCTTGCCCTGCTGGTCTTTGCCTGCTTCAATGTACTCACGAGTTGCTGCTGCAAAGGAAAGCTGGCACTCAGTATTTACGTTGATCTTGGAAACGCCCAGATCAATTGCTTTCTTGATCATATCTGCCGGGATTCCTGTGCCGCCGTGAAGTACCAGAGGCATGTCCCCTGTAAGTTTCTGGATAGCATCCAGAGTATCAAAGCTTAAACCAGCCCAGTTAGCCGGATATTTACCGTGGATATTACCGATACCTGCTGCCAGGAAATCAATTCCCAGATCAGCGATCATCTTACACTCTTCAGGATCAGCGCATTCGCCCATACCAACAACGCCGTCTTCCTCGCCGCCGATAGAACCAACCTCTGCCTCAAGAGACATTCCGTGGTCTGCAACTACCTTAACCAGTTCTTTTGTTTTTGCTATATTTTCTTCGATCGGATAATGAGAACCATCGAACATGATGGAAGAAAATCCAGCTTCAACACACTTCAGACATCCTTCATAGCTGCCGTGATCCAAATGCAAAGCAACCGGAACTGTAATATTCAGTTCTTCCAGCATACCGTTAACCATTCCTACAACTGTCTTATATCCGCACATATATTTTCCGGCACCTTCGGAAACACCAAGGATAACAGGAGAGTTGTTTTCCTGAGCTGTCAAAAGAACTGCTTTTGTCCACTCAAGATTGTTAATGTTGAACTGGCCCACTGCATAATGGCCGGCTTTTGCCTTTTTTAACATCTCTGTTGCACTTACTAACATGATAAATTCCTCCTAACCTTTCTTGGATACCGGTTCAAACCAATATCCAGCTATTTCTTAGTTTATCAGATTTCTTTCATTTCGTCTACTACTTTTGCAAAGGGTTGCAAAGGGTCCGGGCGCCGGACCCTCTGCACTCCCTTCGCGCTTGATAGGGGAGTTCTGCGTGTTGGGGGGAGGTAGGGTTCGACTAGTCCAACACGCTAATTTGGATGCAGACGATAGGTAATTGAAGGGCCGCCGCCGCCGGCCCTTCGCGCAATTATATATCCGCAAGGCTTCCTGTGGCGACATATCCATATCTGCCAGTCCCTGCGGCAATCAGTACCCTAGCTGCCCCCATGCTCTCCTCCTCCAATACCTACGGAAGCCACTCTGCCGGATTCCCCAGATTCTTACAAATTCTATCATCCCCTAGCCAGCTCCCCCTAAGACAGCCATCCCCTGCCCAATCCCCCAGCACTTTACAACTCCATCCCCCCAGTTCCAATCCCTCTGCTCCCCATCCTCTGCCCTCTCCCCTAAGTCCTCCCCTAATTCCTCACCCACTTCGTCATCCCCATCTGCAATCCCTACACCAATCCCCATCATATGTCTAAAAACCCCCTAAACAATATCCCATCCCTATTAGTACATTATAATCATCTTTTACCCCCGGCGGTCCCCGCCGCAACCCCCTACCTCCCTCCACAACCCAAGGCACAGTCCCCCCTGTCAACACCTCTCCCCTATAAATCACCCAAGGCGGCTCCAAAAAAGCGCGAAGGGAGTGCAGAGGGTCCGGCGCCCGGACCCTTTGCGGTTTTCTTTTTTTCCAAAAAAAAATTTTCAAAAACCCCTTGATTTATAAAGAAATATTTTATATAATAGACAAGATTCAAGGATGGGTTCCCGAGTGGCCAAAGGGGGCAGACTGTAAATCTGTTGGCAACGCCTTCGAAGGTTCGAATCCTTCTCCATCCACTATAGGAAGACTGCAACAATAAGCCCAGGCATATATTTCCTGGGCTTATTTTTCCTGTTATGTTTGTTCACCTCTGTTAACCGGTACGTTTTGTGTCTCAGACAAAAAGGGAGTTTTGTTTATGAAAAAAATACTCTGCATTATTTTGACCGTGTTTTTGCTGACAGGAAGTTTTGTCAATATGGCGGCGGCTTATTCACCGGCGGTCGTGGGAAACCAGTCCGGGTCAAGGGCCACCAAGATACTTCTTATCGGCAATAGCTACACTTATTATAATAATTTTGATGATATCCTTAAAAATGTATGTGAGGGTGCAGGAAAAAAGGTTAAGATCACAATGGTGACAAAGGGAGGCGCCCGGCTGGAAGAGGCTGCTGACAGACACACCAAAGAGGGCAAGGAGGTGTACCGCCTGCTGAAAGGTCAGAAGTGGGATTACGTTGTCCTCCAGGACCGACACTATTTTCCTCTGGTAAGGCCAGGCAAGATCAAGAAGGCAGTAATGACTCTCAAGCCTCTTATTGAAGGCGCCGGGGCAAAGATGGCACTTTTTATGACATGGGCTCCGGGAAACGGCCATGATGACTATATAAGATACAGTTCTGTAGTTTCCGGCAGAAGACAGTACCAGGCTAAGATTGCTTCTGCTTACGAAAAAATTGCAAGAGAAGCAAATGCAATCGTCATCCCAACAGGAATCTCCTTCCAGAATAATGTGAAGCAGAAGACCGGGATACGGCTTCTCCGGCCAGACAGGTCACATCCTACCTATGCAGGAAGCTATCTGTCCGCCTGTACTATGTTCAATACGCTCCTTGGAACAACTTCGCCTACCACCTACTCCGGTGAGCTGAATTACAGCGAGGCTAAAACACTTCGCAAAATCGCACGCCAGACAGTGAAGCAATATAAAAAATAATGATCTGAACTATCCCATTATCAATCAGCGGTGAGCCGGAACACAAGTTTATTGTCCGGCGTTCCGCAGAAATATACTGAACCTGTTTCCTTTGTCCTTCCAGTTTTCCAGCAGAACATAGCCACCCTGTCCTGTGATGATCTCACGGACAAGATAAAGGCCAAGACCTACGCCGTCCTGTACAAGGGCGGCGTTTTCTCCGCGGTAAAACCGCCGGAACACTTCATTCTGCTCTTCTTTAGGAATTATCTTTCCTTCGTTCTCCACATCCACACGTATAAATAGCTGATAAGCAGAAAGGCGCACGTGTATTTCCGTGCCCTCTCTGCCATATTTTACTGCATTGTCCAGCAAATTGAAGATTGCTTCCGCTGTCCACTTTCCGTCATAAACAGCCTCTATGGAAGTGTCTCCATCAAGACAGATCACATTCCCCTTCTGCTGTGCCTTAAGTGCAGCCTGATCTATTGCAGCCAGTACAGCAGGCAGAACTTCTGCACGCTTAGGATTTAATGAGATGATATCAGTCTCCAGGCGTGCAGCCTTGTCAAATCCTTCACCGAACCATCCCAGCTTCTCGCACTGGTTTTTCACGTTTTCAAGAAATTTCTTTCTTGTTTTATCGTCTAAATCTTCCTGCAGAAGAAAATCCGTATACATTTCAATATTCGAAAGAGGTGTATTGATCTGATGGACTAAATCGGCGATCAAAGCACTCATATCCTCTCTCAGCTTCCTCTCCTGTTCCTTGTTGGCAATGAGGATACGGTAAAGCCTGGTGATCTGGAACTGGAATTTCCCGGGCAGCGATTCTTCCTCAGCATTGAAATTCACTTTGGGAGATTCGTCCAGAAGGCCCTGGATAGTATCATCCAATTTCCTGAGCATCCCCCTGATTTCCTTACGTAAAAATGTATAGCATAGAATCATATTTGTTAAAGAGAGAGCCGAGAAAATCAGTATCTCTCCACACACAGACAAATATCCGGATAATGAAGACAGGGCCAAAATTACAGTAAGTCCCATTTGCACGCTGATGCCTGCGGCTATGATCCGCTCTGGTTTATCCATTGTCATCCCTCCATTTATAGCCTATACCGAACACTGTGTGTATCCATCTGGGATCTTTAGGATTGGCTTCTATTTTCTCACGCATACGGCGCACATTCACGTTCAGGGTTTTCTCATCCACAAAGTTTTCATCCACATCCCACACACGTGCCAGTAAGACCTCCCGTGTGAGGACCTGATTACGGTTATTCAAAAAAACTTCCATGATTTTTTTCTCTGTGGGCGTCAGGGGAATCTCCTGCCCGCTGCGCTTTAAAATCTGGTTCCGGAAGTCGTATACAAGATCATCGCTGTAATAGAACTGCCCCTGTCCCACCCTCCGTTTGAGCACTGCCTGCACACGCCTGAGCAGTACCGGGACGGAGAAGGGCTTAGTCATATAGTCATCTCCGCCGCTGTCAAAGCCTTTCAGCAGATCCTGCTCGCTTTTTCTGGCAGTCAGAAAAACTGCGGGAGTATCATTATCCTGCCGGAGTTGTGCCAAAAAGGCTCTGCTGTCTCCATCCGGAAGTGAAACATCAAGGATCATCAAGTCCACTCCCTGATTAAGGTATCCCCGGATCTGTTCAAGTTTCCTTGCGCTGTACACCTCATATCCTGCTTTTCTCAATGCAAAGCATATTCCTTCATTAAGTAATTCATCATCCTCCGCCACCAGAATCTTTTCCATATATCCATCTCCCCTCTGTCCCAGGTCTTAATTATTTTCTTCCACGACTTTTTGTTCACTCTGCTTCTCTTAACCGTTCCACAATAGGCTTCCTGTTAAGAAATCGTGAGAGCAGGACAGCCACGGAAACCGTCATGACTACCAAAACTATTACAAGGATACCCGCAGCCTGGAGAAAGGCCAGGGATGAAAAGCCTGAAAAAATGCCGATTCCCGTTACAAGGCGACTTCCAAAAATGCCTGCAGCAGCTATGGCTAACACTGTACTCACACCGGCCATCCTGCCGCCGTCACCTATAAGGCTCAGACACATTTGCTTTTTTGTCATACCAACAGACTGCATGGCAGCGTACTCAAGCTTTCTTGTCATTACCCCTGTCACCAGGGTATTCACTACATTTGCAATGCCGATGATCCCGAAAATGCCAGCCAGAAACAGTCCTATCATCGTCATGGAGTTTTTGGTTTTCTGCTGAGCCTGCCTTGTCTCATAACGGGACTGTATGGATAATTGAGAATTAAAGGTGCCCTGGACAATATCATTAATTTCCTGGTACTGCTCCGGGCTTAATTCCTGTTCTGCATCCGCTTGGATACAGGAAATCCATTTCCCGTACTGAGGAAACATCTGTGCAAATATATTGTCCGGCATAACAATATCACCATTGCAGACAATAGAAGCAGCATACTGGTTTTTGCTGGTATATACAGCCATAACCTCTTTTTCCGCAGTGACAAAAGCATCCTTCTCCAAATCGTACAGGGAAACAGTAAGCTTATCGCCCGCATGTATAAATTCGTCCCCGGGAAGTTCTTTCCGGTTTCCCAGCTGATTATAAATGATGTAATCCCCGGTTGCAAATTTTTCCTCATTAAAACTTCCGTCCACAAGGATTATATTTTCTTCTTCCCGGGCAAGCTCCCCAACCGGCATACCCATAACACGTATAAGGACATTCCCATTTTCATCTTCTGCCGAAGCCCGCATATCCTCCGGAGTTATGGATACCCCCATTGATTCAATCATTTCCTTCTGTCTTACCAAAAAATCTTCCCAGTCTGTCTTCCACTTTCCTTCTGCCTTCATGGGTATTCTGCCTTCCTTTGCAGCATTATCCATATCTTTATCATCCATACGGGCCTGATAATACACGCTTATATTTTCGATATAGGGTAGGTTCTTCAATTCCTCCACAAGTTCTGCCGTAACCGGCTGGTAAGCCTCGTCACTTCCAAACTCCATCGCATCCTGATCAATACACACGTCAGCCGTATGGTAGCGGTCTACTATCTTTTCCACATCATAACCTATTGTGGCTGTGTATACTATCAGAAAAATCATTCCACCGATGCCAAAAGACAGCACTGACCATAATTTTCTTCTGCTTTTCCCGCTGCCTGTATACCGTGCTGCCTCCACTGGTGATATTCTTGATGCTATTCGGTAAGATTTACGGCAACTGACTAAAACTGTCAAAGCGGCAAACAAAGCTGCTGCCGCAAATCCCCACGGATTATCCGGTGCCTGATAAAAATCAGAATAGTTCGTCTGAGCCATGACTGCCGGTGCTGCCGCCAATGCTGTAAAGTAACCGGCTATAAGTCCCAGGACAATCCCCGCCACGGCCAGTCTTCTCACCTGCCAGGAAAGGATTTTCTTCACCTGTGTGCCGGTGGTGCCGATGGTTTTCATCATTCCCAGGAAACGAATATCATTTACCACAGAAATATAGAAAATATTATAGATGATCAAATATCCGCAGAACATGATCAGCAGCAGAAAACCTGCGACTAGGATAATTTCCCCTATATCAACAGCGCTGTGTGTCTTGTATATTGCACTCTGCGCCCCCACTTTCAGAGCAAGCCCGTTGAGAGCATCATATTTATCCTCTTGCCCGGATGCCAGTTTGACATAAATAATTGCTTTCTCATCTGCCATTTCCGGCGCAATATCACTTAGAAAGCTTTCCCCGGTATACATTTCTTCATAAACTGTGTGAAGAGGCTCCATGGGGGAAGTATAAATCCCGGTAATCTCCATGGGCACCTCAATCTCCTTCTGTTGGCCATCTTCAACAATAAGCGGACGAAGAGTCACCGTATCTCCTGCCCCTGTAATCCCAAGACGTTCTGCCATTGTATCGGATACTGCCAGTTCCCGGCCGCTTTCAGGGAAACGCCCTTGTTTAAGTTCTATCTGGTTCTGTTTCAGGTAACTCTCATTGGGAACATACAGTTTTGCATTAATTCCTATCATCTCCCGGTTATGCAGGCTTCCCAGGTTACAAGGCCGCACATAACCAGCCCACTCCACCTCATCCATCTCTTCTACTTCTTCATAAAAGGAAATATCTGTGTTGATTCCGCCGTCAGCCATAGGACCCGGAGAGATATCAGATCCCCTCTCTATTGTCTCATAAAAACTGATTCCCACGGTACAAACCACTGTAATGAGCAGTGTGGTGAGCATGATCGCCAAGACTGCCATAGCATTGCGCAGCTTATGAGAATTCATATTGCCTCTGGCAATTTCTGATACAACCTCATTATTGGTATTCCCGTACATCTCATTCACCTCCCACAATACGGCCGTCCTCAATATGGATAACACGGTCCGTCATCTGTGCCATGGCTTCGTTGTGGGTGATCATGATGATTGTCTGATCCAGCTCACGGCTTGTCATCTTCAGAAGCCCCATCACCTCTGCGCTGGTACGCGAATCCAGGTTCCCTGTAGGCTCATCTGCAAGTATGATAGCCGGCTTTCCTGCCAGTGCTCTTGCTATGGCAACTCTCTGCTGCTGTCCTCCTGAGAGCTGGTTGGGATAAGCCTTCCACTTCTTTTCAATACCCAAAAGGCCGCTGATCCTGCTTATATATTCTTCATCTGCTCGATTCCCGTCCAAACGCACGGGGAGTGTTATATTTTTATAGACATTGATCACTGTCACCAAATTATAATTTTGAAAAATAAAACCAATATTCCTTCTTCGGAAAATAGTCAAATCATCATCCTTCATACCGGAAAGGCTTTTTCCGTCAATGACCACCTCCCCTGAATCTGCATAGTCAAGACCTCCCAAAAGATTGAGAAGCGTTGTCTTACCGGAGCCGCTGGTTCCCACAACAGATACGAATTCTCCTTTATCCACAGAAAAACTAACATCGTCCACTGCCTTCACCAGACTCTCTCCCTTTCCATAATATTTTTTTAAATGCTCTGCTCTTAAAATTTCCATTTTTATGTTACCTCCTCCTGTTTGACTTCATCTTACATGGGAGTTATTACAATCCGGTTACACTTTTGCTGAAAACAAAATGAGATTCTTTCCTTGTACGCAAAAACAGGAGCATCAGCTGCACTATGTGCAGCCAAAGCTCCTGTTCCTGTCACAATCTGGTGTACTGTATTATCCGGAGAATATCTTCAGTCTTTATGATGCAGTATAGTGACACTGTACGCCGGCATCCTTACGCTTATCACTCCTGCATGAGCGGTATACTCCTGAGGTTCCTGGGTATAGCCGTCCTTGTGGGAAAGGAGTATCCTCTCCATACATGTATCCTCCATACGGCTGATCCCTGCTCTCCATACGGCAATCTCTGCCTCCCGCTCCTCATCCCTGTTGTTAATGACCACTATAATCTGCTCATTGTGTGAGAAACGTCCGTAGCACAGCCCCTGGTAATCGTTCCACAGGAAACAGACTGACCCTGTCCGGAGGATTTTATATTTTTTATGCAGGCGTATTAAACGCTTATGGTAATCTATCATCTCCTGGTCTTCGTTTCCCCAGGGATAGGTTCTTCTGTTATCCGGATCCGTAAATCCGCAGACACCTGCTTCATCGCCGTAATATACGGTAGGCGCACCGGGCCATGTCATCTGAAGGGCCACTGCCTCACGCATTACCGCCGGATTGATATTCTGGGAGGCAGCATCTGCCCCGGCATAGGAAATCCTTCCCACTCTGCGGTTGGTCCTGGTAAGGAACCGGGAATGGTCATGGTTGGAAAGTTCATTCATAGCTGTATGAAGGGCGGACATATGAAGGGAACGCATATGCATTTTCATAGCAGAGATGAAAGCTTCACTGTTTCCGTACAAATCTTCCCTATACTCATCACTATGCTTCTCCATACCTGTGAGAAACCAGGTTACAGGCTCCATAAAAGCATCATAGTTCATCACTGTGTCCCACTCGTCTCCCATAAGCCATCCTTCAGGGCTGCCGTAATGCTCTGCCAGGATCACAGCATTGGGGTTAGCGCTTTTCACTGCCCTTCGGAAGTCCTTCCAGAAATTATGGTTAAATTCATTACTGTAGCCCAGGTCAGCGGCTACATCCAGTCTCCAGCCATCCACATTGAAGGGCGGGGAAACCCACTTTCTTGCCACATACAGAACATAGTCATATAACTGCCTGGAACCCTCGTAATTGAGTTTAGGCAGGGTATCATGAGTCCACCAGGCATCATAAGTAGGATTATACGGCCATCGGTTCTCATCATTAAACTTGAAAAAGTAACGGTAAGGACTGTCGGCAGAGACATAGGCTCCCTTGGGGTATCCTTCCTGCCCTTCATAAATCCTCTCACGGTCCATCCATTTGTTATAGGAACCACAGTGATTGAACACACCGTCAAGAATAACCTTCATCCCGCGCTTATGGATCTCTTCCACCAGCTGTGCAAACAATTCATTGCTGGCCTCAAGATTCCGCTTATCTGTCACACGTTTAATATATTTCATTGCATGAGAATTATCTCTGTCCCCTTCAGGCAGCAGTCCATCGCAGTCCTCTACGATCCTTCCCAGATGGGGGTCTACATAATCGTAATCCTGACAGTCATATTTATGATTGCTGGGTGATACAAATATAGGGTTCAGATAAATAACCTCCACCCCCAGGTCCTCCAGATAATCAAGCTTATCCATCACACCCTGCAGATCTCCCCCGTAAAACTCCCTGACACCCATCACTGCCGGAGTCTTATTCCAGTCCTCAACCCGTACGCTCACATCTCCTATATAAGAGTATTCTCCTGTCTCCACATCATTAGAAGGATCACCATTGTAAAAACGATCCACATAAATCTGGTACATTACTGCGCCCTTGGCCCATTCAGGAGTATCATATCCGGGATAAATCTCAAAATCCCATCGTTCCTCACAGTCCATGCTTACGCCCAGATAATTATAATAACAAGTCACCCACCCATAATGGATTTCAAAATGGTAGCGGACAATTTCTTCTCCCATGATAAATTTGCCCGCATAATAGTCGAAACCATTGGCAGTCTTGTACACTTTCATTTTCTGTCTGGTGCGGCCGTACACAAGATAGACCGCATCCACATTATTTTTCTGTGTGCGGAATCGGATGATAACAGTCTCTCCGGGTTTTGGTTCTGCAGGACTCCTGTAATATTCTGTCCCGTCACTGAACAATGCATCTTTATTCAGTACAGCGCGCATGTTCAATATATATTGCATTCTTCTTGTAACGTCTACATTTTCCCGCTCCATAATCAATCCCCTTTGTATATATATTGTTATTTTATCGTAATCTTTTTAAATATACAACCAAATCCCCAATAGTGCAAATCTAGAACCTTTTTGTGCAAAAGGTATTTGAACCGTTTAATTTTGTTTACATCACTTTATCCTCTTCACCATAATCCTTATAAAGTAAAAAAGACAGCGGGATAAGCTGTCTTTTTTGGAGAAGGTATTTCTTCTTATGGGGTGTAGCAAAAACTATATAATGTATTGGGGG
>JAUNHC010000075.1 GCA_030524175.1 Eubacteriales bacterium
CCAGATAAACCAGTAACAGCGAAACCAGCAGAAACACGTATGGGTTCCGGTAAAGGTTCCCTTGAATACTGGGTAGCAGTTGTTAAACCAGGACGTGTAATGTTCGAAATCGCAGGCGTTTCCGATGAGATTGCCCGTGAAGCATTACGTCTTGCAATGCACAAGTTACCATGTAAATGTAAAATCGTTTCTCGTGCAGACTTAGAAGGCGGTGATAACAGTGAAAATTAATAAATTCGTAGAAGATTTAAGAGCGAAATCAGCTGCAGAATTAAACGAAGAATTAGTAGCTGCTAAGAAAGAACTTTTTAATCTGAGATTTCAGAATGCAACCAACCAATTAGACAATACAGGCCGTATCAAAGAGGTTCGCAAGAATATTGCCAGGATCCAGACAGTCATTACTGAGCAGGCCAACGCTTCCAAGTAGTAAATATAGGAGGAAACAATCGTGGAAAGAAATCTGAGAAAAACCCGCCAGGGTAAGGTTGTCAGCAACAAGATGGACAAAACCATCGTGGTTGCAATTGAAGACCATGTAAAACATCCTCTTTACAAAAAAATCGTGAAGAGAACATATAAATTAAAAGCTCATGATGAAAAGAATGAGTGTAATATCGGTGACACCGTAAAAGTTATGGAGACCAGACCATTATCCAAGGATAAAAGATGGAGACTTGTAGAAGTTGTAGAGAAAGTGAAATAAGGAGGAAACCAGTATGATTCAGCAGGAAAGCAGACTGAAAGTTGCCGACAACACTGGTGCAAAAGAAATCCTTTGTATTCGTGTTATGGGCGGCTCTACAAGAAGATATGCTAATATCGGCGATACTATTGTTGCTACGGTCAAAGATGCAACACCAGGCGGCGTTGTCAAAAAAGGTGACGTAGTGAAAGCCGTTGTAGTTAGAACAAAAAAAGGCGCTCGTCGTAAAGATGGATCTTACATCCGTTTCGATGAAAACGCTGCCGTGATCATTAAAGATGATTTAACTCCGAGAGGAACACGTATCTTTGGACCAGTTGCCAGAGAGCTTCGTGAGAAGAAATTCATGAAGATCGTTTCCTTAGCTCCGGAAGTATTATAGGAGGGTGCCTAATGTCAGCTATGAAAATTAAAAAAGGCGACACCGTAAGGGTTATCGCTGGTAAAGATAAAGGCAAAGAAGGTAAAATCCTTGCCGTTAACGTAAAAGACAATACTGTTTTAGTCGAGAACGCAAATATGGTTACCAAGCACAGCAAACCGTCTGCAGCAAACCAGAACGGCGGAATTATCACAAAAGAAGCTCCGCTTCATATCTCCAACGTTATGCTGGTTGTTGACGGAAAAGCTACAAGAGTTGGTTTCCAGATGGATGGAGACAAAAAAGTCCGCGTTGCCAAGGCTACCGGAAAAGCAATTGATTAATTGAGAAAGGAGGCAGACATAAGTGAGTAGATTAAAAGACTTTTACAAAAATGAGGTCATGGATGGCATGATCAAAAAATTCGGATATAAAAACGTTATGGAAGTGCCAAAGCTCGAGAAAATCGTTGTGAACATGGGTGTTGGTGAGGCCAAAGAAAACGCAAAGCTTCTTGATGCAGCTATGGCTGATATGGAGCTTGTTACAGGACAGAAAGCAATTGCTACAAAGGCAAAGCATTCTATCGCTAACTTCAAAATCAGAGAGGGAATGCCAATCGGATGTAAGGTTACATTGAGAGGCGAGAAAATGTATGAGTTCGCTGATCGTCTGATCAACCTGGCACTTCCCCGTGTACGTGACTTCCGTGGTGTAAACCCTAACGCATTCGACGGCAGAGGAAATTATGCACTTGGTATCAAAGAGCAGCTGATTTTCCCGGAAGTTGAATATGATAAAGTTGACAAGGTAAGAGGTATGGATGTTATCTTCGTTACCACTGCCAAGACAGACGAAGAAGCTCGTGAATTATTGACATTATTCAATATGCCGTTTGCAAAGTAATAGGAGGAACGATTCATGGCTAAAACAGCAATGAAAATCAAACAGCAGCGCAAACAGAAATTCTCAACTAGAGAGTATAACCGCTGCAGAATTTGTGGCCGTCCACATGCATATTTAAGAAAATACGGAATCTGCAGAATCTGTTTCCGTGAGTTAGCTTACAAAGGACAGATTCCGGGAGTTAAAAAGGCTTCTTGGTAATCAAAAGCAGTCTTTTGAAAAGTATATTATCCAATAACCATGTAAAGTCTGAGAAGAGGAGGAAACTTACATGACAATGAGCGATCCGATTGCAGATATGCTTACGAGAATCCGTAATGCAAATACTGCAAAACACGATACAGTAGACGTTCCGGCGTCAAAAATGAAAATTGCTATTGCTAACATCCTGTTGGATGAAGGATATATCGCAAAATATGATTTAGTAGAAGATGGTACCATCAAGACCATCCATATCACCCTGAAATACGGTGAAGACAAGAATGAGAAGATTATTACAGGACTGAAGAGAATTTCCAAACCTGGCCTTCGTGTATACGCAGGTAAGGATGAACTGCCAAGAGTACTGGGCGGACTGGGAATCGCAATCCTTTCCACAAATAAAGGTGTTATCACTGACAAAGAAGCCCGCAAACAGCAGGTTGGCGGTGAAGTGTTAGCATTCGTTTGGTAATCGAAAGCACTTAATGAATGCAAGCTAAGAACTGAAAACAGAGAGGAACCTCATCCTCTCCGATAATTTAAGTATAGGAGGACAATATTATGTCACGAATCGGCAGACAGCCCGTTGTGATTCCTGCAGGCGTTGAAGTCAAGGTTGCAGAAGGCAACGTAGTAACTGTTAAAGGACCGAAAGGAACACTTGAGAGAGCGCTTCCGACAGAAATGGAAATCAAAGTTGAAGAAGGTCAGATCGTTGTAACAAGACCAAACGACTTAAAAAGAATGAAATCTCTTCACGGTTTAACAAGAAGCTTGATCCAGAACATGGTGACAGGTGTAAGCGCAGGCTTCACCAAAGAGCTGGAAGTTAACGGTGTAGGTTATAAAGCAGCAAAACAGGGTAAGAAGCTTGTTCTTAACCTGGGATATTCTCACCCGGTAGAAATGGAAGATCCGGAAGGTCTGGAATCCAAAGTAGAAGGAAACAAGATTACAGTTTCCGGTATCAGCAAAGAAAAAGTCGGCCAGTTTGCAGCTGAAATCAGAGATAAGAGAAGACCTGAGCCATATAAGGGCAAAGGTATCAAGTATGCTGATGAAGTTATCAGACGCAAAGTTGGTAAGACTGGTAAGAAATAATTAAGGAGAGTGAGAAAATGATAAAGAAAGCATCTAGGGCGGAAATTCGTCAGAATAAGCATAGAAGATTACGTCATCATTTAAGCGGTACCGCTACAACACCTCGTTTAGCAGTATTTCGTTCCAACAAGCATATGTATGCACAGATTATTGATGACACCGTAGGCAAAACTTTAGTATCAGCTTCTACTCTTCAGAAAGACGTAAAAGCAGATTTAGAGCATACCGACGACATAGCAGCAGCAACACAGTTAGGAACTGTTATTGGCAAAAAGGCTCTGGAAGCAGGCATCGAAAGCGTTGTCTTCGACAGAGGAGGCTATATCTATCATGGTAAAGTCAAAGCATTAGCCGATGCAGCAAGAGAAGCTGGGTTGAAATTCTAAGAAAGGGAGGAACAGAACACATGAAACGTAATCTTATTGATGCTAGTCAATTAGAATTAGAAGATAAAGTAGTGTCAATCAAGCGTGTTACCAAGGTAGTTAAAGGTGGTCGTAACTTCCGTTTCACAGCTTTAGTTGTTGTAGGCGACGGCAATGGACACGTTGGTGCAGGTTTAGGAAAAGCAACCGAAATTCCGGAAGCAATCCGCAAAGGAAAAGAGGATGCTATCAAGAAGTTAGTAACAGTAGCAAGAGATGAGAATGGATCTATCACACATGACTTCATCGGAAAATTCGGAAGTGCAGAAATGCTTCTGAAGAGAGCTCCGGAAGGTACTGGTGTTATCGCCGGCGGCCCGGCCCGTGCGGTTATCGAGTTAGCTGGAATCAAAAACATCCGTACAAAATGTATGGGATCCAGAAATAAACAGAACGTTGTTCTTGCAACCATCGAAGGCTTAAGACAGTTAAAAACTCCGGAAGAAGTTGCAAAGCTTCGCGGAAAATCTGTTGATGAGATTCTGGCTTAAGGAGGAGAATAAAATGGCAGACACATTAAAAGTTACATTAGTAAAATCTCCGATTGGCGCAGTTCCCAAGCACAAAAGGACTGTTGAGGCTATGGGCCTTACCAAAATGCACAAAACAGTTGTAATGCCGGACAATGCGGCAACCAGAGGAATGATTCAGCAGGTACAGCACCTGGTAAAAGTAGAAGAAGCATAACAACCGAGACAATAAAACAAGAAATCGAAATAATAAAAGGAGGTGCCAAACATGGATTTATCAAACTTAAGACCAGCAGAAGGTTCTAAGCAGAGCGATAATTTCAGAAGAGGCCGTGGACACGGTTCAGGAAATGGTAAGACGGCCGGTAAAGGACACAAAGGACAGTTAGCTCGTTCCGGACACAAAAAACCGGGATTTGAAGGCGGACAGATGCCTTTATACAGACGTATACCGAAGAGAGGTTTCACAAACAGAAACTCTAAAGAAATCATCGCTATCAACGTTGACGTTCTCAACCGTTTCGAGGACGGTGCCGACGTAACTGTTGAAAGCTTACTTGCAAGCCGTGCGATTTCCAAAGCCGGAGACGGCGTTAAGATTCTTGGCAACGGCGAGCTGACAAAGAAACTGAATGTCAAGGTAGACGCTGTCAGCGAGACTGCAAAAGCAAAAATTGAAGCTGCTGGTGGTACAGTAGAGGTGATTTAATGTTTGAGACTCTTAAAAATGTTTTTAGAGTAAAAGATATGAGACGCAAGCTGCTTTACGTGGTATGGATGATCCTGATTATCCGTATTGGTTCTCAGCTTCCCGTACCCGGAGTAGACAGTGACTTCTTTAAAGACTGGTTTGCAAATAATGCCGGTGATGCTTTCAATTTCTTTGATGCATTTACCGGTGGGTCTTTTACCCAGATGTCAATCTTTGCATTGAACATCACGCCATATATTACATCTTCCATTATCATGCAGCTTCTTACCATTGCCATTCCGGCATTGGAAGAAATGCACAGAGATGGTGAAGAAGGCAGAAAGAAGATTACAGCTATTACCCGTTACGTGACCGTAGGGTTAGCGCTGTTTGAGTCTGTGGCTATGGCCATAGGTTTCGGCCGCCAGGGTCTCATTCCGGATTTAAATTTCTTAAAGGGATTGGTAGTAGTAGTCTGCCTGACAGCAGGTTCTGCGATGCTGATGTGGATTGGTGAACGTATCACGGAAAAGGGCGTAGGAAATGGTATTTCTATTGTACTTACTGTGAATATTGTTTCCAGAATCCCCAGCGATCTCTCGTTGCTGTATGAGAATTTTATCAAAGGAAAAACCATTGCAAAGGGTATGCTGGCTGGTGTTGTTATCGCTGCCATTATCCTGGTGGTAGTTGTGTTTGTCCTGATTCTCAACGGAGCTGAGAGAAGAATACCGGTACAGTATTCCAAGAAGATGGTAGGAAGAAAAATGATGGGCGGACAGTCCACCAATATTCCGCTGAAAGTTAATACAGCCGGAGTTATTCCCATAATTTTTGCATCCTCTATCATGTCTTTCCCGACAGTTATTGCCCAGCTTATGGGTAAGGGTAACGGAACTGGCATCGGCAGTGAGATTTTAAGAGGACTTTCTTCAAATAACTGGTGCAATCCAGCACAGCTTCAGTATACCTGGGGGCTTCTGGTATATATTATTCTGTGTGTATTCTTTGCATATTTCTATACTTCCATTACCTTTAACCCGTTGGAAGTGGCGGACAATATCAAGAAGCAGGGCGGTTTCATACCGGGCATTCGTCCTGGAAAACCAACGTCAGATTATTTGACTAAAATCTTAAATTATATTATATTTATAGGTGCAGTAGGTCTTATCATTGTTGCCGTAATTCCGTTCTTCTTTAACGGTGTGTTTGGGGCAAACGTTTCCTTCGGAGGAACATCTATCATCATTATTGTAGGTGTTGTACTTGACACTGTGAAACAGATTGAATCCCAGATGCTTGTGCGCAATTACAAAGGCTTCCTGAGCAACTAAAACATGAAGGTTGTGGTGCGCTGCGCCACAGCCTTGATTTGCTGAAAGACTTATCATGGGGAGAAGGCAAACCTGCAGGCGGGGAAGACAGGCAATGATGCTCCTTGTGAAGGCAGTTTCTTCGGCAGAAACGGAGGGTATATTTTATGAAGATTATTATGTTGGGTGCACCAGGCGCCGGCAAAGGTACACAGGCAAAGAAAATTGCTGAAAAGTACGGGATTCCGCATATTTCCACAGGAGATATTTTCCGTGCAAACATAAAAAACGGTACAGAGCTTGGCAAGAAAGCAAAAACTTATATGGATCAGGGACTCCTTGTTCCGGATGAACTGACCTGCGATCTGGTGGTAGACAGAATCCAGCAGCCGGATGCACAGAAGGGTTATGTACTGGATGGTTTCCCGAGGACTATCCCTCAGGCGGAATGTCTTACAGACGCGTTGAATAAACTGGGAAGTAAAATTGACTATGCAATTGATGTAGATGTACCGGATGAAAATATTGTTAACCGTATGTCAGGAAGACGTGCCTGCCTTAAGTGCGGGGCTACTTACCATCTTGTTTATGCAGCACCGAAAACAGAAGGTATATGTGATGTATGCGGTGAAAAGCTGGTGCTTCGTGATGATGACCAGCCGGAGACAGTAAAGAAGCGTCTGAATGTATACCATGAGCAGACACAGCCGCTCATTGAATATTACACATCACAGAATGTATTAAAGACAGTAGACGGAACTAAGAACCTGGATGAGGTATTCCAGGAAATCGTCGCTATCTTAGGAGAATAGAATCATGTCAGTTTCTATTAAGACAGAACATGAAATAGAATTAATGAGGGAGTCAGGCCATCTCCTTGAAAAAGTGCATGACAGCCTTGCTTCTTATATTAAACCGGGAATCAGTACCAAGGAGCTGGACCGTATCGGAGAAGATATGATCCGTTCCTTGGGCTGTGTACCCAACTTTCTGAATTACGGCGGTTTTCCAGGCTCCTTCTGTATCAGCCTGAATGATGAAGTGGTGCATGGAATTCCCTCAGAAGAGAAAATTATCCAGGACGGGGATCTGGTGAAGATTGATGCCGGGCTGATCTACAAGGGCTATCATTCCGATGCCGCGCGCACATATGCGGTGGGAGAAATATCCCAGGAAGCACGTCAGTTGATGGACGTGACAAAGCAATCCTTTTTTGAAGGATTAAAAGCGGCAAAAGCAGGGAATCATCTAAATGATATATCGAAGGCAATCGGTGCCTACGCTGCAAAATACCATTACGGAATCGTCCGTGATCTGGTAGGGCATGGAATCGGCACCCATCTTCACGAGGACCCTCAAATTCCTAATTTTCCCCAGAAACGAAGGGGAATCCGGCTTCTGCCGGGAATGACCCTGGCCGTGGAACCAATGATAAATATGGGCCGGGCTGATGTGGCGTGGCTGGATGATGAGTGGACAGTAGTGACCATGGACGGCTCACTTTCCGCACATTATGAAAACACCATCCTCATTACGGACGGTGAACCAGAAATTCTGACTCTTACCAAATAATATATTGGATGACATAGGAGGTTAAAAATGTCAAAAGCAGATGTGATTGAAGTGGAAGGCACTGTTCTGGAGAAACTGCCTAACGCAATGTTTAAAGTGGAACTGGAAAATAAACACGTAGTGCTGGCACATATCAGTGGCAAATTACGGATGAACTTTATCCGTATCCTTCCGGGAGATAAAGTGACGATCGAGCTCTCCCCATATGATTTGTCTAAGGGCAGGATTATCTGGAGAGATAAGTAGGATATCGCAAAGGGACCGGGCGCCGGTCCCTCTGCACACCCTTCGCGCTTTTTTTAAGAGTGCTGCGTGGATCAGGTCGGTAGGGTGTTGACTTGGGATTGTGACCGCTTGTGATGGATGTCATGGGCGGTTTTTTTGCGCGGTTTTATGCGGCTTTTTGCGTTGTTTTGTTATCTTTTTTCATTGTATCTTCCATTAGCATTTGTGCAAGTAGCATCATAGCAATCTCCTCCTTGATTTCTTCCGTTTCTTTTTTTCTAACATTTTATATGAGGTTTAATCTTCAAGGATTTTATTTACTTCATCTAGGGAGATTTGTAGTTTATGGGCAATGTTCTCTGGGGATTCGCCTTGTGCGGATAGTTTTATAACAATTTTTGTAAGTTCTATACCTTTTTGAATGCCTTTTTTCATTCCATCTTCCATTAGCATTTGTCCAAGTAATGTCATTGCAATTTCCTCCTTGATTTCTTCCATTTCTTCCTTTTTTAACATTTTGCTGGCGAGTGCGTAGAGGACAGCCTGCATTTTTTGTGTATCATTGGGGCAGATACTGTTATAGGGTTGGTTGAGCCAGGCAAAGCCTTGGCGGATTCGTTCTTTTTGAGGCATTTGGCCGTCCATGAGGGGAGTGAGGAGTATGGGGACCAGGTCTGCTTTTTGTATGTTTTCTTTGTTTTTTGCAGAAAGGTTACGGAAGACTTGGTCTGCCTTCCGGGATTTGAGGCGGATAAGTTTTACCCGGTAGGTGTTTAGGCCTTCTGTGAATTGTGACAAAGGTTTTTTGACTTTTGATGAGCATATCACAAAAGTAGTTACGGCAACTCCATAGGTACGGCTGGTGACTGCTTCGTATTCCCGGAAGCGTTTTAAATCGTCCAGGGTGATACTGGTACTTTCAAACTCAAAGTGGAACCACCGGTTTCCTGTCATCTGGTAATTGAAATCTTCGTACATTTTTTTGATCTCCAGACGGATCATCTCTGTTGGGGCTATGCCTAAGGGCTTTTCTTCAATTCCGAGATAGGGGAACAGAGTTTCGCCAAAATAAACAGCCGCTGTTTTTAAAGCAGCATCTTCGGTTTGGCTGTAGAGTTTAGGGGGTGTTGTCTTTTTTACATCTTCCTGCATGGGACCTCCATTTCAGGTCGGGCAGGTATCTGTCTCTATTATAGTATGTTAGAAAAATACAGACAATGGTTTTCTTTTATTTTATATAGTTTTTAAATAGGAATTGTGTTGCCCGAAGTGGGCTTGATGTATAGTGTTAAGAAAAATCATTGGAAAATTAGTCATGATGAAGAAAAATATACTACAACAGCGACTTTCCTGCAGGACCGCCATTGTCTGTAAAGTAAATATACCATTTCATTCTGGATAGTACAAGTGAAAATTTATGTTTATTGATGGTCCTATTAATAACTTCAAACTAGTTTTAATCATGCTCTGGCATAGATCCCGGTGATAAAATTGTTATAGAAACAAATGAATGAGCATACTGCTCTTTGCTGTGTTTGACAAAGAGCAGTGTTTGATGTGCTATTCTTCCTGTCCTGCGGAAAAGGCGGTAGGTGTCATTCCGGTTTCGTTTTTGAAGACCCGGCTGAAGTATCGTGCGTCTTCATAGCCTATGGCGGCGGCTACATCCTGTATATCCATGGGCTGTTCCATTCGGAGCAGTTCTTTTGCTTTTTGCATTTTTAAATTTGTGATGTACTGAAGAGGAGGAATGCCAAGCTCCTTTTTAAATATCCTGTTGATGTAGGATGAGGTGTAGCCGAAATGTTCCGATAAATCATTTAATGACAGACGGGTACAGTAGTGTGACTGAATGTAGGCGGTGATTTTGCTGCACAGATTATCACCTGTAAGGGCAGGATTGTTCTCAAGGAAAAGCTGTTCCAGTCTGTCTGTAAACATTTTAAGAAACGTTTCTTTATCAGAGCAGGAATAGAAGTCTCCATATATACTTGAGGCAGTGGTTCTGCAAAGTTGGGCATCTGCCATAAAAACAGTCTGGGCACTGGCAAACACTTCAGATACAAATCGCAGCAATAGGTGAGAGGGGTATTCTTGATTCAGAAAGTTTTTAGCCGACTGTTCTGCATATTGGATAAACGCGGGGCAGGAGAGGTTCTTTATCACTCCGGCTGCCTGTGTGATCTCTGCGGCTGCGGTGCTGCGGATGTCCTTGATTTCGTCTGCTACACAAGCCTCCTGAATAAAGGGACGGGAGAACTCCAACACTATGCGGCGGAGCTTTTTTGCTGTATCCCAGATTTCATGGCAGGACACGGGCTGTGGAGACAGAAGGAGAAAAAAAGGAATTCCGGAAAATTGTTGAGTGCAGTATTGTTCCAGGACAAGACGCAGCCGTCCTACAGATAACTTACCACCGGTACAATGAAGAATAGCAAATTTGCACAAGGCATAGGTTTCATCTATCAGCCATGCATGTGTCAGCTCAGGAAATCCATGCAGGCAGTCGCTGAGCACAAACTCATTCCAAATACTTAAATATTTCCCTGATATTTCCGGTGTTCCATAATGACCTGCATAATTTCCTACAGTGAGAGAGACAAGGTAAAAGCAGCCCTCAGAGAGAGAAGCAGGAAATTCGGAAGGAGTCATATTGCCGTTCAGAGCCATGGAGAGGATTTCCCTCTTCCGTATGGATTTTTCCTCTGTAATCTGTTCACTAAGCTTTTCCAATAACTCAGTGATGGTTTCCTGGGGAACAGGCTTTAGAAGATAATCATTGACCCCATAGCGCAGGGCAGTTCTGGCATATTCGAAATTACTGTAGCCGCTTAAAATAACAATCTTCATCCTGGGATACAGCTCACGCACAGTACGGATTAATTCCAGTCCGTTCATACCAGGCATTTCAATATCAGTGATCAGGATATCGGCAGAGACGGACTCCAGCATGGAGAGTGCTTCACTGCCGCTTTCAGCCATTCCGGCGATTTCCACCCAGTCTCCGGCTTTAGCAGCTTTTTTTGCTATATTGTTCAGAATGATTGGTTCATCCTCTGCGATAAAAATATGTATGGGTGAATCAGAATGCATGGTAAGGACCTCCTATTGTGATGGATGCGCCGGTGATATTTTCTATATCCTGGCGGTTTTCCAACTGGAATATGAATTGATTGTCATAATAAAGCTTCAGCCTGAGATAGATATTGGCCAGGCCAAGGCCGTCGATACTTAAGGAATGTGCAGTCTCCTCATTCAGACCGCTGATCCGCTCCTGGATTCCGGCAAGGGCTTCCGCAGCAAAACCATCCCCATTGTCTTTTATTTCAAGTTTCCACCAGCCCTCCTCAATATAAGTGCGGATAGAAACCTGAAGCACAGTGTTTTCTCTACGGGAATATTTCACGCAGTTTTCAACAACGGGCTGAAGGATCAGGCGGGGGACCTTTACGTCAAGGAGAGCTTCTTCCGTCTCATAGACGAAATCAATTTTCCGGCCGAACCGGATGGACATCAGGTCCGTATAGTTGCGGCAATGGTGAAGTTCCTGCCGGAATGTGCTCTCCTTGGCAAAATCCTCAGTTATGTAGCGCAGCATTTCCGTGAGCTTCATACACATGGCTGAGGCCTGCATATCATCATTCTCCTCTGCAATGATGGAGATGATGGTGAGGGTATTGTAAAGAAAGTGAGAATCCATCTGTGCTTGCAGGGCCATTAGCTGGGAATGCATGGACAAGGTGCGGGAGGCAACAATATCGTCCAGGGATTTTTTCAGGCGGAGCTGCATACGGTTGTAGGCCTTGTTTAACACCTCTACTTCACTGAAGGACTCAGAGGAGGCGGGAAGCTGTGGCTCCTCAGATATACTGTCAAGTTCCAGTGCAGATATCCTGTCTTTCAGCTGAGTAAGAGGCGAGGAAACACTTTTGGCGATTTTGTAGGTGATCAGCATCAGTACAAGCAGGGAAATGCCAAAAATACCAAGGCTTGCATTTAGGAAAAGCTGTCGGTTGCTGGACAGATAAGATTCCGGAGTGAGGAGCATAGTGGTAAGGTTTAAGAAAGAAGAGTGGTAAGATGTGACCATCTCCTTCTTTTTTGTGTGGGGATTTGTAAACAAAAATTGATTTTCCGTATCCAGGGAGGCATAGTAATCCAGTGAATCCTGAGGAAAAGTTTGTGGGTACAGAAGTTCTCGGTTATCATTGAATATCAGTATCTGCCCTTCATCGCTGCCGTAAGAGAGGACCAGGTCGGAGATGATGCTTTCCAGTTTATTATAGCTTGCCTGTATTTCAATCACAGCCTTGGGCGTTGTGAGGGAATAGCGCCCGAATGCCCGCAGAAGTGATACGGTAGATACATCCTCAATAGGGCGGTACAAAACTTCCTGCCCTAAAGCAGTCAGACACAGTGCACCGCTTTTGTCAATAACAGGATTTATCAGATTGTTTCTGACCTGGTCTGAAATTTCATATTTTCGGTAATCGTAATTCTGTCCAAAGGTCAGCAATGTCTCATCTTCCATATTATAGATATTCATGTGGTAGAAATCCAGGTCATATCCTGTGATACTGTAGATATTCTGGCGGAATGCACGGTCCAGCACGATATTCTGTTGTCTGGCTCCCTCGAAAATATAGGTAAGCATTTCTTCTGATTCAAGAATCCGCTTTTGTATGCTGTTTAAAGAATCCAGATATTGTTCTGTCTGTGCGGAGACAATTTTAGAAAGCTGACGGGAGGTATGCCCACGGTTTTCAAGAAAATTCTGATACGAAGTGGTATAATACACAACACTTACCAGGATCATGAGCAGCAAAAAAATACTTCCATAGGCCAGGAAGATTTTTGACTGGATAGAATGGCGCAGCATAGCCGCCTTTTTGCGCAAGGCTGATTTTTTCTCTTTCATAGGGCTGTACTCTCTCTTCTTTGATGATTTCAATATAATACACAATGAGGAAGTTGTAAAGCTTACAGAGCATAACTGTGGAAAGATTGGGGTTACTGGTCACAGAGTTAACAGTAACAGACTGGGGTTACTGTTCGCAGTAACAGGATTGGTGCAAAATCGTCCACATGAAAAGTCAGTTTTATGCATTTAGAAAAAAAGTAAATCCGATTATAATCATATCATCAGTTAAGAAAACCGGAAAACAAGACTGTTACATAAAATGGCAAAATAATATTGTGACACAAATCCGGCAGAATAAAATTTAAGGGAGGAAAGAATCATGAAGAAGAGTTGGAAAAGAATTACAGCAGTAGGTCTGGCGGCAGCTATGGTACTGCCGACAGGTGTTGTAGCACATGCAGAAAAGGAGGAGAAGACAACCCTTACGTTTGCTGCAAGTCAGAACTGGATCCTGGATGTGGACCGTGAGCTGGCAAAAGCTTTTGAAGAGGAAACAGGAATAGCTGTTGATTTCCAGTTAAGTCCGGATGACCAGTACCAGACTATCATTAAATCCAAGCTGAATACAGGAGAGGGACCGGATTTGTTTATGTCTTATTCCGGAACAAAGCTGAAAGACTTTAATCCACAGAAAAACATGGTGGACCTTTCCGGTGAAGAGTGGGTAGACAAACTGGAGCAATGGGCAATTGACGGCAATTCTATCGACGGTGTTCTCTATGCACAGAATACTGCAGGTGTGGATGATACCAACGGTGTACTGTATAAACCTGCCGTATTTGAAGAACTTGGCATTAAGGTTCCCACCAACTATGAGGAATTTAAGACAGCCTGCGACAAATTAGCAGAAGCAGGAATCACCCCCATCTATGAATTTGTGAAAGACCTGTGGCATACTCATTACTGGATGGAAGGTGTAAGCGCCCTTGCAGCACAGAATAACCCTGATCTTTACAAACAGTTAAATACAAATGAAATAGGCTTTGCAGATGTACCGGAATTTGTACAGGCGCTGGAGCAGTTAAAAGAAATGGAGGCAGCAGGATATTTCGGAGAAAATCATATGTCAAATATTTATGATAACTCCTATGATGCTATCAACAGCGGAAAATACGGCATGATCATCATTCACGGTTCTTATCCTAACGAGTTGGCAGACAACCTGGGCGATGCGGTAAATCCTGATGAGTACAGTATGTTCCCTGATCCCCTTTGCGATAATACCTTAGTTACCCTTACAGCAGGGGGAACTACAAAATGCATTAATGCAGGAAGTGACAATATTGAAGCTGCAAAGCAGTATCTGGATTTCCTGGCACGTGACGAAAATGTTAAGAAACTTTATGACGAAAAAACTGTATATGTTTCCGCATCTATCAAAGGCGCAGAGGCAAGCCCCACAAAGGCTTTCACAGACCTTAAGGCAAACTCACAGGGCGAGCTTCAGGGCGCAGAGGCAAGTGTATACTTCTATGACGGCGGCAAGATCAGCGAACTGATCCAGGAAATGTTCGTGGGTACAATGGAGCCGAAGGAAGTCCTGGAAGAGTATGATAACACCCGCCGTGCTCTTGCAAAGGATGCAGGACAGGAAGGATTCTGATCATGAATCATAAAAAGATTTATCCCTCTTATTTTATACTGATTCCTATGGTGCTTTTTGTCATCTTGTTTATCCTTCCAAGTTTTATAGGATTATGTCTGTCACTTACAGACTGGAATGCAGTGAGCGATAAAATACACTTTGTAGGACTTCAGCATTTTATAGATATTTTTACAAATAAGAGGTATCTGCTGGTCATTAAAAACACCTTGATTTTTGCGGTGGTGACCACGGTGTTCAAAAATCTCCTTGGCCTTGGGATGGCACTTGCCTTGAATAAGAGTTTCCGCACAAGAAATTTTCTGCGCACAATCTTTTTCTTCCCGGTAATGCTGTCTCCGCTGATCATCGGATTGGTGTTTAAGTCTGTTTACAATCCGGAATTCGGCGTTATCAATGAATTTTTGAATAAAATCGGTCTTAGTGCACTATGCCAGGACTGGCTGGGAAATATCGGCACAGCCATGGCAGCAGTCATAGCGGTTGAAATCTGGAGGCTGGTAGGCCGGAACATGGTCATCTACGTGGCCGGCCTCCAGGCCATATCTGAAGATTATCTGGAAGCTGCGTCTATTGACGGAGCTTCCGGTTTCCAAAAGCTTATCTATGTGATCATCCCGGATCTGATCCCTTCTATCACCATCAATCTTGTACTTAATTTAATTGACGGACTGAAGGTCTTTGATTTGGTTTTCGTCCTTACCAACGGCGGGCCTGCAAGAATGACAGAGGTGCTGAATACGGTGATCTACAAAGAGTACAGTTCAGGAAGATATGGATTTTCTACGGCACTTGGTCTGATTATGTTTATATTTACATGTATCGTGGCATTTTCCGTATTGCGGGCAATGACAAGGGAGGAGGATTAGAATGTCAAAACGACAGAAAATTTCAGCCATTGTAAAAGCAGTCATTCTATGGTGTCTCTCCATCCTTGTATTCATTCCCCTGCTTATTATTATTTTTAATTCCTTTAAAACACAGGGAGAAGCCGTATCCATGCGCTTTGCCCTGCCTACCCAGTGGGTACCCTCCAATTACACAGAGGTTATGGAACAGGTGGATATATTCCAGGCATTTCGAAACAGCCTTGTAGTCTCTGTTGGAACTGTGATGATCGCTACCATCGGAGGAGCGCTTTCTTCTTTTGTGATGAATCGGAGAAGGACTAAGCTGCACCGTTTTTGCTATATGTTTTTTCTGGTAGGTTTGGTGGCACCTTTGAATATGGTTCCGGCGGTTCTGGTACTTCAGAAACTGCATCTCATGAACTCATTGCTTGGATTGACTTTGCTGTATGCAGCATTGGTAACCCCCTTTACCATATTTTTATACTACGGTTTCATTGGCACGGTTCCAAAAGAAATTGACGAAGCAGCCATTATTGACGGCTGCCGGGCAGGGGATTTATTCTGGAAGATCGTATTCCCGCTCCTTAAGCCTGTAACGGTGACAGTGGTCATCCTGAACTTTATGAATGCGTGGAATGATTTTATCACGCCTTTTTACGTAATTAACGAATCCAGAAAAATGCCTCTTACTACCATGGTGTACAGTTTCTTTGGGCAATTCCAGCGAAGCTGGAACCTGGTCTGTGTTATCATGGTCATGATTCTCATACCTATTGGTATTGTATATGCTTTAGGGCAGAAATACATTATTGCGGGGATGACTGCAGGGGCTGTGAAAGGGTAGGTAGCAAAGGGTCCGCAGCGCCGGACCCTCTGCACTCCCTTTGCGCTGGAGGGCTAGAACCCTGCGTGGCTCAGGGCGGATGGGGCTGGCGTAGATAGTGTTGGCCTTAGGGGGCTGAGGACGGTAGGGATGGATGAAAAAATAGAAGGAATGTTGAACGTGGTAGGGAATGAAGTAATTGAGAGACGGTAGGAATGGATAGAGAATTGGAGATAGATGGAGGAGATTTGGTATGAAGCAGGTAAGGTTAGGGTTGATTGGAGCGGGGGAGCGGGGGGCGAATTGTTATGCGCCTTATGCTTTGAAATATCCTTCTGAGGTGAAGTTTGTTTGTGTGGCGGAGCCTTTGAGGGAGAGACGGGAAAGATTTGCGGCTGCTCATGGAATTGGGGAAGAGGATTGTTATGAGGACTGGCGGATGCTGGTTTCGAAGGGGTATGATCTGGACGGGGTGATCATTGCCACTCAGGACAGGGGGCATTATGAGCCGGCCATGGGAGCAATTGAGGCGGGATATCATATTCTGTTGGAAAAGCCTATGGCTGAATCTGCAGAGAAGACGCGGGAGATCGTGGAAGCTGCCAGGGAAAAGGGTGTGCTTTTGATGGTGTGTCATGTTCTGCGGTATACGCCATTTTTTATTGCCATGAAAGAGGCTGTTGACAGAGGGGATATCGGTGACGTGCAGTCCATCCATCATATTGAAAATATTGGGTACTGGCATTTTGCACATAGTTATGTGCGAGGAAACTGGAGGAATGTGGAGGAGACTACGCCTATGATCGTGGCTAAGTGTTCTCATGATACGGATATTATGAATTTTCTGCTGAGCGGAAAGAAATGCAGGCGGATTTCTTCTTTTGGGTCTCTTTCTTATTTTAAACCGGAAAATGCACCGGATGGAGCAACCGATACTTGTGTAGAGTGTCCTCATAATAAGACCTGTATGTACTCGGCCTATAAATATCTGGAGGATCGTCCTATGAGACAGAATTTCCGGGACATTGTCATGAGAACTGAGGATAACCAGGCGTTCTTGGAGTATCTTCTGAAGACCCCTTATGGAAGATGTGTGTACCACTGTGACAATGATGCGGTGGATCATCAGGTAGTCAATATGGAGTATGAGGGAGGGATCACCGCTTCCTGGCAGGCCAGCGCCTTTACTCTGGATATTAAGAGACAGACAAAGATTATGGGTACTAAGGGGGAAATTGAGGGGTGTATTGAAGATGATACATTCCAGATCAAGGATTTTGCTACAGGCAATATCCGGACAGTTCAGGTGCATACGCCGAAGACACTGCATTCGGGCGGCGATGAGTGTATCATGCAGACCTTTACAGAGGCGTTGCGTCATCCGGAGAGAGAAGCGGACAATCTGAATGCAGCATTGTCTCTTCAGGGACATATCATGGCTTTTGCTGCGGAGGAATCCAGGCGTAATGGAGGAAAGGTAATAGAATTATAGACATCATAAAATGTTTGTTTAGGAATCCCCGGTCTTTAGGATATGAAGGCCGGGGATTTTTGCTGGTGTTCAGAGAATTTGATGATCATATAGAAAGAATGTCATTTGGCTCTGCTGAGGACCGATTTGGAATGTGTGGGTTTTCTGACAGCGGCGGTACATGCCTTGATACTCATAAAAGGCGTAATTGCAGGTTGTGTCAGTATAGAGGTAAATGATGTGGATGTTTTCTGACCTCATATACTCCAGGAGGGAGTTGAACAGGATTTTGCCAATGCCTTTTCCACGATACCGGGGACTTACTGCAAAGAAAGCTACTTCACCATCATAAGTCAAAGGAGATTTTTGCAGAAGCTCTTTGTCAATGGTGCTCACATTTTTAAAAATATTTGATACATTGCGTCCTTCTCTGGAAATATAAAGAGATATGACAGAGAAAAACTGTTTAAGGCGGAGATTGACAGGGCATTTATGTGTGCTGTTGTTTTTGCCCATGATTATGCCGACAGGAACGCCTTTGTACAGGGCAACTTGTGTAAACGTTTGGTTTGTGAGACAACTGTACAAATATACTTTTGCCAGGCGGGCTGCTGTTTTAGGGCTGCAAAGCTGATCATAATTCCAGGTTTCACGGATTATGGTTTCCAGGGCGGCGGAATCTTCAGGCAGAAATTGTCTTAACGTTATTTCTTCATTCATTTTAATATATACTCCTTTTGTGATTTGCCTCAGGATGAGGATGCGGTTATGTGGTTCTGATACTCGAAGCTCATAGTGGAGATGGGCTTTGATTTACAGAATGTAATTATCATAAAGTATACAGCAACTGTAAAGTCAATAGATGAATGAAAATCGGACCTAAAATCGGATGAAAATCAGATAAATTTACGATTTTAATTTCTCATAATCTGTGGTATGGTGATTTTAATTGAGATTTTGGAGTTAAAAAGGAAGAGGGTGAATCCCTCTTTTCACTGGGGAGGACGGACTATGAAGGATTTGCCGGTAAGAATAACAACATCCCAATTCGCAGCAATCCATAAACTGAATAAAAGAACATTGCACTATTATGATGAAATTGGCTTGTTTTCTCCGAAAGTTAAGGGGGAAAACGGTTACCGTTATTATGAATTATCACAAAGTGTGGAATTGGAAAACATACTTATGTTAAAAGAGTTGAACATGAGTATTGAGGAAATCAGAAATTATTTGAAAGCTCCCAGCAGTCAAGTATTTGCAGCTTTGGCGGATACTAAGCTTGAACAGCTGGAATGCGAAATTAAGCGTCTGCAGCATACAAAGAAAATTCTAAGCAGGAAAAGACAGCAGCTCTTGCTTTGCAGTACGATCAAGGACAGCCAGATCAGCATTGTGGAAGCTCCAAGGGAATATCTGCTGATCTCCGGGCCTTTGTGCGGGGAATGGAATGTGGAAACGCTTATGAAGCATTTGGGACAAGCTTGGGATATGACTCAGTATAAAGTTGGATGCGGAAGTTATATTTCTTTAAAAAAGCCTGCAAATAAAAAGTCAAGGCTAAATTGAAGAACATTGAAAATTTTATACAG
>JAUNHC010000076.1 GCA_030524175.1 Eubacteriales bacterium
AAGACCTGCCCTCCCCCTGCATAGCAGGGGGATTATTTTTTCTGTCACACATACAAGTGAAAAACCCACGGTGCAGATGCACCGCGGGTTATCACTTACTCTACATCAAAATACTGTTTCCGAATGATTATTCCTCTCCGTAAAGAGTAACTAATTTCTTCAGATATGCGTATCTCTCTTTTGCTTCTGTCTCATTCTTAGCGAACAGTCTTGCAGCCTTGTCAGGATTCTGACGTTTCAGAGAATTGTAACGAACCTCTCCGTCAAGGAATTCCTGATATGCTTCCATGTTCGGCTCTTTGGAATCCAGAGTAAATGCAGCCTTGCCTTCTTCCTTAGCAGCCGGGTTGAATCTGAAGTTGTGCCAGTATCCGCACTTAACTGCCAGTTCTTCCTCTGTCTGGGCTTTGGACATACCCTTCTTGATTCCGTGGTTGATACATGGAGCGTAAGCAATGATCAGGGATGGTCCCGGATATGCTTCTGCCTCTGCAATTGCTTTCACTGTCTGGTTGAAGTCTGCACCCATGGAAATCTGAGCAACATACACATAGCCATAGCTCATAGCGATGGAAGCAAGGTCTTTCTTCTTCACTTCTTTACCGCCTGCAGCGAACTGAGCGATAGCACCGGTAGGAGTAGCCTTGGAGGACTGTCCGCCTGTGTTGGAATAAACCTCTGTATCGAATACCATAACGTTGATGTCACGTCCGCTTGCCAGAACATGGTCAACACCGCCGAAGCCGATATCATAAGCCCATCCGTCACCGCCGAATATCCACTGGGATTTTTTGCCCAGGAAGTCTTTCTGTGCAAGGATTTCTTTTGCTTTGTCGCATCCGCATGCTTCCAGCGCTGCTACTAATTTCTCGGTAGCTGCTCCGTTAGAAGCGCCGCATGTATAAGTGTCCAGCCATTCCTGTCCGGCAGCTTTTACATCTTCGTTCTCTCCGTTTGCAACAACATCTTCAATCTTAGCTTTCAGGCCTTCACGAACAGCCTTCTGAGCAAGAAGCATACCGTAACCAAACTCAGCGTTATCCTCGAATAAGGAGTTGGACCATGCAGGACCCTGTCCTTTTTCGTTAACTGTGTATGGTGTGGACGGTGAGGAGTTACCCCAGATAGAGGAACATCCTGTAGCGTTTGCAATAAACATTCTGTCACCGAACAGTTGTGTGATCAATTTAGCATATGGTGTCTCACCACATCCTGCACAAGCTCCTGAGAACTCAAGGAGAGGCTGTTTGAACTGGCTGCCTTTGACAGTTGTCTCTTTGAATTTAGCAATAACATCTTCTTTTACCGGAAGCTTCACTGTGTAGTCGAAGTATTTCTGAGTTCCAACGTTTGCTTCCATGTTCTCCATAGCAAGGGCTTTCGCACCTTTCTTGCCCGGGCAGACATTTGCACAAGAACCACATCCTGTACAGTCAAGAGCGGATACAGCGATGGTGAACTTGTATTCTTTCATACCTGTAAGGTCTAAAGTCTTCATTCCTTCCGGTGCATTAGCTGCTTCGTCTGCAGTCAGGGCTACCGGACGGATAACAGCGTGCGGACAAACATATGCACATCTGTTACACTGGATACAGTTGTCAGGATTCCAGATCGGAATATTGACAGCGATACCACGTTTCTCAAATGCGGAGGAACCGGATGGTGTGGTGCCGTCCACATAATCTGTAAATGCAGATACAGGCAGAGTATTTCCTTCCTGAGCATTTACTTTTGCCTGGATGTTGTTAACGAAGTTTACAACATCTTCTCTTCCGTCTTCAGCGTGAGCCATGAACAATCCTTCGTCAGCAGCGTCTTTCCAGCTCTCCGGTACTTCTACAGCTACAACCTGTTTTGCACCGGCATCGATAGCTGCCCAGTTCTTCTGAACGATCTCATCACCCTTACGTCCGTAAGTAGCCTTAGCAGCAGCCTTCATCAGGTCGATAGCCTGCTCCTCAGGAATGATGCCTGTCAGCTTGAAGAATGCAGACTGAAGGATTGTGTTGATACGTGTTGGTCCCATGCCTGTTTCAATACCGATCTTCACACCGTCAATGATGTAGAATTTGATATTGTGGTTAGCGATGAAAGCTTTTACCTGTCCCGGTAAATGTTTCTCAAGGCCTTCCATATCCCATGGGCAGTTCAGCAGGAATGTTCCGCCGTCTACCAGTTCCTGAACCATGTTGTATTTATTAACATAGGAAGGATTATGGCAGGCTACGAAGTCTGCTTTACGGATCAGGTATGTAGATTTGATCGGTTTCTTACCGAAACGTAAGTGAGACATAGTCACACCGCCGGACTTCTTGGAGTCATAGTCAAAGTAAGCCTGTGCGTACATGTCAGTGTTGTCACCGATGATCTTAATGGAGTTCTTGTTTGCACCTACGGTACCGTCAGCGCCAAGACCCCAGAATTTACAGTTTGTGGTTCCTTCCGGAGTTGTAACGATAGCTTCGCCTGTCTCAAGGGAAAGGTTTGTCACATCATCCACGATACCAAGAGTGAATTTCTCTTTCTCAGTGTTCTCAAAAGCAGCCACGATCTGTGCAGGTGTGGTGTCTTTGGAGCCTAAGCCGTAACGGCCGGAAAGGATCTTCACATCTTTGAATTTACTGTCTTTTAATGCAGCAACTACGTCTAAGTACAGAGGCTCGCCAAGTGCTCCCGGCTCTTTTGTTCTGTCCATAACGGTGATGCATTTAACGCTGTCAGGAATAGCATTGATCAGTGCGTCTGCACAGAATGGTCTGTAAAGACGAACTTTAACAACACCGACTTTCTTGCCGGCTGCCATCATGTAGTCGATGGTCTCTTCGATGGTATCATTTACAGAGCCCATAGCAACAAGTACGTGGTCAGCGTCTTCTGCGCCGTAGTAGTTGAATAATTTATAGTCAGTACCGATCTTAGCGTTTACTTTATCCATGTATTCCTGTACGATTGCCGGAAGAGCATCGTAGTATGGGTTACATGCTTCTCTTGCCTGGAAGAAGATATCAGGGTTCTGTGCAGAACCTCTCTGGCACGGATGGTTAGGATTCAGAGCGCGGTTACGGAACTCTGCGATTGCATCTAAATCAGCCATATCCTTCAGATCTTCGTAATCCCAAGTCTCAATCTTCTGAATCTCGTGAGAGGTACGGAATCCGTCGAAGAAGTTGATAAACGGAACTTTTCCCTTGATCGCTGCAAGATGAGCAACAGGTGTCAGGTCCATAACTTCCTGTACGGAAGACTCACACATCATAGCACAGCCAGTCTGACGGCATGCCATAACGTCGGAATGATCTCCGAAAATAGAAAGTGCGTGGGAAGCGATGGCACGTGCGGATACGTTGATCACGCCCGGTAACTGCTCACCGGCAATTTTGTAAAGGTTCGGGATCATCAGTAACAGACCCTGGGATGCTGTATAGGTGGTTGTCAGCGCACCGGCTGCCAGAGAACCGTGCACAGCACCTGCTGCACCTGCCTCGGACTGCATCTCAGTAACCTGTACTTCCTGTCCGAAAATGTTCTTTCTTCCCTGGGTTGCCCACTCGTCTGTAGCTTCAGCCATAACAGATGAAGGGGTGATCGGGTAAATTGCAGCTACATCAGAAAAAGCATATGATGCATGAGCGGCTGCATGGTTACCATCCATGGTTTTCATCTTTCTTGCCATAGTTTTTTTCCTCCTTAAAGGTATGATGAAAAAAATATTATTTCTAGACCACTTATGTGTCTAAAAGTCCGTTTATGATTATACCATAAAATGCCCGGTATGTCCAATTCCTTTAGGCCGATTCTTGTATCTTATCGCGTACAAAAAAGGGCAAAAAGAACCGTCCGCACACCCATAAGGTATACGCCGGTCCTTTCCTGCCCTGCGTCCTGTCTGCTCTCCGCTGACAGTTCAGACAGCTGAACTGTTTCATTCTCCGGACAAAAGCTGCTGTAATGTTTTTCTTTTAAGCATCGCCCATATGTCTCCCTGGATACTCTCCAGCTCCCGATGGACCAGACACGGCATTCCGTCCTGCCCGTCTCTGGCACAGCAATTCTTAGGATTAAGACATTCAATAATAAACATTTCCGGATCAATCGCATCGTACACATCGAACAATGTCAATTCGTCTGGCTGTTTATTAAGGGAATACCCCCCATGGACTCCCCTGTAGCCTTTGACAATCTTCGCCTTCTGGAGTTTCTTCAGGATTTTGTAGGCAAAGGGCGCCGTGATAAGCTCCCTCTCACAAATTTCACTGACACTCAGGCGTGTCTCACCTGCCAAAGCTCGGATTACCCTTACTGCGTAATCACATTCTCTCGTAATAAACATGCTCTTATGACCTCTCTGCTTTCACTTTTGTTGTAAATTATGCCATTTTTAGATAGTACACTAATTTCATACGGTTTTTGAACCTATCTATGTCAAATTATATCAATTTTCCGTGAGTAATTCAATAATTCCGTGAATCAGATTTGCTCAAAATATGGACAATTTTACACAAAATTGTCGGTTGAGGTTAGTTTTTGCTCTATTTCTCTCCGAAAATCATCAACAATCCTACAGCCAGGATCACCACACCCAAAAAACG
This sequence comes from Eubacteriales bacterium, assembly GCA_030524175.1. Lineage (GTDB taxonomy): Bacteria > Bacillota > Clostridia > Lachnospirales > Lachnospiraceae > Blautia_A. The sequence goes on from JAUNHC010000076.1 coordinate 4,590, forward strand.
GCGCAGCCACTTCCCAGCTGATTCAAACTTCGGGTTCTCAATCGCCTTCTCCACATAGCTGTAGCCTGTACCTGCCGCAATGAGCAGAATACTGTGCCCCAAGGCATACAGCACCATAAGAAAAACGCCCCACCAGGCATTCTTCCCCAGCTCCGCCACCAATGCCAGGAGAGCTACCATGACCGGAATTGCACAATGAGAGGCAAATACCCCTCCCAGGGCTCCTGTGAGAAAAGCCCCTGCATATCCCTTCTTAGTCATTTTCTCTGACATATGGATATGAGGAATAATATGAACCAGCCCAAAGACCTGCAAAGCCATAAGGATCATCAGGATTCCCATCAAGGCAGTCCACCAGTGCCCAGCCTCATGCATCCTGTGTCCGATGGCCGAAGCCACAGAGCCGAATATCCCAAAAGTAGCCGCCATACCGCACGCCATAGCCAAGGACAGCCTGAAAGCCTTCTTAGGCGATGCGTTGGTAGCTCCCACACAAGCCAGAAGCATAGGAACCGTAGCCAGGGAACACGGGGTGAAGGAAGTGATGATCCCTGCAGCAAGGCTTAAAACAGGCGCCGCCCATAAATTGTCAGCCATGATCCTGGCTAATACATCTAATACTCCATTCATGTAATCTCTTCTTTCTGCATTTACTTCCGGTGCCCTGACACACATTCTTTCCATAAGAAGATACCTATGGAATGCATACTCAAAACACCAGTTATTTTAGTCTGATTTAAATCGTTATATCATGATTCATTTTATTTGTCAAACACTGCTGATCACTCAATGCTACTCTCATTGCTGATGGGCATTCTATGCTGCTCTCAATTCTGATCGTCATTCATTGCTGCTCCCATTGCTCATGGTCAATGCTTCAGCCGACCTGTTCCATGATCTCACGGCAGATTTCCTCCGCACTGCGCCCGTCTGTACTCACTATGATATCGGCAGCGGCCTCGTACTTGGGCCTTCTGGCGTCCATCAATTCTTTAATATATTCCACGTTCATATTTCCTTCCAGAAGCGGACGGTCATGACTCACCCGTACTCTCTCATACACAGTCTCCGGTGAGGCGCTTAGAAGCACGATCTTGCCTTTTCTTTTCATCTCTTCAACATTACATTCTCTCATAGCAGTCCCTCCGCCGCAGGATACCACCACGTTTTCTTTCTCCTGAAGTCTCTTGAGAAGCTCCGTCTCCAATGTCCGGAAATACTCCTCCCCCTCCCGGGCAAAAATATCTCCGATACTTCTCCCCTCCTCCATTACTATCTGCTCATCCATCTCCACCTGCTCCATTCCGTATTCCCTGTGAAGATAACCGGCAATGGTACTCTTGCCGCTCCCCATGAAACCAATAAGATAGATATGATGATTTGTCCCGGCGTTTATATTTCTGTTTCCCATAATTTCCTCCGTTCCCTGATAAAATACATGCTAAACATTATAACAGCCGTATTTTTCTTTGTAAAGTATGCCGCTGCTCTTAATCCGGCTTTCTGCCTTAAAACATTAGGGAATTATAAAATAATTCTTGCAAATTTCCCAGTTTACGGTACAATGGAAATCGGCTATACTACTGATATATATGTATTATGAGATGTGGGAGTCAAAAGGGAGCCAGGACAGTGCCTGCCCCGGTTCCCTTTTGACCCTGGCATCAGTATCATTATAATAGGAAATAAAAGACACCATTTAAAGAAAAAGAGGTACAATATGATTTCAGCAAGCAATATTACACTGCGTTTAGGAAAAAAAGCCTTGTTTGAAGATGTAAATATCAAGTTTACAGAAGGCAACTGCTACGGCCTGATCGGAGCCAACGGAGCAGGCAAATCCACTTTCTTAAAAATCCTCTCCGGACAGCTGGAGCCAACGAAGGGTGACATTATCATCACACCTGGTCAGCGTCTCTCCTTCCTGCAGCAGGATCATTTTAAATACGATGCTTACCCTGTCCTTGACACAGTTATCATGGGTAACGCAAGATTATACGAGATTATGAAAGAGAAAGATGCCATTTATGCAAAAGAAGACTTCACAGACGAGGACGGTATCCGTGCCAGTGAGCTGGAAGGAGAATTTGCAGAGATGGACGGCTGGGAAGCAGAATCCGGCGCTGCAACCCTTTTAAACGGACTTGGGGTTGACACTGAATTTCACTATACCCCTATGGCAGACTTGACAGGAAGTATGAAAGTAAAGGTGCTTCTTGCCCAGGCTCTTTTCGGCAACCCTGATATCCTGCTCCTTGACGAGCCTACCAACCATCTGGACCTCCCCGCTATTGAATGGCTGGAGGAATTCCTGATCAACTTTGAGAACACAGTCATTGTAGTATCCCATGACCGTTATTTCTTAAATAAAGTCTGCACCCACACCGCAGACATCGACTACGGCAAGATTCAGCTCTATGCCGGAAACTATGATTTCTGGTACGAGTCCAGCCAGCTTCTCATCAAACAAATGAAAGAAGCCAATAAGAAAAAAGAAGAAAAGATTAAAGAGCTGCAGGATTTTATCTCCCGTTTCAGCGCCAACGCTTCCAAGTCCAAACAGGCAACCTCCCGTAAGCGTGCCCTGGAGAAAATCCAGCTTGACGACATGCGTCCTTCCAGCCGTAAATACCCATACATTGACTTCCGCCCTAACCGTGAGATCGGCAATGAAGTCCTGATGGTAGAGAACCTGTCCAAAACCATCGACGGTGTTAAGGTACTTGACAATATTTCCTTTACCCTGGGCCGCGAGGACAAGGTAGCTTTCGTGGGAGCTAACGAACAGGCCATCACCACCTTCTTCAAGATCCTGATGGGCGAGATGGAGCCGGACGAAGGCAATTACAAATGGGGCGTGACCACCACCCAGGCTTATTTCCCCAAGGACAACACCAAGGAATTCGACAGTGACCTGACTATCTCCGACTGGCTGACACAGTATTCTGAGATCAAGGATGCCACCTATGTGCGAGGCTTCCTGGGACGTATGCTCTTCCCCGGCGAGGACGGTGTAAAACGTGTGCGGATCCTCTCCGGAGGCGAAAAGGTACGCTGCCTGCTCTCCAAGATGATGATCTCCGGTGCTAATATCCTCGTGCTGGACGAGCCTACCAACCACCTGGACATGGAGTCCATCACAGCATTGAACAACGGACTTATTAAGTTCCCGGGTGTCATTCTTTTCACTTGTCATGACCACCAGTTCGTCCAGACAACTGCCAACAGGATCATGGAAATCCTGCCAAATGGAACAATGATCGATAAGATCACCACCTATGACGAATATCTGGCAAGCGATGAAATGGCTAAGAAACGCCATGTATATGAAGTCAATGAGGCAGATGCGGACGATAACTAAATAGAAATTAATACCAGCGAAGGTGCGATGGAGGATTGATATCTTCCCGGCATTATGAAAAACACCCCGGAAGCATATATATGCCGCCGGGGTGTTTTTATAATACAAATGGATCATTTTATTTTAATGTTACACCAATTTTTGCGTAATCTGTGGGGTAATAGAATGTTACACTGCCGCTCTTGGTGGTGAACCAGCCTGATAATTTATCCGTTATTCTCATCATGATGTACCCTGTGGAGCCAAGTTTTGTATCATACTTTTTATTAAGGCTCTTACCGAGCACCCCTTTATAATAATAGCGATAGCTCAAATTATTGGCATTGAACGTATAATTTTCAAATTCATTTAAAGGAACGCTAAGTGTCCTTCTGGTTACAGAACCAGATTTTGACGCAATCACAAGGGATGTTGATTTCAGATTGCTGCCCTTACGCTGAAAAAGAACCTTCTTATTCTTCTTTACAGTAACTGCTTTTAAAGTTTGATGGGATGCTGCCTGTTTCTTAAATGTCAGAACCGATGCATTTTTATAGCCGTTGCTATACTGAATTCCAACCTGAACACTGCCTTTCGTAACCTTTACACATGCGATCATACCAGCATTGCTGGACGAAGAGGTTTTCACATAAGAGGGTGTTTTCAATACAGCACTATAACCCTGTGTACAGTTCTTAACAACCTCCTCATTTCCACCGTATCCCATAGCTAAATCAAACCGTGTACCTGCTTCCATCGGCACAACCACTAAAGTGTACTCTTTAACCTTGTTCCGACTGATATTATTATTCATAATATGATAGCTCTGTCCAGTGTCCACAAATATTTTCTGTGTTCTGGTATAGCTGGCCGCCGATACCGGCACATAAACTGACACCATCATAACAGCTGCCAACAGGCACGCTGTCAGTTTCTTTAATAAACCTTTTCCCTTCATAATCCATCCTCTCTTTCTGATACTGACTTCAGCAGCACACCTCTAAAAGGCAGCTGTGCGCAGTAACTTTTTTCACATTGTGATCTCTGCGAGCTTTCCTCCGGTCACCTTCAGCAGATCCTTCACAGGTACCTTCAAGGTCAGGCCGATACGGCCTCCGCTCACATAAATCTCCTCAAACTCTCCCGCCGAAGCATCAAAAACAGTAGGATACGCCTTCTTCATCCCCACAGGACTGCACCCGCCCCGGACATATCCGGTAATCTTAAGGATATCCTTCACATGAATCATATCCACAGACTTCTCGTCCACAGCCTTGGCCGCCGCCTTGCGGTCCACTTCCTTCTCAATGGGAACCACAAAGACATAGTAACCGCCGCTCTTCCCCTCCATGACCAGTGTCTTAAAAGACTGTTCATAGGGGGCACCTGTAAGATCTGCACAGTGGATTCCGTCTATAAATTCATCACATTCATAAGACAGTGACTCATAACTCACCTTCTGACGCTCCAGCATACGCATTGCATTAGTCTTAGATTCTTTTGCCATCTCTAAACGTCCTTTCTGATCAGTCTTTGGCTTATAATCAGTTTACTATACGGAGAGGGTGACTGTCAATTGAGAGAAAGAGAGAATCTGGAAATATTAACTGCAAATTTTATACTCTTTGAAGAGCATACTTCTCGTAATATTCCTCTGCCTCTTCTCTGGTAAGAGAAAAATATTTCTGCAGCTTGTCCAATATTACAACTCTGCTTCGTCCTTCAGACAGATTCTCACGTATCATTGCTTCAATTCCGGTTTGCATTCCGGTTTGAAATCCTGTTTTGATTCCTTCTTCCTTATACAGCAACATTGCACCATCCCATGCTTCACACATTTCTTTCACCTCTACTTTTCCATCTTCTAATATTTTATACTGGTCCAGCAGAACCGCAAGAAACAATCTTGTATCCAGGCTTAAACGCCTGATTTGCTCCCGGTTCTGGTCTATGTACTTTTTTAGTTCCTCTCTTTTACGGCTGTGTCTCATGATACGGAAGATATCCTTCCATTCTGTCTGAAACAATTCCGGATCCTGCTCATGGATATCTGCAATATAAATCCGGTAATCAGCCACAAAATCCTGGTAATCTCGGACATATGCGGGAATCTCCATCATTTCCCTCAATGAGTGCTTCCCAATCCAGCGCTTCTCTCCCAGATATAATACCTGATGAAACACTGGCACCAGGGGGCGTTTAATTCCTCCGCCGCTTCCCTTATGCCCTTTTGCCGTCTGCTCCGAGTACTCCACCCCGTCATACGTGAATTCCCTCACAGGCATGGTATAATCAGGCTGAGTCTGTCCTTCACAAGCTACATAGATACGGCCCTCCGGAGCATCATGCAGCATAAACACATCACGCTCCCGTTCCAGATATTGGATTTTCCCTTCGGAACTGTTCATCTTCTGTAAAGTGTCAGTTGCCTTTCCGGTTAGAAACAGTGATTTTTTCCTTGGCGCTTCCCGCAGGTATTCTGCCTTTATCAACTGTTTTCCTTGAAAAATCGTACCATTTAAGAGATCCGATAAACGTGTCCGGTCACTGACGAATTTTCTGAATTCCTGGTCCTTGATGCCCAAACAATCCCTCGCCTTCCTTTTTCATTGTAGGTAATCTTTTGTAATTGAATCCGCAGGAGTTCTGATGCCGAACGGCAGGATAAATAGAAATTTCTGAACTGATGAATATGGATTCAGATTACCATAAAGAAATTTTGGGTGCAAGGACTTTATATTTTTTTAAGGATTCCAGATAGTTATATTTTATCATATTTAATTCCAGAACGCAACGGACTACATCAGAGAACAAACCCGAAACACAAAAGCATAGTGGCCAGTACCGGGTGATTGGTACTGACCACTGTTCAGGCTGTTCTTTTATTCAATCTGTAAATTTCTTACCAGGTACTCAACAAGGGCTAATATCTTATTCATATTCTTTTCAATAGAATCGTCATAGATATCTTTGGGAGTATGAATAATTCCCTGGTCATTCACCGTCAGCATACATACTGGTATTCCCATATCATAAAACGGCTTATGGTCACTCCCCGGAGGCGGAGGCCATTTCAGATGGAAATCCAGTGTGTTTTCATTGCCGCTTAGAAGTTTTAATACCTTTCTGTTAAACCACTCCGCACCTCCCCATATTTCCATCACATTACCCCTGCCGATGCCGTCAATATTCAGCACACAGGCGTATTCACCGGGATCGATTTTTCCTGCATGGTATACAGAACCGGCAAGTCTGCACTCTTCTCCGTCTGTAAAAACAATCTCCAATTCCCCTTCCTGCCCGGAACCGGAATATCTCTTCACAAATTCCATAAGTACTGTCGTACCTGCCCAGTTGTCATAAGCCCCCACGGTATTATACATAGAATCATAATGAGCACAGATCATAATCTTTTTTCTGTTACTTTCAGCAACGCCCATATGTACTATGATATTAGTACCCTTTATTTCTCTGCATCCGCATTCTGCATGTCCCTGTACAGAAACCTTATGTTCTTGCAAAAGCTCTTTAAGTCTCTCATTTTCAGGTTCTCCTACTATAAAATGAGGAAGCTCCCCATTCCCTTCGATCAAAGTTTGTGAAAGTGCATCACCTCCGATTCTTCCGGAAACATAGCCGACAATTTCCTGTTCTTCCGAAAATATGGCATATAAATCCCATCCGTACATATTCCAGATATAATTAGTTCCTATCCAGCGAAGTTCCCCTTCCGCATCTCCGTTGCCGCTTCCAAGGAAAAGCCACGATTCCAGCTGCCTTTTCTCCGGAGATTTCAAGGTGAGATAAGAAGTCCCCCTGTTTTCCCAGCCGGGAAACCAAAACTCCTCTTTGTGAACATCCGTACCTAAACCTTTCATTTCCTGATAAATAAATTCCATGGTCTTATCATGTGCCGGACTTCCCACTGGTCTGGGACCGAAGTCTAAAATCTTTTTCCACTGATCCATTTCAGTCCTCCTCTGCAACACCGCACCATTCACAGATCAATTCCTTATATATACGCACAGCCTCCAGATATTCATCTATTTCCACATACTCATTTGGCTTATGGGCACACTCGATACTTCCGGGGCCCAGGATCACTGTGGGCATTCTGCCTACAGTGGCGTAGAGTCTTCCGTCTGCTCCGCATGGCATTCCATGGATTTCCACATCTTGATATCCTGATTCTTTCATGACTTTTATTATGGTTTCCGGCCACTCATCCGCCGGGCTGGTATAATACGGCCCGCAGTCATGGTGCTTGACGATTTTTACCGGATGCTCCTGAAACCATTGGTCACTGCTTGTACAGGCAGCTATCACTTCCTGTATTTCACCCCAATAATCATAACCGTCAGGAAGATACGTGTAGTTCACCAACAGCGTACATTCTCCGGGAATAGTGATGGAACCGTCACCTACCGATACCTGCAGCACTGTGATCACAGGAGACGGCAGCAGATCATAAGTCCGACTCTGCCATTTCTTCTCTAATTCTCCCAAGGCCCGGATGATCGGTAACGCTTTCTCAAATGCACTGACGCCTTTCCATTTCATATTCCCATGTGCACTCCTGCCCTCCACTGTCAGCCAGAATGCATATGACCCAAGGTGGGCACTGCAGGGGATTAAAGATGTAGGCTCTGCCACAAGCACAGCATCCGCCCGGTAACCCGCATCAATACATGCCAGCGAGCCATTGCCCCCTCCGGCCTCTTCGTCCACAACCCCTTCAAAAATCACATCACCCTTTAACCGTATTCCTGATTCCTTCAGCAGCTTCATTGCCGTGAGCATTGCCGCCATACCGCTTTTTGTGTCAGCAGAACCAAGGCCGTAGATCCTGCCATCCTTTTCCGCAGGTGTGAAAGGCTCTGTCCTCCATTCCTCCGGAGAAGCAGGAAAAACAGTATCCATATGGGCATTGAGAAGCAGAGAACGACCTCCGCCACTTCCTTTCAAAATTCCTACTAAGCAGTATCTGTCCTCATAGGTATGTCCTTTGTTAAAACAGTCATATTTACATAAACGCCCGGGATCCGGATACACACGTTCTGTCTGTATCCCCATACTGTTGAAAAATTCCTCCACGAGAACCTGCCCGTTCTTCTCATGATAGTCAGTCGTATCACAGGATACAAGCTTCTTTAAAAGAGCAACCGCATCTTCCTCATACAATTTTGCAGCACAGTTTATTGTGCCGGCTCCGTCTCTTTCTTTTTCCTGCATATTAACACCTTCTCTCTTTACTTACCTTCCTTGATGGCTGCCCGTGTATTTTTTATCTGGGCATTCTTCGACATGATCGTACGAAGCTGATCGATCAATACTGCCAGGATCACAACACATCCGGAAATAACATTCATCACATAGGAATCTACATCCATCAGGCTAAGTCCGTTGCTGAGAACACCAAGGATCATAGCACCTAAAATGGTACCCAGAATTGTGCCTGACCCTCCTGACATGGCTGCTCCTCCAATAACCGCCGAAGCGATGGCATCCATCTCAAATCCTTCCCCAATCTTCGGAAGACCTGAACCTACCCTGGCAGCCTGGACCACTGCAGCCAATCCGCTGATAAGCCCACTGAGCATATATACATAAAGCTGTACCTTTCTTACCCGGATACCGGCCAGCCGTGCCGCTTCACTGTTTCCGCCCACCGCATAGATGTGACGTCCCAGGACTGTCTTATTCAGGAGGATATAAGCCAAAAACGCTACTGCTGCAAAAATAATGGTAGGAACAGGAATCGGCCCCACATATCCCTGTCCAATATAGCGGAAAGTTTTCGGCAGATCATAAATAGGATATCCCTGAGTATAAATGTAACCAAGCCCTCTCAGTATAGTCATGGTTCCCATAGTAGTAATAAAAGCAGGCATATTCAGATAGGCGATCAACAGACCATTAAGAAATCCGGTGAGAACCCCGATGAAAATCCCGGCAAATATAGCCAAAACCATAGGAATCTCATAATCCTTCATAAGACTGGTAGTGATTATCCCTGAAAAGGCGATCACAGCTCCTACTGACAAGTCAATCCCGCCGGTAATAATGACAAAGGTCATAGCAATTGCCAGTAATCCTGTAATAGAAATCTGTCTTGTAATATTCAGAAGATTATTTCCGGTAAAAAATATATCAGAGGAAAAAGAAAAAATAATTGTAAGTACGATCAATCCGGCCACCACGCCCGTTTCACGGAATCCAAACAGCTTCTTTATCATAGATTTTTCATTCATGACTCTCATCTCCCATCGCATATAATAACAGTGTCTCTTCCGCAGCTTCTTTTCTGTCCAATACTTTTACAATTGTACCGTGGGCAATCACTGCAATCCTGTCGCTTACCTCTAAGATCTCATTTAAATCCGAGGAAGCCAGCAGGACTGATGAGCCTGACTGCACGATTTCTGATATCAGTGAATAGATTTCCTCCCTGGCCCCCACATCTATACCCACTGTGGGTTCATCCAGAAGAAAAATCCTGTTTTTCCCTGCCATACATCTAGCCAGTACCACCTTTTGTTGATTCCCGCCGCTTAAGACTCCCACCTGAGTCTGGGCCGTAGGCGTTTTAATACGCATTTTCTCAATATATTTTACAGCATCCTCTCTTTCTGCCCTGAAATCCACCATCTGCATGGACGCATAATTTCTTTCATTCCCCAGTGACACATTTTCTAAAACACTCATTCCCAACACTAATCCAAGCCTTCTTCTGTCCTCCGGCGCATAGACGATCCCTTGCTCCAGCCTGGATTGGATATCATGCTTTTCAGCTTTTTCTCCCTGAATAAAAACATCCCCCTGCAAAATCCGGTCAATTCCCCCGATTCCCCGAAGCAGCTCCGTCTTCCCTGCACCATTAAGTCCGTATAATCCCAAAACCTCATTTCTGTGAAGTTTCAGACTGGCATGTCTCACCACAGAAGCAGTTGTGAGATTCTTTATCTCAAGAACTGTCTCCCCGTGCTCCAAGGCTTCTCTTTGCCTGGCTGTCACTTTTTTTCCAACCATAGCTGTCACAATTTCTTCATTGTCTGTATCCTCTGAAATATAAGTATTCATATACTTGCCATCACGGAGAACTGTAATACGGTCACAGATTTTCAATACCTCATCCAGGTAATGAGAAATATAAATGATAGATACTCCCATACTCTTAAATTTTTCTATAGCTGCAAACAACTGCTGGGCTTCATTCATTGTCAGGGAAGCGGTTGGTTCGTCCAAAAGAACTACCTTAGGCTCCATAGAAATGATCCGTGCCAGATGGATCATCTGCTGTGTAGCCAGGCTGTACCGGCTGATATTCCCATTGGGCTCCACGTAATGAAGTCCAGCGGTTTCCAGTGCCTTTCTCGTTTTTTCCAGCATAGCCTTTTTATCTGTGAAAATTTTACCCTTCCGCGGAAGACTTTGAATGTTCATATTCTCAGCTACTGTCATATTAGGCAGTACGCTGATTTCCTGATGCATTACATGAACGCCGTATTCCTGGGACTGCTCCGGATTCCCAATGTGTACCGGCTTTCCGTCGATCAAGATCTGTCCCTCATCAGCATGGTAAATACCGCACAAGATCTTGATCAAAGTGGATTTTCCGGCGCCATTCTCACCCACAAGCCCATGAACCTCTCCTTTTCTGATACCGAACGATACCTGGTCCAACGCCAATACACCCGGAAAGGTCTTGCTGATATGGTCAAATTCCAGTATATTCTTCTCTTCTCGGCTCATATTACCCCGGCCTCACTTTCTTTATAAAAGGAGCTGCCGGACGGCAGCCCCTGTCAGTGATTACTTCAGATATTCGTCTGCATTCTCTTCCGTTACCATTTTTACCTCAACCTTTATTTCCGGTTCTACCTCTTCTCCGTTGATCTTGTCAACCAATGCCTGAAGAACCTCTGCCCCCAAGAGTTTTGGCTGCTGGGCAACACTTGCCTTCATAGGAGAATCCTCTTTCATGGCATTACATGCTTCCTCTGTGGCATCGAAACCTACCACGATCGTATCCATATTCTTGGCTTCGATAGCCTGAACAGCACCTAAGGCCATCATGTCATTCGTCCCGAAAATACCGTCCAGATCCGGATACTTCTCCAGCATATTTTCTGCCACTTCCATTCCCTTTTCTCTGGTGGACTCACCGCTCTGATTTGCCACGATCTCAATATCAGGATATTTCTCTGCAAGAGTCTCTGTAAATCCCTTTTCTCTCTCTATGATCGTAGTAATGGTGGGATTACTTATCACAGCCACCTTACCTTTTCCGCCTAAAGCCTCTCCCATATATTCCGCTGCCAGAGCACCGCCCAGGTGGTTGTCTGAAGCCACGTGCACCGCTACTTCACCGCCGCCGGTACAAGCAATATCCACAGTTGCCAGAGGAATACCTGCGTCATTTACCATCTCCACCTCTGAGCCGGCTGCTTCAGAGTCAATCGGACAAATGATGATCCCATCCATTTTCCTGGAAACAAAGTTTTCCAACTGCTTTGTCTGTTCTGTCAAATCTCCGTCCGCATCCTGCATGACGATCTCAACACCCAGCTCATCTGCCTTCTCCTGCATTCCTGTTTCCATATCCACATAGAATTCAAAACTTCTGCTCCAGTCTGAAAAGCCTATTGTAAGCTTCTGGTCATCTGCTGCCCAGCCAACCTGGCTCATCCCCGCACACATAGTAATCCCCAATACTAATGCCAATACCTTTTTCTTCATAGTCCTGCTCCTTTCTGAACCTTATCCCTGGTTTTCTCTCTTTGCCAGCCAGCGTATCAGATTTCTCCAAAGTGTCCTGTAATCCTCCGAATCGCTAAACTCCGGTGAGGACCAATGCGGTGCACAGTCTGTGGCATATGCCGCACTTCTTCCCTGCCCAAAGCTTCCCAATGCAAGAATCGGATCTCCTTCATAAGACAAAAGAACATCTGCCTCCGGCTTTGCTGTTGCCCGGTTATATCCCAGGATACCCGTAATAAGGGGTGAAATCCCAGAAATTACCGGATGCTTCTCATGTTTTACACGGATATCAATCCCCTCCGGATGCTCCTGCCGGTCATCATGACATAAAAAGTTAACCGGAAGTACTTCCTCCACAGGAGACTGATAATACTTCCCTTTACCCTCAATTCCCATAAAGGAAAGATATCCTCCTACCATACATAAGGCTCCGCCATGTAAAACAAACTCCTTTATCATTTCCAGCTTGTTGGGTGTTTTCTTGCTTTGTAAAAACGTTTCGACAGGCAGCAAAAATGTATTCGCCCCAACATCGCTGATGATAAGCACATCATATCTATCCTGCAGTTCCTCTAAGCTTCCCGGAAAATCAGTTCCCACCATATGACAGGGCATATGATGGAACTGGATATCCTCCGTGTCTAATGCTTTCTGTATGTATTCAATTCCCGTACCGTAGGAATCGGCAGTGAAAGAATCAAATCCCTTCACTTCCATGGTTCTGATGAACCATGATTCTCCTATTAACAGCACTCTTATCTTTTTTTGCATGTGATCCTCCTTCTGTATCTCAATTCAACTTCGCAATAGAACCACGCCTTACAATGGAAATATCCAGGACAATTTTTCTCTCCTGATATTTCGGCGGATTTCTCTTTAACAGTTTGTCAAACAGCTTCTCTGCACCGATAACTCCCATCTCCTCTGTTGCACGCCTGGCCACAGTAATTCCCGGAGAAACAAATTCTGCAAATGCAGAATCATCAAACCCGGCCAAAGAAATATCCTTCCCAATGACAAGCCCCTGATTCGTAATGGCCTCAGCACAACCGATACAAATCAGGTTGTTCGTCGCCAGAATAGCAGTAGGCGGCTCGGGAAGCTTCAATAACTCCATTGTACTTTCATACCCACCATCAATATACCATGAAGTATTCTTCATGTAACTGGAAACAATTGGAAGCTCTGCCTGCTTCATAGCAGTCCGGTAACCGTCAGCCCGCTCTTTACCCACATTGAAATTCTCAGGACCGTTGATGATCGCAATCTTCTCATGCCCGTTTGCAATAAATTCCTGCATCAGAAGATAGGAACCCTTAAAATTCTCAATCATAACTGCATCCTGCTGACATCCTGCCACATACCGGTCCACCACAACCACCGGCTTATTAATACTGCGCAGAAACTCTACGTCAGGGTGAGCCGGAACAATAATAGCCCCGTCAATAATGCGTCCAAACTTTCCCTCAAAAAGCTCCTTCTCTTTATCCGGAGACTCCTGTGTTGTAAAGACGATGGTATAATATCCATACTGCACAGCCACCTGCTCCACTCCACGGATAACATTAGTATAATATTCATTGATCAGATCCGGAACCGCCACCACAATAAGTTTCGTGGAACCTGTTTTCATGGAGGCAGCCAGACTGTTCTTCACAAACCCCAGCTCTGCCGCTGCCTTCTGAACCTTCTCCCGGGTCTCGTTACTTACTCTGTCCTGATCATTCAATACACGAGAAACTGTAGAAATCGCCACGTCAGCTCTGCTTGCTACATCTTTAATAGTTACTGGTCTTTTTGTATTACTTGTTTTAATTATCTTATTTGTCATTTTAATCGTCCTGTCGAAACGTTTTTACTATTATTTCATAGGTTGTATGATTTGTCAATATTATCTTTTGATAATGAGTATTTTTGTGAATATTTCATATATTTTAGTATTAATTTTCTATATGCTAAAATTTTTGAAAAATTTGGTTTTGTATTTTGGTGTTTTTGTATAAATAGTTGAGAACTCCAGTCTTAAATTTTTCATGAGCTATGTAAGCACAAATCGTGCGCCTACATCGGACTTGATAAATAATTCGATTCATTTATGTTCCTCCCTAGTATAATAATGGTGTAGTCAAGAATGACTACTAAGTTAATAGTTACAAAGT